>NZ_JBXEQG010000031.1:0-802 GCF_056858395.1 Litorisediminivivens sp. KMU-197 | reverse complement strand
CCCCTCACCGGCGGCGCTGAGGCGCACGGACGGGACGCCAGACGGGGCGGCGGGGAAGCGGGGACGCGGACCTGGCGCAGACGAGGCGGAGAAAATCGAGGTTTATGACGGGCGGGCGCGCCGAGAAGTTAGGGCGCATCCGGTTGTTATTTGTCTCACGCTGTTTGACATTGCTAATATCTGAAGAGATATGTGGGCGGTTTGGTTCGTTTCGACGGATGGACGTCTGTATATCAACGCCGGTAGGAAGCGCTTTCGAGTGTGACCGATGACCGGTGTCAGCTTCACTGTTTGTATGGACTTTCGGTTTCTTAGGAGACCTGAAGCACAGACAGACAGATGACTTCCGATACGTGTCCGTTCCTAGCCGGGTGGACATATGGTTCTGCCCCCAAAGCGGACCTGAAGTATCGGAGATGTGCAGAGGTTCGGACGTCAAGGATACGCTGGTGACAGCGTTTCAACTTGAGAGTTTGATCCTGGCTCAGAACGAACGCTGGCGGCAGGCCTAACACATGCAAGTCGAGCGCTCACTTCGGTGGGAGCGGCGGACGGGTTAGTAACGCGTGGGAACGTACCCAGTTCTAAGGGATAGCCACTGGAAACGGTGAGTAATACCTTATACGCCCTTCGGGGGAAAGATTTATCGGAATTGGATCGGCCCGCGTTAGATTAGATAGTTGGTGGGGTAATGGCCTACCAAGTCTACGATCTATAGCTGGTTTTAGAGGATGATCAGCAACACTGGGACTGAGACACGGCCCAGACTCCTACGGGAGGCAGCAGTGGGGAATCTTGGACA
>NZ_JBXEQG010000030.1:0-1185 GCF_056858395.1 Litorisediminivivens sp. KMU-197 | reverse complement strand
TGCTCTGCCCCCTGAAAACTGGACCGTTCGAAGCTGGAGTTTTCGGCTAAGCTTTCCTGGCTGGGAGAGGAGCGGAAACGCATGAAGGCATCGAAGTTCACGGAGGCGCAAAAGGCGTTCATCCTGAAGCAAGGCGAGCAGGGAACGCCGGTCGCGGAGATCTGTCGCAAGGCGGGGATCAGCCAGGCGACCTACTTCAACTGGAAAAAGAAATACGGCGGTCTGCTGCCGGACGAGATGCGTCGGTTGAGGGCGCTCGAGGACGAGAACACACGGCTGAAGAAGATCGTGGCCGACCTGACACTCGATCGGGAGATGTTGCAGGACGTTATCCGCCGAAAGCTCTGAAGCCTGGCCGGATGCGCGAACTGGTTCGCGGGATGTGCATCGATTGGGGCGTATCGATCCGCGGGGCTTGTGGGGCCCTTCGCTTCGACACCTCCACGTTCCACTACAAGTCCCGCCGCACCGACCAGGCGGCCGTCGAACGGCGGATCAAGGAGATCGCGGAGACGCGGGTGCGCTACGGTTACCGCCGCGTCCACGTGCTGTTGCGGCGTGAGGGATGGGTGATCAACATGAAGAAGACCCGCAGGATTTACAACGAGTTGGGCCTGCAGCTGAGGAACAAGCATCCGAAGCGGAGGGTGAAGGCCAAGCTGCGGGAGGATCGCAAGGAAGCGGTCGGTCCGAACGATGTCTGGGCTATGGACTTCGTCCACGATCAGCTGGCCATGGGCAAGAAGCTCCGAATTCTGACCGTCGTCGATACCCACTCGCGGCTGTGTCCAGCGGCCGATCCGCGGTTCGCCTACCGGGGGGAGGATGTGGTGCAGACGCTGGAGAAGGTCTGCGGCAGGATCGGCTACCCGAAGACGATCAGGGTCGACAATGGCAGCGAGTTCATCTCCCGCGACCTCGACCTCTGGGCCTATGCCAACGACGTCACCCTGGACTTCTCGCGGCCCGGCAAGCCCACGGACAACGGCTTCATCGAGGCCTTCAACAGCAGGCTCCGGGCGGAATGTCTGAACGCCCACTGGTTCATGAGCCTTGCCGACGCCCGCGAAAAGCTGGAAGGTTGGCGTAGACACTACAACGAGGACCGACCCCACAGCGCGATCGGATACAACGTCCCGATCGACATGCATTATCCCGATGGCGCAGCCAGCCCGTCATCGTGAG
>NZ_JBXEQG010000029.1:0-1211 GCF_056858395.1 Litorisediminivivens sp. KMU-197 | reverse complement strand
CATGGCAAAGGAAAAGTTTGCGCGTACCAAACCGCACTGCAACATCGGCACGATCGGCCATGTCGACCACGGCAAGACCACGCTGACCGCGGCGATCACCAAGTACTTCGGCGACTTCAAGGCCTATGACCAGATCGACGGCGCGCCCGAGGAAAAAGCCCGCGGCATCACCATCTCGACCGCGCACGTCGAGTATGAAACCGACGCCCGCCACTACGCGCACGTCGACTGCCCCGGCCACGCCGACTACGTCAAGAACATGATCACCGGTGCGGCGCAGATGGACGGCGCGATTCTGGTGGTGAACGCCGCCGACGGCCCGATGCCCCAGACCCGCGAGCACATCCTGCTCGGCCGTCAGGTGGGCATCCCCTCGATGGTGGTGTTCCTCAACAAGGTCGACCAGGTCGACGACGAGGAACTGCTCGAGCTGGTGGAAATGGAAGTCCGCGAGCTGCTCTCCGAATACGACTTCCCGGGCGACGACATCCCGATCATCGCCGGTTCGGCGCTGGCGGCGATGGAAGGCCGTGACCCGGAAATCGGCGAGAACAAGATCCGCGAACTGATGGCGGCCGTGGACGAATACATCCCGCAGCCGGCGCGCGCCGTGGATCAGGACTTCCTGATGCCGGTCGAGGACGTGTTCTCGATCTCGGGCCGTGGTACGGTTGTGACCGGTCGTGTCGAGCGTGGCGTGCTGAACGTCGGCGACGAGATCGAGATCGTCGGCATCCGCGACACCAAGAAAACGACCTGCACCGGCGTCGAAATGTTCCGCAAGCTGCTGGACCGCGGTGAAGCCGGCGACAACATCGGCGCGCTGCTGCGCGGTGTCGACCGTGAGGGCGTCGAGCGCGGACAGGTTCTCTGCAAGCCGGGTTCGGTCAAGCCGCACACCAAGTTCGAGGCGGAAAGCTACATCCTGACCAAGGACGAGGGTGGCCGTCACACGCCGTTCTTCGCCAACTACCGTCCGCAGTTCTACTTCCGGACCACCGACGTGACCGGCACCGTGAACCTGCCGGAAGGCACCGAGATGGTGATGCCGGGCGACAACCTGAAGTTCTCGGTCGAGCTGATCGCCCCGATCGCGATGGAAGAGGGCCTGCGCTTCGCCATCCGCGAAGGCGGCCGCACCGTCGGTTCGGGCGTCGTGTCGAAGATCATCGAGTGATCGGCAGATCATCCCGGGCCTGATCCGGGAACTC
>NZ_JBXEQG010000028.1:0-1363 GCF_056858395.1 Litorisediminivivens sp. KMU-197 | reverse complement strand
GGTGACGTCCCGAGACGTGGTGTAGCTTGCGGTGGCCATCGGGTTTCTCGGTAGGGTCGGGTTGTGACCACCAACCTGAACCGAGGACAACACCCGATGACCAAACAGATGATGGACCTGCGCGCTCTCGTGGAAAAGAGCGCTGATGCCGACCTGCTTCGCGAGATGATCGGTTTCGCCGCCGAACGGCTGATGGACCTGGAGGTCGGCATCAAGACGGGCGCCGACTACGGCGAGAAGAGCGTCGAGCGTCTTGCGCAGCGTAATGGTTACCGTGCCCGGGACTGGCAGACCCGAGCGGGCAGCGTGGAGTTGCGCATCCCCCGACTGCGCACCGGCTCCTACTTTCCCTCCTTCCTGGAGCCCCGGCGTGCTGCGGAGAAGGCGCTGACAGCCGTGATCCAAGAGGCTTACGTCCATGGCGTCTCGACACGGTCCATGGACGATCTGGTTCAGGCCATGGGCGGCACTGGGGTATCGAAGAGCCAGGTGAGCCGCCTGTGCGAGGAGATCGACGAGCGTGTGGACGCCTTCCTGACGCGGCCGATCGAGGGCGAATGGCCCTACCTCTGGATCGATGCCACCTACCTCAAGGTGCGCCAGGGCGGGCGGATCGTCTCGGTCGCGGTCACGCTCGCAGTGGGCGTCAACACCGACGGCAGGCGCGAGGTGCTGGGCATGGCGATCGGTGCCTCCGAGGCCGAGCCCTTCTGGACCGAGTTCCTGCGTGACCTCGTCCGCCGTGGCCTCGGCGGCGTGAAGCTTGTGATCAGCGATGCGCATGAGGGCATCAAGGCTGCCACCGCTCGGGTCCTGTCCACGACCTGGCAGCGCTGTCGGGTCCACTTCCAGCGCAATGCGCTCGCCCATGCCGGCAAGAACAGCCGCCGGGTGGTATCGGCCTTCATAGCCACGGCCTTCGCGCAGCCCGACCATGCGGCGGCGAAGGCCCAGTGGCGGCTCGTGGCGGACCAGATGCGCGGCAAGCTCCCGAAGCTGGCCACGCTCATGGATGGAGCCGAGGAGGACGTCCTGGCCTACATGACCTTCCCGGCCCAGCATCGCACCAAGCTTCACAGCACCAATCCGATCGAGCGTCTGAACGGCGAGATCAAGCGGCGGACGGACGTCGTCGGCATCTTTCCGAACGAGGCATCTGTCCGGCGCCTCGTCGGCGCGATCCTGATGGAGCAGACCGAGGAATGGACGGTCCAGCGCGCCAGATACATGACGCTGGAAACGCTCGCCCCTGTCTGCGATGATCTCAGTGTCAGCCTGCCTGCAGCACAGAGCGACTGACCAGCTCGGCCCGCTTGAAAGCGCGAGGCCCACGGCGAGCTACACCACGTCCTGGGACATCATC
>NZ_JBXEQG010000027.1:0-1435 GCF_056858395.1 Litorisediminivivens sp. KMU-197 | reverse complement strand
GTCTTGGATCGTCACCTGACCCAGCAGTAGACCAGAATAGTCACATCAATGTCTGTCCGGTCTCATAGTGAAACTACGGCACACATATCGATCATTTTGCCGAAAGGGCGGGAAGCGGTCACTCGTTGCGCTTGCACATAACGAGGGTAATCAAGGCTCCAAGACATGGGTGTTGCAGTCGAACGGTGAGCAGGCTGGACGTTCGTCTCCGTGGCCCAGAAAGGTTCGGAAACGTCGCCAATCGCCGGTTGAAAACCACCCAAATTTTCTTTCGATAAATGTTGGGCTCGAATCCTATTCCAAGGGATTCGAGTTTTTCCGCACTTGCAGGAAATAGTTTTCTCGCCGGGGACTTCAATCTTCGCCGAAATGTAGCGATCGCATTCGGCGCAAGTGAAGAGTGCGGCAAGCTTCTCGATGTCCTCCAGGAGGAAATCGATATCTTCGCCAACTATCTTGTCCGTGTTGTCATGCGACACGAGATTGGCCACGAGCGCGGACCCGGCCAGATCAGAAAACACAGCATGCTTTTTGAGATCGGGAGACTTGTCACCGAGCGCGGATCGAAGCTGGCTAATTAACTCGTCGGCCATGCGCTTTTCATTCCACTCATTAAAACGAAAGGCTACTTTGACTTCCAGTGAGGCGCAGATTTCTTTGAGCACTAACTCCAGGAGCTTACGCAGATCATTGGTGACGTCATCTTTGCCCTTCTTCTGCGCAATGATCTCTTTGAGGCTGGTTGGGGAGTCGTCCAACACAATGCCGTTTGGGCCGTCCGCACGGACTTCATGAAACTTCCAGCCGTGCTGGGCCATCTCCTTCTTGATGATTTCGAACCAGACACTTTCGTGGGTCAGAATGATGATCTGCCAGTCGGAAAATTCGTCCCGCAGCAGGCGCAGCAACCGGCGCCGGTGGGACGTGTCGAAGCTGGTGACAATGTCATCGAGCACCAGAAACTTCGCTTGCTTATTGAAGATGCGGGCATTGGCGAGGAATAGCACCACGCCCAGAGAATTCAGATGGCTTTCGCTCAAATATTTCCGTGGCGGCTGAACCTCGTGGCCGTGGAAGGCATACTGAAACTCGACCCCTTCCTCACCCACCATCGTCAGGCGAACGTTATCGACGCTCTCATCGGGGTGGAGCTTGGCATAGAATTTCCCGACATCGGCAATGATCGTATCAAGAACCGATTGAAAGGCCGCGTTCTGGACCGTGACGAAACGCTCGAAGATCGCATCCAGCGTCAGTATTTGCGCTTCATAGGCATCGATGACGCGCTGTGCGCGTTCATAATCCCGGACTTGGCTCTCCAGAATCCCGAGAGATGACCTGCCCCCCAAGGCTCCCTCATTCATAACGAGAGTCTGCGGGTTTGTGTACTGCTCCCCAACCTTGGACCGCCGGAAGCTGGAATTTTCCGGCTGTC
>NZ_JBXEQG010000026.1:0-5186 GCF_056858395.1 Litorisediminivivens sp. KMU-197 | reverse complement strand
GCCAGGTATTCATGGCTCAGCAGCGCGATCTGCCCGGCCTCGACGGCGACGGTCTGATCCTCGGTGAGGCGTGGCGCGGCGACGAGGCCGAAGTCGAGCCCGGCATAATCGGTCTCCGCCGCCGGGGTGAAGGTATAGCTGCCGTCGCGCGGGTCGGGATCGACCAGCGATGGCAGGCCTGACTTGGTCTCGGAGATCGGGACGTAGGCCGCGCTGCCGGAGACGTCCAGCGTGATCGGCCCGCTGTGGTCGGCGTCGAGCGCATAGCTCCAGGTGCCGTCGTCGTCGATCAGCGGTGAGGCGATGACGCCGCCGGTGCTGTCGGTGATCCGGATCCGGGCGGCGGGGGCGCCGGCTTCTCCGCCGTTGACCAGCCCGTCGTGCGCGGTGCCGCCGCCGCCCCCGTTGTCGATGAACACCCGCCCCGAGAGCTGCCGCTCGCCGGCGTAGAGCGAGATGGCGTAGCTGTCCTCGTCGTCGTCGGCGAGCCCGTCGTTGAGGTCGTCGACCGCGGCGCCCACCGAGGGGTCGCTGTCGACATCGGGCAGCGAGCTTGCGATGATCTCGACCGCGTTGACGTGATTGCCGGTGTCCAGCACCCGTGCGGTGATGCGCAGCTCCTCGACCGCGCCGGGCAGGATCTCGTCGACGAACCAGACCCCGTTGGCCGGGTCGTAATAATCGCCGGTCGCCGGGGCGTTGTCGCTGACATACTGGAAGCCCGAGGGCAGCTTCTCGATCACCGTGACGCCCGAGGGCGAGCCGGGGCCGGCGTTGTTGACCGAGATCACGAAGTCGACCAGATCGCCGGGCGCGGCCTGGGTGATCACCGTGTTGCTGCCGTTGTTGTAGGCGACCTTGGTGATCGACAGGTCGGATTCCTGCGGATCGAAGCCGAAGTCGATGTCGGGCGTGTTGCCATAGGGCGTGACGACCACACCGACCACCGGATTGGATGTGCCGATCTGCGAGCCTGCGGGCAGGTCGGTGTCGGTCTCGTCCACCTCGACGCGGTAGGTGGATCCGGGGGAGAGGCCGGCCACCTGGTAGGTGCCGTCGGCCAGCGTGTCCACCGTCCTGAGGAACGTGTCGTCGGTCAGATCGTTGGGCGTGCCATTGTCGTCGTAGACGCTGATCGCGATGCCGCCGCCAAGGTTGATCTCGGCTCCGTCCTTCACGTCGGACGCGTCCTGGTCGATGTAGACGTTGCCCGAGATGCTGCCGAAGGGAATGGCCGAAGGCCCGCGGCAGGAGGCACCGTCGTTTCTGCCGCCTTCGTCGGTCTGGCTGGTGGCGATCAGCTGGCGTACGCCGGTCACCGTATCGACGAGGAAAAGCTCGTTGGTGTCGTCGTCATAGATGTACAGGCGGCCGGTGTCGTCGAACCACACCGCGCCATAGAAGCCGGTGTAGATTGCCGGTCCGAAGAAGGTCACCAGCTCGGAGCCGACGCTGGCGTTGCCGTTGTTGGCCGACACCCGGAACAGCTGGCCGGTGCCGGAATCGACGCCGTAGATATTGCCGTCGATGGCGTTGTAGGCAAAATCCTCGGGCGTCACGTTGCTGTCAAGGACCAGCAGGCCATTGTCGACCGAGGCATTCGGGTTCGAGAGATCGAGCAGCTGGAAGGAGCTGTTGTTGACGGCATAGACCATTACCCCGTTGGGCAGGATGTCGCCCGAGGTATTGCCCTTTTCGATGGTGCCCGGCGGCTTCGGCATCGCGGTGAAAGTGCCGCTGCCGTCGACGCGCCAGAGATCGCGCCGCCCGTCCTCGATGCCATAGAGATAGCCGTCGACCTCGTTGTAGCCCCAGCTGCCGCTCAGGTCCTGTCCGGCGGCGCCGAGGTCCTGGAGGTTGAGGGTATAGCCGGTAAGCCCGGCCGAGAACTGCAACCGCCGCAGCACCGAGTCGTTGCCCGAGATCATGTAGAGCCCGGCATCGCAGGTCACCGGCGGGGCGTCGCCCGAGATGGTGAGCGTGTAATCCTCGATCTCGCCGTCCAGCGCCAGTTGCACCACGCCCGCGGTGGTCGACCAGCGGAAGCGGGCGAAGGTGGGCAACAGCGTGGCATTGGCCGGCACGTCGATGTCGAATACGATCCGGCCGTTCAGGACGCCGTCCTTGTCGCCGGCCGAGCCGTCCTGAAGGTCGGAAGCGACCATGTCGGTGGCGTCAAAGGTGCCGTCGCCGTCGAAATCCACCCAGGCCTGCAGGTAGGCCACCGCGCCGGTCACACCGCTGACGCCGCCGGTGACCTCGTTGACGATCACCGTCACCTCTGAGGTGCCGCCCTGGAACAGTTGCGGCAGGATCACGCCGTCTTCGTCGTCGCTGCCGTCGAGGTCGTCGCCGGTGGCGTCGGCGCTGTATTGCGCGGCGGCGTCGGGGTCCGGGGGGGTCGCCCCGAGGTAGGTGCCCGCCACGCCCGCCTCGGCGATGATATGCTGCGGGTCGCCATAGCTCTCGGGCGCATCGCCGCGGTCCACGACCGGCGCGGCGGCGACGACGACGGCATAATCCTCGACCTCGCCGTTGGCCGCCGGCGTCGTGACGCCGAGCGCGGGCCGGGTGGACCAGCGGAAGCGCGCATAGGTCTGGTCGAGCACGGCATCGCCGGGCACGACCACGTCGAACTGGATCTGCCCGTCGCCCGCCGCCTCGTCGCGGCCGAGGCCGTCGTCGGCAAGGTCGGTCGCGATCTGCTCGGCGGTGCCGGCCTCGAGGGTGCCGTTGCCGTTCCAGTCGACCCAGGCCTGCAGCAGGCCGCCAGTGCCGGTCACCTCGGCGGTGATGGTGGTCAGGATGCCCTGGGTCATCGGCGGGATGCTGACGCCGTCGTCGTCGTCGCTGTCGGCGTTGGCGGCGTTGCCGGGGCCGGTGTCGCCGGTGACCGAAGCGCCGATCCGGAAGGCATCGCCGTCAATGAAGTTGTGCAGCGCATCGCCCAGCCCGCTGGGCGCATCGGTGAAATCGGCACAGGCCTGGATATCGGCAAGATGCATGCCGTCGCCGCCCGACAGGCCGGAGCCGCTGAACACCAGCGGGGTGTGACGGATGATCAGCGTGTCGATCGGCTGCGAGAACCCCACCAGCACCGCTTGCCCCGCCCCGCTGCCGAACACCGTGTTGCGTTCCCCGGTGACGGAGCCGTCATCGTTGGCGACGCGGGTCATCGGGAAGCTGCCCGGCCCGTCGGTCATCGCCGGGCTGACGCGCTGGCCGACCCGTTCGCCGTAGATCGTCACGCTCTCGTCCTGGTTCAGGTCGGCGAGGTAGAAGTAGACGCCGTTGAGCGGCTGGCTCAGCGTCACGCGGAGGTCGACGTATTGCGCATCCAGCATCGGGTTGCCGCCGGTACCCGCGTAGAGCTGGTTGGTGGTGCCGACGGCGGCGGGGCGGAATGGGCGCGACAGGTCGCTCGCCACCAGCGAGCCGGTGATGCCATAGCGCGAGATCGGCACGGTCTGGCCCACCAGCGTCGGCGCATCGGTGGCCCAGTCGACCAGCGAGAAGCGCGCGCCGGAACAGCCGGGCAGCGCCTCGACCGGGGCGGGCGAGACATTGACGCTTGCGCTATCCGTGCCGGGGCCGGATTCATTGCTGATGATCCGCGTGTCGGCGGTGACAACCGCGCCGCCGGGTGCATTGGTGGCGACGTCGAACTCCACCGCGCCCGAGGCGAGGCTGGAGAGCGTGGGGATATTGGCAAAGCTGAAGGTGCCACCGGTCGGGTTGGAGGCCGGGCGGATGTCCGCGCCCGAGACCACCTCGAAATTCGAGGTCGCGGTGGTTTGCGTCGGCAACGTGGCCGTGATCTGCGCATTGTTCAGGGGCGAAAGCGAGGAATTGGCATAGGTCACGCGATAGCGCACGGTCGCGGAGGGCGGGATATTGCCGCCTGCGTAGGGCGCCCCGTTCACTTCCACGATCGAGATGCCGACGACGATGTCATCGGGGCCGGGCACCGCATAGGCCGAAGACCCAGCCACCCAGTAACGCCACGGGTTGTCGTTGCCGGCCGAGGCGCCTTCGGCGCTGTCGCCGCCGTGGCCTTCTGCGTTGATCGGGCCAAGCGCCTCGGGGTCGGTCACCCGCAGCCGCAGCGCGCCGTAAAACACCTCGGCCTCGGCGATGCCGCCAAAGGCGAAGCGCACCGCATTGGTGCCCGCGGGCAGCGCAATGGCGTCCGAGGCGTTGAGGTCGAAGCCGGTGGTCGAGGCGTCGGAACAGACCTCGACCGAGTTCACGCCGGGGTCGGTGGTCTCGGGATAGACCGAGCCGGCGCCAGTGGCCGGGCCTTCGCCGCCGGGGATCGCCGGATCGTCGGCGCGGCACGATCCGGGGTACTGGATGCGCTGCCACGGGCCGGTGGTGCCGTAGCGGTCCCAGTCGCTGCCGCTGTCGGGGCCCGCCACGGGGCTGCCCGAGCGGAACGGGGTCGCGCCGCGCCCGCCGGTGATCGAGGTCTGCTCGGAGGTGGAAAAGCCGTTGTCGAAGATCGACCCGCCCGAACCGAAGGCGTTGATCTGCACCGCATCCCACTTGTTGTGCACCCGCGCGGTGCCGGTGCCGCCCACGGTGGTCCAGGGCGTGCCGTTCGTCGGATCGACGAGGTAGCCGTTCTCCAGCGTCGCGATGTCCGACCCGTCGGCGAACAGCGCGGTGTCCTCGCGGGTGGAATAGAAGATGCCGGTGTCGCCGTAGATATAGGCCAGGCCCGCGTTGCAATCCGCCGCGGTGTAGCCCGCGAGCGCACACAGCGTGGTGTCCCCGGGCTGCCAGCCGAAGCTGGTGACGTCGAAGACCTGCTGGCCCTTCGGCCCCCAGCCCTTGGACACCCCGCTGCCGGTCGTCGCCTGCGCCGGACGCGCCGGCAGCGGATTGCCCGCCGCGTCGGTGATATAGGCGCCCACCACCTCGGCCCCGGCCGGCACGTACATCGTCGCATAGCCCCCGGGCCCGTCCAGCGTGCCGGCCACGATCACCGGAAAGCTGGAAAACACCTCGACGATGTCGCCCGCCGACAGCGCCGGCTCACCGCTCTGCACCCGCGCCTTGATCGCCGCCCGCGATCCCGGCGTCAGATCAATCTCCCCAGTCCCCAGCCAGGCCCCATGCGCAACAGCCGCAACAACCGAGACCAGCCAAATCAACAATACCCAAAATAGACGCCGCGCCGTCCT
>NZ_JBXEQG010000025.1:0-5787 GCF_056858395.1 Litorisediminivivens sp. KMU-197 | reverse complement strand
GTCATCACCACGCCCGCGACATGGTACAAACACCTGCGCAGGGGACCGGTTGCCCGAACGCGCTTGGCCCGCAGAACCGCGAACGCACCGAACAAAGCGGCATCAAGCTTCCGTAGCCCTCCGCAGCGGCCAGCGCTTCAGCGCGGTGACATAGGCGAACACGGGAACGACCAGCCACTGCAGCACCGGCGTCAGGCCGGCGTCGATGATCGGGATCACGGGCATGATGTCGCGGTAGGCCCATGCCTCCCGCACGGTGATGTTCAGCCACTCGCTGAAGATCGTATACGCAACGCCGAAAACCACGGTTGCCAGCAGAACCGGAGCCGAGCTCTGGCCCGGCCAGCCGCCCGAGCCGAACAGGAAAAGTGCCAGCAGCAATGCGCTCATCGCGATCAACAGGTCGCCACCGGTGCAATGCAGCACGGCAAAGGCGATCTCGCCCCAGCTGTCCTCGACCCAGATGGTGTAGAGCGGGACATGCGCGGCCTCCCAGATCAGGTGCGCCAAAACCGTCGCCACGGCAAACCGGCGCAAGGCAAGCAGCCAGTCGGGCCCGTCAATCGCGCCACGCGTCATCGCAGCCAACCAAGCAGCCGCTCGATCAGGACGGGTTCGGGATGCGGATGCGCATTGGTCAGCCCGTTGATGTGGAGAACGAGGTTCAGCGGTCGGAACTGGGCACTGTGGAAGATGCCGACCTGACGGCCACCCCGGTCGATCAGGTGGATCATGGGCAGGTCCCCGGTCCGCGCGCTGCCCTCCGCGAGGGCCGAGGCCAGCTCGGCGACGGCCCCTGCGTCCGCGCCCTGATCCTGCGTCCAGTTCTGGAAGCTGTCCGCATGAGCCGTCGCAGCGCGCCCCAGAGTGATGACTTCTACCATGTCGCGCATTGGGCTGGCGTTCATCGCGGAAATCGCCTCGGCAAGCCGCGCCTGCTGCGCCGCGCAGGGTGTGCCGCAGTCGTCGGATGCGAAGCTGACAGCCCGGATCTTGCCACCGGGGTCGGTCAGCGTCAGCGTCTCACCGGCGCTTCCCGTGATCTCGGCCAATGGTACGGGTCGCGGCGCGACCGGTTCAAAGGAAGCTTCCTTATCTGCCATGACGCGGTTCAGGCTCTCGCTGGGGTGATCGGCAGAGACCGGCATGCCTTCCATGCCGTTCATGGCGTCGCCCTGCATGCGCCCTTCGGCCATAGGCATCTTGCCGGTTTCGGCCTCCGGTGCCGCGTCCTGCGCCTGGGCAGCGGTTGCAACCAGCAAACCGGCAAGCGCGGCGGCGGCGATCTCGGTCTTGTATGTCATGTCGTTTCCTTTCGATTGAGGGTCAGTCGGTCGACGCGTCCGGCTTTGCCGCCAGATCGTTCTTGGCGCAGGACGCAGAGCCCCCGCGCATGCACAGCCCCAGCGCGCACATCGCGGCGCAGGGGGCGAGGCTCAGGATCAGTGGTGCGGCGCCGACGGCGGTAAGCCAGTCCCAGTTGAGCGCGGCACCGCCGCCGATGGCCACAAGGCCGGTCAGCATCAGTGTTTGCCGGCGCGTTGGCACGGGAAGGCGTCGCACAGGTCCGGGTGTGGGCAGATCGGTCATTGGGTGTTCCGTCCTTTCGTAATGGCGTCCAGAAACTGTGAAATCGCCGCCGGGCTGTTCCATTCGGCCGGTCCGACGCGTCGGGCGGTCTCATAACCCGCCGGGTCGATGAGCATGGTGGTCGGCATATTCGTCGATTTCAACGCGCTGCAAAGCCCGCGATGTCTCGATCCCCAAGCCAAGGCTATGTAGGTCCTTGTAGGTCTTGTCCCAGCCGTTCTTACGGATCTTGTGATCGAGGGGCGCATGCTCTTTGATCAAGCGCAGGATGTAGTCGTAGCCGACCTTCTTCATCTTTGCGGCAGGAACAGGAAGACGCTCACGACACTCATTTTCGGCGTCTAGCTTACTGTGAACGCTTTCAACCAAGGACTTGATCGTAACCCGCTCTTCGTCCCAAAGGGTGCCGAGGATAGCGACGATAAAGTTGTCGGTTGCATCATCGTACCGATGATATTTCCCGCAATTCCGGTACTTGTCGAAAAGGCCATCGTCACCATCCACGCGCCACTGCCAGTACCATTTCCACATGGTCTGCCCGCATTTGAAGCCCTGATGGAAATCAACAGACTTATCGATTTCCTTCCTGGATTTCTTTACTCTCGCGCCCCCTCGCTTGCCTTCACTAATTGCGAGCGCCGCAAGGTACTTGTCGTACCGGCTTTTCCCTTTTGCGACGATATCGATGATCCGGTCGCAGAAGTCGTCTCGGGTCTGATGGAGTTCACCAGCGTCGAGCATGTCCTGGATCGCCAGGACATGCTGTTTCTTGAACCGCTGACGCGCGATTTCCGTGGGCAGACGTTCGCTCCGACGGATGTGTTCGCGATAAAAACGGTTTAGCCAGCGGCCGTCTCAGAATCTTGAGGGTGCCGTAGTTATTCTCGGTGACGATGGCATCATAACTCATGATTCCGGCGGTGCTCTCGTGGCATACACCCGTCTCGGGATCGGCCCACTCCTCCCAGAAGACGAAATAGCCCTCTGTGCGCAGTTCGAGAACGCGCCCTTTGCGGATGCCAACCGCAAACTCGCAATCCTTTTCCAAAAGGATCTTATGCTTTTTCTTGAACGGAGCGGCCATTATGCGGCTTCCCCACGTTCGATCAGGGTCTTACCGCGGATCTTCTCAGGCTTGAAAATTCGCGCGTGGCCGAAGCGAATTGCGCGAGCCACGCTGAAAAAACCCCGCCCGGAAATCCCGATGTCCTCGAGGAACTGATTGATGGAAACCGGTCCGTCAAGCCGTGACAGGGCATCGACAACCACTTCATCCATCGCAGGTTCGGGCCGACGAGCGGCATGGTAGAGTTCGGCGTTGTGAAGCTCGATCGGACTGATGTTGCGCTCGGTTACGGTGGCGACAGAATCGCAGATATTGCCAATCGCCGCCTTCTTCACAGCGCTGATCGTCGTCTGATAGACATAGGTCTTGGCAATCCGCTCCGGTTTGACGGAAATGCAAATTCTCTGTCCACCCTTGGTGGTGAACCGAAAATCAAAGAAGTGCTCGCTGCGGGCACCTTTCGGGTGGTTGAATGGCAACGATGCCAGCTGCTCTTCGATATCCGCAAAGTCGTCCCGGTAAATCAGGCACATAGCTGCCTTGAATTCCGTGTAGCTAGCAAAACCAAGGCGCTGAGGCTCACCGCTGATGTCGTCATAGACCAGCTCCCCGACGAAGTGCCCTTTCGAGGCTTTCGGGATCTTGCGAACCGCCCGGCTCTTCGCCGGCGTCGGCCTCAGGTGTTTTCTCGTTTCCGCCATGAGTAATTCTTTCTTTTGGGCGTGGGGATCTCCCCGGTGGCATGTGCTGGGTCAGCGCCCTGTAACTCCTGGGCAGCTGGGTTTGAGGTGCTCCGACGCGGCGCAAATCCTTCCTTGCGCGTCGGCATGACTGCTCCATTCCCGTGCCGAAGCCGGGTCAGGAACTTGTTTGCGTGGTGGGAGACCTGCGGAGACCGCCTGCCGTTACCGGCAATGGCCGGTCTTCCCGTTCAGGTTCGTTCAGTTGTGTGGCACGCGCTGCGCACTTGTCGTTGTCATTCCTTCCTTGCTCTGCCTTCTCCGTTGATGTCCGCGCAGAGCGTGAAAATTCCAAATCCAAGAATCCGCGCTTTTAGATGAATTTTATTAGCCTGAGTCAACCGTATGATTTCGTTAGTTTATTTCTAGATAAGCCTCTCTTTTCGCAGATCACCATCAGATATTCCGGCCGGGTCATGGCCGCGCTTTCGAGTAGCTTTTCACTCCTTTCACGACAGACTTATGGGCCGCCTTCCAGCACAGGAAGGCGGGGAACTGTCTCTGCTGTGGAAAGGCTATCTCGTTAACTCAACAGGAAATTACGATCAATCTAAGCCAGGCACGGGTGCGGTCATTTGAGCCACAAGCCAGAAGAACCGATCTAGGTCAGAACACGCGACATCTGGGGGTATGGTGACACGGTGAACACAAACGCTTGCGCGGAATAGGCCCGAAGGTGCCGCTAGGTCACGCATCAGCAACTGTTTCAATCTGTACGCCGCCGCATAGGAAACTCCGTACCGGTCTGCGAGATCATGTCCGGTCAACAATGCGTCGGCAACGCCTCGTGCGTGTGCCGTAATGATGTCCTCTGCGGCAATGAACCAGAAGTTGAGCTCAAGACGCGAACGGTGTGCAATGCTCCCCGACGTTACCGAAAATTGCCTACTGCAATTTCGGCAGTGATAGAGTTTTCGCAACTCCAGAAAGCCTACATCCTGGCTTTGACATCGCCGGCAGCGGACACCACCAGGCCAACGGATCGCCGCAAGACGGGCCGCGCAGGCTTTTTCATCTGGAAACTCTGCTCGAACACCCCCTTTTGGAAGCGCGAGAAACGCCTCCATCCAATTCAATCGAGCTTCTTCTGTGGTCGTCAATCCACGCATTGTGGATTGGTAGAGATATGGGCAGAGATAAACATCGCAGACATCATACCGCCGGTCGCAGCGGCGTCACCATCGGAATGCCGTTGAAAGACGACGAATTGAGTTTGGCTGGCCGGGTCAGTGTAGAATTGCGACACACCCGTTATATCATCCAAATCATCGAACAGATCGCGATGGGTCCCCGCCCAGATCGTCATGCTGATCGGTGGCCAAGGGACTGGCATAACGCGTGTCGCGACAGCCCTTGGCGTGCAGGCCGCCGAACATCACCGCCGCAAGGTCCGCTTCTTCTCTGATCGAGCTCGTCAACGCGCTCAATCAGGGAAGACAAAAGGCAAAGCCGGTCATCTCACCGAAGGTCTCACCCGCCTCGATCTGCCTGCACCACGCGAACGTAGGCGGATTGGCTTATGCGTACGGCATAAGCATTTTGCTTCGCCACGTAATGTACAAAGTCGGGCTCAGTATTTGATCCAGAAACCCGTGCATGTATGAAGTCCGATATCTGTGGACGTAATCGTTTCCCAAGATCGCGCCAACCAGCTAGTGGCCTGCTTCTGAAGCGTAAGAGGGGTCTTCTGTTCGTTTTTCTTTCTATTTGCCTCAGGCACAGGTATCGCGGTCCCGATCCGCACTGCGATCAGGTGGTTTCCGTACTGGTCTACCGGTGTTGTCGATGGAGATTTGCGGATGACCTCGGGGGGAATCCGGTAGTAGGTGCCCCGAGATATCCGTCTGGTTCAGGTGGTCTTCACAGTCATTTTCGCTTTCTCTTCATTCGGCTTTGCGACATTCGAAATGGTAGTTAAGCGCCGATATTCGACTCGGATACGTCTAGCGCGAAAAAGGTTTGAATTTTTTCTCATTTACTATCAGTACCTTGCCAGAGAAGCGTCTCGGGAGGCCACTTTTTCTGAATCTGAGCAAGCACTGTGGCAGGCTCATCGAGCCCATGCTCCAGTGCAATTCGAGACAATTCTGTAGGTCGGCTGGCCATCACCAGGCGGGCTAATCTCAGCGGAATACCGAGTCCGTCGTGCCCGACCAAAGGGCAGTAGCTTTCCAGATCGAAGTCGGGGGAAAAGTGCGAGGTGTCGACCCGCTTAGGCACCTCTAGGCGGTACCAACGCGACAGAGTCCGGGCCCATTGCGCATCGTCTGTCACATGGATCAGCATCGATGTGCCAATGACGGTCGCTCCCAAACGGGGATGTCCGGAAACTCGACCGGTCAGGAACAGCTTCCTGCCCTGCAGGACTAGTAGGTAGTCATTCAAGCTCGG
>NZ_JBXEQG010000024.1:0-2500 GCF_056858395.1 Litorisediminivivens sp. KMU-197 | reverse complement strand
AGGTAACACTTACTGGAGGTCCGAACCCACACCTGTTGAAAAAGGTCGGGATGAGTTGTGCCTAGGGGTGAAAGGCCAATCAAACTCGGAGATAGCTGGTTCTCTGCGAAATCTATTTAGGTAGAGCGTCATCCGAATACCCCGGGGGGTAGAGCACTGGATGGGTAATGGGGCCCCACAGGCTTACTGATCCTAACCAAACTCCGAATACCCGGGAGTACTAGATGGCAGACACACAGCGGATGCTAACGTCCGTTGTGGAGAGGGAAACAACCCTGACCTACAGCTAAGGCCCCCAATTCATGGCTAAGTGGGAAAGCAGGTGGGACGACCAAAACAACCAGGAGGTTGGCTTAGAAGCAGCCATCCTTTAAAGATAGCGTAACAGCTCACTGGTCTAAACAAGTTGTCCTGCGGCGAAGATGTAACGGGGCTCAAGCCATGAGCCGAAGCTTAGGATGCCGTAAGGCATGGTAGCAGAGCGTAGTGTGACATAGTTCCAAGCGTCCTTGATCCCTTCGGGGAAATTGGACGCGGGGAACTTTCTGTGAAGCCGGCGCGTGAGCGATCCGGTGGAGAGATCACTAGCGAGAATGATGACATGAGTAGCGACAAAGAGTGTGAGAGACACTCTCGCCGAAAGTCCAAGGGTTCCTGCTTAAAGCTAATCTGAGCAGGGTAAGCCGGCCCCTAAGGCGAGGCAGAAATGCGTAGCCGATGGGAACCACGTTAATATTCGTGGGCCAGGAGGATGTGACGGATCAAGAGGGTAGTTCATTCTTATCGGATTGAATGGGCTGCTTATTGGTCCCTGGAAATAGCCCTCCATCAGACCGTACCCTAAACCGACACAGGTGGACTGGTAGAGAATACCAAGGCGCTTGAGAGAACGATGTTGAAGGAACTCGGCAAAATACCTCCGTAAGTTCGCGAGAAGGAGGCCCGGTTCCTAGGCAACTAGGGGCTGGGGGCACAAACCAGGGGGTGGCGACTGTTTACTAAAAACACAGGGCTCTGCGAAGTCGCAAGACGACGTATAGGGTCTGACGCCTGCCCGGTGCCTGAAGGTTAAAAGGAGAGGTGAGAGCCTTGAATTGAAGCCCAGGTAAACGGCGGCCGTAACTATAACGGTCCTAAGGTAGCGAAATTCCTTGTCGGGTAAGTTCCGACCTGCACGAATGGCGTAACGACTTCCCCGCTGTCTCCAACATCGACTCAGCGAAATTGAATTGCCTGTCAAGATGCAGGCTTCCCGCGGTTAGACGGAAAGACCCCGTGCACCTTTACTACAGCTTCACACTGGCATCAGGCCATGCATGTGCAGGATAGGTGGTGGGCTTTGAAGCAGGAACGCCAGTTTCTGTGGAGCCTCCCTTGAGATACCACCCTTGCATTGCTTGATGTCTAACCGCGGTCCGTTATCCGGATCCGGGACCCTGTGTGGCGGGTAGTTTGACTGGGGCGGTCGCCTCCTAAAGAGTAACGGAGGCGCGCGAAGGTTGGCTCAGAGCGGTCGGAAATCGCTCGTTGAGTGCAATGGCAGAAGCCAGCCTGACTGCAAGACTGACAAGTCGAGCAGAGTCGAAAGACGGCCATAGTGATCCGGTGGTCCCGAGTGGAAGGGCCATCGCTCAACGGATAAAAGGTACGCCGGGGATAACAGGCTGATACTGCCCAAGAGTCCATATCGACGGCAGTGTTTGGCACCTCGATGTCGGCTCATCTCATCCTGGGGCTGGAGCAGGTCCCAAGGGTACGGCTGTTCGCCGTTTAAAGAGGTACGTGAGCTGGGTTTAGAACGTCGTGAGACAGTTCGGTCCCTATCTGCCGTGGGTGTAGGATACTTGAGAGGAGTTGCCCCTAGTACGAGAGGACCGGGGTGAACGATCCACTGGTGGACCTGTTGTTGCGCCAGCAGCAGTGCAGGGTAGCTATGATCGGACAGGATAACCGCTGAAGGCATCTAAGCGGGAAGCCCCCCTCAAAACAAGGTATCCCTGAGGACCGTGGTAGACCACCACGTCGATAGGCCGGAGATGTAAGCGCGGTAACGCGTTCAGTTGACCGGTACTAATGGTCCGATAGGCTTGATTTGATCCAGTAAAAGACAGACACGTCCGTCTCTGGAACAAGATCAAAGCAAACTACACCAACACAACACGATACTTGACTTGGACCCCGCCCAACGGCGGGGAATATAACGGGGCTTTCCCGGTTTGGTGATCACAGCACGAGCAAAACACCCGGTCCCATCCCGAACCCGGCCGTTAAGTGCCGTCGCGCCAATGGTACTGCGTCTCAAGACGTGGGAGAGTAGGTCATCGCCAAACCTGATAAGCCCCGATCCGTATCTCTCAAAACGATCAAAGCGACCCTGGCCCAAGACCGCCGAAAGGCGCCAGGCCAAACCAAAGTGTCGCGGGATGGAGCAGCCCGGTAGCTCGTCAGGCTCATAACCTGAAGGTCGCAGGTTCAAATCCTGCTCCCGCAACCAAAAAAT
>NZ_JBXEQG010000023.1:0-6894 GCF_056858395.1 Litorisediminivivens sp. KMU-197 | reverse complement strand
GCGGACGAAAAGCGCGACGCCCTCGGCGCATGGTCGCAACATGTGATGAAGCTGGTTCGAAAGCACGATGACGAAATCGCACCTCGCAAACGCCAATCCCTTTGAAGGCCCAAGACAGGCGTTCCAAGTCGTTGGATGCGAGGTCTTCCATGAAGCATGGCGTGCTGAAAACGTGGAAGACCCAAAAGGTGCCGAGCATCGCGAGGTTCTCGCAATCCTGCGAAACGCCCTGCGATCCGGCGACGTTAGCGCCCATTGGCACACTCTTGATTTCAAACACAGCGGCGATCTACGCCCGCAGGATGCAGACCAAGAGTTCTTTCGGTTTATCCTGCGAGATGACCATGTTTTTCATCACGGCATGAATGAACCTGTCCGTTGCAGTATCCATATTGAGCAATTGCGACGATGGCTGCGCGGCAAGGTTGTTCAGCCGGCCACCCCGACCCAATTGGCAAAGAACCAGTGTCTTGACTGGCTGATAGAGATTTTCTCAGACGCAGAGCGGAGAATTCCTCCGTCCGACGCATTGAAGCGTGAGGCCAAAGATAGGTTTCCCCGCCTATCCGACCACGCATTCAAGGAAGCCCGAAAACGCGCAATCTCGGCAACAGGGCGTCAGGACCTGGCCAAAGCAGGACGGCGCAAAAATCCAATCAGTGAATGAACTAATTTCCTCACAATTTTTTGCTGTATCCGCGTCCGCTACCTTCTGCCTGTCGGCTGACGAAATGGAATGCGCATTCCTTCACTCCACAGGCTGAAGGAAAAGACAGATGAAGATTGCAGACGGTCGAAAGACCTTGGCCACGCGCGCTGACCTCTAGCGCCTTGGCATCAACGTGAGCAACACGACCCTACTGCGCTGGGAGGCCCGTGGGCGCTTCCCTCGGCGTATCAGGATGGCCGGGACCAGCGTTGCGTGGTTCCTGTCTGAGATCGAGGACTGGCTCGCTGACCGCGATGCCGAGCGCGCTCGCACCCATTACGCCGACTACTGACCGGCGACCAAACCCCACCAAATAATGCGACCTGCGCGCGCCCGAGGGTGTCCATCACCTGTGGCTGCCGGATCGCATGTCGGAGATTATCATGACGAACAAGAAAACCTACGTGCCGAACAAGCACCCCAAGAACACGGCCCGGATCTTTCAAGGACCTTGACGACGACGCCGATGTCACCCGCAGCCAGTACAAACCGCGTTGATCCGTCAGACCTCCGGTGCGTTAAACATCTGCGCATCACTTGCGCATTTCAAGCCCCTTCCCAAAGAAAATTTTAACTTGCCTAGTCCGGGCTTTCCTTAGTCGTGCGCCGAACATCAAATAGCAGACCGCCTGAAGTGCTACCCAACTGATACCCAAGCGCAAAATACCCACAGCCCCGATATGCAGCGGAGGTCATAAGGCATTGATAAGATTATTAAAATGTGGTGCCCGGGGGCGGAATCGAACCACCGACACGAGGATTTTCAATTAGCCTTGTAGTCCGCACGGGCTGTCTCAAGATCGCTCAACCTGTGAGATAGCAGATTGAAAGCATTGATCTTTGCGCGTCGCAGATTATTTCGTCCCGTCTCGCGCCGGAGCAATAAAGCTCACTCCCACTGCTACCCCAGTGATACCCACAAGCTAGACCCGCCAGAAAAATTAGTCTGAAAACGAAAATGAAACCGTAACCATGCGCGTGAGCGTTGACAGAAGCTGCTCAAGGGTGATCGTATCGACCAGAAACATACGCTCCGGACGTACTTGAAGTGAAAAATATTGGCACGAAGTTTGTACTAGACATTGGCAATGTCGTTGAGAACGATACCCTAGCCTTTGACAAGAAGATCTCATCCATTTTGGATCTGCTAGTTCAATTTGGTTTTCACTCGGCAAGATTTTATCTCAAGACCGACAACGGGGTCTCCGGGCACGATGACGAGATACAGCTCGTGTCATACTCTTACAGAGATCAACCGAAGGCGGATGGCGGAAAACTTAGTGGATATAAAATTCGACTTTCGGACACCTCAATATCAAGAAAAGGAAAGTTAAAAAACGGCTACTGTTTTGATAGCCATGATAATTGCCAAGATCTGGATTGGCCGGATGATCTTGAAATAAATGGAACTCAATGGGTAGACTTGGCGATTGCCAATCAAACGACTGGCGAGCTTTATGGACTGCTGGCGATCTCATGGACTGGAGACTTAAAACTCGTCGATGAAAATGCTCTTTCGGCCCTACGACTAATAGCGCTCCGATTATCATTTTGGATCTCGGAAAGATCAGCCGCAATCGAACACGCGCGAGAAGAAGTTGAAGATAGCATTCACTTAGACTCAGGCACCGGGCATCTTTCAAACGGCTCAACACTTACCATTCTGCGATTTATTACAGACAATTTTCCGGTGGACTGTGTGTCCATATTTGAGATTGACGCAGTTACTGGGCGAGTAGAAAAGATCGAGGAGATCTTGTCTGGACAGATTGTCAGCGAAAAACATTTTCCAGAAAAGTATCGGATTGGTGAATTCCTAACTGGCAACGCAGCCATTTCAAAATCATCAAGGTATGTCCCAGACTTCGAAGACTTCTGCGAACGTTCATCTGAGAGAATCTTTGAACTAAGCCTAAATAGACATCGACAGGAAATAGGTGGCATAAAGTCCTGCCTTTATGGTGTTTTTGGATTTGGATCAAAGCAGTATCTACTAAGGTTGTTTCGCGGCATCAACTCTGACCTAATTTTCTTCTCAAAGAAGGACCGGGATGACCTTTGGAATTCATGTGAAAAACTCTCGGAGAAGATTGAACGCGAGGTCCGGCAATTTCAACTTAACAAGATACATAGCTCCGCTACTGAAGGATTAAAGGTCGAGAATGAGGTAAGAGTCGACTTTTCCGGTCTGATTGCGCACCTGAACCACTCAGGGTTTGAGCATTTCGTTCTGGCAGTCGACTCACAATTGGATGGCACTAGTGAAGTGATCGATGCTGGCGGAGGCATGTCTGTATACAGGAACCGCCGTTTTTGGGCGGAATCGGAGCTGAGTAAGGCGCTGGAAGCTCATAATCTCTCAGATACATTCATTTTGGTAGACCTCAGACAAATGGGGCGGAGTGCAGCCAAGTGGGAGGGAATGGCGCAAGAATTAAGGAAGCTAGGCGGCGAATCCCTGATAATCATTAAGGCCGATTTAGTGTCGGAGGACATGCTGCTTTGCATTTCACTTTCTTGGAGTGAACATGATACGGGATTTTCCGAACTTTTCGGGCAGATGAGTACTGAAGTTGAGTTTATCCAATCAGTTCTATCGGTATATGCGTTTGCAAACGAAGCCTCGGGTTCACTGATCTCTGCGGAGAAGGCAGATCACATGTTGGCGGATCTTGGGCATGAAGTCGGAACGCCGGTTTCAATACTGACTCAAACAGCCATCGAAGCGTGTGATATTGCAATAGACGCGATGCGGCAATTTACTTCGTCTGTGGCAGTTTCGGGTGAGAAATTTCAACCGGAGGAGAGGGTCATTGAACTTGAGGCTTTGAAGCGTGAGGTTAATCAAGAGGGTGGTGTTATACAAATCATTACTGAGATACCTCGCGCCCTTGCCCAAATCGGAACGAGCTCAATCGAGGCCAATTTCAAAAGATATCGATGGTCGGAGCTTGTCGATGATGCATGGAGAGACGCGCTGAGTTGGTCGTTGGTTCTTGACGAAACCGGATTGGGCGCAGGAAGAGTTGCAAAGGGGCGGTTCACGATCAAGAGAAGCGAAAACTTGGAGCCTGGAAACTCGAAATCGCCCGAGATAGTGGGAGATTATGTGCTATTGAAGATGGCACTCGGTAACCTATTGAAAAATGCGCTCAAGTACAGCTTCCCAAAGTTTGACAACCACCACCGTCGACGACCTATGGAAGTCGGTGTCTTTCTTGAACCGCAGGGTGACCGTGTTTTTCTCAATGTGAGGAACTGGGGGTTAGGGATACCCGAAGATCAGATGAGGAAAGTTTTCGGGAAGTATGCTAGAATTGAGCGTAAAGATAGGGTTCGGAGCATACGTGGAAGGGGGATTGGGCTTCATCTCGCAAGAACGTTTGTGAGGGCGCACGGCGGTGACATTGTCTGCCACTACAGTAAGCCCACCGGTGAATTTGACGACCCGCGTAGAATTGAAGCACTTGAAGGTTATGAGACACAATTTCGATTGTGGCTTCCTAAACACGCTGAACTTGGGAGAAGGATACTGAAGCTATGACCGATGTTCTTACGCGAGATGTGACGATATTGTGGGTTGAGGATGTACCACGTTCAATTCGCGCTAATCTACGAGAGTTACGGCGCAGAGGATTTGACGTTGAAGTGACTGAGAGCCTGGAGGAGACAGAGAAAACGCTCAGAGCAAGAAATTTTGATCTGCTGTTTGTGGACTATTCAATCCCCAGAATTTCTGGCGAAGAGGCTACAACAAATGCCGCTCTCGGGTTTGGTTTGATTGAAGAAATTAGAGCGGGAAGTTTCGGGAAAAGAAACCGGTGCGCCCGGATTGTGCTCTGTACGGCCCAAAGAGAAAGTATCGGTGCGCGGAATTCGAAAATACATGATTTTGACGTTTCGGTCATCCCGAAGACAAGCTCCTATTTTGATTCTATAGAAATAGCTGAAAATATCCGCAAAGGGAAATAATACGATGTCGCCAAGTGTTTTTGTGGTTCACGGCCACGCACTCACCCATCGGGACAAACTTGTAAAAATTCTTAGAGACATGGGCTGTACGCCTGTCGTTCTTGAGTTTGCCCCGAAGAAAGGGCGATCAATTTATGAGGAATTTCTAGATCAGGCTGCCTCTTGCGAATTCGCCTTCATCTTGATAACGCCTGATGACAAGATGGCCAGCGAAATTCCGGACGATCAAGTCTTTCGGGCTCGACAGAATGTTATCTTCGAAATGGGTTGGTTTTTCGGAGTTTTGGGTCGTGAAAGAACTAGGCTTTTGTATAAGGGTGATATCGAAATACCAAGCGATGTGTCCGGAGTCGTCTATGTAAAGTTTGATGACACTTTGGATGAAATTCGCTCGGATATCCGCGAGGCGCTGCAGTCGGGTGGACTATCTCCTAAGGAATAATTGCATTCCGTCATGGTTGAATTTTCCCTAGTCGTTCACGATTTCGCAGTACGCAAGTAACCATCCTAAGACCATATGTTTCTGACAAAATATGGGAAGCTGCCTTGAGCGGCACTATGGAGAGGGGTTGCAATTAATCTCCCTAAGGCTTTCGGGCAACGTCAACTATAGAGTTCTCGGGAATTCTTTCCTTCGGAGTTTCAAACCGGCTCATACTTGCAGCTTGTATCTAGATTTGTCCCTGACGCGGCTCATCCGCCCATTGTATCATGGGTTTATGAAACGCAAACTTACCACCAAGTTCATCGAAGGGCAGAAGCCTGATCCGTCCAAACGTCTCGATTTTCGAGACGAGTTGATGCCAGGTCTTGTCCTGCGCATCAGCACATCCGGCACCAAAACTTTCTGCCTACACAAGCGCATCAACGGCAAGATGCGGCGCCTGACCATCGGGCGGTTCGGCGTCTTGTCGCTGGCCGAGGCGCGTGAACGAGTGCGTCAGGTTCTTTACGAAATCGAGAAGGGCCGGTTCGAGGATCGCACCGGCATCGAGGTCGAAACGAAGCCCACGCTGGGCGACGTGATCCCCGATTACATCGAAAAGCACGCTAAGGTTCACAACCGCGACTGGAAGCGCAAGGAAGCCTTGCTGGCGAAGTTCACCACCCTACACGGCAGACGGATCGACGAGATCAAGCGCGTCGATGTCGTGAAAGCCTGCGACGTGATCCACAAATCCGCGCCGGTCAGTGCGAACCGCGCGCTGGCCCACCTAAAGCACCTGATGGGCTGGTGCGTCGAACGCGGGATGATTGATGCCTCCCCCATCGCCGGGATGAAACCGCTGTCCAAGGAACGGTCGCGCGAACGCGTGCTGACCGACGATGAGCTGGGCGCGCTGTGGACGGCCTGTGACGCCGAAGGCTACCCTTTCGGGGATTGCATGAAGCTGTTGATGCTCAGCGGCCAGAGACGCGCTGAGGTCGCTGAAATGCGCTGGTCGGAACTCGACCTCGAAAAACGCCTTTGGACCCTGCCTTCGCAGCGCGCCAAGAACGGCAGGCAGCAAACCGTGCCGATCACTGATGCGATGCAGGATGTGCTGCGCAAGGTGCCGAGGTTCCTCGGGTCGGACTACGTGTTCACGACCACCGGGAAATCGCCCGTATCGGGGTTCGGTCGCCTGAAGGACCGCCTCGACAAGGCTCTGCCCGAAGGCACGGAACCTTGGATCATTCACGACCTGCGCCGCACGATGTCCACGAACATGGCGATGCTGGGCGTACCCCAGCCCGTCACCGAGGCGCTTCTCAACCACAAGACGGGTGTGGTTTCGGGCGTGGCCGCTATCTACAATGTCTATTCATACGCGGACGAGAAGCGCGAGGCATTGGAACAGTGGAACCGCCATCTGACCAAGATGACACAGGGTCATTCGGACCGGCCTGCCGGAAAGATGTCGGCTCAATTCTCCGCCTGAAAGACGACCCGCGCTTTCCAGGTTTCTGGGAAAAGATCAGCTCATCGGGGAAGGCGAAACGCCGAGCGCTGCAAATGTCACCGTCCGCCTTCGCGGTTTCACCTTTCGACATGTCGGCAACGCAGCGTATCACTTGGATGAAACGGAACGTGCTGCATCCCGTCGAGAGGCTAGAAAGCGCGCTGACAAATGAGAACGCACCAAAATTCGTCTATTGGGAGGATCAGCTTCGTGAACCTCAAGATGGAATTTTTCTCATTGATTGTGTTGACCTTCTGTCAGGCTTGGCCG
>NZ_JBXEQG010000022.1:0-15081 GCF_056858395.1 Litorisediminivivens sp. KMU-197 | reverse complement strand
TCGTCCGCGTATGAGTAGACATTGTAGATAGCGGCCACGCCAGAGACCACACCTGTCTTGTGGTTCAGCAGAGCTTCGGTAACGGGCTGTGGGACGCCCAGCATTGCCATGTTCGTGGACATCGTGCGGCGCAGGTCGTGGATGATCCACGGTTCCGTGCCTACGGGTAGTGCCTTGTCGAGCCGTTTTTTCACGCGACCGAAGCCCGACACGGGGGATTTCCCGGTGGTCGTGAACACGTAATCCGACCCGAGGAACCTTGGCACCTTGCGCAGCATGTCCAGCATCGCGTCGGTGATCGGGACAGCGTGCTGCCTGCCGTTCTTGGCGCGCTGCGAAGGCAGGGTCCACAGGCGTTTTTCGAGGTCGATTTCCGACCATCGCATCTCGGCGACCTCAGCGCGTCTCTGGCCGCTCAGGATCAACAGCTTCATGCAATCCCCGAAAGGATAGCCTTCGGCGTCACAGGTCGCCCACAGCGCACCAAGTGCATCGTCGGTCAGCACGCGCTCGCGTGACTTTTCCTTAGATGGCGGTTTCATCCCAGCGATGGGGTTGGCATCGATCATCCCGCGCTCGACGCACCAGCCCATGAGGTGTTTGAGGTGGGCAAGCGCCCGGTTCGCACTCGTCGGCGCGGATTTGCGGATCAAGTCGCAGGCTTTCACGACTTCGGCGCGTTTGATCTGGTCGATCTGCTTGTCGTGCAGGGTCGTGAACTTGGCCAGCAAGGCTTGCTTTCGATTCCAGTCGCGGTTGTGAACCTTCACGTACTTCTCCATGTAGTCAGGGATCACCGCGCCGAGCGTGGGTTTTGATTCGACTTCCAAGCCCGTGCGATCCTCGAACCGACCCGTCTCAATATCGTAGAGCGCCTGTCGCACCCGTTCGCGCGCTTCGGCCAGCGACAAGATAGGAAACCGTCCGATGGTCAGTCGCCGCATCTTGCCGTTGATGCGCTTGTGCATGCAGAACGTCTTCGTGCCGGACGTGCTGATGCGAAGGACGAGGCCCGGCATCAACTCGTCGCGAAAATCGAGACGCTTGGACACATCAGGCTTCTGCCCTTCGATGAATTTGGTGGTGAGTTTGCGTTTCATAAGTCCATGCTAAGATGGACGGATGAACCGCGTCAGGGACAATCCTAGAGGGTTTGCAGGGTTTTGGATCGGGCTTTGCTGGATCCAGATACGGTGTGGTCTTAATGGCACATGTGGTACCGTTGGGCGATCAAAACAGTGGGCTGGATCACGCTGTCCGCAAGCTGCCGATGCCCAAGGCTCCGAACCAGACGGACAGGACGCTCGATGGACGGCTGGCGTCGCTGGCCAATGGCGCACTGGACCGGATGTCGAGCAAGGTGCTGCGCAAGGCAGGCGACAACGTCGCGGCGATCGACAAGCTGGCGTCGGCGCTGGCCGAGATCGAGCGCAGTGACTAGGCGGTGCTGGAGGCTCGCGCGTCGGGCTTCATGGATGCGGCCGATGCCACCCTCTCGGGCCTGATGTCGGATGCCGGCAAGAAGGTCTGGGACTGGGCACGGGGCGACGAGAACAAGTCGATCCGGGCTGAGCTGGAGGGCAGCCGCTCGAAGCTCCGCACCAGCATCCGCACGGCGGGCCTGGCACTGGGCGCCGCGCTCAATGAGGACAAGGGCAAGGTGCTGGCATAGGCCGCTGTGTCGACGCTGAACGAGACCGCCCTGCCCGTCCCCCTGCAGGAGATGGTCAGCGAGATCGTCGGGATCACCGACACCAACCGCAAGGTCTACCAGCTCATCAACCGGGTGCGGTTCGCCGTCTCGGCGCTGCGTCAGGATTGGCGTCAGTCGGTGGTCGACATGATCTCGGAGCGGTTCACCAAGGAGCCGAGCCAGGAGGAGTGGAGCGCGATGTTCGACGGCTTCGGGCGTGCCGATGTGGCCGGTCTGGGCGACACGCTGTCTGCGGCGGATATTCGGCAAATCTTGCAGGACCCCAAGCGGCTGCGCACCGAGATCCGAAAAGCCAAGGACGAGCTGAAGCGCATCGACCGTTCCAGTCAGCCTGGATGGGAGCACAAGGCCGACGAGCTGGCGCATTACATGATCACCGGCGAGGCACTGACCGATGACCTGATGCGCAACGCCTACGCGGTCACGGCCTTCGGCGGGCAGACGTTCACCACCAATCCCAGTGATGCCGCCGTCGCCGCTGTCTCGCGCCTCGTTTCTCTCCTGGCTCTGGACAAGGTCGACAAGCCCAAGCGGGACATCCTCGCGCGCATGGCCAAGGACCAGCCGGAGGGCGTCGATTTCGTCTTGGGCTTCCTGCATGATCTGCGGAAGAACGAGATGGAGAAAGCCACCTCTGATGCCGCCAAGGTCAACGGCTTTCAGGGCTACATTCCGGCCGAGACCTCGGCGGGTGCTTCGCTCCGCGTGGTGCCGGATGCCGAGCGCGCCGCGCTGATCTCGCAGGGCTACACGCGCATAGGCGATTACAAAGGATCGGGCCTGGAGAGTGGCAAGCGGGGCTACTATTTCTCGGCCGTTGGCGGGCATGCCACCTACCAGCAGGGCGTCATGCAGACGGTTCACCGCACGGCGATGGGTGTGAACCCGCAGTCGGGCTATGCGATCGACGGTCGCACGGCGGGCCGGATCGACAAGGACGACGTTGATCGTGTCCGGGGCCGGATCCTGAACGGGCACAAGTCCAAGGGCGAGAAGCTGCTGCCGGTGCGCGATATTTCGGGCCAGGTCCGCGCCTACGAGCGCCACGTCGATCCGAAGATGCGTGAGGGTCTGCAGGCCAGCACGCACCTTGGCGAGATGATGGGGGCCTGGGCTGGCCGGCAGAAGGAGGAGGAGACCGCGGTCTTCTTCAACGCCAAGCTGGTCGATGCGAGCCATGCAGTCTGGGAGAAGGCCAAGACCGCCGGCCGCACGAAGGAGTTCGTTGACCTGTCCGATCCCAATCTGAAGGATCCGATCTGGCGCGATGCCTGGGCCATGGTTCCGGCTGAGACCAAGGCGCTGATCGGCGCGAAGTTCGGAGACGACGGCTTCATGGTCCGCCGCGACATGGTCAACAACACGGTGGGCTACCGCATGCCGTCGGTGGCAGATGCCTGGACCGGCAACAGCAGGCTCTACACGGGGCTGCAGGGCGCCGTGCCGGACACCAGCATGCTCTTTGATGGGCAACAACGCCTACCGCAACCTGGTGACCGCTGAGAAAGCCTGGCAGACGGGTATCAGCGTCGCCAAGCAGACCATCATCATCCGCTCGATCGTGGTGCCGGTGGCCAACGCCCTGTCCTCTGCGCTGCAGCTCAGCACGCTTGGGGTGCCGTTCACGGCAATGGGGCCCGGCTACCGGAAGGCTCTGCGCGAGGTTCATCAGTTCCAGAAGTACCGCCGCCGGGAGATGGAGATCGTGGCGCTGCTGGGCGGAACCAGTGACCCGCTGCGCCGCAAGAGGCTCGAGACCGAGCTGAAGGCTGTAGGCGATGCCACCCAGCGCCTGTCGATCGCGCCGCTCATCAGCGAGGGCGAGCTGTCGACGATCTCCGAGGGGCTGAGCGAAGTGGACACCGCACTGACCAGCGGCAAGTTCGCGGACTGGGTGGCCAACATTGCCGACAAGGCGCCGGCCAAGCTCGGCACCGTGGGCCGCTATGCGGCGATCACCAAGGACACGGCGATCTTCCAGGGCCTGAATAGGGCTGTGCAATATGGCGATTTTCTTGCAAAGGCCGTTCTCTACGATCATCTGACCAAGACCAAGGGGCTGACCCACGAGCAGGCGATGGAGGTGGTGATCGACGAGTTCGTGGCCTACAACCTGCTGCCTGGTCGGTCGCGCTCCTACGCCGAGGCCATGGGGACGAGCTGGTTCTGGGCTTACAAGATCCGCTCGATGAAGGTGGCGGCGCGGAATGGATCTTCATCGGCGACTAACAGGCATGCAACACACACCACACACTAAACCCGACCAAGAAAACGCCAGTTACAACCATCCCGGAATTACAGAGATATATTGCAAAGGCGCGCCACGCCCCTTCGCGATGCCTGCGGCATCGCAAAGGGCGTGGCTAGAGATCTGACGACGGGATGAGTGATAAGTTCGGTCAGCAGTAGGAACTGAAGCGCGAGCAAGTCCTAGGCGAGGACATCCTAAAATTTGGACAATCATTCACTAAGGCCTTCTAGTCACCGTCGGAATCAACTAGGCGTTCACGAATGAACGCTCCTTTCCACACGGATTCGCACAGCGACCTCCAGTGCGGTAGCCGTGGCTCACCAAGACTGTGACCAAGCAGGTGAACGACGATATCCGCTTTCGGGTGATGCGAGAGCTTGAAGGCAACCCGGAGCTCTCTCAGCGGGAGCTGGCCAAATCGCTTGGCGTAAGCCTCGGCATCGTGAACTACTGCCTCAAGGCTCTGGTCGAAAAGGGGCAGGTCAAGGTCCGCAACTTCCGGGCAAGCGACAATAAGCTGCGCTACGCATACGTCTTGACTCCGACGGGTATGGTTGCGAAGGCCAAGCTGACGGGAAGTTTTCTTCAACGAAGAGTGATTGAGTACGAAGCTCTGAAGGCAGAGATCGAGACGCTGCAAATGAGCGTTCAAGCTAACAAGGACGAATAATTGAGTGTTTGTGGTCGACCTGCTGAACATTCCCGTCGACAATTTGAGCCTGCCGCTCGTGGTGCGAACTTAAGGGGCAAGCTCGCCGAACCGCAGCCTTGGAAGAAATGAGTAGTAGTAGTAGTAGTAGTAGTGGTGCTTGACATCCTGATCTTAACACCTTGGTTCCCGAACCAGCCGGAGGGCTGGCCAGCGCGATTCATTTCAGATTCCGCGCTTGCCTTGGCAGCCTTAGGGCACAGGGTACGCGTAGGTGTGCTGCGAGGCTACGCCCCATCCTTCGCGCAACGCCTAGTCGCGCCTGAACACCGTGGCCATATTGAGATGGACCGTTTTGACAGTATTGAAAGTATCCGCCTACGCCGGTACCCGACGCTGCCGTCCGGGATTTTGCGCGCACTTACAAATTGTATGCTAGACGCTGCGTGCGCCCGCCTGACCACAAGTTTCGTGTCCGAAAGGCGCCCAGACATGTTACTTGTGCATACTGAGGGACTTGCGCCTGGGGTAGTGCCTGTAGCGCAGCGCGAGAGGCTACCTGTGGCTGTGGTGCTACATGGCCAAAATACTAACACAGCTTATCTTGCATCGGGTGGGCAGGCAGAACGGTTTCACGCGGCGCTGACGTCGGTAGACAGGCTGGTGGTCGTAGGCGATCCGCTGCGACAGTATGCCGAGCGACTAGCCGGCCGTGGCGACCACGTCGAGACAGTATGGAATGGTGTGAACATACCTGGGCTGATGCGTGTTCCGCCGCAGCCGGACATAGCACCCGTCGAGTTAATTACCGTATCAAACCTTCAAGAAGGCAAGGGTATCGACCTTCTACTCCATGCCTTGCATAGGCTGTCGACACAGGGTTTTGTGAATTGGCGCCTGAAGGTCATTGGCGATGGTCCAAAGCGCGAGTCCTTACGAACACAGGCTGCCGAGCAGGGGCTGTCGGACCGGGTGCAGTTCCTCGGAGTGCGGACCAACGCGGAGGTCTTTAATGAACTAGCACAGGCCGACGTCTTTGTGCTGCCCTCCTACCGCGAAGCGTTCGGTGTCGCGTATCTTGAGGCGATGTCGACGGGACTATTGGCCGTCGGCGTCGAAAATGAGGGGCCATCGCAATTCATCAAGCACAACGTGACCGGCCTTTTGGTCGCACCGCGCTCGATCGATAGCCTGGTGGACACGCTGCGCCCGGTGCTTTGCGGGCCACGAGACTATTGGAGAAGCCTTGCCGTCAGCGGTGCCGAGCATGTTCGCAAGCATTGCACATGGGGAGTGCACGCAACCATGATGACTGCCTTGATGGAGAGAGCCATCTCTAAAGCGGTGGTATGAGTTCCCCATACGTGGCCATGGCCGTGCTGATAGAACCGGCACCCTATGTCGTCGCTGTGTTGGAAGAGTTACGGAAACAGTGGGGCGGTTCAGTTCGCGGCTGGTTCACAGGCGCTGCCGTCACGCAAGATTGGAGCCAAGACGTCGCAAAGCTGAACTACTGTACCCTGCCATCATCGAAGGGTCAGGCTATAAGAACGCTATTGTCTGAGATTCGTCGAACTCGGCCCTCGTTAGTATTCGTCGCGGGTTGGAGCCATCCACTCGTCATAGCTGCTATCGTTATTGCGCGCCTGTCGGGCGCACGGGTCGTCAGCATGTCTGATACATGGACCAGCACCTCGTTCGGCCTGCGACCCCTATTGAGGCAACTAGTGCTGCGACTTATCCACGCTTTCACGCCGGGTGGTCTGCAACAGGCCCGCTATTTAATGGAACAGGGTGTTCCGCCTGAGAAGATCTTTCCTGCTAGCATGACCTCAAACACGCGCGCCATCAAGGATTTCGTGGCCGTCGAGGGGCCTCGCTGCAGGGATGCCTTGCGGGCAGAGATGGTAGTGTCGGACGACGCAGTGGTGTTTCTATTCGTTGGTAGGCTAGAGCCGATTAAAGGCGTAGACCAGCTTATTGAAGCCTTTACCACCGCGTCGGGGGCTGAGAACGCGCGGCTGGTGGTAGTGGGAGACGGAACGATGCGCGATACCGTAGTTGCCGCGACTAAATGCGATCCGCGCGTCCTGTATCGGAGGCGGTTGGAGGGCGCCGAGCTTTGGGCTGAGTTCACCGCAGCGGATGTGCTGGTGGTGCCGTCACGATCAGAAGCATGGGGCCTTGTGGTGAATGAAGCTATGAGCGCAGGTCTCACGGTTGCAGTGCATGACTGCTGCGGTTGTATCGAAGATCTGGTAGTCAACGGTGAGACAGGCATCGTCGTACCGACGAATGACATCCCCGCTCTGCGTGAGGTGATCGGCTCATTGTCACAAGACCCGAAACGAGTTGCAATCATGCGCCAGAATGCTGCAGCACGCATTCAGAGTTGGACTACTGAGGCTTGGGCCATGAACATCATGGCTGCGTGGCGGGAGGCTCTGAAGGACCGTCCTCGACCACTAAAGGAAGACCACTGAGCTGAATGCGTATAAAATTAAACATGCGAGGTGCGCTGCTAGCCTTAGGACTGGTTGCTACCGCAGGACCCAGCGTCTCCTACATTAATATTGTACTCAACTCTGGAATGCGCTGGTTGATACTACTATTGCTCCTCCTAAGCCTGTTATTATCGCAAAACTTGTTCACCGGCTTGCGTGGGTACCCAAAGATTTTTGTGTTAAGCCTTCTTGTTCTGGTGTTGCTCTCCGTAATATGGTCTGACGTGCCTCAACTCTCGGCGCCCAAGGCCCTCACCTATTCTGTGGTGGTGATTTCCTACACGTCAGCCGGAGCTCTTTGGATGCAATATGCTCCGCGCAAGAGCGCATTGAACGTCCTCTGGCCGTTAACTATTCTTGCACTAATTGCCGGATGGGGGGGGGTGGCAACTACCGATGCGCAGGTGCAAATGAATGAGGCGGTAACGCTCTACCGCGGGCTAACCTCAAATTCGAACTTTCTTGGCATGCTCATTCTTGGAGCAATGCCGCCGCCACTGTGGCGTATGTCGGGGTCAGACACCTCACAGCGCGAACGCTGGGTCTGCTACGCGGTCTTAGCCATGCTTCTATATCTGTTGGTATCAACTTTTGCTCGTGCAAGTTTTCTAGGGACTACAATACTTCTAATATTTTTCGCAATGGGCCGTGGAATGGGGCGCTTCACACTTCTTCTGTCGGCTACATGGGTCATCCTAGTAATGATGTATGCTTTGTTTCCGGTGCCAAGTGACGAAATAATTGGGCAGTACATATACAAAGGTGCTAGTGACACCACCTCAGTCTTGGCGTCGCGTGAACTCACTTGGTCTGCTTCTTACGAAGGGGCGGCGCAGGGCGGTTTCTTTGGTTTGGGTTACGGGGTGTCCTACGGCTTCGACGATTACTCACTGGGTCTTGGTGCGTCCAGCTACGGTAGGGAGAAAGCAAATGTCTTTCTTGCCATCGCTGAGGAAATCGGCCTTGTTGGCTTGGCACTATTCTTCTGCATGCTGCTCAGCGTGATCTTGCGTGGTTTCAATGCCATCGCAGCGACCCGCGACCCGAGCGACCGACTGCTCCTTTTCCTTCTGATCGGCTACATCACTGCGCTTACAGTGCACGCGCAGTTTGAGGCGTGGATGTTTTCGCCAGGGGGAGCGTTGTCGCCAGCTTTTTGGGCGGCCATCGGTATGCTCACGCAGCTGAGCTTCGAGGTGTCTCGCGGGCGACGGGCCAAAGTCGCTAGGGTATCCCCCTCGGGGCAAGACTTATCTCCTGCGGCATGGGGGAAATTAACCGGGGCAGGGCCTGATGTCTAACCACTTGCGTCGCATCGCTTATTTGGACTTGGGCAAATTCCAGAAGCCCATCATTCCTGGGAACCGTGGGAAAGCATGGCAAATCGCCTGGTATATCGTCAACGTTTTGGTTTTCCGCTCAGCCCTGCTTGGGCTTTTGCCGAATGGCCTTAAAACGCAGCTTCTACGCGTTTTCGGCGCTAGCATTGGGAACGGCCTCATCTGTAAACCACGCGTGAACATTAAATATCCTTGGTTTCTCGAGATCGGGAATCATGTTTGGATCGGCGAGGATGTCTGGATTGACAACCTGTGTCAGGTCCGTATTGGAAACAACGTATGCCTCAGCCAAGGAGCGCGTTTGCTGACCGGAAGCCATGACTGGAATCGGCCGGATTTTCCATTCTTCGCGCGACCAATCACGCTTAAGGACGGTGTCTGGGTTACGGCGTTTCGCGTAATACGTCCCGGTGTCGAGGTTCCTGCTCAGATGGCGGTGCTGGACAATATTAGCTCATCGGACATTGGGTCCAGTAAATAATGGAACAGGCCGCGCGATGAGCCCTGCCCCGCTTGCGACCGGACGCTCGGCCTCTATCCGCATCGCGATTAACGGTCTGGTCACTTGGGCTCGACTTATCGGCGTGCTCGTCGCAAAGCTGGTCACCACGCGCCTTTTGCTAGATGCGATGGGGATTCGAGGTTATGGTGCCTATTTCGCGGTAATATCTGTAGCACTCCTTGTCGGGTTTTTAACCGCCGCAATGCAAGCGACAAGCCTACGTGCCATTTCGCTGGAGACGACGAGCAAAGAGGCGAGATCGCGCCTATTCAGTTCGTTGTTAGGGCTTCATTTTCTGGTCGCGCTTACGATTGTGGCGATTGGAACAACAGCGGGTTTATGGTTCGTTAACACTGTGCTCGTCATCCCAGTCGCTCTGACCGACGCAACGGCCTTTTCCTACCTCTGCATCCTGACGGCAACGAGCTTCGGCGCTTTCCTCGCGCCCTACGAAGCGTTCTTACAGTCGCGTGAACGCTTCGCGATCTTTGCCTTCCTTGAAGTGTTGAGCGCTTGGCTGTTAGTACCGGTCGGCTATTACCTCACGCTGTTAGAGGATGGACAGCTAGAGACCTACGCGATTGCTACAGCAGGGGTGACAATTTCAACAACGATAGTCGGTGTCACCATCGCGCTGCGCGACTACCCGGAAACGAGGCCGCAGCTAGCGCACCTTTTCGACGTTACGCTCCTACGTCTCCACGGTGAGATCTTTTCTTGGTCCGTCGTAGGGTCGCTGTCGGCGGTAGCGCGCAATCAGGGACTGGCGATCCTCATGAACGTTATCGGTGGACCAGTAGCCAGCGCCGCATTTTCAGTTGGCAACCAAATTCCCGCCGCGGCGCGCCAGTTTGCGACCTCTCTCAGGACTGTGATAACACCCCGCATCTACGTCCGCGAGGCAAGTGGTGATCGAGAACAGATGCTGGGTCTTTCCTTCACCGCTTGCAAGGTTTCGATGCTTGTAGCCGGTGCCCTTGCAGTACCATTGGCCGTCGAAATGCCTGCCGTCTTACAGTTGTGGCTGGGTCAAGCAAATCCGGCCGTCATTTTCGTTGGCACGATGATGCTTTTAAACGGAGTGATTGATGAGAGCTCAGCCGGGACTGGCATCGCTCACATGGCCATTGGCAGATTGGCACGGTTCCAGATTATCGCGGGAGGCTTGTCGCTCCTGATGCTGCCGGTCGCCTATTTTTTTGGTCGGGTCACAGGCGATTTCCAAGACGTCATTCTAGTGGCGGTCGCTTTTACAACCCTCGTGGCACTGGTGCGTGTGCTGCTGCTGGACACTTATGTAGATGGGGCGACTATGGGGTGGCTGCGCGATCCAGTCATACGGGTTTTAGCGGTGCTGCTACCAGGGTTGGCGCTGGCACTTATCTGCGAGACATTGTTTGAACCATCTAGAAACCGGTTACTATTTATTGGAGCTGCGACACTCGTTTCGACAACGGCGACTACCTACATACTAGGACTGACTGATTCCGAGCGCGACAGAGTCCAAGCCCTGTTCCTTCGCAGAGGCACGACAACATGACAGCGAAATCGTTGCGGCCTAGAGCAATTGTAGCCCATGGTATCTGGGGCCGCGGCGGGGCCGAGGCTGCTGGAATGTGGGTGCTCACCGCCCTGTTGGATAGCTTTGATGTGACCGTCTACACTCGAGGCGGCTTTGACCTTGAGGACTTGAATAAGCTTGCTGGCACGGCGATCCCCGCTGGGGCGCTCACGGTCCAATATGCCGCTAATGAGAGTAGGTTGCGGTTCGGCGCGATTGCCGCAGGCCGTTTCCTACGGGCGCTACATGTAGAGGGCGGTGCCTTCGACCTGCGGGTCAGCGCGTCTGGCATTCTGCCTTGGGGGCGGCCCGCGCTGCATTTTCTCTCGTCGATTGACTGCGACCCTAGTTTGGCTGCCAAGTTCTGGAAGGAAAGCGCGCGTTCGTCTATTAAATCTCGGCTTTCTGGTCTCTTACAGCGAGTCGCTTCTGGACCTATGCGAGAGAGAGCATCCGGCGTTTTCGTCGCGAATTCCGAATGGCTCAAGGCACAATGTTCAGAAGTCTATTTCGGACCGATCGAGGTAATACATCCCGCTGTTGCAGTGCCGCCACATGGGGCACCATGGGACACTCGCGACGATGCCGTACTAGTCTTTGGGAGGATTTCACCTGAAAAGCGGGTGGAGGCCTGCATCCGCATAGTTGACCGGGCCCGCGCCGCGGGTTTCAGCGGAAAGCTTCTGATAGCTGGCCCGGATGGCTCCCCCGAGTACGCAGCGCGGATCCGGACGTTGGTACAGGGGCATGAGTGGATTACGCTCATCCCTAGCCGCATGGGTGCAGACCGTAACGAGCTTTTGAGCCGAGTTAAATACGGGTTAAATTCCTGCCGCCACGAAGCATTCGGGATTTCTTCGGCTGAGATAACCGGGGCAGGAGCGATAATGCTCATGCCCCGGAATACTGGTCAAGATGAAATCGCTGTTGACCCCTTTCAGCTTTATTCCTCAGAGGATGAAGCTGCAGCAAAGTTGGTCGCGCTTGGCCAAGATGAAACGTTACAGCGTCGCCTGCACTTTGGAGCCATTGCGGCGCGTAACCGCTTCGCCCCGACGCGGTTCGTCTCGGCTGTGCAGCAGATTGCGCAGCAGGCGCTCTTAATCGACAGGAATGGGAACCTAAAATCTTGAAATCATGCCTATATGTAAGACTTCTAAATTTGACAACCAACCTCCTTCATATGCTGGAGCATGTAGGCACCACTCTGGATCAAGCTAATTCAACTGAAGGCGAGTTCATTTTGACTGTTATTGCAGTCGCTGGGGAGCCGTCCGGCGCTCGACAACCGAATTATCGTCGGCTGCAGTCGCGTTTTTCGTGGGATTGAAGACATGCCGGACGTCACTGTGGTTCATGTTGTTCCCGACCTGCGCAGGCAGGCAGGAGGCATCGCTGCTATGGTTCCCGCACTTGCCGAGGCCTTGCGCGCGCAAGGCGTCGACAGCAGGTTCATTACAATGGCACATGATGACAGTTTTGCATGGGCTGAGCAGACGATTTGCATCCAGCCTGGCGGTGCGTACCGCCTGACTCGCCTGGTGCGACTGATCACTGACGTGCTCAAGTGTCTACCCTCAGGTGCAGTTCTTCATAGCCATGGACTTTGGACCATGATGAATCACGCGGGGTTGCGCGCCGCTAGAGCGACCCAACGGCGCACTGTGATTAGCGCGCATGGAATGCTGCTTCCATGGGCAAGACATCATAGGAAGTTGCGCAAGGACTTCGCCTGGGCGCTTTATCAGAGGCGGGACTTTCTGCGCGCAGATCGGCTGCACGTTACCTCGGCAGAGGAGGAGCGGATTGTGGCCGGGATCACGGGTCCGGCGGCAGTGGTCAAAATTCCTTTTGGAGTCGATTTGCCTGCGACTTTTTTCCCCGCTGAGGGTGCTCAAAAGAGGCTGCTGTTTCTGGGGCGGCTCCATCAGGTGAAAAACCTTGAGACGTTGATTCGCGCCTTCGCAATCGCGGCACCTGAAGGGTGGACGCTGCGCCTCGCCGGACCCGACGAGGTAGGCTATCGCGGAACGCTAGAGGCGCTTGTTACAGAGCTTGGAGCGCAGTCCCGTGTCTCCTTTGCCGGCCCCATATATGGCGCTGAAAAGGAGCGCGAGTTGACGGCGGCGCAAGCGTTGATACTGCCGAGCTTCACTGAAAACTTTGGTTCAGTCGTGGCTGAAGCCCTCTCCGTGGGTCGCCCAGTCATCGCCTCTCGTGGCACGCCCTGGCAGGCGATTGAAGAGTCCCGTTGCGGCTGGTGGGTGCAGCCAAATCAAGAGAGTCTTAAACTTGCAATCGCCGAACTTGCACAGACCCCGCCCAGCGTGCTTACCGAAATGGGCGCGCGGGGGCGCGATCTCGTGGCGCGCGCCTTTTCATGGGATAGTGTCGCGCTTGGGGTGACCCAACTCTACACTGAACTTGCGGCGCGGCCCTGCGCTCTCCCGAAAACAACTAGGAAAGGGTAGAGATGCTACGACGCCGCCTCGGACGGGTTTTCAACTATCACTTAAGAGAACGCCTACCGCACACGGCACTAGGCGCTATAAAAGGCAACCGAGTGTCAGCCTACTGGTATCGCGAGACGGTCAATTTTGGCGACCTGTTGACGCCGGTAGTATTGCGCCACCACGGGTTCACGCCGGTCCATACTTATCAACGACACGCGCAACTTGCCTCGACCGGCAGCATCCTCGAACACCTGCCGGAGGCGTTCGGCGGGTTTATCCTCGGATCGGGTTTCATCGAAGCGGCTAGCCGGCGTCGTTTTCCGAGGGCGCGCGTCCTCGCTGTACGGGGTGCTCACACTCGTGACCGCATCGAAGGGCACGAACCAGACATTCCATTGGGCGATCCGGGCCTATACGCCGCCCAAATAATGGGGCGAAGACGCGATGCGAAATACGCGCTCGGCGTTATTCCGCACCATTCCAACCTAGACGCACCCTGTTTCCAAACGATTAAAGCCCGCTCACCGAAGGAGGTGAAGGTTATTTCGCCGGTTGCTCAACCAACCGATGTATTTGCCCAAGTTCAAGAGTGCGAGACTATCCTCTCCAGTTCTTTACACGGTTTGATATTCGCCGATGCGCTTGGGGTTCCCTCGGTCTGGATTGAAGAGACCGGGCTGCTCGGCGGAACCTTCAAGTTTCATGACTACGCCAGTGCAGTTGAGCGTCGCGACTGGTTGCCCGTCAAGTTGACGGGTGAGGAGGCGCTCGCCGATCTACACAAGCTTGCATCCTGCGCTCCTGCGGACAAAGTTGCAGAATGCCAGCAGGATTTGGCCACTGCCTTTGAACACTTTGCCAAAGAGATGAAGTCGCTTCGATGACTGGTCCAGGTATCTCCGTCGTTATTCCGCTGTTCAACAAGCAATCCTTCATAGAGCGTTGTTTGGCGTCAATTGCGGCGCAGAGTGTGCCGCCGAACGAGGTGATCGTGGTTGATGACGGTTCGACCGACGATGGCCCCGCGCTCGTTGAGGGTTTTGACAAATTTCCGATCCGCCTCTTGCGGCAGAGTAACGCGGGCGTGAGCGGGGCACGCAACCGAGGTATCAGTGAGGCGCGTTTTGACTGGATCGCCTTTCTAGATGCCGACGACGAGTATTTACCTGGAGCAATAGAGGCCTTTTGCACCGCACGCAGCGAACATCCCGAGGCCAGCGTGGTCTTCGGGCGCAGCGTGCATAGTGTCCCGCCAACCAACGACATACCGTCGTCAAGTCGCTTCTTACCTGTCCCCGATTATTTTGCCTACCTCCTCAGCCCCGGGGCTGAGGAGGTAAACTCGTCGTCCATCATGGTGTACAAATCTGCAATTGAAACAGCGGGCCTGTTTCCACTGGGCGTCCATATTGGCGAGGATAACGACACTTGGGTGCGGCTCGGCTGCCTGTTCCCCTTCGTGCACATTGATGCCCCGGTGTCTGTCTACCATCTCTCCGACGGAGATAGCAGCTGGCAAACGAAACGTGGGAATTCACCAGCCTGGCATGATACTTTTATTTGCTGGTGCCGCGAAGAGCGTATTTCAGATATGCGTCTCCGTTCGGCCACCCGATATTTTGAATACTCGAAACTACAAATAGTAATCTTTCTCGCTCGCAATGGTCGGCGGACAGATGCTCTTCGCTGGTTAATCAATAGAGTGCACTGGATCAAGGCACCTAAAACCTTTCTTATCAAGACTTTGTTGATCGTCCTCTTCCCATCGATCCCTGAGTGGAAAAAGGCAATAAGAAGATTGCGTATAGCTCGAACTGAGAATTAAATGGATATGGATAATAGTATCAATAGTCGAAATGAAATTAGTGTTGTGAAATCCATCGCTGAGGCATTGGAAATCCATACATAAGAGTTGGACATGGACCTGAAGGGACTTACACGTCAGTCGAGTGAGTCGTGTAGCGAGTCACGGGTCATCGGACAGCAGTTCGAGACCGCAGTCAGCATTATGAGGCAGTTTGTCGATGACGACGAACCGAACCACGCAGCTGATTATCTAACGGGGTGGTTACGGATAGTCGCTCTACAGCACCCTGAGCACTTCCAT
>NZ_JBXEQG010000021.1:0-16012 GCF_056858395.1 Litorisediminivivens sp. KMU-197 | reverse complement strand
CTTGTGTCCGAGCCGTTCACCGACCGCTTCGACCGCGGGGAAGAGGTAGATGCTCTTCCTGTGGTGTGGGAACAGCGGCCGGATCACCTGGAGGTACCAGTCCAGGACCTTGGGGCCGCCCATTTTCGGGTTGAGCGGCGTTTCCGGTTCCTCCTTCCCCGATTTGGTCTCGTCGGCGTGGAGCACGAAGCTGTAGTGCGGACGGCCCTTCCCAGGCGTGAAGAAGTTCCTTCGGGCGCCATGCAGGCGCAGGCCCAGCACATTGGCCATGCGGATCGGGCGGCCGGCAAACTCGATGGCGCAGGCCGCGGCGCAAGTCCCCAGCTGCCGCACCTTGATGATTTCAGCATGGGTAAGTTCGCGGCCGTCGCCTTGGGCGGCATCGAAGATCTCGTTGGCCGCGTCCATCATGTTCAGGTGCATCTTCCGGAAGCGGGTGCGCCGGGCCTTGTCGGTGACCAGCGCCTTGCACCAGTCCGCGTTGGCCGTGGTCATGCCTTGCGCGAGTTCGCGGGCCTCCTTCATGAACTTGGTGTTCTTGATGGCCTGGTGCGTCTGCGCAGTGATCAGCGTGGGCGCGTCCGGATCGAGCTGGTCCCCGAAGTCATCCACCGCGGGGTTGTTGCGCCAGAGAATGGTCAGGATGTCCGTGTAGTAGTTGTAGGCACTGACCTGAGAGATGTGGCCAGGCAGGTGCTCGAGCTCCTTGGTGCGGCGCAGCGTGGCGTAGAGGTGCTCGCGGGCAAAGAGGCCCGCCAGGTCATTGACCGTTTCGAGGTTGGTGATGGGCTGGGTGTAACCCAGTGCCGGCTCGACCGGGCAGACCGGGAGCGTTCGCACATGGTGTCGGAGGGCCGCCAGCCAGGCCGTCTTGGTCGTCTTTGCAACGCCGTTGGCATCCTCGCCCATGACTTCGTCGCGCTTGCTGCCCGCGCGGTCGACCAGCTGCACGAGGTAGGTATCGATATGCGGGGGCAGGGCCGCGTGCTCGCGCCGGGTCGGAAAGGTCGGCACCGGCTCCTTTGGCAACACGGCGCCAATCTCGGGAATGCAGGCATATTTGCTCAGGAACTTCTGCGCCCGGCGCACGACCTGGAGATCGCCAGGGACCGCGAAGGCGTCCTCGAGCTGGTCGAGGACACCAGCATCGGCGAGGTGCCAGGGCTCGATCCCGGCGCGGCGCGCGATGTAGGCCATTTTGGCGACGGGGCCGGCGGACCCGGAATGCACCACGCCACCATTGGTGCTGTGCAACTTGATCGCTGCCAGAAGCTCGGCCCAACCATCCTGACGCGCCCGGAGCTCGGTCTTCTCGGCTGCGGCGCCCGTGGCGACCTCGATGGCCCTGCGGCACTGCCGGCGCCATGTCTTGTAGGTCTCGATGTCCTGGCCGAGATCGCCGCGCGGGTGCACACCCTTCTTCACCTTTGGAAAGTTGGCATCGAACTCGGCCAGCAGGTTGTCGCTGGTGAAGATCGTGGCCAGCGGCGCGCCCCCGCAGTTGCTCTGCAGCTTGGTGAGGTATTGCAGGCGCCAGCCCTCGGGGTTGTCCTTCTTCGGGTTGGAAGGGTCCGGCGCCTGGCAAGCGAAGTGGTCCCAGACATCCTGCATGTCGCGGATCTGGGTGGGGGGCTGCAGGGGCGCGGTGGTGATGAAGGGGAAAGCTGTCATGTCGGTTTCCTTGCTGTTTCTGGTTCCGGCTATGTCGGGCAGGTCGGTTTAGGTCGGGTTTTTCCCGCTAAGTCGCAAAAAAAGTCATTCAGCCATTCGTTTCCCGCTTCCGGAAAGGTATGACTGTTTGACCTTTTTCCGGCTATGTCGGGCTGTTCCCTCTATCGCCGCCGAACCCCCCGAAAATGGCTTTTTTGACCGGATCGGGCGCGCCTTTGGCGTCGTCTCTATGGACCTCAGCCAAAGCGACGTTCGTCTTGGAGCGGGCGGTCTCAGGGCGCGGTGCTGTCCCCCACCTGGGCGGCTGGGGCAGATCCAGGCGGATTTCCTCGGCGACCCATAGGCGAACCTCGAGCGCCCGGAAGTGACGGCTGCGCGGACCCATGCTGATCATCGGGAAAGGCAGGGCCCGGCGCCCTTGGCGCAGGGCCTTCGACAGCGTGTCGGGCTTCTCGCCGAGTATGCTGGCCATCGACGCGAAATCGATCAGCGGGTTGCGGAGCTCGGCTTCAAGGTCCTCGATCCCGCCCAGGGTCACAGAGCCTGGATACCTGTCCTTCAGGTCCTGCAGGTGCTGGGTCAGCTGGATGCCCTCGGTGCCGTGGATGGTGCGCCAGATCCTGACCCAGGGGTAGTCCCTGCCTTGAGGCTCGAGGCCAAGGGCCCTGGCAATCTTCGGGGCATGCTTGGGATCAACTTGCAGATGCCAAGCCAGCTGCTCTGTGGTCAGCGGCTGGCCGCTCTCAAGGGCGGCATTCAATTGATCGATCTTCTTGGGCGTCACGGTTATCTCCTGCTCTGGGCAGGAAGGTGGGTGCGGGCGGCTGGACCGAAAAAGAATTCGGTTGGATAGCCGGAAGGGCATCCTACCCCCAGCATCCAGTGGCCACGAGAAGGTTACGCCATGGGGTCTTCGCGTAACCTTCGGCTGGCATTTGCATCGGTTCTGGCAAGAACAATGCGAGCATCTGGTGCGTGCGAATAGCAGGACGGCGGATCGAGCGACACTTCTGCCGCCCACCGTTCCTTTGCCATGGGAAGGTTACGCCCTACGAATTGGGATATCATGCAGAATACCGCCGAACTTCGTTCAAGGAACGCATTGCCGACAGGTTTCAGTTGATGCTGTTCCGCCAAGGTGACGAACGAGAAAGGTCGTTACTCTTGCAGGTCGATATCTGAGGGAATTTTTCCTCGAGAATTCAAAAAGCCTCGGGCAAAATCGTCTTGCTGATCTGACATTGGCCGACCAATGGCGTGGCGAAGCAGAAATCCCCGTTCCGGTATCTGGTCATAGATGAGGAATGGAGGATGGGCCTTATGCTGCCAGGTTCTTCCGAACTCGATCGCGCAGGCCGCGGGAGAGGCAGGAAAGACAGATAGATCTACATCCCTCCCATGCTGATCCTTTATGGCGTCGAACGTCTTTCCAACGAGCTCCCGAAAACGGGAGAGATCATTCTTGTTGCGAAGCAGAGAAGCGCCCAGCCTGCTGCTCCGGATCTCCCAGATTGAAACCGGTTCATCAGGCAGCGCTTGGGTGACACGATCATCTGCGATGTCGGCGGTAACGGAGATTTTCAGCGCAACTTTCTTCGGGCCGGGAGCCCCAGGGGTGCAAGTGAACTCAAGAGGTTCACGATCGTTCGGCCAAGCCCATCCCGGCGTCGGCTCCCTGTGTCTGCCGTATACGGAAACCGCAGAGAGGTCTGAAAGCAGTCGACCAAGCTCCATGAGGACGGGCATGGGCGCGAAACCGAACACCGCGAGATGCTCGAGATCACCGTCCGCGAACCTTCCGTCGATCTCCCGCTCGAACTTCTTGCGAAGCGCATCGATGACGACGGGGTAGTAGCCGGGATCGCTGTCCTTCTGCGCAATGTCCCGGATCTTGATGTCGATGGGGCGCCGATCCGCCGGAGTGAACTCTGGCCTCATAGCCTCGATGCAGTCCCGGAGCGGAACGGATGTCTCGTTGTCGCCGATCGCCGCGGCGATCCGAAGGATATGTGCGGGCGTTGCATTCGGGTTTTCGAGGAGCCGCTCGATCCGCTCCTCGTTGGCACGCTTCATGTCGCGCAGGACATCCACGGTGTAGCGCTCGATCTTGGCGGGATCGTCGATCTCGCGGTGGTGCGGATCGCACATCAGCATCAGGTTCTCGGGATCGTCCGATAGCTGTGGTGACAATATCAGGTCGCCGCGCACTCCCCCGGGGTCTGAGGCGATGATGTGTGCCAGGTAGGCATTGTTCTTCTTCAAGTCTCCCGATACCAGGTCACCGTCCAGGCGCTTCCCGCACCCATGATACTGACAACGACCGGCGGCGCGCCCCCAGACAAGAATTCTTTCCTTCTGCCCCGGACTACGACCCCGCGCCATTTGCCACCTCCTGTCTCTGCCGGAGAATTTCGCCCACGGAGATCGGGCCGGGCGCGTTCGAACCGCGCCAGACCCCGTCGAGGTGCCAGATCTCGTAGAAATGAAGCCACTCGGACGCCCATGGTACGATCCGGTCCGCGATGAGCATCGTGCTGTCCCATTCTCCAGCATCGGGGTCGAACAGGCAGAGCGCCGAGTCTTCCGGAGACTGATGATCGTAGTTCAGGTGCGGAAGATCGATGAAGTCGGTCCCCGGCCTGGTCTCTATTGGCGGGTCCAGGACATGAACCAGTGGTACGGCTTTCGGGTTCTGCCACTCCCAGAGGACTGCAACCTTGTATTTCATCTGGAAGCCCCGGAGAGGCCCGATCCACGCGATGAACCGACCTTCGCTCACCATACGAGGTTGGAGGTCAGGCCAGCGGTGCTGCATGCGATTGATCTGCACCTGAGCGGAGCGCGGCTTCCGGGACTTGGTCTTCATTTGTCGCGGAAGCCGGGATGGAAGTGATGGGCAGGAGCCTTCGAGACCTGGGCAGCCTTTTTCGGCGCGGCCGCGATAAGGGCAGGATTGGCCACGAACCCCTTGTTGTGCTCGTAATGTGCAGCGCCGGCGGTCGAGGAAAGACCGTCGATATAGGCTCGAACCGCCTTCTCGCTGACCCGTTCGCCAAACAGGTCGTCGAAGATCTTGCGCGTATCCGACAGGGTGGAGGTCCGGGCGCGAGCCAGTTCCGATCCCAGATGCCGCAGATCCATCCGGAAGAGCTTCATCTCCCAATCGTGCTTCGGCCACCGGTCGTTGAAGTTCTCTTCCCAGAGTGCGGGATTGCGCTCCTCGGGGCGGCGACCGCTTTCCAGCGCGACTGCCATGCGCCTGTCGAGTTCTGCGGCGTAGCTCTCGAGCTGCGCGCAGATCCCGAAAGGGGATAGCGGGACCTCGGCGGCAATCTTGGAAAGATAGACAGACACCGGACGCTTCTCGTCCCGGTTGGCGTAGCGCAGGTTGAGGTATCGCTTCATGAGTTTGAGGGCGATGACCTGCGGCGCATCCCGGATCGGATCGATGGGCTCGGGGAGCGCATCTATGTCTGCATCGGCCATAATGGTGCCTGACACCAAGCGATTCTTCATCTGCAGCTTCGAGCGCACATCGCGGACATGATCCTGGAAGCTCCGGCTCGGCATCGTGATGCGCGCCCTGAAGTCTTCCGCAAAGCCATAGGGGTTCACGCGGAACCGCTCATCACGCCCTTCATCGGGGCTGTGATAGATCTCACCGACACGCTCGTCCCGAGGATCACGGTCCGGCTCCATTGGTGTGACGTCCAGGTGCATGAAGGCGAACTGGAGCTGGATGCAGCGCGTGCACCTCTCGATTTTCTTCACGTCGGGAAAGCCCTCGAAGGCGGCGTGGAGCTCGTCGAGCATTTGTCGCGGCGTCCAGCCAATCGGGGTGCGGAATTCCAGGATAGCGTCGAGGTCGAACCTGTCGTCGTCCGCGCCATGAACGATGGTGGCGCCGATGGCGCGGGAGCCCTGAGGATAGACGAGGGCGGCCTCCATATATTGGCGGATCGGACTATTCGGCCGCTGGAGATGCTCAGGGATCAGGCTGTATCTTTTCGATGCGACCTGGGTGTCTCGCGGGCTCAGTTCCATCTCGAGAACCGTGCCGAGCAGCAGGGCATCGAGTTGCGGTGCGGTATCGTCGAGCGGCATCGAAAAGGCCTCCTCCGGTGTGGTGCCCGTCCGATTGCCTCCCTTCAACCTTTCGCGCCAATCACCACAATATATGCCGTGCCCTGATTCACTTCAATACTACAGGGTGTACTTTGTTCTTGATTTACCCCCGCTTATTAGTTGCAGGGTTTTGTCGGACAGGGCGTAATCTTTCCGCCCGTGATCCCAGGGGAGGCTGCGAGGCCTTGCGCAGCATGGTTATGGCGAGAGTTGAGAACCAAGGTGCCTGGCGTCGCGCGGACCTGCGGGATGTGTGAGCCTTGCTACCCTCCCGCCAGACACAGGGGGGCTCAGCGCAGACCGCCACGCTGAACTGCTTCGCAGGCTTCCGCTTGCTGCCAACCGAACACAAGAACCGTGGAGCGTAACCTCCACCATGGCAGGCCGATTGGTGACTGGTCTGAAGGATGTGGACATCGAAGAAGGCGGCAAAGCATCTTTACAAAGAACTGCGAAAGCAAATGCCAATGGCCTGGGGCTGTGCTGGCAGAGGCAATTTTTGTTGGGCGGAACGAATATCCCACCGAGGATCAGAGAACGCGAGAGTTGCGGGACTATCTTATCCGGTCTGCTGTCTCTGTGCCTACGAAGGTAGATCGTATGAAAATTCCTTAGATCTCTCTTGCCATCTTTTATTTTGTGGTGAAAAACCATTTGAAACAACGACATGGCATGTGAAGCTTTTTGCTTCTTATATTTATACAGGAGTTCAAATGTCGAATGATATGACTTGCCCGTTTTGCTCATATACCGTTCCAGAGGGCTTCTCTGTGTGTAGTGGATGTGGCGCGAACTATCGTTCGAACCCGGCAGGGGTTTTCAGAGGCTTGCTTGCTGGTTTTTTCACCTTTGTGTTTGGTTCTTGGGGGGTAAACAGTTGGGAGGGTTTCTTACTTATTGCTGCTGTTTTTGGCTTCTTCACCTTCCTGCAATTCTCAAGTGTTTCGCCGCGTTGGTATCGAAAAAACGCCTGATGTTATCTTGGCTGTTGATCGCATGAACTGTTGAGACGAGTTTCTGTCACTGCTTGTCGAGCAGGTGGTAGGGCGCGTTCACTATAAAGCGACGCAAGCGCTCAGGATCATGCGGGCGATCCGGCCTGAGTGCTTCGCCAGGTGCGCCATATAACCGACTGTCACCGGCCAGGATGATCGAGGTGATCGATATGATGATGTCGAACGCATTCATGTCGCGATCACACAGATTGCCAGACGCTCGTGGAATGTTACGCGACTTCCGACATGCTGAGCAGATCTACCAGAAGATTGGTTGATTTCCTGCGCGTGCGGCCACCGAGATCCAGCGCGTTCGCGGCCGACAGCAACTCCTCGAGGGTCGTGATCCTGACGTTGTTCGGGGTTTTCGAGGCGGCCGTCCAGACTTTTCGGACGGTCGCACGGGCTTCGCGCCGCGTGGAGGCCTTGCGCTGAAGCGCGTCAGTGACTGCATCCACCTCACGCAAGATCGCTGCCGGGGGCTCGATCTTGCTGCCCTTGCGGAAATCAGGAAGAGGGCCAAGCGCCTCGGTATAGAGCAATGGCGCCAAGGCCCTGTGCTCGCGCCATTCATCCAGAAGGCGCACAGCCTTCGCGAACTTAGGACGTCGGCGATGTTCAATTTTCGCGGCCGTTGTTGCGGCCCAGTCAGGCGTAAGATCGGCCGGGGAAAGGCCGTCATCCAGCGCACGGTTTTCGGCAGCCCCGATTCCCCTGGGTGAGAGCCCATTCGTCTTGAAAGTGCTGCGCAGTTCCTTCCAGGCGTTCTCCGCCGGGTTCGGCACAGGATCAGGCTGGCGCGCCTGAACTGCCGAGAAAAAGACCACCCTCAGGGCTTCGGTTACCTCGGTAGACCGACGGGGGGACAGTCCCAGCTTTAGTCCCTGATTAGCGACCCACTCGGGGGTAAGATCGAGGGGGCGCATCAGAGCGCGCTCTGCCGACTTTCGGATCGGATTGAGCGGCGTCTTGGACACCGCAGGCAAATCGGCCCATGCACGAGTCACGACACGATAGGGGTCACCCTGGTCATTAGCGTGCTTCACCATGAGCTTTCGTGCCCGCCCTTCGTATGTGGACCAGGTGCGGGTCGCGGTCTTCGGAGCCTCGCGCCACATCTCCCGCCAAATCTCCAGATGCAGGAGTTCGTCCGGCGTCGCATTGACCATGTCGCGCTCCCACATAATCCGCCACAGAGCCTGCAGCGAAGCGCTGTCTTGTGGGGTCGCGATCATGGCCTCAAGCCAATCCGGCAGGTGCTCGGGCACAGGCAGGGTCGCATGCGGCAGCAGGATCCTGCGCGTGCGACCGATATACTGCCGCCAGGTGTCGTCAGAAACGCCAGTGACCGGCTCTTGGAGCTGTGTGATCCGCTGCCAGGTGTCCCGGGCGAGCAGATCGTCGGCCTTGGGGTCCTCCGGGATGTCGAAGTCCCGCGAGGCGCACATGGCCTGCCACACCTGCGGCAAGCCGCCTCCAGGCGCATTGAGGGCCGCGGCTTGGTAGCCAGCCAGTGTCGGTGGGAGGACGCAGATATCCCTTCCCTGCCGGTCATAGACCGGCGGGGGGCCGATCGGGTCAGGTGGCAGGAGGCCGCTTTCTGCGATCTCTGGGATGTCGAACAGCTTGTTGAAGAGGGTCGCCGCGCGCCGAAGCCGTTGGCGTCGGAAGCCTCCTTCTCGCTCCGCGCTCAACTGCCAAACCCAGTCCGTGTAAATATCCGCAGGGGCAAGCCCGGACTCCGCGGCGGGCGTCTTCAGGCCACCCCAGTGCAGCTCCACCTCTTCCCTGAGGCCAGCGCGCCGGATCATCATGCGCAATCTCTCCCAAGGGTCGTCGAGCCCTCCAAGGAGCGCCAGCAAGCGCGATACTTGATATCTGGCCTTGTCGTATGTCCGATCGCTCGGCAATGCGGTTTGGGTGGTCGGATGAAGGGAATCGAAATCGGCAGGGAAACGGACCTCGAAGTCGACTGTCCGCACCCGGTCGAGGCCACCGCCGGCATGCCCGAGCATGCACAGGGCGCCGCGCATCTGGGGCCAGTTGTTAGTGATCGGGTTGCCAGCCTTGGCGGCATCCTCCCCGAGCTTCATGATGTCTGCGAGTGTATCCATGCCCGGGAGATCGGTCTGCAATCCCGCTCACGGAAATCTGGTTTGGTAGCCCCTATGGAGCAGGGCCCTTGCTCTTGCAGAAGCTTATGAAGCGCTTTTCAACACCCTTTCCTGCCAAGGTGATGCCCTTCCCTTTGGACCACTCTCGGAACTCCCTTGCGAGGATATCCGCGTCCCACCCGCTTCCATATTTCTTGGCAAGATCGTGCCATGGAGACCATTTGATTGAGCCTTCGGGGAAGGTGTCTGGATCCGAGGTCGCGATGGTCTCGACTTTTCCTTCCCTGCGCGCTTTGCGACCTACAGAAGCAGTCTCCATCTCGGCATCGGCCTTCGAGATCTCCGCCGCCGCCTTCGTCACCCAGGTGAACCGAACCTTGTCGTAGCTTCGGCCACTGGTCCGGATCCACTTCGCGGTGACCGTGAACGGCGCAACCTGGTTCACCTCAACGACCGCTCTCTGCACAACTGCTCGTTTGAACTCTGCAGTTCGATCATAGGACTTAGCTGTTGCGCCTAAGAGTCTTCGAAGTTCATCGATGTCGTATTCAGCGTGAGGGTCGCGCTTGCGCCATTTCCCTGAAATAAGCTCGTAAAGGCGATAGCTGGGCACTGTCCTCATGGCGAAAGCAGCCTGCCGGTCGAGGACTGCCCAGATTTTGCTTTGGCGCAGAACGCTCCGAAACTTCTTGGAAAACTCCCAGCGAACGGTCAGGTCGCCAGGAATCTCAGTCTGCTCATCTACTGTCCGGGTAGTCTCGGAGACCTTCGCCCAGTCGATGATCCCGCCGACTTCATCTTCATGAGGGGATTGGATCTCATAGGTCACCCCCCGGAGTTCGACCATAATCGCTGTCATTTCGGCTCGGGTGAAATGCCGTCCTCCCAGTTTCTTCCGAATGGCAGACACTGGGATCTCATGTGTCCGATCTTCAGCTACCGCGCCGCCGGCAGACTTGATGAGGAGCATCTGTATCTTGAGGGCTGTCAGAGACGGCGTGTTATGGATCGAGAGTTCGCTGTCGACCATCTCGTTTGGCGAAACGAGCTCATCGGGCTTACTCTCTCGATCGCGCATTACCTCGAGTGTGGTTGGTTTATTATTGTTTTCCTGCGCCATAGCTCGGGTTGGGTGGCCTGTGTAGGTGTAACTCATCACCACTTCTAAGTTACACGTATATCGATAGCAAGGCCGCCTCTTACACCCATTCCCAATCCTTACACCTTTGTGAATACGGAAGTTATCTCAAGAGCTTACCATGTGATTGAAGTCCCTCTCTGGAATGGTCGGATGGGCGCGCGGGCCACCATTGGTGCTCACCCAGTCATGTCACATCTCACCTCAAGCAATGCGAGCTGTTTTCGTCTTCAAGGGGGCGCTTGGAAGCGCTTCCTCTGCCGGATCATGGCGCCACCGGCCTAAGAGGTGTAAAGCCACGCCCTCTTATCATTACACCGGCGCCCATTTCTTACACCTTTGCGGGGTCTGGAGAGTTCAGGTGGTCCCACACATGGGCAGAACCTGGGAGAGAGAGGGAGGCGCTATAGGGCTACCTCGAGCACTGCTGAGAAGCTCTCCACAATGATGTAGCCTATTGCCGGCCGGCTTTTACACCAATTCCCAATCTCTACACCTTTGGCTCCCAATCTCTACACCTTTGGTTCCCAATCTCTACACCTTTGGTCAAATTTCTGGTTTTCATACAGTATCTTACAAGCCCTGAACTTATAGAACTTAAAGAACTAAAGAGCGCTTCGCGCTGTTTTCAGTAAATTGGTTGTGGATAAGGGGCGATTATCAGCGTTGAGCCGCTCTCATCACGAGCTCCAAGAACTGCCGTCTTCCATAATGAGGTACCGCCAAAGGCGGCAGGGGCCTCCGGCCCAGGCCAGTGTTCCACGCTGTGCTCAACTCCAACTCCGTCCGCTCGTAACCAATGGCGCAAATGCTGAGGAAAGCAGAGTTGGCTTCACCATCGGCCCTATTTCTTATCCGCCTCTTGCTTGGTGAGGACCTTGTCGAACTCGTCCAAGCCGCGTTCGATCAATGCTCCTGTGCAGCGATATAAAAATATTTTTGTACTTAGATACCAAAATATTTAATTCTTTCGAGCAGGGCCGCTTGCCCGCCGAAGATACTCCTCGATCGCTTGAGCTATGATATCGTTCATTGGCCGATCTTCCTCGATCCGCTGCAAGCGAAGTCGCTTGTGCGTCGTCTTCAGGATCCGGATGTGCATCGCAGAGAGGTCGTCCTTGTCCATGTCCTTGATGGCCTTCGGCGTCCTCGAGCTCGTGCTGGGCGCCTTCTTCCTGGTCGGCTTGGCCGGATTAGGTTCTTCGACGGCAACTTCGGGCTGGGTATCGCCAGCCTTGATGGTCTTCGCCATGTCCATGAGGCTGGATCGCTTCTTCGTCATTTCAGGTTCCTCTTGATCTCGGCGAACAGGGCGGTCGCCTCTTGTGCGGCCTTTTCGCGCGGGCTTGCGAACTCAGTGATTGCCAGGCCGGAATTGAGCGCGGTCGAGAACGGCTTCCGAGTTATCAGCCGAGACTTGGCAACGGGGATCTGGGGCGCGAGCTGCGTTAGGACCTCTTCGGCCTCGTCGCCCTCGTTGCCCCGCGAGGGCACCTGGTTCAGGACAAACATCCCTTTGGCCTCGTTTTCGGCAATCGCTTCCACGGTTGTCTCGATTGCCCCGATGTCGAATGCACCAGGGCGCACCGGGACGAGGATAAGGTCAGAGCGGGATAGCACCAGGCCTGCTTGGGTGGCGGAGTGCGGGGGCATATCGACTACGACGAGGTCGATGCCTTCTTCCTTAGCTTGGTCCAGGTAGCCCCCAAACGAGCCTGGATCAGCCGGGAGCACCGGCGGATTCTCCACCTTCCTGAGCCTCGTCCAAAAGGTCGAGCTTCCCTGCACATCGTAATCCAGAAGTAGCGTTCGGTTCTTCCGCTTCTGTTGCGATGCGATGACCGCCATGTGGATCGCCACGGTGGATTTTCCGCTTCCGCCCTTACTCGTGAAGACGGTTAGAACCTTCATTTTGCAGAGCCTCCCGAACCTTCAAAATACATTGGTAGGAAGCTACTAAAATATTTTTGTAGCGGGCAAGAGCATTCGACATGCCACCGAACGCGCGCACCGACCTGATGTTCGAAAACCTCTTTTTCGCCACTGTCGCCCTGCTGTCGTGCTACTGTCGTGTCGCTGCCGTCCGGTTGTCGGCAGCGCGTCGTCACGCTGTCGCGGAGGAATTGAAGATGATGGGAGGAAATCGATCAAACCATAGGAGACGATCCATGCAGCTCGACGGCGACATCATTCGGCGCCACCGTATCAACCTCGGCATGACACAGGTGCAGCTCGCGAAGAAGGCCGGCTACGACACTCGCACCATCCAGCGGGCGGAAGCGGGAACCTCGGTCCTTAACCAAGCGGCTGCGACGATTGCCCAAGCCCTCGATGTCAATCTGGACCGCATCATCCCCCGCCAGGAGAACCTGTTTGATCTGCCCACGGGCGAAGAGAAGCACGAGGTCATCCTGCTTCCCTGTCATTCCGGGAGGGACCTGTATCGGCACCTCTCAAAGACTGATTTCCTCGAGGTCGAGCGAGATTTCGAGCCCAAGCCCGAGCACCGCGAGGCCGTGAAGCGCTTCGGAGCCTTGATTGATCGGGTCTGGGAAGACCCTTGGACTCCCATGAGGGAGAGGTCGTCCAGCTCTCCCGGCGAAGAGGAAATCTTCGACCGCATGATCGAGGCCAGCGAGATCATTTCCGAGCTCGACCAGTTCGGTCTCAGGATCTTGACCGGCTCCTACACGGTTCGGGACTCGGAGATCGTCTTCGGCGAATATGGCGACCCCTACCTGATTACAGGAGCTCCGCTCGACACCGACTACTCGAAGCTGATCGTCTGTCTGACTGATGCCCTGGACGGAACTCTGAGACGCACGCCGCAAGACCACTACCTGAGCCCGAAAAGCATCGCGGAGCAAAAGGCCCGAGAGCCGCGCCGCGAGATCGACGACGAGATCCCCTTCTGATCATTCTGGCCCCGAAACAAGCCTCGATTCAGAGCAGCGCTCGGATCTTCCTCGATGAGGCGGATCCGGGCCCGGAACAGGACATATATTATATTTCAATACAAAAATACAAAAATATTTTAGTATCAACAGAGCTTGGCCGTTCTCGAACCGCCAAGGCTTGGCCCGTCGATATTGACGGAGGGTCCCCGGCGCCGAAACCGTTGCTGGCCTGTTGGGCAGGCTATCAGGGACGAATCTTCATGCGGCAGAGATAACCCCAGACCCCAAGAGTGCGGGCTACTTACGAGTTACTTGCAAGTCGACTGAGGATAAGCATGAAATTAGAGACCTGAAATACAAGTTACTTACGGGTTCCTGCCGTCACGCAGGGAGGGGAAGGCGTGCAATGATTAAGCCATTGAAAACAAGCACAGAAGGAAAGCGAACCGTGCAAATCAATGGTAATAAACTCCGGAGCCTCCGTAAAAAGGAAGGGCTGTCCCAAGTCCAGCTTGGAAAAAAGTCCGGGATGAGTGTGGAGACTATCTCCAGGGCCGAGAATTGCCCTGGCAATGGCGCCCACTTCGAACTCCAGACACTCCACGATCTTGCTGAGGTCTTCGAACTCTCCGCGGGTGACATTATGATGCCTGAAGCCGGGGATGAGGTGTCCCTCCCGGCACAGCAGCATGCGGGCGGCGTTGTTGTTCGGACGCCGAAGCCTTCGGAACACAAGAACCTCCAGAACCTCCAGGACAAGTTGCAGGCTCGTGCGGCGATGGCCTCCGACGGCCGGGCCGAGAAGCTGAGCCAGATGGACATCGTCCATCAAGAGAAGATGTGGGATACCGGCCTGCACGATGCCATGAACTGCGATATCGATGCGCTCGACTACGGCCTGGTTCGGAGGATCGAAGAGCGCACGCGCCCTTACCGGGAGGCCGCGGACCCCGAGAATGTCCTCGCGACCTTCGATGAGCTGAACAGGACGGCCAGCTCGCCCTTCCGGCTGAACTATCCTGGTGAATGGGAATACAAGCTCGGCTTCATCGAGGGATTGCTGACCCTCTCGGATGTCGGGGGTAGCCAGAGCGCGGCTCAGCCGAAACCGGAGGTGCCCTCCGTCACCCCCCTCTTCGACAAGGGGGCGTAACGATGGCCAAGCTTCCTGACCCCCGTATCGAGATCTGTGCCAAGGCGCGCCTGATCGAAACCCGCGCCCATGCACTCGCGGGCTTTGCGCGCCACCTCGCGGAGATCCGCGACCCCACCCTCCTCGAACCCGAGGAATGGGCGGGCTACTCTCAGTCGTTGGAGGCGCTCCTCAATGAGCTGTCGAGTGATGTGGATACCGTCATCAGCAAAGCGCAGCACGCGATGTAGAGAGCGATGACAGGCAGGCTCTGAGCCCTGCCTGTCATACTTCGTCCTCATCGTCGTCGAACAGGCTCGCCATCATGTCCTGGCCCTCAAGGACGGTTGCTCGCTGCAAGTCTTCGGTCTCGTATTTCCGCGCAACCGGGCTGCCGGGCTTGTGACCATTGAGCGCGCAAGCAAGTTGCACGCCATCAGCTCCCGGCGTGTCGCGGATCAGGGAGCGGGCGATGTGGCCCCCAGTCCCGGTCACGATGACCCACATCCGCGAATACCAGGCATAGGCGGCTGGCGTGCCGTCGTATTGCACATAGAGCGGGCGATTTTCCGCGAACGCCTTGGCCCGCAGCTGGCCCAGGTAGCGCGGATCGTCATCCTGCAGGATGAGGGCGTCGATGAACTTGTTCCACCAAGACCTGAGCGGGATGTCGATGTCGGCGCCCGTGGATCCTGCCGTCTTGGTGGCCTTGTAGCGGAACCGGTAGGCGTTGCGTCCCGGCTCGAATGTGATCCCCGCACCGAAGACATGATGAGCCTGAACATCGCCCGGCCGGGCAGGCACGGCACAGCCCAAGGCGATGGCCGCGGCGCGGTTGCGCAGCGCGTGGCGCATCTGGGGCAGCTTGAGGCTGTCGGCCTCTGCGAGCATCTTTTCGGCCTTCTTCAACAATTCCGGGCGTGTCCCGGCCTCCTTGGCCTTGGCGATCTTGAGCGCGGGCTGGTGCGCCTCCTTCTCGACGAGGAGCGAGTAGGTCACGCCGAGCTTGCCCGTCACTTCCTCGGGCAATCCGTGCGCCCGGGCAAAGCGCCGCAGCTCCTCCCAGGCTGAGCGCAGGTAGGCCCAGCGGGGCTCGTCGATGTCATCATCCAGTCCGGATTTGCAGGCCTGCGAGCGCAGCCGTTCGATAGAGCGTTCCCGCATGTCGGCATAGAGCGCGCGCAATGCATCCGTGTTCGCCAGGTCGACAGGATGGCCGGCCTGCCGGGCCGACCAGGCAAACATGCCAAGGCGGCTCTTCATGCGCTTGAGGATCTCCGAGGAACAACCGCCCTCGAGCTCCATGCGGCGCAGGGTTCTCTGCCAATCCAGCGGCAGGTCCTCGACCGGCACCGAGACCGTGCGGGTATAGTCTCGCCCCCGGCCCTTGGGGATGCCGCCGAAGCTTGCCCTGTGAGACTGCACCTCGTGCACAGTGTCGATTTCGTCGATGAGATCCTGTCCGAGACCGAGACGGTGCAGCGCCACCCGCAGATCCCGAAGTGCGTCCGGCACCTGGTCGCGCAGTCGCGCAAAGGCCTGGATGTCCGCGCCGCCGGGATCGGCGACACGGTGGTCGGCACAGAACTTCATGAAGGCGGCGAGGACGCGCAGCTGTCCGTCGGACATGGCGTCCAGGGCCGGATGACCCTGCAGGGGCGCCATGTGCGGGGTCTGCAGCAGGCGATGGCGCGGGATCATTGGTCGGCCTCCATGGCGGCGAGAGTCTTGTCCTGGCTTTCGAGGATCATCGCTTCCTTGTTGATCCACGCGTAGTTGCGGCCGCAGACCGCCTCGGTGTTGCCCAGCATCTGTGCCGCGTGGGGCAGGTTGCTCCAGCTGGCTTGGAGCAACAGGCTCGCATAGCCGTGTCGCCACTGGTGGAAGGTCATCGGCAGCTTGGCGTCCGACGCCGCACGCTGGAACCACCCGTCGAAGGT
>NZ_JBXEQG010000020.1:0-17452 GCF_056858395.1 Litorisediminivivens sp. KMU-197 | reverse complement strand
ATACGGATATCGCAGGAGTATTTCAGCGGCCAATGACGGCGGGCGGTGGGTTTTCCATCAAGGTGGAACGCCCTTCCCCTTCGAAGACACATCGAGATACGCCGCCCGCAGGATTCGGGATCGCTTTACGCCCGAGATGCTGCTCAATTGTCTGAAAGGGCTGGGGATCCCCGAAATTTCCGATGACTCCTTTTCGCATAAGGGCTCATGCCGGGGCTTGCTGATTTCGCGCCCTCCACATGCACAGTTCCAGGCCTACACCCTGGCGGAAGCCAAGGAATACTGGGCCCGCAAAGCCAGCTGACGGGAGCGAGGGCGTCATTGGTCCGTGAGGATTTGCCGGGTCTTGACCCGGCAGGACCAGTTCATACTCATAGCCACCCGCTATTCCGCGAAACGCGTTCCCATTTCCCCGATCTGGGGGTCGTATAGCGGGCAGCGAAACTCTTCCTTCATCACGTCTATGATTTGGTTGGCGTCATCGCCATTCCACCTGCCGCGAAGGTCCACGCGCAGCCACGTCGGATGCAAAGACAGTTCCAGCACAGCCCCGGGTCGTACCCATGCCGACGCGCCTTCGCTGGCCCAGGATCCGGACAGAACGGTGGCCAGCCTTTCGGCTATATTCTCGGTCGGCAGAAGCGCCAGTCCGGAAGGCACCTGCCCGTCGCACAACGCCAGATAGGTTGCGCGAAAGTCGCTGGGTTCTCGAGCTTTCGTTTCGTCCACGTAGCGCCAGAAATTCAGGTCGTAGCTCATGAATGTTCACTCGCATCCGTGGTTTCGGCTCCGTTTCGCAGGAACACCCGAACGTAGCAGGTGCGGTGGCTGCAGGGAACAATTTCAGTGCAAGGTCGCCCGGCAGCCTGCCGACACGACTTCGGTCGCGCTCCCGGAACCAAGCTTTGTATGGGCTTTGACTGCGTGGGGGGCTCCGGGTGCAGATCTGCACTGCAAACGCAAACATCGCCTCAGCCACATTGGCCTTCGACGATTGACAGAAGCACAGACGGACTTCACCAATCGGCAGCATGAGACCGCTCAGACTGTCCGCGCTTCGAGATATCGGTTGGTCTATCTGGGACCCGATTGGAATTCTTCCCGATGGCGAGCATTGGGAGGGCAAACCGTTCGCGGACGAGTATGACGGCTACCTCCGGAGAGCGGCCCAATTCCTTCGCGAGAATTCGGACAAGGAAGCCGCTGTGGACTACCTTGTCCGGGCTGAGGCCGAGCGGATGGGCTTGGGAATGACATCGACGACCCGCCTCCGCGCCCAGAAGGTCGCGGAGGCACTGGCTGCTGTCATCGCCGAAACCGACGGCCGAAAGCCTTGAGTGCCGTCAGCGCCCTTCGCCGTACCGAATGGTCCTTGTCAGAGACCCGTTCGGCATCGCCTTCGGATATCGGCTGGGGACCAAGGGAACGTCGGCTATGGGCCGAACTTGCAAACACGCATCGGCCTTGCAGCGCCCCCGAACCGCGCCGGTTCGACTATCGCCGCCGGTCGCGGCGCGAGGACATCGGCTGGAAGGCCACGCCCACGTGCGCCTCGCAATAGGGTTTGCCCTGCTGCACCGGCAGACCGCAGAACCAGAACTCTTCGGTGGCGGGATCGCCCACCGGCCATTTGCAGGTGCGCTCGGTCAGCTCCATCAGGGTCAGCCGCTTGGCTTTCTTCTCGATCTCGTTGACCCGCGCCAGCGCCTCGGGGCTGATCTCGTTGGCCGAGGGCTGCGGCGGCAGCGGCTGGCCGGCCGGGATGATCTGACGGCGGGCCGGGGTCGCGGGCTTGGCGACAGCCTCTTCCTCGGCCGGTTCCGGCGCGGGCCTGGATTCGGCCTTGGGTGCCGAAGGCTTGGGCTTGGCCTCGGGCTTGGCGGCCTTGGCCGGCTCCGGCTTGGCCGCGGGCGCCGCGCCCGAGCGGTTCGACAGGCCCAGACGGTGCACCTTACCGATCACCGCGTTGCGGGTGACGCCGCCCAGTTCCTTGGCGATCTGGCTTGCGGACTGCCCTTCGCTCCACATCTTCTTGAGCAATTCGACACGTTCATCGGTCCAGGCCATGGGGTATCCTTACGAGAAAAAGCGGCCTCGCTCACCGGGCCGCCCTGGGGAATTTCTGATCGCCCTCTATTCTAGTCACTGGTGGCCGAGTTACAAGGCCGCGAATCGGCAATGGAGGCATGCAGATGCAGGATACGACAGGAAACCCCGGCAGCACCGAGATGGGCCTGCGCCGGTTCGGCAAGGTCAACTGGCTGGGTCTGGGCACGCTGTGCCGCCGCGAGATCCAGCGCTTCATGGCGGTCTGGACGCAAACCTTGCTTGCGCCGCTGGTCACGGCCGGACTTTTCCTGCTGATCTTTTCCATCGCCATCGGACCGCGCCGGGGCGACGTGATGGGCGTGCCCTTCACCCAGTTCATCGCGCCCGGCATCCTGATGATGACGGTGATCCAGAACGCCTTTGCCAATACCTCGTCCTCGATCATGATCTCGAAGGTGCAGGGCAATATCGTCGATACGCTGATGCCGCCGCTGTCACCACTCGAGCTGGTGCTGGGGTATTTCGCAGGTGGCGTGGCGCGGGGCGTGGTGGTGGCGGTGGTGATCGCGCTGGGGCTCTGGCTGACGCTGGGCATCGTGCCGGCGAATCCCGTGCTGGCGCTGGCCTTCGTGGTTCTGGGCGCGGCCTTCTTGTCGGGGCTGGGCATCCTTGCGGGGATATTCGCGCAGAAATTCGACCAGATGGCGGCGATCACCAACTTCATCGTGACCCCGCTGGCCTTCCTGTCGGGCACCTTCTACTCGGTGCAGGCGCTGCCGCCGGGGCTGCGCGAGGTCACCACCGTCAACCCGATGTTCTACCTGATCGACGGGGTGCGTTATGGCATGATCGGCGTGTCGGACGCCAACCCGGCGCTGGGATTGGCGGTGTCGGTGCTGTCGGTCGCGGCGGTGGCCTGGGTGGCCTGGTCGATGTTCCGCAAGGGCACGCGGCTCAAGGCCTGAGCCGTCACTCGGCGTGGGGCTGCGGCAGGGTGGCGCGGCCCGTCGCACGCCCCTCGCGCAACGCCAACAACACGCCCCCGGCGATGATCACCATAGCGCCCAGTGCCGAGACCGCGCTGGGCACCACGCCGAAGACGGCCAGATCGATCAGCGCCGCGACGATCAGGGTGCCATAGCTGAACGGTGCCACGAAGCTGGCTTCTGCGCGTGCCACGGCGTTGAGAAAGCAGGTTTGCGCCAGCGCCATCGATACGCCCACCCCGGCCATCCCCAGCCACTGCGCGCCGGTCGGTGCGCCCCATACCGGCAGCACGGCGACAGAGGCGAGACCGAGCCCGATGCCGTTGTTGATCAAGAGCACCTGCAATGGCGCTTCGCGGCCCGAAAGTTGCTTGATAAAGATCACTTCGAGCCCCAGCGCCATCGCCGCGCCCAGCGCAAGGAGCGCGGCGGGCTGGAACGCCTGCGTGCCCGGCTGCAACAGGATCAGCGCGCCGGCAAAAGCCATGGCAGCGGCGGTCCATCGCACCGGGCCGACCTTTTCGCCGAGCAGCGGAATGGCGAGAATCATCGCGAAGACCGGGTTGAGAAACGAAATCGCGGTTGCATCGGCCAGTGGAATGGCCGCGACCGCCGCGAACATCAGCGTCACTCCGCCCCAGCCGCAGCTTGTCCGGAACAGGTGCAACCGCCAATGGACCCGGGTAAAGGCCGGACGCAGGACGCCGACCACCAGCACGAAGAATATCCCGGCGAACAGGAACCGCCCGAAGGTGACCTGCAGGGGATGCAGCGCGGGGCCAAGGACGCCGGTGCCCAAGGCCTTGGCGAAGGCCGTCGACGAGGCGATGAAGACCGTCGCGCTCAGCATCAGCAGGATCGCCAGCGGCGGGTTTTGCGTCTTGGCCTGGAACATGGGCCGACTTGCCCTGAAACGCGCTGCCTTGACAAGACCACGCTTGCGGTTGCCCCCGGGGGCCGGCTTCCCCTACCCTGCCGTCATGACCGAGACCAATCATACCGGCGCTTGTCACTGTGGCGCAGTTCGCTTTCGCATGCGGCTGAGCGAGGGTCTGGCCACCGCCCGCCGCTGCAATTGTTCCTTTTGCACCATGCGTGGCGCGGTGGCGGTGACGGCGCCGCTGGGCGGGCTCGAGCTGTTGCAGGGCGAAGACGCGCTGACGCTCTATCAGTTCAACACGGGGACGGCGAAGCACTACTTCTGCCGGCACTGCGGCATATACACCCATCATCAGCGTCGTTCCTCCCCTGATGAACTGGGGGTGAACGTCGCCTGCCTCGACGGGATCAGCCCGTTCGACTTCACCGAGGTCACGGTGCTCGACGGTGTCCGGCACCCCTCGGACACTGGCGGAACGGACGGTATCGCCGGCATTCTGCGTTTTTGCCGCACGACCGGGTCCTGAGCGCAGCCCCGGCGCCACGCAAGCAGGTCCTGCATTGGCCACACCTCGTCGCCGGGCGGGGCGCCCGGCCACGACGGGCGGTCCCGGATCAGGTCCGGGACGGCGGATCGCAAGGATGCTTGGGTCAGCGCACTTCCGCCAGACGCCGCAGGGCGCGCCGCAGCACTGCCACCTCGTCGGCGTCCAATCCCGCCACCAGCGCCGCGTCATAGCGTTCCGCCACCCCGCGCAGGTCACGATAGGCCGCCTGTCCCGCAGGCGTCAGCGTCAGGTGCTCGACCCGCCGGTCGGCCTCGTCCTCTTGGCGCAGCAGGAACCGCCGCGCCTCCAGCCTTGCCACGGCGCGGCTGATTTTGGTCTTGTGCACCTTGGCCAGACGGCCGATGTCTCGCGCGGTCATGCGACCGTAGATGCCAAGGTGGAACAGCACCCGCCAGTCGGTGCGCAGCATCCCGTAGCGATCCTTGTAGATACGCTGGAAACCGTCCGAGGCCGTCTCGGCCGCCTGATTGAGCAGGTAGGGCAGGAATTCCTGCAAATCGAATTCGTCTTTTTTCGCCATGGCCGCGCCGATACCCGTTGTTAGTTGCAAAAACAACCATTACCTGACAGGCGACAGGAGGACGTGCGATGAAAGACACCCCGCAACCCGCCCCGCTCACGCAAGCCCGGACGCCAGTCGGCACCACGCCCGGCTACATGCCCGGCTTCGGCAACGATTTCGAGACCGAGGCCCTGCCCGACGCCCTCCCGCAAGGCATGAACAGCCCGCAGAAGTGCAATTACGGGCTTTACGGCGAGCAGCTTTCCGGCACCGCCTTCACCGCCGACGTTCCCGAACGGACATGGTGCTATCGCATCCGGCCTTCGGTGAAGCATTCACACCGCTACACGCCGGTTGGCCTGCCCTTCTGGAAGAGCGCGCCCAATGTGATCGGCGATGTCACCAGCCTTGGCCAGTATCGCTGGGATCCGCTGCCCCACACCGACGAGGGCCTGACCTGGCTGACCGGTATGCGCACCATGACCACCGCGGGCGACGTCAATACCCAGACCGGCATGGCAAGCCACATCTATCTCGTCACCGAATCCATGGTGGACGACTACTTCTATTCCGCTGACAGCGAACTGCTGGTGGTGCCTCAGGAGGGCCGCCTGCGGTTTGCCACCGAACTGGGGATCATCGACCTCGAACCGAAGGAAATCGCCATCCTGCCGCGCGGGCTGGTGTATCGGGTCGAGGTGCTGGAAGGGCCCTGCCGCGGGTTCGTCTGCGAAAACTACGGCCAGAAGTTCGAACTGCCCGGCCGCGGCCCGATCGGCGCCAACTGCATGGCGAACCCGCGTGACTTCAAGGCCCCCGTCGCCGCCTTCGAAGACCGCGAGACGCCCTCGACCGTGACCGTCAAATGGTGCGGCCAGTTCCACGTCACCGAGATCGCACAAAGCCCGCTGGACGTTGTGGCCTGGCACGGCAATTACGCGCCGTACAAATACGATCTGCGCAACTACTGCCCGGTGGGCGCGATCCTGTTCGACCACCCCGATCCGTCTATCTTCACCGTGCTGACAGCGCCTTCGGGCGTGCCGGGCACCGCCAACATCGACTTCGTGCTGTTCCGCGAACGCTGGATGGTGGCCGAGGATACCTTCCGTCCGCCGTGGTATCACAAGAACATCATGTCCGAGCTGATGGGCAACATCTACGGCCAGTACGACGCCAAGCCCAAGGGCTTCGTCCCGGGTGGCATGAGCCTGCACAACATGATGCTGCCGCACGGACCGGACCGCAACGCATTCGAGGGCGCGTCGAACGCCGACCTGAAACCGGAAAAGCTGGACAACACCATGTCCTTCATGTTCGAGACCCGCTTTCCGCAGCACCTGACCCGCTTCGCCGGGCAGCAGGCGCCGTTGCAGGACGATTACATCGACTGCTGGACCTCGCTGGAGAAGAAGTTCGATGGCACGCCGGGGCGGAAATGACCGGCAAGCGGGTCCGCGAAGGGGAACTGGACGATTCGGCCCTGAGGCGTCACCCTTGCAGCCAGAGATCATCGGGAGGGCCGCCGGATGTATGTCGCAGGGTTTGTCGCCGCGGTGAAGACTGACCGCAAGCCGGACTACCTGAAAGCCGCCGCCGAGGTTGCGGCGGTGTTCAAGGAACACGGTGCGACCCGCGTTGTCGAATGTTGGGGGGACGACGTGCCCGACGGCGAGGTCACATCTTTTGCCAAGGCCGTCAGGCTGGAGGGCGATGAGACCGTCATCTTCTCTTGGATTGAATATCCCAACAGGCAGGCCTTCGAAGCCGGCCACCGGGCGACCATGGAGGATCCACGGCTGCAGGACCCGCCCGACCGCACGATCATGGAACCGAAAAGTCTGATCTGGGGCGGATTCGTACCGCTGCTGGACACGTGACCGGCCTCGGGTTGAAACTGTTGGTGATCCTTCCGGTGCTGCTGGCCCTTGGTGTGCTGATCTGGGCGGTGCAGCGCCGCAACCGCGCCGAAAGGCGCCAGAACGAAAGGCAATAGCCATGTTTGTCGAAGGTTTGGTGGTTCCGATCGAAAAGGCCCGGCTCGACGACTACAAGGAATGGGCGCGGCGCGTTGCCGACTGCTTCCTCGATCATGGCGCCACACGCGTGGTTGAGAACATCGCCGAGGGGCTGGAACGCGGCAAGACCACCTCGTTTCCGCGCGCGGTGGCGCTGAAGGATGGCGAAGTCATCGCCTTTTCGTGGCTGGAATTTCCGGACAAGGAAACCCGCGATGCCTGCATGGACAAGGTCTTCGAAGATCCCCGCATGGGCAGCCTCGAAGACATGCCGATGGACGGCAAGCGGATGATCTTCGGCGGTTTCGATACCCTGCTGGACCGTTCATGAAGCTCTATTCCTACTGGCGTTCGACAACCTCGATCCGCGTGCGCGCGGCGCTGAACCTCAAGGGGGTGCAGTACGAGGTGGTGCCGGTGGACCTTGTCGCGGGAGAGCAGCGGAAGGCCAGATACACCGAGCTTAACCCCGGACGCGGCGTGCCCACGCTGGTGCTGGACGATGGCACCGTGCTGACGCAATCGCTGGCGATCCTCGATTACATCGAGGCGACCTGGCCCGCCCCACCGCTTCTGCCCCCGGAGCCGGTGGCGCGTGCACATGCGCTAGCGGCCGCCCACCAGATCGCGCTGGACATCCACCCGGTGAACAACCTCAAGGTGGTCAGCCATCTCAGGTCACTGGGCCACGACCAGACCGCCGCCGTCGAATGGATGAACCACTGGATGACCGAGGGCTTCACCGCCTTTCAGAAACTGATCCGCCCGGACGGACCGTTCTGCTTTGGGGACACTCCGGGGCTTGCCGATCTGTGTCTGGTGGCACAACTTTACAATGCCCGCCGCTGGGGATGCGACCTGCGCCCCTTCACGCGGCTGACCGAGATAGACGCCCGGTGCCAAGAGATCGACGCCATCGCCCGTGCCATGCCCGAGCGACAACCCGACGCACCATGACCGTAGGCTGCGCATCACCTGCGCACCGATGAAGAAGGACCACACATGCCCCTGATGAGAAGCTGGGTCGACAGCGCCAACACCCCCGACTCGCCCTTCCCGCTCAACAACCTGCCCTACGGCGTATTCTCCGTCGGCGACGAGGAGCCGCGCTGCGGGGTCGCCATCGGCGACACGATCCTCGACTGCCGGCGTGCGGAGGAGGTGGGCCTGCTGGACTTCGCAGCCGGGCCGCTGTTCGACGTGCCTTACTGGAACGACGTCATGGAACAGGGGCCGGAGTTCTGGGACCGGCTGCGCAACCGGCTGACCGGCCTGCTGATCGAAGGCTCCGGCGCGCGGCCGTCGGTCGAGCCGTTCCTCGTCGATCAGGGCAAGGCAATGATGCACATGCCCTTCGTGGTGTCGGAATACACCGACTTTTACGCCGGCAAGCACCATGCCACCAACGTCGGCACCATGTTCCGCGGGGCCGAGAACGCGCTGCCGCCGAACTGGCTGCACATTCCCATCGGCTATAACGGACGCGCGTCGTCGGTGGTGGTGTCTGGCACGCCGGTGCGCCGCCCGTGGGGCCAGTTGAAAGGCCCCGACGACGAGGCGCCGCGATTTGCCCCTTGCGCGCGCTTCGACCTGGAATTGGAAATGGGCGCCATCGTCGGCACCGAGAGCGAAGGCCCGGTGACGGTGAAAGAGGCCGACGCGATGATTTTCGGCTACGTGCTTCTGAACGACTGGTCGGCGCGCGACATCCAGGCGTGGGAATACCAGCCGCTGGGCCCGTTCCAGGCCAAGGCCACCGCCACGACCATCAGCCCGTGGATCGTCACCCGCGCGGCGCTGGAGCCGTTCCGGTGCCACACCCCGGCGCGCGAGAAGGAACTGCTGCCGCACCTTCAGGACGCCGGTCCGATGCTCTATGACATCGACCTCAAGGTCACCTTGGCGCCCGAGGCGAAACCGGCCACGACCCTTGCCGAGACCAATTACAGTGTCATGTACTATTCCGCCGCGCAGCAGCTGGCGCATCACAGCACTTCGGGCTGTCCGATGAACCCCGGCGACCTTCTGGGTTCGGGCACCATCTCCGGCCCCGAGAAGCACCAACGCGGCTCGCTGCTGGAACTCAGCTGGGGCGGCAAGGAGCCTGTCACGCTGGACAGCGGCGAGACCCGCAGCTTCCTCGAGGACGGCGACACGCTGACCTTGACCGGGGCGGCGAAGGGGGAAGGCTTCACCATCGGCTTCGGCGAGTGCACCGCCAAGGTGCTGCCGGCGCTCAAGGACCCTTACGCACGCTGACGGGCTGAAGCGCAGCCTGCTCCTTCATCCCGTCCGGCAGATTTACGCCGGAGGCTTCCGCGGCCTCCGGCAAGCGTCACGGCTCTGGCCCACGTGGGCCGCTTGCCCTAAGTCTGAACCCAGACACGGCAAGGAGGCCCGCATGAACCAGATCATCCAGCAACTTTCGGACATTTCCGACCGCTACGAGGCCGCTTTCGTCGATCTCTGGGGCTGCCTGCACAACGGGATCGAAGCCTTCCCCGAAGCGGTCACAGCCCTGCAAGGTTTCCGCCAGCGCGGCGGTGTCGTCGTCCTGCTGACAAACGCACCGCGCCCACGCACCGAGGTGGCCGAGCAGATCCGCGGCTTCAAGGTGCCCGACGACGCCTGGGACATCATCGCCACCTCCGGCGACAGCGCCCGCGCGGCGATGTTCACGGGGGCGGTCGGATCGAAGGTCTATCACATCGGCGAACAGCGCGACCTGCCGTTCTTCGAACCTCTGAAGCTGGTCGCAGACCCGGTCGAGATCGAACGCGTGTCTCTGCAAGAGGCCGAGGGCATCGTCGTCACCGGCCCATTCGACGCCCAGGCCGACCCAGATACCCTGCGCCCCGACCTGCTTTGGGCCAAGCAGAAGGACCTGCCGCTGCTTTGCGCCAACCCCGATATCGTCGTCGATCGTGGCGACACCCGCGAATACTGCGCCGGGGCCGTGGCGCAGCTTTACACCGAAATGGGCGGCACCAGCCTCTACTTCGGCAAGCCGCACCCGCCGGTCTACGATCTGGCCCGCCGCCGTCTGGCCGAGGTCCGCTCCGGCATCGCCGACAGCGCAATCCTGGCCATCGGTGACGGCCCGCACACTGACATCGACGGCGCCATGGGCGAGGACATCGATTCGCTGTTCATTTCCGGCGGGCTTGCCGCACGTGAGACAAAAACGTCACAGGATCCAGACCCCGAGGCGCTGAAAGCCTATCTGGCACAGGAAAACATCAATCCCACATACACGATAGGTCGCCTTCGCTGACCCAATAAGGCTTGCTTTTCTGCGGTTGCGAAGTAATTATCTTTCGCATGTCGCCTCGGTGACGCGCAATAATTACTCGGCGATCACGGAAAGGGAGCCTTATGTTGGACAATATGCCCCGCGGCACGATCTGCATCGAAGACATCGAAATGGGTATGACCCGCCACCTGCGCAAGCAGGTGACCGACCTCGATATCGAGCTTTTCGCCCAGGTCTCGACCGATCGGAACCCGGTGCATCTGGACGACGACTATGCCCAGGATACGATTTTCGAGGGCCGGATCGCCCATGGCATGCTGACCGCCGGGCTGATTTCGGCCGTGATCGGCGAGCAACTGCCGGGCCACGGCACCGTCTACATGGGTCAGACGCTGAAGTTCCTCGCCCCGGTGCGGCCCGGCGACATGGTCTATGCCGAGGTCAAGGTGATCGACATCGACCACGCCAAGCGCCGGGTGACGCTGGACTGCCATTGCTCGGTCGATGGCAAGAAGGTGCTGATCGGCGAGGCCAAGGTGCTGGCGCCGTCGCGCAAGTTCGACTGAGCCCGACGCGCGGTCCGACCCCCGCGCCAGGACTCCCCCTCAGCCGTAAACAGAACCCGTCCCCCGCGCCGGGTCCCATCCAATTCCAGTCCTTCTTCTGGCCGCAAGTATCCCGGGGGGTCCGGGGGGCTGCCCCCCCCGTGATCTGACTTCAATGCCCGGTCCTGTCCGGCCAACAGAAAGCCCCCGCCGATCGCTCGACGGGGGCTTTGATCTGTAGGATGGGTCATTGACCCATCGCCGCTTACCAGTCCTCGCGGACCACCACGCGGGTCTTGATCGGCAGTTTCATCGCCGCCAGACGCAGCGCTTCACGCGCAATGTCCTCGTTGACGCCGTCGATCTCGAACATCACGCGGCCGGGCTTGACCTTGGCGGCCCAGAAATCGACGGAGCCCTTACCCTTACCCATCCGGACCTCGGTGGGTTTGGAGGTCACCGGGGTGTCCGGGAAGATGCGGATCCAGACACGACCCTGACGTTTCATGTGACGGGTCATGGCACGACGCGCCGCTTCGATCTGGCGTGCGGTCACACGCTCGGGCTGAAGCGCCTTGAGGCCATAGGTCCCGAAGTTCAGATCGCTGCCGCCTTTTGCATCGCCGGAAATCCGGCCCTTGAACATCTTGCGGAACTTGGTGCGTTTCGGTTGAAGCATTGGTTACTCTCCCTTAGCGACGGCCACCGGCGCCACGCGGGGCCGGACCGTCCTGGAGTTCCTGTGCCTTGCGGTCACGCGCTTGCGGGTCATGCTCGAGGATCTCGCCTTTGAAGATCCAGACCTTGATCCCGATGATGCCGTAGGGCGTTTCCGCCTCGACATGCGCGTGGTCGATATCGGCCCGCAGGGTGTGAAGCGGCACGCGGCCTTCGCGGTACCATTCGGTCCGGGCGATCTCGGCACCGCCAAGGCGGCCCGCGACGTTGACCCGGATGCCAAGGGCACCCATGCGCATGGCGTTCTGCACCGCACGTTTCATCGCACGACGGAAGGACACACGACGCTCGAGCTGTTGCGCGATGCTTTCGCCGACAAGGCGGGCATCCAGCTCGGGCTTGCGCACTTCCACGATGTTGAGGTGCAGCTCGCTGTCGGTCATCGTGGCGATCTTCTTGCGCAGCGTTTCGATGTCCGCGCCTTTCTTGCCGATGATGACGCCGGGACGCGCGGTGTGGATCGTGACGCGGCACTTCTTGTGCGGACGTTCGATGATCACACGGGCCACGCCGGCCTGCTTGCACTCTTCGTGGATGAATTCGCGGATCTTGATGTCTTCCAGCAGAAGATCACCGTAATCCTTGGTGTCGGCGTACCAGCGGCTGTCCCAGGTGCGGTTGACCTGAAGGCGCATGCCGATCGGATTGGTCTTGTTACCCATTAGGCTTGCTCCTCGATCTGACGCACCTTGATGGTGATTTCCGAGAACGGCTTGTGAATCTTGCCGAACCGGCCACGGGCGCGCGGACGACCACGCTTCATGATCAGGTTCTTGCCGACATAGGCCTCGGCCACGATCAGTTCGTCCACGTCAAGACCGTGGTTGTTCTCGGCGTTGGCGATAGCCGACTGGAGGCACTTGCGCACGTCCAGGGCAATCCGCTTCTTCGAGAACGCCAGATCGGTCAGCGCCTTCTCGACCTTCTTGCCGCGGATCAGACCGGCGACGAGGTTCAGCTTCTGCGGCGAGGTCCGAAGCATGCGCAGTTTTGCCATAGCTTCGTTGTCGGCCACGCGGCGGGGGTTCTTTTCCTTGCCCATGACTTACTTCCGCTTCGCTTTCTTGTCGGCGGCATGACCGTAGTAGGTCCGCGTCGGCGAGTACTCACCGAACTTCTGACCGATCATGTCTTCGCTGACGTTGACGGGAATGTGTTTCTGACCGTTGTAGACGCCGAACGTCAGGCCCACGAACTGGGGCAGGATCGTCGAGCGGCGCGACCAGATCTTGATGACTTCGTTACGGCCCGATTCACGCGACGCTTCGGCTTTCTTGAGCACGTAAGCATCCACGAAGGGACCTTTCCAAACAGAGCGCGACATATGTTAGCGACCCTTCTTCTTGGCGTGACGCGAGCGCAGGATGAGGCTCTGCGACGCCTTGTTCTTGTTGCGGGTGCGCGCACCCTTGGTCGGCTTGCCCCACGGCGTGACCGGGTGACGGCCACCCGAGGTCCGGCCTTCACCACCACCGTGCGGGTGGTCGATCGGGTTCATCACGACACCACGGACGCTCGGACGGATGCCCTTGTGGCGCATGCGGCCGGCCTTGCCGTAGTTCTGGTTGGAGTTGTCGGGGTTCGACACGGCACCGACGGTGGCCATGCATTCCTGACGCACCAGCCGCAGCTCGCCCGAGGACAGGCGGATCTGGGCGTAGCCACCGTCACGGCCGACGAACTGGGCATAGGTGCCCGCGGCGCGCGCGATCTGACCGCCCTTGCCGGGCTTCAGTTCGATGTTGTGGACGATGGTACCGATCGGCATGCCCGAGAACGGCATTGCGTTGCCCGGCTTGATGTCGGCCTTCTGCGACGCGATCAGCTTGTCGCCAACGGCGATCCGCTGCGGCGCGAGAATATAGGCCTGCTCGCCATCGGTGTACTGGATCAGCGCGATGAAGGCGGTGCGGTTGGGGTCATATTCGATGCGCGCGACGACGGCTTCGACGTCAAACTTGTTGCGCTTGAAATCAACGATCCGGTAGAGGCGTTTCGCCCCGCCGCCACGACGGCGCGATGTGATACGTCCGGTGTTGTTCCGGCCGCCCGATTTCGTCAGACCCTCGGTGAGGGCTTTGACGGGGCGTCCTTTCCACAGCTCCGAACGGTCGATCAGCACCAGCCCGCGCTGGCCCGGCGTCGTCGGCTTATACGACTTGAGTGCCATGCTTTCTGTCTTCCGTTTAGCAATGCGGGACTGTGCGCCCCGCTATGTTTGGGCCCTGTGCGGGCCGGGTATAGGGCCCCGAAGGTCCCCGGTTCGTGCGATGGGTTCGAAACCCACTCTGGGTCTGCCAGCAAGGTTGGATGTGGATCCACCCTGACGACAAAACACACAGCCCCAGACGAATCTGGGGCGGTGCGGATGGGGTCTGATAGGGGAAGGCGGGGGTGGGGTCAAGGCGGTTGCCGGCTTATAGCCAGCATACCCATGTTGCGCAAAGGCGGCGGGCCCTGGGTGCCGCTGGCGGAGCCTGTCTTGCATGTACCGGACTTCGCCCTGCGCAATTTTCCGAAATCCATCATGGAACCAAACCGCCTTCCCGTTCGTAGTCCCTGTGAAGACACACTGAACGGAGAGTTAACGATGAAACGTCTTACCATTCTCGCCCTGACCACCGCCCTGACCGCTGGCGCCGCATTCGCTGAATCCCACGTGGCTGCCGACGACACCGCGATGGAAAAGAACGACACCATGATGAACGACGAGCTGGATTATGCACAACTGATCCGCTCGCGCGACATCACCGGTGGCGAGATCTACACCATGAACGAAGCCATGGACGAAGGCTCCTGGGGTGAATACCAGGCCGACGGCATCGGCGACGACTGGAACGAGATCGGCGAGATCGAGGACATCGTGCTTGACCGTAACGGCCAGATGGTCGGCGTCGTTGCCGAAATCGGCGGCTTCCTCGACATCGGCGACAAGCACGTCCTGATCCGAATGGAAGACGTACGCCTGACCGCCGTGGACGACAAGACCTACGCCCTCGTGACCCGCAAGTCGGAAGAAGAGCTGGAAGCGATGGAAGGTGTCGACGAAGGCTGGTGGGACTAAACACCGCTCACAAAGTAACGAGTTTGAAAGGGGCCCCTTGCGGGCTCCTTTTTTCATGTCTGGCCTTTTGTCCGCCAAGGACGATCCAGATCAAGGCCGAAGCCCTTTCGTCATGCCATCCTGTCATTGTCGGGTCGATGACCGAGACCAGTTTGCAGGAGGAAGATGCAGAATGCCCCGAACCGAACGCAAGGCCACCAAAGGCCCCGATATCATCATGTTGCGCGATGCAATGACAGCGATCACCCCCATGGCATCAAAGGAATGGGCCGCGCTCATGGAGGAAAACACCCGCTTCATGTCCGAGCGCCTGCAACAGGATCTCAAGACCCAGCAGGCGCTCCTTGATTGCAAGGGACCGGCGGACCTGATGCAGGTGCAGTCGGACTATTTCCAAACCGCCATCGCGCAATATTCCGAGCAGGTGACCCGGATGATCGGGATCATGGCCAAGGCCGCCGGCGCAACCCGCGGCTATGACGACGTGCCGCTCTGACGGCAGGCTCAGGAAAGGCGAAAGCCCCGGTCCGTCGCCAGACCGGGGCTTTCCAGATGTTGTAACGTGACGGGGCTCAGAGCCCGGTGGTCACATCGATGGTGTTGCCCTCTTCAAGCATCACATAGGCTTTCTTGACGTCCTTCCGCTTGCCCATCTGGCCGCGGAAACGCTTGGTCTTGCCTTTGGTGATCGTGGTGTTCACTGCCTTGACCTTCACACCAAAGAGCGCCTCGACGGCCTCCTTGATCTGCGGTTTGGCCGCGTCGATCGCCACTTCGAAGACCACCGCGCCGTGCTCGGACGCCATGGTGGTTTTCTCGGTGATGATCGGCTTGCGGATCACGTCGTAGTGTTCTGCCTTCGCGCTCATTTCAGACGAGCCTCCAGTGCTTCGACACCCGCTTTGGTGAGCACCAGGGTGTCACGCTTGAGGATGTCATAAACGTTTGCGCCCATCGACGGCAGGACGTCCAGACCTTCGATGTTGCGGGCCGCCTGGGCGAAACCAGAGTTCACCTCGGCACCGTCGATGATCAGCGCACGCTTCCAGCCCAGGTCACGGACCTGCTTGGCCAGCGCGCTGGTCTTGCCGTCTGCGGCGAGTTCTTCGATCACCACCAGTTGCCCGGCCTTGGCTTTCGCCGACAGCGCGTGCATCAGGCCCAGCTTGCGGACCTTTTTGGGCAGGTCGTGGCCGTGCGACCGCGGGGTCGGGCCCTTGTAGATACCACCCTTGCGGAAGATCGGCGCGTTGCGGTCACCGTGGCGTGCGCCGCCGGTGCCCTTCTGGCGATAGATCTTCTTGGTCGAATAGCTGGTTTCCGAGCGGGTCTTGACCTTGTGGGTGCCCTGCTGCGCGTTGTTGCGCTGCCAGCGGACCACACGGTGCAGGATGTCGGCGCGGGGCTCGAGGCCGAAGAGCGCGTCGTCCAGCTCGACCGAACCGGCGGAGCCGCCGTCGAGTTTGATCACGTCGAGTTTCATTCCTCGCCTTCCTTCTTCTCGGGCTCACCTTCGGCCTTGTCGGCCTCGATGTCCGCTTCGGCGGCTTTCAGCGCTTCGGCTTCCGCGGCGGCCTGCTCTTCGGCAAGGCGCTTGGCTTCGGCTTCCGCCTCGGCTGCGGCTGCGGCTGCGGCTTCCTCGGCGGCCTTGGCGGCTTCCTCGGCTGCGGATTTCAGCGCGGCGGGCAGGATCGCGTTCTCGGGGAACGGTTTCTTGACGGCGTCACGGACAGTGACCCAGCCACCCTTGGAACCCGGCACGGCGCCCTTGACCATGATCAGGCCACGGTCGGCGTCGGTCTTGACGACCTGCAGGTTCTGGGTGGTGACACGGACGGCGCCCATGTGGCCGGCCATCTTCTTGCCCTTGAACACCTTGCCCGGGTCCTGACACTGGCCGGTCGAGCCGTGCGAACGGTGCGAGATCGACACACCGTGCGTCGCGCGCAGACCGCCGAAGTTGTGCCGTTTCATGGCACCGGCAAAGCCTTTACCGATCGAAGTGCCGGACACGTCGACGAACTGACCCTCGAAGTAATGATCGGCGGTAATTTCCTCACCGACATTGATCATGCCTTCTTCGGTCACGCGAAACTCGGCCACCTTGCGCTTGGGCGCAACGTTGGCTTTCGAGAAATGGCCGCGCATCGCTTTCGAGGTGCGGTTGGTCTTGGCGGAGCCGGCGCCGAGCTGGACGGCGGTGTAGCCGTGCTCGTCCGCGGTACGCTGCGCAACGACCTGAAGGCCGTCGAGTTGCAGCACGGTCACGGGGACCTGGCGGCCGTCGTCCTGGAAGATCCGCGTCATGCCGACCTTCTTTGCAATGATACCAGAGCGCATCATGTTCGTGCCCTCCTTACGCTTGCAGCTTGATCTCGACGTCCACGCCAGCGGCGAGGTCGAGCTTCATCAGCGCGTCCACGGTCTGGGGGGTCGGATCAATGATGTCGAGCAGGCGCTTGTGGGTCCGGATTTCGAACTGGTCGCGCGATTTCTTGTTCACGTGGGGGCCACGCAGAACGGTGAATTTCTCGATCTTGTTCGGCAGCGGGATCGGCCCGCGCACGTTGGCACCGGTCCGCTTGGCGGTGTTGACGATCTCCTGCGTGCTGGAATCCAGAACGCGATAGTCAAACGCCTTGAGCCGAATGCGAATGTTTTGGCTTTGCATTGGTCGTAGCCTTCATTGGCGTTGGGTCCCGAGAGGAAGAGGCAGGACCACCCTGCCCCTTCATCGGTCCCGGTTCGGGCCTTGTGCGACACAGGTCCCGGACGTGATCCGGGACCTCATGGCAGGCTGGCCCTGAAAGTGCAACCTGGCGAAACCGGTGTTCCGCCAGGTTATTTCC
>NZ_JBXEQG010000019.1:0-17585 GCF_056858395.1 Litorisediminivivens sp. KMU-197 | reverse complement strand
GACCAGCAGCGCCTCGGTGCTGTTCACCTACAACCTGGTGCGGATGACGCCCGAGAATGCCTACAGCGCCGCGATCTATTCCGACACCGACTGCGACGGCGCGCCCGATGCGCCGCTCAACGGCCCGGTGGCCGTCGAGGCAGGCGACCGCGTCTGCATCCTGTCGCGGGTCATGGCCAGCGGCGGCATCGGGCCCGGGGCCACGCTGACCTATCGGCTCGACGCGACCTCGACCTTCGAGGCCACCACCGTCACCGCCGTCGCCTCCAACACCGACCGGGTGGAGACCGGCAGCCGCCTGGGCCAGCTCAAGCTGACCAAGACCGTGCGGAACGAAACCCAGGGCACCCCGGAAGGCACCTCGAACGGCGGCGCGGCAGGCGATGTGCTGCAATACCGCATCCGCCTCGAGAACCTCAGCAACGCCGCCGCGCTCGACGTGGTGATCTATGACCGAACCCCGGCTTACACCAGCCTCGCCGAACCGGTGCCCAGCCCGGTCGCCGTCGGCGGCGCCCTGAGCTGCACACTCGGCGCACCAGCAAACAACCTCGCCGGATACTCCGGACCCCTGCGCTGGGACTGCGCCGGAACATACCCACCCGCTGCCGACGGCTCCCTGACATTCAAAGTCCGAATCAACCCCTGATACCAAACGGAAGACGTAAACCAATGCGGGACCGCGCGAGAGCGCGGTCCTTTTTTCCTGTGGACGCCTCACGGGACCAAGGCCGACACCGAAGCATGCACGTGGAAGAGCGTGTAAGAACCCACAGCAAGGAGCGGGAAAACTCCTGGCGTTAGAGGCATCTTGAGCGCCGCGTTCCTGTACGGGACCTCCGATACAATAGCGGTGAAGTAGCCGGGTGAAGGCAACGGCCCGAGGCGTCTCCGGGAGGAGCGTAGATCGCGCCGCGAAGGCGCTGACGGGCTAGTGCTGCGAACGGGGCATCGGAGACCGGCGACGCGCGATCCGGGGGCCTTGCAGCCAACCGAGACTCTACAGTGGCTTGCCGCGACGAAAACGCCTGTGCCGGGGCTCGGAGTGTCCGCGCCGCTGTGACAGCGGGGACATGAGCCGACACAGGCAAAGGGGTCAGGATGCATGCATCCTGACCCCATACTCACCACAACGGTTGGCGCCGCCTTCAGACACCCCGCAGCGCGGGGAACGGCCTCAGAAAATCTCGATATCCGCGGCCAGTCCGACCGGGCTGCCGATACCGGCGAGAGTGATCGAATTTCCGCCGCCAAAATCGAACACCACGTCGCCGTCCACCACGCTCGCGAAGCGGTCGACGACCTGGGCCTCGGTCAAGCCGCCGCCCCAAAGCGCGTCGTCGAGATGCAGACCATCCATGGCGCTGTCATAATCGGTTATTTCGTCGTCGCCGATCTGCGAGCCGAAAAAGACGAACGTATCGGCCCCGGCGCCGCCCGAAGCGGTATCGTTGCCGCCGCCGATCCGGATCCTGTCGTCGCCACTGCCGCCGTACATGCAGTCCGCGCCGAGGGCGCCGGTCTGATCGTTATCGTTCAGATTATCGTCGCCGGAACCGCCGACCATGGTATCGCGCCCACAGCCACCGTCGAGCGTATCATTGCCGGATTGGCCGGCAAGCCAGTCGTGGTTGACGCCACCGTAGAGGACGTCACCATCGGCCCCGCCGAACAGGCGGTCGTCGCCTGAGCCGCCCGCCAGTGTGTCCGCGCCTCCCGCGGCACAGATCAGGTCGGCACCGGCGCCACCGAGGAAATGGTCCTGCCCCCAGAAGCCATCTTGAGCTACGTCCTCGATCACGTCGTTGCCATTGCCGCCCGACACCATGTCACGGCCGAGCCCACCTTGCAGGCGGTCGTCTCCGTCGCCGCCGAACAGCCGGTCGCTCTCGGCGCCGCCGTTGATGCTGTCTGCACCGGCGCAGCCCCACAGCGTGTCGGCGCCGGTGTCGCCTGACACAATGTCGTCGCCATTCCCGCCGTAAAGCACGTCGTTGCCGGCGCCACCGTTGGCCGTGTCGTGACCAGTGCCGGCAAACAGCCTGTCGCCCCCGTTGCCACCGAAGATGAGGTCGTCGGCAGCGCCGCCATTCAGATCGTCCGCGCCCGCACCGCCGCGAAGCACGTCATTGCCGTCGTCGCCAGAGATCACGTCGCGGCCATTGCCGCCGTCGATCGTATCCCGGCCGCTGTCTCCGGACAGTCGGTCATCGCCGCCACTGCCCCAGATCCGATCGGCGCCGATCCCGCCGCTGACCGCATCATCGCCGCTACCACCCCAGATACGGTCGTCGCCGCCGAAACCCCGGATGACGTCATCATTAAGACCGCCTGCGATCAAGTCGCCACCGGCGGAGCCGAGGATCGCGGTCAGCACATCGCTCGCATCGCGGTCGACGTCGTTGATCACGATACCCCCGTCCAGCTGAAACCCGTCCGGCACCACGTTCTGCGGATCGACATAGCTGATGTCGGTCAGGCTGTCGAAATCCGGCACCAGATCGAGCGTGATGAAGTGATGCTCCTGATTTTGCCCGTTCGAGCCGCCATCGTTGTTCATGTCGACGCGCGCGCCCTCGAGCGCATAGAAAATTTGCCCGCCGGCCGGCGTCTCGATCAGAAGCCACGGTTGCGGAAGACCGCCGGCATCGTTGTGACCGCCGTTGAAAGCCACGATCCGGACGTTGGAAGGAAGGTTGTCGAGATCGAGAAACTGACCCTCGATACGGATTTCGTCCCGCGTCGGATCAAAATCCTCGAGACGGCCGACAACCAGACTGGAGACATTTGAAATGTTGGTGAAATTGAATGTGTCATTGCCGCCGCCGGTCCGTGCGTGGTGACCGTGTGAGAATTGGGTTATAAGATCAAAGTCCAAATTATCCCAATGATTGCGCGTATTGTCATGCCCACCACTAAAGGTGTGAATTTGGCTCAACCCGTCAGTGGCTGTATACGTTCTGATCGGCATGGTCACTCTCCCGGTCGCTAGCCGTACTGGCTACTACTGGGCCGTACAGGCCCGCTCACGAGAGCATTAATCGCAGGCCCCAAGTGACATTTGGACCTGCTCAGAAGAACGGAGGTCGGCAAAGGAGAAGCAATGCGCTATACGAAGCTGACAGAAATCATCCCGGACAGAGACCTGAACCTGTCCTTCGGTGATCATCCTATACATTCGAGAACGGACCGATCGAGCCGAATTGGGCAGCGTGACAATCCGAGTGGGTTGTTTGATTAATTTTTCGTATTTCAGCCAAATAGATTTCGGATGAATTCCAATAAACAACGAAACACTTGCTGAACGCTTGGTCTGGTATTCAGCAAGCATCGGGAGTTGACGGAATGGCCCCAGCAGGCTGACGCGTCAGGCCTGCACGACCCAGCTTGGATCATCTTGCAGATCGCCAGAAGGAACCTGCCGCGAGATGCGGCAGACCGTTGTTTCAGCCACCCAGGAACCGGTCGAGCTGGTCCCACAGGCTGTCATCGAGCTTGAGGCGCAGCTTGAGATAGAAGCCGTCCTCGTAGAACGGGCTGTCATAGGGCAGCGTTTCACGGGAATGGTTGTAGCCCAGGGACACCATCACCCCCTCGTCAACCACGAGGCCCGCCTCCACACCCAGAGCCTGGCTGGAGTATCCGCTGTCGTCCCACATGTGATAGGCGTTCAGCGACGCCTCGAGACGGTTCGGGATGACTTCCCCCGTCACGCCACCCTGCACCAGCTGCATCAGACCCGCGGCCTCGGTGCCGCTCTCGTAGCCCTGCGCGCTGTACTGGCCGGCGTATTTGCCGTTCAGACGCAGGCGCGGATTGGCGTCCCATGTACCGCCGACCGACCAGAGGTGATCGACGCTGCGGGTGTTCTCGATTTCCAGACGGTTCTCGTACCATGCCAGCACATTCAGGCGGGCTTCGGACTTCGGACGATAGGCCATCCCGGCGCGCAGGCGGTGGCGGTGGCGCTCGGGCCCGTCACCGCGGCCGTCAAAGGCGTAGCGGCTGCGTGCCAACACCGTCAGGTCAGGAGAAACCTGGCCCGCAAGACCGAAGTCGGTGTAGGCGGTATAGCCGTCCGCCTCAAAGGTCTGGTCAAGTGCCGCCTCGCCGATCCAGCGGCCGTCTTCTGACGTCCACTTGGCACCAAGGGCAAGGCTGGTCAGGCCGCTTTCGGGAGTGCCGATATCAAAGCTGTGCTCCAGCCCGGCGCGCAGCGAAACACGTTCGTTCAGGTCCCACTTGCCGTTGAACCCCTGCACGACCTGTGTGCCCTGCTCGCGGGCCGAGGTCATCTCTGACCGCCCGGTCAGCCATTCGGTGATACGGTACTCGGCGCCGATCTGCGCGCGCGTCAGCGCATCGCCCTGCGGTCCGAAGGACAGCTCTGCCTGACCAAAGAACCGGATCCCGTCGCGCATCTCATATTCCCCGCCGATCAGAAGGGTGCCCTGTTCGACGCCCGCAAAGGGCAACTCGAGATCGAAGTCGAGTTTGACGCCGGGGGTGGATGCGGGACGCCATTGTGCGGATTGCAGCCAGAGGATCTCGGTCCCCTCCTCCGCATCCTTGCGCAGGTCGCGCGCCCAGCGGATGCCATCGGTGCGGATCGTGGTGTCGCTTATCTTACGGCGGATGCCAACGTCTGCGCTGACGCGCTCCGTGTTTTGCACCCGGTCGTTGGTGTATTCCGCGCTGGCCGACAGACTGGAGGCATCGGTCAGCTTGCTCTCATAGGACATCTTCACCTGATCGGTCCCCGGCCGCACCGGCGCGCCGGGAGGCGCGAAATCCTCGCTGGCAGTCGAAGCTTCCAGTTGGAAGCGGCGGTCGGTGGTCTGGTACTCATAGGCGATGCGCGCGGCAGTGCCCTCGGTGCCCTCGCCATTGACGGAACGGGCGATCTCAGCCTGAACGCTGGCATTCTGGCCGACCTGTTGTTCGATAAAGGCCGCGTCGATGGAAAAGCGCTCGTCGGTGCCTGCCGGCCCGTCCGATCGGACGGTGCGTGCGCCGATGCGGGTACGGTCCGACAGGTCGACGACGCCCTCGGCACCATAGAGCCAATAGGTCTCGGCCCCTTCGCCTTCGATCTGATAGCTCACACGAACCGAGATCGGGTTGCCGTTCTCGTCCGCCTGGCGGATCGGGTAGTCGAAGATGATGGTGTTGCGGAAATAATCCAACGTATAGTCGATCAGACGGCGCAGGCGCTGGGTCGAGATGACCTCGCCGGTGTCTTCGTCGCGCACGAGGATTTCCACCAGATCGGTGCCTTCGCGGAAATCGCTCAGGTCGATGTCGTAGGGCCCCGAGATACCGCGACCGGAAAATTCCGCCGTGCGGCTCTGCTGCGCGGTACGCGCGGCGAAGACCGTCACGCGGGCATTCTCGCCTTCCCAATGCGCCTTTACGCCGGTGGTCACGTCGCGGTAGCCGCCGAGCTTGAAGGCCGGGTCTTCGGGCTCGATCGCGATGTCACCATAAAGGATGTAGGACGCGCCCTTTTCCACCTTCACGAAGAGGTTTGTCGAGGATTGTGCGTCAAAGCCGCGTTCCGAATTGTCGCCGTAGACCGGATAGTATTCGTCGGCGCGGATATCGCGGAACAGCCGGTCCTCGGTGTCGCGGTCCGAGCTGTAGCGCAAGCTCAACAGCGCGTCGCCACGAATGCGTCCCTTAAGGTACAATTCGCCACGCAGGCCCGACACCGTGTCTTCGAAGGAACTCAGTGCCTGTCCGTCGGTGTTGAATCCACCGTCCTTGAGGCCCACGGAACCCTCGATGATGCCCACCAGAATACGGTCGGCCAGGTCGGGTTTGAACAGGATCCGTGCAGTGTCGTTGCCGAAGCTGCTGCGCACGCTGATCGTTTCCGGGCCGGAATTCTGCGGCGCGAGAAGGTCAAAGGTCGCCTCGCCATTGTCGATATAGGCCTGCACACCGGGCTGGTCGTCGCGGATGTCGGTCACGTCCCATGCACCGTTGCGCGCCTCCACCGTCACCACACTTGCGGCCTGTGCCGGGTTGCCGCGCGCATCGAGGATGCGCACAACCACAGGGATCGCGCTGCCCGGCGAGGCCGAGGCCTCGGGCGGCGCGACAATCTCGATCCGGGCGGGATCGCCCGGGGCGGTGATGGTGATCTCGGCCGATGCGCGCGCGATGCCGAAAGGATCGGTTCCGGTCAGGCGCAGCTTGTTCGGGCCGGGGTTCAGGCGCAGGGCCACGTATTCCTTTGCTTGCAGATTGCCACCTTCCCAAACCGCGTGTTCCCCGACGCGGTCGCCACCGATTTCCTGGCCATTGACCTCAAGCCGCAAGGTCAGGTCGGCCGGCCCCTTGGCGCGCAGCTTGAGGCTGCGGCGGTTCACGCGGTCGCCATCCTCAAGCCCGATGAAGCCGAAGCCCTTGCCGAGGTCCTTGATGATCATCTCCAGCGTGCCGGGTGCGGTCTCGGCATTTGCCGCCTCGTCCTGATCGGTGGCGAGGGGCGTGCCGCTGCCGTAGACCTGCGTCGTGGTCGCCAACCCTGCCTCGGACCGGACAGAGCGCCCATCGGGATTGCCTGCATCGATCGGCAGATCGGAAAGCAGGTTGCCATCGGCGTCGTCGCGACCCTCCATCGCCTCGGCCCGTCGCGCAATTTCGGCAAAGGCGGCAGGCGAGCACCCTTCCAACGGGAAATTCTCGGCCCTCAGTTCACCGCGCTTGAGCGCTACAAGGCGGGATCCGGCTTGCAGCATGTCTGCCACCCGTGACACCCGCGGTTTGGCATTCAGCGGCAGTGTTGAGGATTGCAGCGCCAGCACGTGGCTGATGGGCTTCAGGCCAAACAGCGAATACTTACCGTCACGGTCGGTGACCACGGCCAGCCCCTGTTGGGTGACAATCCGCACCCCGGGCACGCCGACCTCGGACTCGTCGTCCATGATGCCGTTTTCGTTGCAATCTAGGAAGACAGTCCCGAGGATGGTGCCCTCGCGGGAGAACACGCCGCCTTCGGCATTCAGCCGCACCCGCGCGCGGGCGGTATTGGACACGCGCTCCTGCCCGGTGCCGGCCTGCTGGCCATACAGCACCGCCTCGTTGATGCGGTCGCCGCTCTTGGTGGTGGGGGTGAAACGGATCACGTATTCCAGCGTCACGCTGGCCAGTGGCTGGATCATGCCTGCGTCAAAGATCAGCTGGCCGGAGCCGTCTACCACCGGGTCGGCGATCTTGCGACCTTCCAGCCGGGCCGAGCCCGACACCAGCACCGCGTTGCGCGGAAGACGGTCGGCGACGCGGGCCTGCAGCAGCGCCTGCTCCATGTTGTTGGTGGCGGTCAGGGTGTAGAGCACGAACTCACCCGCCTGAACCTTGGTCTTGTTGGCGGATTTTTCCAGCGACAACGGGACACCGTAGTACGGATCGAGCGGAACATCGAGTTGACCGATCGGTCCGCCGGAATGCCCGAAGACCAACCCATAGGACGCAAGGTCATCCACCCGGCGGCCGTAACCGGCGAAGCCGTTTCTGACCGAGGGAAAGCTGAACGCGTTGGGCGGCAGGACGACCAACCTGTAATCGCCTGCATCCGCGACACCCAGTTCGGCAAAACCGTCCGCACCCGAGACCGCGCGGGCAACCAGCAGACCCGCCGCGTCGCGCAATTCGACGGCCGCATCGGCGATTGCCGCATTTGTCACGCTGTCGAAGACGAACAGTCCCGGCGAGATCGGCAGATCGGTGGTGGCCGCCAGGTCGCGGCAGGCCACGCTAGCGACCAGCACGTCGCCACTGGTCGATGCGATGACCCCGTCGCCCGCGACCGGGGACATCATGCGGGCGATCGGCAGCGGCGCGGTGTCGAAGACGCCGGTGTTGGGCCCGGTCTCGACGCCGGTGAGGGTTTCAACATCGCCGGTGATCGCGCTGCGCACCTCGATCTGCACGGTTTCTATGGCCGCAGTGGTGTTGCATGCGCCGGACATGGCGCGCAGGGACGTGTCGCTGCCGACTGCGCCGAACTCGGCCCGGTCGCCAGTGGCGGGATCGCGGTATTCGAGCGAAATCAGGTCCGCTCCGTCGCCGGGCAGCCGAACCTCGTTCGAGTTGGCGGACAGCATGCCGCTGGTGCTCGAAACGTAGCCTTTGGCGACGTTGGTCACGCTGGCGGCACCCAGTTCCGCCGGGCGCAGCACGGTGAATTCGAGCTCGCGATACTGCCCGACGAGGTAGGCGCCGGGATGGAAGAATGCGATAGCGTCGATCCGGGCCGGGTCCTCGGGCGGCTGACGCACATATTGATGCGCTGGCGTGCCCTGCAGATGGTACAGCGTGTCCATCGAAAAGGTGCTGCCGGCAGACACGAAGGTGGTGTTCAGCGGGATCGGATCGTGCACCAGAACGCCGCTGGCCGCGACACCGTCGATCATGATCGGCGCGCCCTCTACGTCGCCATACGCGGCAACCGGGCTCAGAGAGTTGTTGTACAGCCGAAGCAGATAGGTGATGAGCGTGCCGTCGCTGGTTTCGGTGCGGGAGAAGGACTTTTCGACTTCAACCGTGGCGTCCACGATCCGAACGCGACCGGTGCCTTGTCCGTATCCGGTCGCCTGGATCGACGTGCCATTGACCTTGCCAGTCACCACGAGGTCGGAGCTGACCGTGTCGCCCGGCATCGCGCCCAAAGACACCTCGCTGGCCAGGATAAGCGCAACCGTTCCGTCGACGGCAAGGTTGAAGGGTTCGCCCGGCGCGATCTCGTAATCGGCCTCGTCGATGATGCCATTGTCGTTCGCGTCGATGTAGACCCTGCGTTCGACGAACAATCCGGGGGTGCCGGTATCGACTATATCGCAGCGCATTTCGAGCGCCACGTTGCCGACGTTCTCAATCCGGAACTGCTGGAACGAGGTGGCGCCGCGCGGGAGTATAAGATCGCTCTGGCCGGAGATTTCAAAGGCGGGGACGGTCGCGACGGTCGCTTCCACCGAGTTGGAGGTCACCGTTTCCAACACGCCGAGACGGGTGTTGAAGTAGGTCGCGGTTGCGGTGTTCCGGATGACCATCCCGCCAGCGGCGGTCTGGGCCAGGGCTGCGGCTGCGTAGCAAGTGGCCAACATGACCACCGCGATCAGAAGCGGGGCGAGGAACTTGAACCAATCTCTGTTCGAGAACAACATGTAAACAACCCGTGCTGAGGTGGGGAAAGATCGTTGAAGGGTGGTCCACCCGGCCCGTGCCGGATGGACCGGGGGTCTTACTCGGACACCTTCACGGTGAACTCGAGCCGGGCGAAGTCGCCGGGGATGACCGTGTTGTGGAAGCTGTCCGCCGTGGTGCCGGTCATCGTCACAGAAGACGAAGGTTCGGCCGGGTAGACGGTGTAGGTGCAGGCACCGCCGCAGGTGTGGATCGTGGAGTAGGCCGGGGCCACGTCACGGATGCGCACGTTTCCTGCGTTGGTCGTGCCGGTGTTCTCCGCTTCGATCTGGTAGCGGATGCACTGACCGGGCTCGACGTCGAGACGGTTCTTGGTGAAAGTGCCGACAGTCCCGTCGCAGTTGGCGTCGATGTACTGCATCTTGGTCAGCGTCACGTCACCCGAGACGATCACCACCTTGTCGTTGACCGCGTTGTCGGCCGCGTTGACATCGGTATCCACACCCGCATTCAGCGTATCCGCCAGGGTGATGGTACCGACTTCAGACACGCCGGCGATCGAGGAGGACGGCGTCTGGACACGGTAGATCAGCGAGATCTGATCGCCGGCCGCCAGACCGTTGCTACCAGGTGCGATGCCGTCGACGAGGTCGTCGAAGTTGTCGACGATCACCTCGGTCGCGTCGATCACGCCGTTCTGGTTGGCGTCCCAGTAGACCGCGCCGGAGAAGTCGACCAGACCGCTCTCGGTGATCGCGCCCTCGGTGATGGCCACGTTCGAGTTGTTGGTGACGGTGTGCACCATGTCGACGATGCCGCCGGGGGCTGCCTGGGCTTCCTGATCGGCTTCGATCGCGACATCGACGACCTTGTTGATGGTCACCTGGTTGACGATCCGGTCGGACTGGCCGGTCACGGCCGATGAGACGAGAATGTCGATCGGGTTGTCGCTCGGCGGAGAGCCTTCGGTCGGCGTAATGACGACGTTGAAGTCCTTGTTGCCGCCCGCCGGGATGGTGCCGGTGTTGGACACCACGGTGCCGTCAAGCGTCTGGAACTCCACGGTCCAGCCGGCCGGGATGGCCTGTACCAGCGACAGGTTGAAGCTGTCCGAGGTAGTGCCCCCATTCTCGACGTTCATCGGGAAGGTCACGGCAACGCCGGGATCGGTGTTCTGCGTTACCCAGGGAAGACCGCCGTTGGTTGGTGCCGCGCCGTCGCCTTCAGAGCCGGCGACCTTGTTCTCGAGGTCGATGGCCGATGCCAGCACCGCGCCGGTGTATTCGGCGGTCGAGCTGTCGAAGGTGCCGCTGTTTTCGGAAGTCGCCACCACGTTTGCGGTGAATTCCGAGGTCGGAACCGGTGAGACGTCGGTCGGCAGGGTCGCCAGCAGCGTCACCTTGACCGTATCACCCGAGGCCAGCGGACCCACGGTGCCGACGATCGGTGTCGCGCCGTCTTCAGCGACCATGCGGAACGTGGTGCCAGCCGGGAAGTCGACGTTCGAGACATCCAGCGTGTAGCTGTCGGTCACGTTCGAGGTGTTCGAGATCACGAATTCGAACGGGATCGTCGCACCCTGGTAGACATCGGCGTTGTCGGTGACGATGTCGTTGGCGGTGCCGTCGGTATCGGTTGCCGAAGCAACGGTGCCGTCACGGGTGCCGTCCAGGTTGATCCTGGTGTCGTCGATTTCCAGACGGAACTGCTCGTCCACGGTCACCGAAGCGGTGTTCGAGTCCGGGAAGGCCGCGCCGTCGACTGTCTGCGTCGCGGTGTTGGGGATGATACCCGCGGGAGCGCCATCGGCAATGGTGGCCTTGAAGGTCACGCTGCCCGAACGGCCCGAGGGGATCTGGCTGATCGCGAACTGCAGGGTTTGCGCCGCGTCATAGTGCCAGGCGATGGTCTGCCCGCCGCCGTTGGTCTGGTCGGTAGCGTTGGCGGCATTGGCTTCGTCCAGCGGACCTGTCGAATCCGACCAAGAGGCCGAGTTCGGTACGTAGTTCAGGCGCCCGTCGAGGATGTCGCGCACCACGTAGTTGTCGGCAGCCACGAGACCGGTCGACGAGTAGGTCAGCGTGATGGTGACTTCGTCGCCTTCGTCGACGATGGCGTTGTTGCCGGTGCCCGAGGCTGGATCGACGGTCATCGACTTGACGACCTCGACAATGGCGCCGTTCGAGATGGTCAGCGTATCGACGTTGGCATCGGTGATGGTGTTGTCGAGCGCAGAGGTCGCGACCACGTCGATGTTATCAGTGCCAGTCTGGGTCGACGAGGCCGATGCCTCGATGATGAAGCCGTACTGTTCACCTGGCGCCAGAACTGGCGTGGAGGTAATCGGGGTCGCCGAATCCGCGACACCGTCCATGTCGGCATCGGGATAGAAGACCAGGGTTGTATCGAGTGCCCCGGTGTTTTGCTCGGTCGCCGCGAGCGAGAACGAATCCGGTCCGTTACCATCGTTGGTCACGATGTGCGGCAGGAAGGCCTTGCCGCCTGGCGCGATCGATTCACTGTTGTCCGAGACAAGGGTCAGGCCCGCGACCTGCTGCACGATGGTTTCGACCTTGTTCGAGGTCACGGTGATCGTGTCGCCGGCGCTGTTGGTATATGTGGCAACCGCCTGGTTGCCGATGACGGAACCGGCCTCGGGGGCGGCGGCAAAGGCCGCTGTCCCAAGGGCTGTCATTATTGCGGCTGCACTGACGCCGCGCTGGAAGTGCGCATGATAATTCACTGTATTCACCTTTAAACGTTGGTTTGGACGAACCGGACGGTCAGTTCACGACGACCCGGTAGGAGTTGAGCGCCTGCTCTCCGGCAGAAAGCTCCGCGTCGAGGGTCCAGCGGACCGCTTCGACGATCTCTTGCGGCACCGGCTCGAGACGGACCGTGCCGTCCTCGGCGATGACCTTGCGAACGGCCGGGAGAGTGGACCATTCCAGCCCCGGAAGCTCCGGGTCCATCTCGGCCTGGATTTCGAAGCTGGCATCGTGCGAGCTCTGCTCGCTGCCCAGTCGCAGGCTGACGCCGTCCGGGACTGGTCCGACGACCACCAATTCCCTGATCGGATCCTCGGTGAGGTTCTCGTGCTCGATGGTGAAATGGATCACTTCGCCGGGTTTGACTGTGTCGCGTTCGACAAGCTGCTCGACCCCCTGTTCGTCGAGCTCAACGATGTTCATGCCAATGAACGATCGCAGTTCGTCGGCCGGGAGGGCGAGCGCGGTACTTGTTAAGATCGCGGCAGCCAGGCCTCCGCGCATGAAAATGGATACTGGATACATCCTGTGTCTCTCCTGTTTCTGTCTGTGACGGCGTTCGGAGCTCTTGCGCTAATGCCTTTCAAGCGCTTTGGATTGCCGCCGGCCGTGCAGTGACATTCGCGAGATAAGCCTTTGAAAAACATCCCGTTATCCGAATAGAAGGATTAGACTTTGGGACTTGAGGTTGCGACTTTTGCGCCTTCGAGACTTCTTAAGGCGCGAGGATGGCGTCGCCGGATAGGCAGAAATGACCTTTCGCATAGGGCGCAGATTGGGGCGTGCTCACCCCATTGATAAGGCACCCGCAACAATGCGCGGTCGGTCATCCGATTGCGTCCGGGTCTGGTCATTTGACCGAATCGTCCGAAGGACGATTCAACCGACGCTGTACGGAGGGATAACGATGAAACGAAAAAGGCCGCCCCTGGGGGCGGCCTTCGTTAACAGGCTGGACCTGCGCTGTGGTGCTAGGCGAACCCGGCTTCCTTCGCGATCATCGCCGCATGGGTCCGGTTGCGCGCGTTCAGCTTGCGGCTGAGCGTCTTGACGTGCAGTTTCACCGTCACTTCCTGAAGATCGAGGTCGCGGGCAATGGCCTTGTTCGATTGCGCCTTTGTCAGACCGATCAGAACCTGTTTCTCACGCTCGGTCAGAAGCTTGTCGAAGGAGTGCGCCGGATCGTCATCGGCCTGCGCCATGAAGCTGACCGGGGCAAAGGTTTCGCCAGCCGCCATGAACCGGACCGCGTTGCGCAATGACTTAGCGGCCATCGTCTTGGGCAGGAAACCGGCGGCCCCGGCGGCAAGCGCCTCTTCCGCGACAGCGCGCGACGCCGTTCCCGACAAGATGCCGACGGGGTTTCGCCCGTTGGCTTCGATTGCCGCAGCCAAGCCATCGAGCCCGTTCATGCCCGGCATCTCGAAGTCCAGCAGAACAAGCTCGAAGGGCCCTTTCTGCTTTATGAGGGCCATCGCACCGTTAAGGTCGTCCGCCGTGTGGACCTGAATACCATCGCCCTCGAGGAATGCAGCGATCGTATCGCGTACCAGTTCGTGGTCGTCTGCTAAAAGAACATGCATCTGTCTCGTCCTATCCAGCCGCTGTACCGGCCACTTGTAACCCAACTTTCCTGTCCACTCACCGACCTGTCGCAGGCCGGGATTTGGTGAACGCCATTTGCAATTCACATTCTCGTTTAGAGGCACCAGTGAGGTTCGATCAACCTTTATGTGTTTCACCGATACGACTGCAACCGGGCCACTATACCAAAGATTATGGCAAGTATACGAAACCGCTCATGCAATAGCCATTCTTGCAGGCCTAATGTGACCGGGAACAAGAGCCCGAAGAATAGCGATTGAGAGGATACCATGAGAACTGACTACAAAACCAAGATTTCCAAGGCATTGACACTGGTTGCCACCCTTGCTCTGACCTCGACCGTGGCAGTCGCCGAGATGCTGGACACTCCAAAGGGCGATGTCATCCTGACCGTGAGCGGCAATGTCCATGCCGCCAACGAAGACGGTGCGGCGGTGTTCGATCTCGAGATGCTGGAAAGCATGCCGGCGACCGAATTCACCACGACCACGATCTGGACCGAGGGCGACATGACCTTCACGGGCGTAGAATTGGGCGCCTTCCTCGAGGCACTGCATGTCGATGGAGAGATGATCGATGCGACGGCGATCAACGATTATGCCGTCGAGATCCCGATCAGCGACGCAGTCGAAGGCGGTCCCATCCTCGCCTACAAGGTCAATGGCGAATACATGCCGCGGCGGGACAAAGGGCCGATCTGGCTGGTTTATCCCTATGACTCGAACTCGGACTACAGGTCCGAGACGATTTATAGCCGCAGCATCTGGCAACTCGACCGGCTGAGCGTCAGGTAACCGGGTGTTCTGGAAGGCGGCAATGGCAGCGGACGCGCAAACATCTCACGAGGGGCGTTCACGGTTCGGCAAACTCAGGTTGCTGATGTTCGTGATCGTCATCGGCGGTTCTGCCGCCGCCGCCCTCATTTCCGTCGAACTGAGCGGCAAGATTGCCGACCTGCGCGCAGTTCCGCGCGACAACGTCCAGTGGAACACCGCGCAGCTTGAAGTGGACTACCTGAAGATGGAGGCGGCGCTTGACGCCGCCCTCGAAGATCCTGCCGCGCTCGAAGATTTTCGCAAGCAGTACGACATCTTCTACAGCCGCGTGAAGGTTCTGGAGGGCGCTGTAAATTCGCTGCCGCTCGACCAGAAAGAGGGTTTGCGCGCGAACCGCTATCAACTCGACCACTTCCTGATGGATACGGTCCGGCTGGTGGATTCCTCGGATGAAGTGCTTTTTGATTCCCTGCCCGAAATCGACGCCAAGCTGGAAACGGTTCGCGAAGCTCCGCGCCGCTTCGCGCTGGGAACGGTGCAGGTGATGGCAGATGTGTCCGACGCACAAAGGTTGGAAATCATCGACCTCCTGCGCCGCCTTGCCCTGGTGACGCTGTTCGTGATCGGGGCGCTGATCCTGACCCTTGCAGCGATGACGTACCAGAGGCTGGAATTGTCACGTCGTGCCGCCACCATCGTCCATGCCGGGCGCATGCAGGAATCGACCCTGCGCGCCTCTCTGGATGCGATCGTGGTCATTGACGAGAAGGGCCGGATATCGGACTTCAACGGCTCTGCGGAAAAGGTCTTTGGCTTCGCGCGCGAGGAAATCCTCGGAAAGCGGCTGTCCGAAACCATCATTCCGCCAAGCTTTCGCGAAGCGCATGCCAAGGGCTTTTCCAATTACACCACATCCGAGCAGTCCGGCATCGTGGACAAGGGCCGGTTGGAACTGACCGCTCTGCACAAGGACGGCCACGAATTTCCCATTGAGATCTCCATATCCGAGACGCGGGGTGAAAACGGGCCGAACTTCGTGTCGTACATCCGCGACATCACCGAAGAGAAGCTGGCCAAGGCCGAATTGCAGCAGGCCCGCGACGACGCGCTGACGGCATTCCGCGAAAAGTCGCATTTCTTCGCGGTCATGAGCCATGAGATGCGTACCCCTCTCAACGGCATCATGTCGGCGCTCAACCTGATACGCGACGAACCGATGACACAACAACAGGAGCGGTATGTTTCCATAGCGGAATCCTCTAGCAAGGTCCTGTTGTCGCACATCGACGATGTCCTGCTGATCGAACGACTGGATTCAGGCGAGATCACGGCCTCATTGGCGCCGTTCCGGCCGGCCAAGCTGATCGACGACGTGATCGAAGGCATGCGCCCAGTGGCCAGCGAACAGAACACCAAGCTTCAGGTCTCGCACTCCGATGCCGACAACACCGTGATTGGCGAGGCGCGTGCATTGCAGCAGGTGGTCATGAATCTGGTCAGCAATGCAATCAAGTTCACGCCCAGTGGCAAGGTGACGGTCAGCACTGACATGCAACCGGCCGGGGACGACGATGTGACACTCACCGTCACCGTGGCCGACACCGGGATCGGCATGAGCGAGGAAGACCAGGCGCGGATTTTCGACGATTTCGTAACCGTGGATTCGCCCTACGAAAGAACCGCTGCCGGGACCGGGCTTGGTCTGGGCATCGTGCGCCGGCTGGTTCAGCAGATGGACGGCGAAGTGACCTGTGAAAGCAGCCCCGGCAAGGGCACGACCTTCCGAGTAACGGCCAATATGTCGCGCTGCGCCGGCCTGTCACAGAACGACGCAGCGCCGAAACACACCGCTCCGCGCGCGTCCGCGACCCCGCTCTCCGTTCTCGTGGTCGAGGACAACCCGATCAACGCAGAGGTGCTGGAGGCGATGCTGCTGCGCGAAGGTCACAGGGTGGCGCTGGCCCGCGACGGGTTCGAAGGGGTGCACCTGGCCAGCCGCGAGCATTTCGATCTCATCCTGATGGATGTCAGCATGCCGAACATGAACGGTATTAAGGCGGCACATGAGATCAGAGCCTCGCGCGGCCTGTCGAAGAATTCGCCGATCTATGCGGCAACCGCCCATGCCATGCCCAACGAGGTCGAGGAATTCATGGCGGCGGGAATGCGCGGCTGCATACTCAAGCCGATCCGCCCGGATGAGCTTCGCAAACTGCTTGTCGATGTTGCGGCGGATCGCGACGCGGGCACATTGGTCGAAGCTGCGTCCGCGCCGATGTCTAACACGCAAACGCAGGAACCGCTGATAGATCGTGACACGCTCGACACCGTCGCCGAGCTGCTGGGCCCGGAAAACTTCTCGACCAAACTGCAGGCCTTCCGGACAGAATCCGAGGATGTCATGACCGGCATCACTGAGGCTCGCGAATCCGGCGACATCCCGAGCCTGCTACGTCACGCGCACCGGCTTGCCGGGTCTTGTGGCGTCTTCGGCGCCTCAAGATTGCTGGGTGATCTGCAGGCCCTGGAAGAATTGTGCAAGGCCGAGGACAACGCGGCCGCAATCGAGACCGCGGCGACCGCGGAAGAGACCTGGAAATCCACCCGAGAAGCGTTGCGTGATCTCGCCGGTCCGAGATGAAGAGGGGCCGCGCACGCAAAGCATCCGGCGCCGGTCTATGCGGATATCGCGGAAGGAACGACGGCCACTGGCGCTGAACTTGCCGGAGGTGTTGCTCCGGTCTGCCCTGCAGTCACGGCGCAATGCAGTCTGCAGCGCTGGATGAAAACCCTATTCAGATTCAATGTGCTAGCAAGGTTTCGGACTATTGGCGGTGCTGTCAGACAAATTCGAACCAGTCTCAGCTTAGGCAGTGAAACGGCCTTTTATGCCGCGCAGAGACCCCGCCACTCGGCGAGCGCCTCGGTGCGATTGGCCTTTAAGAAAGGTCTGCTCGAAAGGCTCCGTTCCTGGTTGAAATGGTTCGTGACGGAGGCGTGGTCGGCAGCGAACTTCTGAAGACTGCGCATGCGCCGGAACCGAAGCATCGCCCTCTCTCGTCGTCGAACTGGCAGATGGGAGTTTTCTGCCCTGTTGTTCAACCAGCGGCCTGTCTCCTGCTGTGCGCTGACTCCAATCTCCTTCAGCGCCGCCCGGCAGGACCGCAACTGGTCCGTGACGAAGCACCTAACCCGCCCATGCTTGCGCATTGCTTTCTTGAGAAATTTCAGTGCGGCAACTTTGTCGCGCCGCTTCGTCACGAAGCTTTCGAGCACCTCGCCCTCA
>NZ_JBXEQG010000018.1:0-17924 GCF_056858395.1 Litorisediminivivens sp. KMU-197 | reverse complement strand
GACGTTCTGCAATCGCAAGAGACCACCACTGTGCACCCTACGTCACCCTACCTATCAATCGCCATCAGAACCGTGGGGCGAGGCCGGCGATACGTCCCACAGCCGAGTGGCCCCTCAGGTCTGTGCAGACAGATCGGGCCCAAAATTTGCGCTCACTCTCATCCGCCGCTATCGAACCGCCCCGTGGGACCGCGCGCTCAGCACGACGACCAGAACCGGGATCTGCGCCGCGGCGGCGTAGATGCCTAAGGACACAAGGACGCTGCAGCCGGAAATGTAGGCTGTCACGCCACCGAGGCTGCCAAGGAGAACCGAGAGGACAAGCAGACCGACGATCATGACGTCACCATGCCTGCACACTTCGACACCGGTTGCTCGTCGGCACGGCGGCCGATGGCCGGTCGGCGCAGGTTCCCGCTGCATACGGGGCGCAATCCGGCCGTTACGGGGTCACGCAGCAGGCCGGTTCGGTAGGCAAGGTTAGTCACGATGACAGACTCCGGTAGGCTCAAGCTGCTGATCGAGATCGACAGCGCGAATCTAGCGGGACAATGTTTCGAAAGTGTTAAAAACCTTTTACAAGTGCAGTGATTGCAGCGTGGCCGAGCGCGCGTCGTTGATGCTGAACGACCAAAATAGAACCAATTTCGGGATCTGATCAGCGCCCACCCACAACCCTAGAAAACAGAACCTAAGTTCTTGTAAAAACTTTGTTTAACATAGCGCAGCCACGTCTATTAGCGCCATTCGATCGCCCCTGAACGTCAAAAATATTTCCCTAGGGTTAATGTTTTGTTTGATCGAAGACCGATTGCTGTCATTATTGGTCCAGAACCCAACCAACCTCCCAAGCTGGTTTAAATTGGTTCAAGCCTGCCAACGCGGCGACCCCGGAGGGGGTCTTCGCCATCGGCTCAACCCGTCGGCACACAGGCCGGCGCACAACAAACAACGGGGGAATATCGAATGTCACTCGACGTAAGTAACATTTACGCCGAACAAGTCACGCTGAATGCGCTGGTGCAGAACTTGCTTTACGCATCCGGCACGGTGGGCGCCATCCTTGTGGTGGTCGGGCTTCTGCTGATCGACGCGGGCACCGCGCGGCGCAAGAACCTGTTCAATTCGACCATAGAGAAGACACTGGGCTTCTTCCTCGGGTTCGCCACTTACTACGTGATCGGCTTCGGCTTCTGGGCGGCGCAGTATTACGTCATGGTCGAGGCGACGGTCATGGATTCGCTAAAGGACTGGTGGCTGGGCGGCGGCATGACCAACGCGTTGGCGCACAAAGTCGATCCGGCGATCTTTCCGGGGCTGAACACCTTCCAAATCTTCGTCTTCTTCCTCGCTGTCTTTGCCGGGATCATCAACATCCTGCTGCATTTCTCGGTGTCCGAACGGATGAAGCCCTCGGCCTATTACATCACCTGTGTGGTGGCCACCGTGGTGTCGTCGATCCTCAGCTACGCCACTTGGGGCTCGGTCGGTCCGCTGACCAACGCGGGCTTTCATGACTTCTTCGGCGTGGGCTTCGTGTATATGTTCCCCGCCGGCATGGCGCTGGTCTTCACCCCGATGCTGGGCGCGCGTCCCGGCATGATGGCACCGCACGCCCGGGTTTCGAAATACCTTGCCCCAAGCATCGGGCTGGCGGCGCCCGGCCTGCTGATGATCTTTGCCGGTCTGCCGATGGTGATCCTGTCGTGCCTGTTCTTCTTCGATCCCGAGGCGCTGGCGGTCAGCGTGACCATGGCGGAAACCAGTGTCGGTGTCGCGATCAACAACTATGCGTTGGTCTGGGCCGGCGGCGCGATCACCGGGATGATTTTGGCCTACAAATCGGGCAATTATGCCTACACGCTGCTGGGGCCGCTTGCCGGTTATGTCGCCGGGGCTTCGGGCTTCGACGTCTACCTGCCGTGGCAGGCTTTCATCGTTGGGCTTGCCGCGCCCTTTGCCGCCTATCTCGTCTACGAGTTCACGCTCAAGCGCGGCATCGATGAACACAAGCTGTTCCCGCTGTTCATCGGCGCAGGCATCTTCGGCATGGTCATGGTGGGCCTGTTCAAGGCCGGTACGCCGCGCGGGGGCTACCTTGGTATCGAGGAAGGTGCCTATGCCTTCCAGCACGGTGAGATCTCGCTGGTGATGCAGCTTGTGGGCATCGCGGTCTGCCTTGGCACCGGGGTGGTGACGGCGCTGGTGCTGTCGGTAATCCTGAAAGCCACGGTGGGCCTGCGTGTCGACGAGGACGACCAGATCGACGGGCTCGACATGGCCTATTGGGGGCTGGAGCCGGATGTGGCCACCCATGCCGACAACGTGCCGCGCAGCAGCCATGGCGCATCACCGGCCCCGAGCGTCGCGACCCCGGCAGGAACCCCGGCGGAATAAGCGATCGGACTTATGCAAAAGAGGCCCCGGTCACAGTGCCGGGACCTTTTTCGCTTGTAGCTTGTGGCGGGCTGGACCAATGGCGTACCATGTTGGAATTGGTGCTTTACGAGGGCAGAGCCATGAACCAGACCACAGGCGTCACTTTTCCGGCCGACCAAAGTATCGGCGAGACCGTTCGCATCGTGGTCAACAAGCTCTTCGTGCGCATCCAGTCGGGAGAATACCCGCCGGATTCCCGCCTGCCCAGCGAACGTGCGCTGGCCGCCGAACTGGGCGTGTCCCGCAATACAGTGCGCGAGGCACTTGATGTGCTGGAAAGCCGCGAGATGATCCGCCGGCGTCAGGGCAGCGGCAGCTTCGTCACCTATCGCTCACACAGCATCGAGGCCCCTGCTCCCGGATCGGTCGGCGAACGCACCAGCCCGCTCGACCACCTGATCGTTCGCTCGATCATCGAACCCGAGATGGTCCGCATGGCGGTGATGAACATGACGCCGAAGGATCTTGACGGGCTGGCCCAAGTGGTGGTGCAGATCGAAAGCGTCCGCACCGACCTGAACGAGTTCATCCGCTGCGAGGAAGAGTTCTATCGGGCCATCGCGCGCGCCACACGCAACCCGCTGCTTGAGGCCTGTTACGAGCTGACGATCGAGGTTTGCCGACAGAGTTTCCGCACCGCGCTGATGCGCAAGCGGCTGACGCCGGGACGCATTCAGGCGTATCAGACGCGCTTCAACTCACTGTTCAACGCCATCGCCACCCGCGACGTCGAAGCCGCGGTCGAAATCATAAAGTTGCATCTCGTCGAGGAACAGAAGCTCTTCCTGCACGACGGCTGAGCGGTGTCAGTCCGCCATGTCGCGTGCCGCCAGACCGGTCGGTTGCAGGCCGGTCTCAATCCGTTGCTGCCAGAGCTGGCCAACCTTTTCCATGTGATCGTGCAGCAACGCCTCGTGCCGGTCTAGCCAGTCGGGAACCGAACGGAATTCAGCGATTCGCGCCCTGCCCTCCCTGATCCGTACCACCGGCCAATCGCCGATCAGTGCGTTATCGATGCCGAACATCTGCTCGCCCCACCAGCGCGCCGGGCCGAAGGCATGGGTCACCGGTTCCATCTGCTTCATCGAGGTCAGAACCGAGACCGGATGAACCGAGGCCACCTGTTCGACCGCAGCGTGCCAGATCTCGAGGATCGCTACGTATTCCCAACTCACCGCACTCCAGGTTCCGGGGTAGCGGGCATTGTATTCCTTGAAGAAGGCACTGGGGCGATTGAAGAAAAACGCCTTCTTCGCCAGCTTAGGATCGTCGAAGTCGGGGAACTGGAAGATCGTGCCGTCCATGAAACCGCCGGAGGTGCGCGCAACCAGCCGTTCGTAATCGTCCAGGGTGCAGGACAGTATCCGACCCTCGAAGCCTTTCGCGTGCGCATATTCCGTCATCGCGTGGACCATCGGCGTATGACTGGTGCACCAGCACAGGACGTCCGGCGCTTCGGCCAGCATCGGGTCGACGATCGCCGCCACGTCGGTCTGGTCCGGCGCGTACTGGATATCCTTGACCACCGGCAGCCCCGCTGCCTCGAATGCTGCGCGGTAGGTGGCGGTAGATGGCAGCCCCAAGGCATCGGTCTGGCTGCACATCGCGATGCGCTGCCGCTCGGGTTCGTTCTGCGCCAACCAGTCAACGCCGGTGACGTTGTAGAACGGGTGCACCTCTGACGGCGCGATCAGATAGCGGGTGTCAGGCGATAGGTCGCTGGGCAGGAGTGTCGATGTCAACACCCTGTTTTCGTTCAGGAATCCCCGCAGTGGCGTGAACGTGTCGCCGCCAAGCATCATCAGCAGCTTGACCTGCTCGGTCAGCACCAGATGCCGCGCGCCTTCCATCGCCAGTTCGGGATCATAGCCGCAATCGTAGGGCACGATGCGCAGCGGATAGCGCCGCCCGCGGATCAGGATGCCGCCGGCCTTGTTCAACCATTCCGCCCAGAGCTGCACCCCATTCAGCCCCGGCAGCCCCCACGAACTGACCGGACCACTGAGCGGCGCAAGAAACCCGATGCTGACGGGATCGTCCATGCCGACCCGGTCATTGGGAAAAAGCGAGGTGACGGCGATGCGGTGCGCGAAGCTGGAGCTGAGCATACCATTTTCTACCACCCAACTTGCGCAAGTCAAAAGCTCTTTACCTTTTATTGGCAGGTATATTTCCTGGCTGTGATGAAAACATGTTGACACGAAGCCCAACCACAGGCGAAAGTTGGTCCAACCAAAAAGAACCAATTTAGCCATCTACCATGGGAGACAGACATGACCAGCAAACGCGTCGCGATCATCGGTGCCGGCCCCTCGGGTCTCGCGCAGCTTCGCGCCTTCCAGTCCGCCTCGGCCAAGGGCGAGGCCATCCCTGAGATCGTCTGCTTCGAAAAGCAGGATAACTGGGGCGGCCTTTGGAATTACACTTGGCGCACCGGTCTCGATGACAACGGCGAGCCGGTCCACTGCTCCATGTACCGCTATCTCTGGTCGAACGGTCCGAAAGAGGGCCTCGAGTTCGCTGATTATTCCTTCGAGGAGCACTTCGGCAAACAGATCGCTTCATACCCGCCCCGCGCCGTGCTGTTCGACTACATCGAAGGCCGCGTGAAAAAGGCCGGCGTCCGCGACTGGATACGTTTCAACACGGCGGTGCGCTGGATCGACTACGACGAAGCTTCGGCCCGGTTCACCGTCACCGTGCACGACCACGCCAAGGATTCGGTCTATTCCGAGGAATTCGATCGCGTGATCTGCGCCTCGGGCCACTTCTCGACGCCCAACGTGCCGTATTACGAAGGCTTCGAAAGCTTCAACGGGCGTCTTGTCCATGCCCATGACTTCCGCGACGCGCGCGAATTCACTGGCAAGGACATCCTTGTCGTGGGCTCTTCCTATTCGGCCGAAGATATCGGGTCGCAATGCTGGAAATACGGCGCAAAGACAGTCACGTCGTGCTATCGCTCCGCGCCCATGGGCTTCAGGTGGCCGGACAACTGGGAAGAAAAGCCCGCCATGCAAAAGGTCGACGGCAATACGGTGTTCTTCTCGGACGGCACCACAAAAGACGTCGACGCCATCATCCTGTGCACGGGTTACAAGCACTTCTTCAACTTCCTGCCTGACGACCTGCGCCTGAAAACCGCCAACCGGCTGGCCGCAGCGGACCTCTACAAAGGCGTGGTCTACGTCCACAATCCCAAGTTGTTCTATCTCGGGATGCAGGACCAGTGGTTCACCTTCAACATGTTCGACGCGCAGGCCTGGTGGGTGCGCGACGCGATCTTGGGCAAGATCGATATCTCGGAAGTCTCCAAGGAGGACATGCTCGCCGATGTCGCAGAGCGCGAAGCCCGTGAAGAGGCCAGCGACGACGTGAAATACGCGATCCGCTATCAGGCCGACTATATCGAGGAACTGGTGGGAGAGACCGACTATCCAAGTTTTGACATCGCCGGCGCCTGCCAAGCCTTCTACGAATGGAAGACACACAAGGTGCAGGACATCATGGGCTTCCGCAACAATTGCTACCGGTCGGTGATGACCGGCACCATGGCCCCGGTGCACCACACCCCATGGAAGGACGCGCTCGACGACAGCATGGAGACCTACCTGCAGAACGAACCCGCGCCCGCGACAGCGGCGGGGACAGCCCCGAGGCCGGCCGAAGAGGTCCGGTCCGACATCCCAGCCTGATCCACAGTCTCTACCGTCCGGTCTGACGCCCTAATTGTCATGACCAACCTGGCAACTGGCCCGCACATCATGGATGTGCGGGTTTTTTTCCGACGCCGGCCTGAAAACGACTTGATGTCGCAAACGGCGCAGACGCCCCTGCCGGTCTGCGAAAGGCTGTGTTTCAGACTGGGAGAGTTCCGCATGGCAAACAGCCAGTGTCGTCTGAACATCGTCGTCAGGACCATCGGGGCCCGCCGCGGGAGGGCGGCCCGGGGACGGCCAGGGGCAACCTGAGAGCCCCCTGCCCCTTTCCCTTTCGGAGCCCGACATGAGAGACCTTTCCCACCCCAAGCAGGCCCGCGCCGGCGGCCGCGCCGCCCGTCGCGCGGCGCGTGCCGCGAAACTCGCCGATCACCTGCGCCCCATCCGGCCCGGCATGACCGGAGGCACCTTTCGCCCGCTGACCGAAGCCCAGATGGCACGCATCCACGCTGCCGCGCTGGAGTTGCTCGAAACTGTCGGGCTTGCCGATGCGCCAGAAAGCGGCATTAAGGCCATGACCGCCGCCGGTGCCCTGCATGGTGAAGATGGCCGTGTGCGATTTTCGCCCGGACTGATCGAGGACACCATCGCCAAGGCCAACCGCGAGATCACGCTTTATGGCCGCGACCCCGCGCATGATCTGCATCTGACAGGTTCCAAGGTGCATTTCGGTACTGCCGGCGCTGCCGTCCACATGGTGGACGTTCACGGCCGCCAGTACCGCGAAAGCACACTGCAGGACCTGCATGACGCCGCGCGGATCGCCGACACGCTCGACAACATCCACTTCGTCCAGCGCCCCATGGTGCCGCGCGATGTTCCAGACCCCTTCGAGATGGACATCAACACCGCCTATGCCTGCGTGTCTGGCACCACCAAGCACATCGGGACCTCCTTCACCGAGGCGTCAAACGTCGGCCCGGCGCTTGAGATGCTGCACCTTGTGGCAGGTGGCGAGGACGCATGGCGGGCACGCCCCTTCATGTCCAATTCCAACTGCTTCGTCGTGCCGCCGATGAAGTTCGCCACCGAAAGCTGCCTCGTGATGGAAGAATGCATCCGCGGCGGCATACCCGTCCTGCTGCTGAGCGCCGGACAGGCCGGTGCCACGGCGCCCGCTTCGATCGCCGGCGCGATCACTCAGGCCGTTGCCGAATGTCTGGCCGGGCTGGTCTACGTGCATGCCATCCAGCCCGGACACCCGGCGATCTTCGGCACCTGGCCCTTCGTCAGCGACCTGCGCACAGGGGCGATGTCGGGCGGTTCGGGTGAACAGGCGCTGCTGACGGCGGGATGCGCGCAGATGCATCATCTCTACGACCTTCCGGGCGGCGCGGCGGCGGGCATTGCAGATGCCAAGCTGCCCGACATGCAGGCCGGTTGGGAGCAGATGTGCTCGAACGTGATGGCCGGGCTCTCCGGGCTGAACATGGTCTACGAGGCCGCAGGGATGCATGCCTCGCTGCTGGGCTTCTGCCATGAAAGCCTGATCCTCGGCGACGACCTGATCGGGCAGGCGCTGCGCTGCACCCGTGGAATCGAGGTGACCGAGGACAATGTTTCGGTCGAGGTGATCCGCGATGTCTGCCTGAACGGGCCGGGCCATTACCTTGGCACCGACCAGACGCTGGGGCTGATGCAAACCGACTATGTCTATCCGGCGCTCGGCGATCGCTCTTCGCCCAAGGAATGGGAAGAGAACCAGCGCCCGGACCTGCTGAGGAATGCCACGGCGCGGAAAGAACAGATCCTTGCCACTCGCGCCCCGGCGCGGCTTGCGCGATCAGTCGACGCCGAGATACGCAGACGGTTGCCGATCCACTTGCCCGATTAGCGCTTTTGTGACACGTCGGACCGGGGCTCTGCCCCGGACCCCGACGTGATTTCGAAAAGATGAAGCTGCGGTCGGGACGAGCAGGATCGACCGGAGTTTCGCCATGCCAGCCTATATTGCCCTTGTCATCGCCGTCGCTTTCGAGACCGCCGGCACATCGGCCTTGCAGGCCAGCCAGCAATTCACCCGGCTCTGGCCCTCGGTAATCGTGCTGGTGGCTTATGGGTTGGCGTTCTACTTCCTCGCGCTCTGCCTGCGGACGATCCCGGTAGGCGTGGCCTATGCGCTGTGGTCGGGGCTGGGCATCCTGTTCATCGCGCTGATCGGGTACTTCGTATTCTCGCAGAAGCTCGACCTGCCTGCGGTGATCGGCATGGGCCTGATCGTCGGCGGCATCGCGGTGATCCAGCTGTTTTCCGACACCGCCACACATTAGGCGCAGCGCCCGGTTTTTGCTATGCTGCCGAGATGGCCCGGTTTGCTCTGTCCTTTCTAGCCCTTACGATCGCCGCGTTGCCGGCCGCCGCCGAGGATCCCTGCGTGACCGGTCAGATCCTCGTCGAGGCCCCGTCCGAGACGTTGACGCGCAAGACCTGTCGCGCGGCCGATACGGCCATCCGCGCCTTCGCCCGATGCGGGTTTGCCCTGCCCGGGCCCGTGACGATCGAAGTGAAAAAGGTTCTCCCGGACGACTGTCTTGCGGTGTTTCACTGTGGCGAGGCGCTTATCGAGATCCTAACGCCCGAGCGGATGCGGGATGTGCGCCGCAAGGACGGTGGTTTTTCACATGTTCCCGTCGACAGGCTCTATGACAGTGCCGTTGTGCACGAACTGGCGCATGCGCTCTATGATCCTGTCGATTGCCCCTATGAGAATTGCCTCGCGACTTCGGAATACCTTGCCTACACCTACCAGATCGGCAGCCTGTCCGCCGCCGACCGCGCCCCGTTCGACAAGGCGGCGGCTATGTCTGGCCGGATCCCGCGCGATGCCATAAATGTCCCGATCCTGATGATGGCGCCCGACCGCTTTGCAGTGAAATCCTGGGGGCACTTGGGGCAGAGACCGGACCGCTGCGGCTTTTTGCAAGCGATCATGTCCGGGGTCACCGTGTTCGACCATTTCATGCCCTGACCGTTTGCCGCTGCCCTCTATACAGAACGCAGTCCGCAGCCTAGGATCGCCCCGCTGGCCCGGTCATCCGGTTGTTTTCCGGCACCGCGACATATTAGCTCTGGCAAATTGCGCCTTTGGGCGATAGGTGGCGCCCAATCCCAGAGAAAAGGCACCATCGATGGACCTTCGCAATATCGCGATCATCGCACACGTTGACCATGGCAAGACGACACTTGTCGACGAACTTCTGAAACAGTCGGGCGCCTTCCGCGCCAACCAGGCCGTGGAAGAACGCGCGATGGACTCCAACGACCTCGAGCGCGAGCGGGGAATCACCATCTTCGCCAAGCCGACGTCCGTCGAATGGAAGGGCCACCGGATCAACATTGTCGACACGCCAGGCCACGCCGATTTCGGTGGCGAGGTTGAGCGCATCCTGTCGATGGTCGATGGCGTGGTGCTGCTGGTCGATGCCGCCGAAGGCCCGATGCCGCAGACAAAGTTCGTGACCTCGAAGGCGCTGGCGCTGGGACTGCGGCCGATCGTGGTGCTCAACAAGGTCGATAAGCCGGATGCCGAGCCCGACCGTGCGCTCGACGAATGCTTCGACCTATTTGCATCACTCGATGCCGACGACGATCAGCTGGATTTCCCGCATATGTACGCGAGCGGCCGTTCGGGATGGGCCGATCACGAGCTGGACGGGCCGCGCAAGGACCTTTCGGCACTGTTCGATCTGATCGTCAATCACGTCCCCGCCCCCCGGCAGTTGAAGCGCCGGGACGAGGACTTCCGGATGCTGGCCACCACGCTGGGCGCCGATCCCTTCGTCGGCCGTATCCTGACCGGCCGTGTTGAATCGGGCAAGCTGAAGGTGGGTGCCACCGTGCAGGCGCTTTCGCGCATCGGGCAGAAGATTGAACAGTTTCGCGTTACCAAGATCCAGGCCTTCCGCGGTCTCAGCCAGCAAGACATCGAGGAAGCGCAGGCCGGTGACATCGTGTCGATCGCCGGCATGTCCAAGGCTACCGTGGCCGATACCATCTGCGCACTGGCGGTGGACGAGCCGCTGGATGCCCAGCCCATCGACCCGCCGACCATCACCGTCACCTTCGGCATCAACGACTCGCCCTTGGCGGGGCGTGACGGCAAGAAGGTCCAAAGCCGCGTGATCCGTGAACGGCTGATGAAAGAGGCCGAGTCGAACGTCGCCATCAAGATCGCCGATACGCCCGGTGGCGAGGCCTTTGAGGTGTCGGGCCGTGGCGAACTGCAGATGGGCGTGCTGATCGAGAACATGCGACGCGAAGGGTTTGAGTTGTCGATCTCGCGTCCGCAGGTGATCATGAAAGAGGTCGACGGCCAGGTGATGGAACCAGTCGAGGAAGCCACCATCGACGTTGACGACGAATATTCCGGTGCAGTGATCGAAAAGCTGACCGGCGCGCGCAAGGGCGACCTTGCCGAGATGCGCCCGGCCGGGGCCGGCAAGACGCGGATCATCGCGCATGTACCATCGCGCGGGTTGATCGGCTATCACGGCGAATTTCTGACCGACACCCGGGGCACCGGCGTTCTGAACCGCGTGTTCCACGGCTGGACCGCGCACAAGGGGCCTATTCCGGGACGCCGCGCCGGGGTTCTGATCTCGATGGAGAACGGCGAGGCCGTGGCCTATGCGCTATGGAACCTCGAAGACCGCGGCAAGATGTTCATTGGCGCGCAGGCCAAGGTGTATCAGGGTATGATCATCGGCGAGCACTCGCGCGAGAACGACCTGGAAGTGAACCCGCTCAAAGGCAAGAAGCTGACCAACGTCCGCGCCTCGGGCACCGACGAAGCCGTGCGCCTGACCACACCGGTCACGCTGTCGCTTGAAGAGGCCATCGCCTATATCAATGACGACGAGCTGGTCGAGGTGACGCCCTCTTCGATCCGCCTGCGCAAGCGCTACCTCGATCCGCATGAACGCAAGCGGATGTCCAAGGCAGGCTGACCTGAGACTCGAAAATCATTCTGATGGTCACACCGCTGCCGACACCCGTCGGCGGCGGTGTTTTCATATCGCGTATCGCAAGCGGCCGGACGGAACACACCGGACCGGCCGGTCCTGAAACGAACCAGGGCGCAGCCCTCGCCACGCCCCGCTCCTGAGTCTCAACCGCATGTCCGCGCCCGGTCGTTCAGGGAGTTTCTGTCTACGACCGCGAGGTCAGGATTCCATGACGTCCTCGTCGCCCTGCTCTTCGGGCGGCATGTCAAAGTCGAGCCCGTGCGCCGCCCGGATCTTGTCTTCGATCTCCAGCGCCATGCGCTTGTTCTCGCGCAGGAACGTCTTGGCATTCTCGCGCCCTTGCCCGATCCGTTCATCACCATAGCTGAACCAGGCGCCGGACTTGTCGACCACGCCGGCCTTGACCCCGAGATCGAGCAATTCGCCCATCTTCGAAATGCCTTCGCCATACATGATGTCGAATTCCACCTGCTTGAAGGGCGGAGCGACCTTGTTCTTGACGACCTTGACGCGGGTCTGGTTGCCGACGACCTCGTCCCGATCCTTGATGGCGCCGATGCGGCGGATATCCAGGCGGACGGAGCTGTAGAATTTCAGTGCGTTGCCGCCGGTTGTTGTTTCGGGGCTTCCGAACATGACGCCGATTTTCATCCGGATCTGGTTGATGAAGATCACCATGCAATTCGACCGGCTGATCGACCCGGTCAGCTTGCGCATCGCCTGGCTCATCAGGCGCGCGTGCACGCCGACCGAGCTGTCACCCATGTCGCCCTCGAGCTCTGATTTCGGGGTCAGTGCGGCGACCGAATCCACGACCACCATGTTCACCGCGCCGGACCGCACCAAGGTGTCGGTGATCTCGAGCGCCTGCTCCCCGGTGTCCGGCTGTGAAATCAGAAGCTCGTCCAGATCGACGCCCAGCTTGCGGGCATATTGCGGGTCCAGCGCATGCTCGGCATCGACAAAGGCGCAGACGCCACCCTTCTTTTGTTCCTCGGCAACGCAATGCAGCGTCAGCGTCGTCTTGCCCGAGGATTCCGGGCCGTAGATCTCGATGATCCTGCCCTTGGGCAATCCGCCGATGCCAAGGGCGATGTCCAACCCCAGTGACCCGGTCGATGTGGATTCGATATCAGGCAGCGCGTTTTCACCGCCGAGTTTCATGATCGAACCCTTGCCGAATTGCCGTTCGATCTGAGCCAAGGCGCTGTCGAGCGCCTTCTGCTTGTCGGGATTGCGCTTGTTGTTCATGGAGAGGAGATCTGCCGTTGCCATTCGTTGAGCCTCTTATTTCATACCGTCCCGTGGGCGGCAATGCTACCAAATGTTCTTGCCTTGTTCCTACATGCGGCGGGAACGTGAACATTTCAAGAAAATTCGTTCTGTTTCGAGTTTTTCGTAAAATCGTTAAAGAGAGGTTTACGCTTTACAACGCCGCGCCTAAGCTTGCGAACGCGTTCACCCAGAGCTTAAGGAGTAGAAGGCAAGTGCTTGTTTTCTGGAAGGAAAACCTCGCCTTTTTGGCGGTTCCGAAGACCGGGACATCCGCCTACGAAAAGGCGCTCGCGCAGCGTGCCGACATTGCCATCTTAAATCCGCCTGACCTGAAACACGCCCCCGTCTACCGCTACAACCGGTTTTTCCGGCCCATGTTCGAAAAGTTCGGAGGCGAGAACATGGAGACCCTTGCCGTGATGCGCGAACCGATTTCCTGGCTGGGGAGCTGGTATCGCTATCGCCAGCGGCCGTTCATGGCCGGAAAGCCGAACTCAACCGACTCCCTCAGTTTCGATGAATTCGTCGACGGTTACTGCAAAGGCGACAGGCCTGCCTATGCCAATGTGGGAAGCCAAGCCAAGTTTCTGGAACCGCGGCCCAACGGCACGCGCGTCACGCATCTGTTTCGCTATGAAGCTCAAGACCGGTTGATCGGTTTCCTTGAAGATCGGCTTCAGGTGTCCCTCGATCTTCCGCGCGAGAACGTCTCTCCCTCGATGCCTCTTGAACTTTCGCCGCGGATCGAAGCCAAGCTTCGGCGAAAATGCGCTGCCGAATTCGAGCTTTACGACAGCATAGGGTGAGTGAGGCGCTTCAGTGCAACTGGCGCTGCACGGTTTCGGTGAGTTCGACCAGCGAGAATGGCTTCGGCAGGAAAATCGAGTTGGGTATGCTCGATTGGTCGTCGTGGAAACTCTCTTCCGCATAGCCCGACACGAAGACCACCTTCACATCCGGCCGGTGTTCTAACGCCCTACGCACCCAGCTCGGTCCGTCTAGCCCGGGCATGACGACATCGGTGACGAAAACGTCCACCTCGACGTCCGGGTCGCGCAGCAGCTCCAGCGCTTCTTCGGCCGAGGCCGCTTCGAGCACCTTGAAGCCTCGCATGCGCAGGGCGCGGCCGGCGAAGGCCCGCACTGGTGCTTCGTCTTCGACCAGCAGGATAACGGCATCCGAATCGTGCGCGCCGGTGGTTTCATCTGCTTCCGGCCGCGCCGGGACCTCGGGTCGCGCAAGCTCTGTATGCACGGGAAACAACAGAGAGAAACAGGTTCCCTGCCCGACCACCGAGTCGACGAAGATGAAGCCGCCGGTCTGCTTGACGATTCCATAGACCGTCGACAGCCCCAGCCCGGTGCCTTCACCGGTTCGCTTGGTGGTATAGAATGGCTCAAAGACCTTTTGCAGCATGTCGGGCGCTATGCCGACACCTTCGTCCTGTATCTTGACCACCACATATTCACCCGGCGGTACAGCGGCACGATCACGCTTCAGGGGCGACTGCAACGACAGCCCTTCCGAGGTGACACGGATCTCGCCGCCCTCGGGCATCGCGTCGCGGGCGTTCACGACCAGGTTCATCATGACCTGCTCAAGCTGGCGTTTGTCTGCCCTTATGGTGCGCAGCACCGGGTCGTGTTCGAGCTTCAGCACGACCCGCTCCCCTACCAGTCGATTCAGCAGGTGGGTCAGGTCGGACAGCGTGTCCCGCAGGTCGAGTACCTCGGGGCAGAGTGTCTGCTTGCGTGAGAACGCCAGCAACTGCCCGACAAGCGCGGCGGCCCGGTTTGCGTTCTGATTGATCTGCACCAGATCCGCGTAATCGGGATCACCCTGATCATGGCGCAGCAGCAACAGGTCGCAATGGCCGGATATCGCGGTGAGCAGATTGTTGAAGTCATGTGCGACGCCGCCGGCAAGCTGGCCGATGGCCTGCATCTTCTGGCTTTGAACAAACTGGGCCTCGAGCGTCTTCAGCTCGGTCGCATCGTTGAGCACGGCGATCAGCGACGGCTCGCCGTTCTCGAACACCCGGTTCAGTACCACCTGCACAAATACCTCGCGGTCGCGGCGTGAGATGCGCAGGAATTCCGAGGGATTCTGGTTGCGGCCGGCAGCCACGTCGCGAAGCCAATCGATGACCGGACGGCCCAGGCCCTCCATCAGGTCGGCCAGTGTCAGCCCGACGACATCCTCACGGTTGAGCAGGTTCAGGGCTTCCTGATTGGCCCGCACGACCACGCCATTTTGCGACAGTTTCATCAGCGGGACACTGAGACCGTCGAAACTCGAATTGCTGCCGTTTTCGGTCGGCGGCGGCAGGAAGAATATCTCTCGCCGTCCGCCGCTCAACTCGACTTCGCATATCAGCCTCGGCACCGAGCCCGCGTCGGTGTCGAGGGACGCGACCCGCCCATTTTCAAGCGGTGCGGCGCACAGCCGGTCGATCGATGAAACCCGTTTGCCAATCAGCTTCCGGGCGGCGGCGTTCATGAACAGGATGGTGCCGCCACGCCCGACCGCGACACGCGGCAGAAGCCCGGATTCCGCCTGATCGGCCCCGGCATTGCGGTTTTCTTCGATCCTCCAGAGCCGCAGTCCCGAACCTATGTCGTGCATTGTCAACGCGACCTGACCGCTGCGCGTCGTCACCATCTCGGATGCGGCGTGATGACTGTCCGCCTTTTTCTGCAGACGGTAGATCACGCTGGCGGGGCTGGCGATCATGCCACGCAGCAGGGCCGCAATTCCATCGCCAAGCGCATTCTGGACGGGCCGTTCCGCGGACTTGAACCGCATTTCAGCGGCCGGGTTGAGGTGTCGTATGTCGCCATCGGCATCGGCAATGACCGACATCGAGGGATCGTTGACAAGCAGGTCCGCCGTCATGGTGATAAGCCGTAACTGCTTGCGTCTTCTGCGCAATTGAACCCCATGCAGAACCATTGCGGAGAAAAAGATGCCCGCCCCCACCGCGAGTGCGGCCAGCGCGGGAATGCCGTCGAGCACTGCACCCGATGCCGCGATCAACAGCACCGCCACGCCGACAAGGTACATGGGTCGTCGATCCGACCGGGCGCTCAGGTCGGTATCAAGAATTACGGCGCTGGCGGTTTCTGCCACGTCGGTCTCCGGTTCAGGCACATCCTGCCGCGTATTACACTCCGGATATACTTAAGAGCGGGTTAACCCCGTCGCCCGGATCGTCTCACGCTTGGGTTGAGCATACCCTGTGTCAGTCGCGACGCAACATGCATAGGTAGAAACCGTCGGCGCCGTCGGCCAGCGTGAACCTGCGCTCGTGAACCCGGCTCCAGCCGGGCGTCCGGTCGAGGAAATCCGATATGCGCCCGCCGTTCTCGCAATCCAGCAAGGAGCAGGTGGCATAGGCCAGAAGGCCCCCGTGCGTCACGAAGCTCTGCGCAGCGTCCAGCACAGCGTCCTGTTGACCGCAGAGGGCGGTCAGCTTTTCGGGGGTCAGCCGCCATTTGGCCTCGGGCGCGCGGCGCCAGCTTCCGCTGCCAGTACAGGGCGCATCGCACAGCACCACGTCGAAAAGCCCGACGGGCGCTTCAGTGACCATGATGTCTGCTCCGGCACGCGTAGCTCGCGGCGCGATATCGCGCATCCGCCGGGGATCGGCGTCATGGGCAATCACGCGTGCCGCCGTCAGGGCCGCCATCGCAAGCGCCTTGCCCCCGCCACCGGCGCAGAAATCCAGCACCGATAGGCCCGGCGTCAACCCGAGCTGATCCACCACAGCCTGCGATGCGGCGTCCTGCAATTCGACAAGCCCTGCCTGATATGGCTGCGACAGATGCACGCGTCGTGCACCATCCGTCACTCGCAACGCGGTCCGGGACAGAGCATGTGGTTCGGTTGCGATGCCTTCGTCCCTCAAGGCCTGTTGCGCCGCGGCCCGATCCGTATTCAGCAAGTTGACCCGCAGATCGACCTCCGCCCGGTCACGCAGACGCCGCGCCTCATTTTCGGCGGCATCTCCGAGCGACGCTGCAAACGTCGGCCAGAGCCAATCGGGCAGATCGCGGGCTTCTGCCTCGTCGGGTATGCCGAAACGCGCTTCCTCTTCCTCCGTCACCGGTGCCGGCGCATGCCGGGCGCCGGTGAAGACAGTTTCAGGATCAAGGCCCTTCTCCAAGAGCGCGCCGAGCATGAGCCCGCGCCCTGTCAACCCGCCACCAAGGGCCGCATAAGAGCGCTTTTTGCGCAGCGCATCGAACACGAGATCGCGCACCGCCGCCCGGTCCTTCGACCCGGCATAGCGATTGGACCGCGCCCAGCGGGTCAGCGCCTGCTCGGCCGGTTGTCCCTCCAATACCGCATCCAGCAAACCGGTGGCGGCTTCGATCCGGGCCTCGGGGGTCATCCTACGCGATCGCCCTGAAGCGCGTGCGCGACGCACACATGGTGCAAACGGTCAGGCTTCGACTGATACGCATTGTTCATATTCAACCCATACACTCCGCCGCGTCGGCTTGAGTCAGCCGATCCCCTTCAGGCCGCAGGTCTACATGCCAGTACGGTCGGATGGAAGGCCGCCTTCCCTTGTCTTGATCCACCGCACTCCGGAGCCCCGATCCCGGTTTCTTCCCCCTTTTAGGAACCCGTAGGCGTCCTTGTGTCCGGCATGGCGGGGTCCGTGCGTTGGATTGATCCAATGGATCCTCGGTCTAATCCAAAGGATATACGAAGCTGCTTTTGCGCGTCCCGATACACGTTCGCTGTCCTGAACCAGCCTGACGGCACTGCTATCAATGCTTCAAGCAGTTCAGACAATGGGAGCGAGACGACCGTGACTTACCTAGCCAAGAAAGCCCGGATGGGACGGCGCAAGGCGCTTGCCCATCTGCAGAATGCAGCCCCTGACACGATGCCGCAGAGGCTTCCGAGGACTACCGCGACGACCGCGTTCGCGTATTTGCATAAGTCGCAAGGTGGGTCCGCGGACCTGCACAGCGCGATGGTGCCGTCATGATCGTGGGCCTTCTGTGCATGTCAGTCCTCTTCGGCGGAGTCTGCGGCGTGACGGCGTTCTGCATGGGGATCGGATTTCTGCAGTCTCTTGTCGTCTATGCGGTTGCCGGACAGGTCCCGTTCGTCCTTCTTCCGCTGGTTCTTCCGCTCCTGGGGTATCTGTACCGGGACGATGAACCGCTCCAGCCGCCCTTCGACCCGACCTTCGCAGGCGAAAGCGGAGGCTATTAGTCCCATGCGAAGACCTTGAGAGCAGCCAACCCCACATGTCCCTATCGTGCCCCTCCGGTTTCGAAGACCCACCCAAGACCACCGGACGCAACGCTCTAAGAAAAATGGGGAACGAAGGGAAGTGGGGGGCCCGGTGCTGGAAAGCGCCGGGCCGTCTGGCAACCGACAAAACCGGACGCGGCCATCGTGCCGGGTTCTGGATGATCAACCGAATTTGCGCGTGTGCCGGGGGCGGCACGTTAGACCGGCAAAGGTGAATGGAATGTTTAACGAGTTCGACAGGTTTCTGACAACA
>NZ_JBXEQG010000017.1:0-31670 GCF_056858395.1 Litorisediminivivens sp. KMU-197 | reverse complement strand
AACCAGCAGCGCCTCGGTGCTGTTCACCTACAACCTGGTGCGGATGACGCCCGAGAATGCCTACAGCGCCGCGATCTATGCCGACACCGACTGCGACGGCGCGCCCGATGCGCCGCTCAACGGCCCAGTGGCCGTCGAGGCCGGCGACCGCGTCTGCATCCTGTCGCGGGTCATGGCCAGCGGCGGCATCGGGCCCGGGGCCACGCTGACCTATCAGCTCGACGCGACCTCGACCTTCGAGGCCACCACCGTCACCGCCGTCGCCTCGAACACCGACCGGGTCGAGACCGGCAGCCGCCTGGGCCAGCTCAAGCTGACCAAGACCGTGCGCAACGAAACCCAGGGCACCCCGGAAGGCACCTCGAACGGCGGCGCGGCAGGCGATGTGCTGCAATACCGCATCCGCCTCGAGAACCTCAGCAACGCCGCCGCGCTCGACGTGGTGATCTATGACCGGACCCCGGCTTACACCAGCCTCGCCGAACCGGTGCCCAGCCCAGTCGCCGTCGGCGGCGCCCTGAGCTGCACACTCGGCGCACCAGCAAACAACCTCGCCGGATACTCCGGACCCCTACGCTGGGACTGCGCCGGAACATACCCACCCGCTGCCGACGGCTCACTGACATTCAAAGTCCGAATCAACCCCTGAAACCAAACGAAAGAGCGGGGCCGCATCCTTAGGTATGTCGCCCGTCCGGGTGGCATCAGCCGAGGAGAGACGGAGGAGCGCAGACGATAGGGATTTTGATCGGGGCGCGAGGCAGAGGCTTCAGAGGGCCAACCGTCTCCTCCAAGAGCCCCTAAGCACGGAGAAAACCTCCGCCGGGCACATGCCGGGGCTGTCGCCTTTGAGCTTCCGAAGTGTTCGTTTCTGTTCTGGTCTGTTCGGTTTCACGTGGATGAAAGGTTTGCGCACTCTTCTGCTGCATGCTCCAGCGCTGTGGCTGCCGGGTCAGGCCGCAAAGCATGGACTGATCAGCCGGTTTTCACAGGTGGACCGGAAAAAAGAGTATCTAAATCAAGTGATTGCTCATAATCGAACCAAAACGAACATAAAAGCGTTGCGAGCCGCGCATTTGCCTGCGATAAATGCTGCACGTCATGCGGAGGGGGGGGAATCGCGTGGAGCATCGCGACGACAATGTGACCACGGATCTTTTCGTCATCGGCGGCGGCATCAACGGATGCGGCATTGCCCGTGACGCGGCGGGGCGCGGCCTCAGCGTTACCCTGGCCGAGATGAACGACCTGGCCTCGGCGACCTCGTCCTCGTCCACCAAGCTGTTTCACGGCGGGCTTCGTTATCTCGAATATTTCGAGTTCCGCCTTGTGCGCGAGGCCCTGATCGAACGTGAGACGCTTCTTAGTGCCATGCCGCACATCAGTTGGCCGATGCGGTTCGTGCTGCCGTATCACAAGGACATGCGATTCGAATCCGAAACGCCGACCTCGAAGCTTCTGAACACCTTCATGCCCTGGATGCGCGGCCGCCGCCCGTCCTGGCTGATCCGGCTGGGGCTGTTCATGTATGATCATCTCGGCGGGCGGAAAATCCTGCCCGGCACGGAGACCCTGTCGCTGAAGGGCACACCCGAAGGTGCGCCGCTGCACGACCGTTTCGAGAAAGCCTACGAATATTCCGACTGCTGGGTCGAGGATTCGCGGCTCGTGGTGCTGAATGCCCGCGACGCCGAGGCCCGCGGCGCGCGGATCATGACCCGGACCCGGGTGCTTTCGGCCGAGCGGCAAGGCGATGTCTGGCGGGTGGAGACTGAGGGCACCGAAAGCGGCAAGACCGAGGTGCACTTCGCCCGGATGCTGGTGAATGCCGGCGGTCCCTGGGTGGGCGACATCATCCAGACCAAGGTGCGGATCAACTCCCGCGAGGGTGTGCGGCTGGTGCGCGGCAGTCATATCGTGACCCGCAAACTCTACGACCATAACAAATGCTACTTCTTCCAAGGCACCGACGGGCGGATCATCTTTGCGATCCCCTACGAAACGGACTTCACTCTGATCGGCACCACCGACGCGGAACATGAGGACCCGTCGCAGACGCCCGAGTGCACCCCGGAAGAACGCCGCTACCTGATCTCGTTCGCGAACCAGTATTTCGCGCAGGACATTTCGGACGACGACGTGGTCTGGACGTATTCGGGTGTGCGCCCGCTCTACGATGACGGTGCCTCCAGCGCGACGGCGGCGACACGTGACTATACGCTGAAGGTGGATGCCAAGGGCGGCGCGCCGGTGCTGAACGTCTTCGGCGGCAAGATCACCACCTACCGGCGGCTCGCGGAAAGCGCATTGGAGAAGATCGGCGAGCATCTCGATGTCGACAAGGACCCGTGGACCGCGGGTGTGCCGCTGCCGGGCGGAGATTTCCCGGTGGACGGCGTCGACCGCCTGATCGGCGATCTGCAAGCGCGGTACACTTTCCTCGACGATTTCTGGGCGCGGCGCATGGTCCGGGCCTATGGTACGGACGCAGCGACCATTCTGGGGGATGCAGCCTCGGCAGAGGACTTGGGCCGCGACTTCGGCGCGACCCTCACCGAACGGGAAGTCGTCTGGCTGATGCAGAATGAATATGCACGCAGCGCAGAGGACGTGGTCTGGCGCCGCAACAAGCTCGGCCTGAGGCTCGGTGAAGAGCAGATCGGGCAATTGGACACCTGGATGGCGGCACACCGTCAATCCAACACCGCCGCGGCGGAATAGGGAGGAAAGGCGCGATGACGCTGGAATTGAAAGGCGTGTCGAAATCGGTCGAGGGGCAGGTGCATATCCACCCCACCGATCTGACGCTGGAAAATGGCACGATGAACGTGCTGCTGGGGCCGACGCTGTCAGGCAAGACCTCATTGATGCGGCTGATGGCGGGGCTCGACGTGCCCAACACCGGACGCATCCTGTGGAACGGCGAGGACGTCACTGGCATGCGGGTGCAGGACCGCAAGGTGGCGATGGTCTACCAGCAGTTCATCAATTACCCGTCAATGACGGTCTACGACAACATCGCCTCGCCGCTGCGGCTGATGGGCAAGTCTAAGGACGAGATCGACGCCGCGGTGAAAAAGAACGCCGAGCTTATGCAGCTGACGCCCATGCTTGACCGCAAGCCGCTTGAGTTGTCGGGCGGCCAGCAGCAGCGTTGTGCCCTGGCGCGCGCTCTGGTCAAGGATGCCGGGCTGGTGCTGCTCGACGAACCGCTGGCCAACCTCGACTACAAGCTGCGCGAGGAATTGCGCGTCGAGATCCCCAAGATCTTCGAAGAGGCGGGATCGATCTTCGTCTACGCCACGACCGAACCGGAAGAAGCGCTGCTGCTAGGCGGCAATACCGCCACCCTCTGGGAGGGCCGCGTCACTCAGTTCGGGCCGACGCCCACGGTCTACCGCAAGCCGGTCGACACCACCACGGCGCGCGTGTTCAGCGACCCGCCGATGAACTTTCTCAACGTCACGAAGCAGGGTAGCACGCTCAGCTTCGGCGACGGGCAGAGCGCCCCGGCGCAGGGCCGCTTGGCCGATCTGTCGGACGGAACATATACCGCCGGGTTCCGCCCGAACCACCTTGAGATTTCTGCGCATGCACCCGATGCGATGCAGTTTCAGGCGCGGCTGACCGTGACCGAACTCACCGGCTCCGAGACATTCGTCCACCTCGACCATGACGGCGAGCGTTGGGTCGGGCTTGTCCATGGTGTCCATCACCTCGCCCCCGGCAGCGACCTGACCGTCTATCTCGATCCGGCGCACGTCTACATCTTCGGCAAATCGGGCGATCTCGTCGCTCCTGCCGCCTATGCCGCCTGAGGAGGACAGCATGGCCAAGATCACACTCGATAATCTCGCGCATTCCTACCTGCCGAACCCGACCTCGGAAGACGATTACGCGCTGAAGGAACTGAACCATGATTGGGCCGACGGCGAAGCCTATGCTCTGCTGGGATCGTCCGGTTGCGGCAAGTCCACGCTGCTGAACATCATCTCGGGTCTTCTGCACCCGTCGCAGGGCCGCATCCTGTTCAACGACCGTGACGTGACTCAGGCGCCCACTGCCGAGCGCAACATCGCGCAGGTGTTCCAGTTTCCGGTGGTCTACGACACGATGACGGTTCGCCAGAACCTTGCCTTCCCGCTGCGCAACCGGGGCGAAGACGCATCCTACATCGCGCAGCGTGTGCAGCAGATCGGCCAGATGATCGGCATGGAGGCCGAGCTCGACCGCAAGGCCCGCGGCCTCACCGCCGACGCCAAGCAGAAGATCAGCCTTGGTCGCGGAATGGTGCGCGAGGACGTCAACGCGCTGCTGTTTGACGAGCCTCTGACCGTGATCGACCCGCATATGAAATGGGAACTGCGCACCCAGTTGAAGTCGCTGCACCACGAATTCGGCCACACCATGATCTACGTCACCCACGACCAGACCGAGGCGCTGACCTTCGCCGACAAGGTGGTGGTGATGTATGACGGCCGCGTCGTCCAGATCGGCACCCCCGAGGCGCTGTTCGAGACGCCCGAGCATACCTTCGTCGGCTATTTCATCGGCTCGCCCGGCATGAACGTGCTTGACGCCGATGTGCAGGGCGACCGCGCAATTATCGATGGCACCGTGATCCCGCTGGGCGCCGGCTATGGCCCGATTTCCGGCAAGGTCCAGATCGGTGTCCGTCCCGAATTCGTTCATCTGTCGCGCGACGAGGGCCTGCCGGTCCGTATCCGCCGCGTCGAGGACGTGGGCCGCCACAAGATCGTCCGCGCGGAATTCCTCGGCCGCGAGATCAACATAATCGCCGACGAAGGCGACGAGATCGGCGCCGACATGACCCGCGTCAACTTCGACCCGGCGCATATCAACGTCTACTCCGACGACTGGCGCGTGACGCCGCAAACCACCCGTAACCCCGTGGGGGAGGCAGCCTGATGAACAAGACAGTCAACCAAAAGGCATGGTTCCTTGTCCTGCCAGTCCTTCTGCTGGTAGCCTTCTCAGCGGTGATCCCGCTGATGACGGTGGTCAACTACTCGGTGCAGGATACGTTCGGCAACAACCAGTTCTTCTGGGCCGGGCTCGAATGGTTCGAGGAGATGCTGCATTCCGACCGCATGTGGGACGCGCTGGGCCGCCAGTTGATGTTCTCGGCGATCATCCTTGCCATCGAGATCCCGCTGGGCATCTACGTCGCGCTCAACATGCCGAAAAGCGGCTTCTGGTCGTCCTTCTGCCTGGTGCTGATGTCTCTGCCGCTCTTGATACCGTGGAACGTGGTCGGCACCATCTGGCAGATCTTCGGCCGCGTCGACATCGGCCTGCTGGGCTACATGCTCGACAAGCTGGGTATCTCTTACAACTACACGCAGGACACGCTTGACGCCTGGATCACCATCATCGTGATGGACGTCTGGCACTGGACTTCGCTGGTTGCACTTCTGGCCTTCGCCGGTCTGAAATCGATCCCCGACGCCTATTACCAGGCCGCCAAGATCGACCAGGCCAGCCGTTGGAGCGTGTTCCGCTTCATCGAACTGCCCAAGATGATGGGGGTGCTGATGATCGCGATCCTCCTGCGCTTCATGGACAGCTTCATGATCTACACCGAGCCGTTCGTCGTCACCGGCGGCGGACCCGGCAACGCCACCACGCTGCTGTCAATCGACCTCGTCAAGATGGCGCTGGGACAGTTCGACCTCGGCCCTGCGGCAGCCTTCTCGATCATGTACTTCCTCGTGATCCTTCTGGTCAGCTGGGTGTTCTACACCGTCATGACCAACCTCGACAAACAGGAGGGCTGAGACATGCCGACCGACACCACCTCCGCCCCCGGCGCCGCGTCGATCCCCGGCGATGTCACCGCCGAACGGACCGGCACCAAGACCCGCCGCCGTTTCCGGCCCAAAGGCTCGGTGATCGTGATGACGATCTACCTGCTCTTCATGCTGCTGCCGATCTACTGGCTGCTGAACATGAGCCTGAAGACCAACTCGGAGATCCTCAACACCTTCACCCTCTGGCCGCGCAACCTGACGCTCGCCAACTACGAAACCATCCTGACCGATCCGGCATGGTATCTGGGCTACGTGAACTCGATCATCTACGTGACGATCAACACGGTGATCAGCCTGCTTGTGGCGCTGCCGGCAGCCTATGCCTTCAGCCGTTACAATTTCATGGGCGACAAGCACCTGTTCTTCTGGCTGCTGACCAACCGCATGGCACCGCCCGCCGTCTTCGCGCTGCCGTTCTTCCAGCTCTACAGCTCGGTTGGGCTGTTCGACACCCATATCGCCGTGGCGCTGGCGCATACGCTGTTCAACGTGCCGCTGGCGGTCTGGATCCTCGAAGGTTTCATGCGCGGCGTGCCAAAGGAAATAGACGAGACCGCCTATATCGACGGCTACGGCTTCGGCAAGTTCTTCGTCAAGATCTTCATGCCGCTGATCGCATCCGGCATCGGGGTCGCGGCGTTCTTCTGCTTCATGTTCTCATGGGTCGAGCTGCTTTTGTCGCGCACGCTGACAACAGTTGACGCCAAGCCGATCGCTGCCATCATGACCCGGACCCAGGGTGCCGCGGGCATTGACTGGGGTGTGCTGGCCGCCGCCGGTGTGCTGACCATCGTTCCAGGAGCGCTCGTGATCTACTTCGTCCGCAACTACATCGCCAAGGGCTTCGCCCTGGGCCGCGTGTGAACCAGAGATAGGAGAACCACCAATGGACTGGATGGCATGGACCTGGCCGACCGCGATCTTCTTCGCGATCATCGCATCGCTGCTCGTCACTTTCACGATCCTCGCGATCAAGTACCCCGAAACCCCGCGCACCGGCATCCTCCGGATCGAAACCACGCGTGGCGATCGGCTCTTCATCACGCTTCTCGGTTCGGCCTTCATCAATCTGGCCTGGCTTGGATTGGTCGGCGCAAACCAACCTTACGCGCTGATCGTCTGCCTGATCTACGCCGCAGCGGTGTTCCGCTGGGTGTAATCGGACACCGCGGCACGGCGCACGAGAACGCCGGACCGCACACAAGACCACAAGTTCACATAAAGGGAGGACCATAATGAACTTGACCCTGAAATCCTCAACCGCCCTGGCGCTTGCGCTCGGCCTTCTTTCCGGACCGGCCTTCGCCGGGATGGAAGAGGCCATCGAGTTCCTCGACGCGGAGATCGACAACTCGGTGCTGACCCGCGAAGAGCAGGAAGCCGAGATGCAGTGGTTCGTCGACGCGGCCCAGCCGTTCGCCGGCATGGACATCAAGGTGGTGTCGGAAACCATCACCACCCACGAATATGAAAGCCAAGTGCTTGCACCGGCCTTCACCGCCATCACCGGCATCCAGGTCACCCATGACCTGATCGGCGAAGGCGACGTGGTCGAAAAGCTGCAAACCCAGATGCAGTCGGGCGAGAACATCTATGACGCCTATATCAACGACTCTGATCTGATCGGCACCCACTGGCGCTATCAGCAGGCGCGCAACCTGACCGACTGGATGGCGGGCGAGGGCGCGGACGTCACCAACCCCGATCTCGACATTGACGACTTCATCGGCACGCAGTTCACCACCGCGCCCGATGGCAAGCTCTACCAACTGCCCGACCAGCAGTTCGCGAACCTCTACTGGTTCCGTTACGACTGGTTCAACGACGAAAAGAACAAGGCCGACTTCAAGGAACAGTTCGGCTATGATCTGGGCGTTCCGGTCAACTGGTCGGCCTACGAGGACATCGCCGAATTCTTCACCGGCCGTGACCTCAGCCACATGGGCGTCGAGGGCGAAGTCTTCGGCAACATGGACTACGGTAAGAAAGACCCCTCGCTCGGCTGGCGCTACACCGATGCGTGGATGTCGATGGCAGGCATGGGAGACAAGGGTGAACCCAACGGCCTTCCGGTCGACGAATGGGGCATCCGGGTGAACGAGAACTCGCAACCCGTGGGCTCCTGCGTTGCCCGTGGCGGCGCCACCAACGGTCCCGCAGCGGTCTATGCTGTGTCCAAGGCGATCGAGTGGCTTGAAAAGTACTCGCCCCCCGCCGCCGCCGGCATGACATTCTCCGAGGCCGGCCCGATCCCGGCGCAGGGCAACGTCGCGCAGCAGATGTTCTGGTACACCGCGTTTACCGCCGCCACGGTCGAGCCCGACCTACCGGTGATGAACGAGGACGGCACGCCGAAATGGCGCATGGCGCCCAGCCCGCACGGGGTCTACTGGGAAGACGGCATGAAAGTCGGCTACCAGGACGTTGGCTCCTGGACGCTGATGAAATCCACCCCGGTGGATCGTGCCAAGGCGGCCTGGCTTTATGCCCAGTTCGTCACCTCCAAGACCGTGGACGTCAAGAAGGCCCACGTCGGCCTGACCTTCATCCGCGAATCCACCATCCAGCACGACAGCTTCTCGGAACGCGCCGACAAGCTGGGCGGCCTGGTCGAGTTCTACCGCTCGCCGGCCCGCGTGGCATGGTCGCCGACCGGCACCAACGTGCCTGACTATCCGAAGCTGGCGCAACTGTGGTGGCAGAACATCGGCGACGCCATGTCGGGTGCGAAGTCCCCGCAGGAAGCGCTTGATGGCCTCTGCGCAGACCAGGAGAAGGTACTCGAACGTCTGGAACGCGCCGGTATCCAGGGCGACATCGGTCCGAAGATGAACGAGGAAATGGACGCGGATCACTGGCTCAGCCAGCCGGGCGCGCCCAAGGCCAAGCTCGACAACGAGGACGAAGAACCCAAGACAGTCAGCTATGACGAGCTGATCAAGTCCTGGCAGTAACCTCCCCCGGCTGGGGCTCTCCGGAGCCCCGGCCACTTCGCTGGAGGCTGACGCTCTCCGGTCTTGATGACATCCCCCTTGCCAGCCACCAATCGGACCCGATAGCAGCCCCTACGCCGATTGATCGTCGATCAACGGGTTGGGTTTGGCGAAGCGCTCCAGGTCCTGCTGATCTCGGATCGTGATACGATGGCCCTCCACCGACACACCGTAGGGCCGCAGGCCCTTGAAGGCACGGCTCAAATTCTCTGGTGTCATGCCCAGAATCGAGGCCAGCCGGCGTTTTTCGAATTCAAGGAATAAGGTGTCGTCACCCCCAGTCCGCTTTTGCAGCCTGAGGATGTAATTGGCGAGCCGCTCAAGCGAGGTTCGAAGCTTGAGATCCTTCTGCCCCTTGACCACCGAGCGATAGCACTGCGCAAGTTCCGTGACGATCGCGCGCGCGAAGCCGTTGTCGACACCGAAAGCAGCGCGGACATCCTTGCTCGGGATCAGGGCGATCCGGCTCTTTTCCAGCGTGCGCGCCGACATCAGATAGGGCGCATCCTTGATCGTCGCGGCGAGGATGAAGGTCGAAATGGGCCGGACAGTGGCCATGCTGCTTTCCCGGCCGTTCCACGTTGAAAACAGATCCACCGACCCCGACAGCACAACATGCAGAAAGTCGCTGGGCTCACCTTCGGTGATCAATTCGATCTGCGGGGGGAAATTTTGAACATAGGCACCGCGCATGAGCAAGGAGAAATGCTCATCCGCCATGCCCACAAACAGATGGAGACCCCGGATCTCCGGGTAATCCGACTCGGACATTGACCAAACGTACCTCTTAGTTCTTTTGATAATGATCAGTCGGGTGATTGATAGTTGTCAAGTCTGCAGTTGCTTGGGGGCGGTGCAGTGTTGATCGATGTTTGCGCTGCCATCAAAAATTTTCGCGTGCAGATTTATTTTGCCACGACGTGATCGCTTCATGATCCAGATCAAGTCGCGTCACCGCTCTCCGCCACAGGTTCGACGGGATCCCCGACGGGATTTCTATGCCATTTTGCCGGAGGCCCTGCCATGCAGACCTTAGCCACAGCCACGCGCGCGGATCAGAACCGCGCACTGGGCCTGAGCACGATCGCCTTTACCGCCTGCTTCGCGGTCTGGACGATCTTCTCCATCATTGGCGTCGCCATAAAGGATGAACTCGGGCTGACCGAGTCCCAATTCGGCCTGCTTGTCGCGACCCCCATTCTCACCGGTTCGGTCACCCGGCTGTTCCTGGGCGTCTGGACCGAGAAATACGGTGGACGGCTGGTCTTTACATCGCAGATGCTTCTCACCGCACTGGCCACATGGGCCCTGACGCTGGCCGACAGCTACATCATGTACCTGACCGCGGCGTTGGGGATCGGCCTTGCAGGCGGGTCGTTCATCATCGGCGTGGCCTACGTCTCGCGTTGGTACGATGCGGGACATCAAGGCACCGCGCTGGGGATTTTCGGCGCCGGCAACGTCGGGGCGGCAGTGACCAAGTTCGTCGCTCCGTTCGTGATGGTGGCCTATGGCTGGCACGGTGTCGCCTATGTCTGGTCGGCCGGGCTGGCGATCATGGCTCTGATCTTCTTTTTCTTGGCGAAGGACGATCCTGAGCTGGTCGAGCGACGGCTGACAGGCAAGAAGGCGCCGAGCCTTGCCCAGCAGTTCGCGCCCCTGAAGAACCTTCAGGTCTGGCGCTTCTCGCTCTACTATTTCTTCGTCTTCGGCGCGTTCGTCGCACTCGCGCTGTGGATGCCGCATTACCTGATCGACGTCTACGGTGTCGACGTCAAGACAGCGGGCATGGCCGCTGCGTCGTTCAGCTTGTCGGCCTCGCTGTTCCGGGCCTATGGCGGCCACCTGAGCGACAAGTTCGGCGCGCGTCAGGTCATGTACTGGACGTTTGGTTTCGCGCTGGTGCTCCTGTTCATGCTGTCTTACCCGCCGACGGACTACGTCATCCAGGGCAAGGACGGGCCTATCGCGTTCTCGACCTCGATGAGCTTCTGGCCCTTCATTGCCGTGCTGTTCACTCTTGGCTTCTTCATGAGCCTCGGCAAGGCGGCGGTGTTCAAGCATATCCCGGTCTACTATCCGCAGCATGTCGGCGCGGTGGGCGGCCTCGTCGGGATGATCGGCGGGCTGGGCGGGTTCATCCTGCCCATCGTGTTCGGCGCGGTGCTTGATCTGACCGGCATCTACACGTCGTGCTTCGCGATCCTGTTCGGCCTCGTCGCCATCGCCCTGACATGGATGCACCTGTCGATCCGCGCGATGGAACGCCGGGCGCACGGCGCGGAACTGGACCAGCTTCCCGCGCTGCCCGAGATGCAGGACATCCACCATCCCGAAACAACCGCAATGCCGCGCGTGCTTGAGGACTGGCGTCCCGAGGATGCCGCTTTCTGGGACGCCAAGGGCCGTGCCGTGGCACGTCGCAACCTGTGGATCTCGATCCCGGCGCTGCTGCTGGCCTTCTCAGTATGGATGGTGTGGTCGATGGTGGTGGCGAAACTGCCGTCCATCGGCTTCGATTTCAGCACCGGACAGCTTTTCTGGCTGGCGGCTCTGCCCGGTCTGTCCGGCGCGACGCTGCGGATCTTCTACAGCTTCATGGTGCCGATCTTCGGCGGCCGGCTATGGACGACACTGTCGACCGCATCGTTGCTGCTGCCCGCCATGGGCATCGGCTACGCGGTGCAGAATCCGGACACGCCATACCTGATCTTCCTGACACTGGCGCTGCTCTGCGGCCTCGGCGGCGGCAACTTCGCTTCGTCCATGGCCAACATCTCGTACTTCTATCCGAAGGCCGAGAAGGGCAATGCGCTGGCGCTGAATGCGGGGCTCGGGAACCTGGGCGTTTCGGTCATGCAGTTCCTTGTGCCGATCGTGATCACCGTCAGCGTGTTCGGGGCCATGGGCGGCGACCCCGTACCACTGAGCGAAGGCGGCGAGTTGTGGCTGCAGAATGCCGGCTTCGTCTGGGTGCCGTTCATCCTGATCGCCACCGCCGCGGCCTGGCTGGGGATGAACGACATTGCCGACGCGCGGGCCAGCTTCCGCGAACAGGCGGTCATCTTCTCGCGCCGCCATAACTGGCTGATGTGCATCCTCTACACCGGCACCTTCGGCAGTTTCATTGGCTATTCCGCGGGCTTCCCGCTGCTGACCCGGATCGCCTTTCCAGAGGTAAACGCGCTGCAATACGTGTTCCTCGGGCCGCTGGTCGGGGCGCTCAGCCGTGCCGGGACCGGATGGGTGTCGGACAGGTGGGGCGGCGGACGCGTGACCTTCTGGGTCTTTGCCGGGATGACACTTGCCGTATTCGGCGTGATCGCCTCGCTGGGCGCAGGCAGTTTCGCTGGCTTCTTCGTGGCCTTCATGGCGCTGTTCCTGCTGACCGGGGTCGGGAACGCATCCACATTCCAGATGATCCCGGCGATCATGGGCAAGGAAATCCCGCGCCTGATGCCCGAGCTCGACATTGTCGCGCGCCGCAAGCAGGCCGAACGTGAAAGCGCGGCGATCATCGCCTTCACCTCGGCCATCGCCGCCTACGGCGCCTTCTTCATCCCGAAGGCCTACGGCACGTCGATTGCGATGACAGGATCGCCTGTAGCCGCGCTCTGGGGCTTCGGGATCTTCTACGTGATTTGCCTCGGCATCACCTGGGTCGTCTACACCCGCCCCGGTGGGCTGCTCCACGATCTCGAGCATCGCCGCGCGCCGTCGGCGCCGGCCTCCCAACCCGCTGAATGACCAAGCCATGCCTTCGGGCGGCGCGCGCCGCCGCCCGGCCCGCGACAGAGGAAAGGACAGCCAAATGAGCCATCTGCTCGACAGAATGAACTTCTTCCAGTCCACGACGCTGGAGCCGTTCGCCAACGGACATGGCCAGGTCACGCGCGAGAGCCGCGATTGGGAAGACACCTACAGAAACCGCTGGCGCCATGACAAGGTCGTGCGCTCGACCCATGGGGTGAATTGCACCGGGTCCTGTTCCTGGAAGATCTACGTCAAGTCCGGCATCGTCACCTGGGAAACGCAGCAGACAGACTATCCCCGCACGCGCCCGGACCTGCCCAACCACGAGCCGCGCGGCTGCGCGCGCGGGGCGTCCTACAGCTGGTATCTCTATTCCGCCAACCGGGTGAAGAACCCACTGGTGCGCGGCCGGCTGATGAAGATCTGGCGCCAGATGCGCGAAACCATGACCCCGATCCAAGCCTGGACCAAGCTGCAGAGCGATCCGATCCTGCGCGCGTCCTATGTGGAGACCCGCGGCAAGGGTGGGTTCGTGCGGGCGACATGGGACGAAGCGACCGAGATCACCGCGGCGGCAAACGCCTACACCACCAAGACATACGGGCCCGACCGGATCTTCGGGTTCTCGCCGATCCCGGCCATGTCGATGATCTCCTACGCCGCCGGGTCGCGATACCTCAGCCTCATGGGCGGGGTCTGCATGTCCTTCTACGACTGGTATTGCGATCTGCCGCCAGCCTCGCCGATGACTTGGGGCGAACAGACCGACGTGCCGGAATCGGCCGACTGGTACAACGCCGGCTACCTTCTGCTTTGGGGCTCGAACGTGCCGCAGACGCGCACGCCGGACGCGCATTTCTATACCGAGGCGCGCTATCGCGGCACCAAGTCGGCGGTGATCTGCCCCGATTATTCCGAGGCCGCCAAATTCGGCGATGTCTGGCTGAACGTGAAGCAGGGCACCGACGCGGCGCTGGCGATGGCCTTCGGTCATGTCATCCTGCGCGAATTCCACCTCGACCGTCAGGCAGAGTATTTCGAAGAGTATTGCCGCAAGTATTCGGATTTCCCGATGCTGGTGAGGCTGGACGAGAAGGACGGCAAGGCGATCCCGGGCCGCTTTTTGCGCGCCTGCGACCTTGACGGAAAGCTGGGCGAACACAACAACCCCGAATGGAAGACCGTCGCGATTGACGAATTGACCGAGGATATCGTCGCGCCCTCCGGCTCCATCGGGTTCCGGTGGGGGGAAGAGGGGTCGTGGAACCTCGAAGAACGCGCCGGCGACGAAACGACCTGCCTCAAGATGTCGCTGATCCTCGACGAGGACCATGACGAGGTGATCGGCGTGGATTTCCCCTATTTCGGGGCCGACGCGACCGAGGCCTTCGCCACCGGCGACCGGCGACCGAACGTTCTGACCAGGAATGTTCCGGTCAGGCGTATCCAGACGGCAGACGGCGAGGTCGCTGTCGCCACCGTCTTTGACCTGTTCTGCGCCAATTACGGGCTGGACCGGGGCCTTGGCGGCGAATGGGTCACGTCGGATTATCACGAGGACATGCCCGGTACGCCGAAATGGGCGGAAAAGATCACCGGCGTGACGGCCGACAAGATCATCCATGTCGCCCGCGAATTCGCCCAGACAGCCGAGAAGACCAAGGGCAAGTCGATGATCATCATCGGCGCGGCGATGAACCACTGGTACCACATGGACATGAACTATCGCGGCGTCATCAACATGCTGGTGATGTGCGGTTGCGTGGGTCAGTCCGGCGGTGGCTGGGCGCACTATGTCGGTCAGGAAAAGCTGCGCCCGCAGACCGGCTGGCAGCCGCTGGCCTTCGCGCTGGACTGGGGGCGGCCGCCGCGGCACATGAACTCGACCTCGGCCTGGTATGCCCACACCGACCAGTGGCGCTACGAGACGCTGACAGCGGGCGAGATCCTCTCGCCCACAGCGCCCGAGGGCGATTGGGACGTCAGCCTGATCGACTATAACATCCGGGCCGAACGCATGGGCTGGCTGCCCTCTGCGCCGCAGTTGAAAACCAACCCGCTGGAGGTGGCGAAGGCGGCCAAGGCGGCGGGCAAGGAGATCCCGGCCTACGTCGCCGCGCAACTGACATCCGGCGCGTTGCAGATGTCCTGCGAGGATCCGGATGCGCCGGAGAACTGGCCACGCAACCTGTTTGTCTGGCGGTCCAACCTGTTGGGCTCATCGGGCAAGGGGCATGAATACTTCCTCAAGCACCTGCTGGGCACCGATAACGGCGTCATGGGAAAGGACCTTGGCGAAGACGGCCGCCAATTGCCGAAAGAGGCCAAGTGGCACAAGGACGCCCCGCGCGGCAAGCTCGACCTTCTGGTGACGATCGACTTCCGGATGAGCACGACGGCGGTCTATTCCGACATCGTGCTACCGACGGCCTCGTGGTACGAAAAGAACGATCTCAATACCTCGGACATGCACCCGTTTATTCACCCGCTCCAGGCCGCGGTGGACCCTGCCTACGACAGCAAGTCGGACTGGGAGATCTTCAAGAGCATCGCCTACAAGGTGCAGGAGGTCGCGCCGGAAATCCTCGGCAAGGAAACCGACATCGTCGCGCTGCCCATCCTGCACGACACGCCCGGCGAACTGGCGCAGGATCAGGTGCGGGACTGGAAGAAGGGCGAATGCGACCTGATCCCGGGCAAGACCGCGCCGAACTTCATCGCGGTCGAGCGGGATTACACCGCCATCGGCGACCGCTTCTGCGCGCTGGGCCCGCTGATGGACAAGCTGGGGAACGGCGGCAAGGGCATCGCCTGGAAGACCGGACAGGAGGTCCAGCACCTGCGCGACCTGAACGGCACCTGGGAGGAGGGGGCTGCCAAGGGTTGTGCGAAGATCGTCACTGACATTGATGCGACCGAGGTGGTGCTGATGCTGGCGCCGGAAACCAACGGCGAGGTGGCCGTCAAGGCGTGGGAGGCGCTTTCCAAGGCAACCGGCCGCAATCACGCGCACCTCGCTCTGCCCAAGGAGGACGAAAAGATCCGGTTCCGCGATATCGCCGCGCAACCGCGTAAGATCATCTCTTCCCCTACGTGGTCAGGGCTGGAGTCGGAAAAGGTCTGCTACACCGCCGGCTATACCAACGTTCACGAACTGATCCCGTGGCGCACGCTCACCGGGCGGCAGCAGCTCTACCAGGATCACCTGTGGATGCGCGCCTTCGGAGAGGGCTTCGTATCGTACCGGCCGCCGGTGGACCTCAAGACCATCACCAAGGACGTGCAGGACGCCGGCGACAGCCTTGTTCTGAATTTCATCACGCCGCACCAGAAATGGGGCATCCACTCGACCTATTCCGACAACCTTCTGATGCTGACGCTCAATCGCGGCGGTCCGGTGATCTGGATCTCCGAGAATGACGCCAAAAAGGCCGGCATCGTCGATAACGACTGGGTCGAGCTTTACAATGTGAACGGCGCTCTGACCGCCCGCGCGGTGGTGTCCCAGCGGATGAAGGACGGGACGACCTTCATGTACCACGCCCAGGAAAAGATCGTGAACACGCCGGGATCGGAAAAGACCGGCTTGCGCGGCGGCATCCACAACTCCGTCACCCGCGCGGTGCCCAAGCCAACCCACATGATCGGTGGCTACGCCCAGCAATCCTACGGCTTCAACTACTACGGCACGGTGGGGGCGAACCGCGATGAATTCGTCGTGGTCAGAAAAATGAAAAAGGTCGACTGGCTCGACCAGGAAGCCACCCCTGAAACGGAGGCAGCGGAATGAGAATTCGTGCGCAAATCGGCATGGTGCTGAACCTCGACAAATGCATCGGGTGTCACACCTGTTCCGTCACCTGCAAGAACGTCTGGACCAGCCGCGACGGTGTCGAATACGCCTGGTTCAACAACGTCGAAACCAAGCCCGGCACCGGCTATCCCACCGACTGGGAGAACCAGGAGCGCTGGAATGGTGGCTGGGAACGGACCCGGTCGGGCAAGTTGCAGCCCAAGCAAGGATCGAAATGGCGGATCCTCGCGAACATGTTCGCCAATCCCGACCTGCCGGAAATCGACGACTATTACGAGCCGTTCGATTTCGACTACGACCACCTGAAAAGCGCCCCCGAGATGAAGGCCTTTCCGACCGCGCGCCCCCGATCGAAGATCACCGGCGAGCGGATCGAAAAGATCGAGAAAGGCCCGAACTGGGAGGAAATCCTGGGCGGCGAATTCGCCAAGCGAAGCGAGGATTACAACTTCGAGGGCATTCAGAAGCAGATCTACGGGGAATACGAGAACACCTTCATGATGTATCTCCCCCGGCTCTGCGAACACTGCCTGAACCCGGCCTGCGCCGCGTCCTGCCCCTCGGGTGCGATCTACAAGCGCGAAGAGGACGGCATCGTCCTGATCGATCAGGAAAAATGCCGCGGCTGGCGGATGTGCGTCTCCGCGTGTCCCTACAAGAAGGTCTATTACAACTGGTCGACCGGAAAGTCCGAGAAATGCACCTTCTGCTATCCGCGGATCGAAAGCGGCAATCCGACGGTCTGCTCGGAAACCTGCGTCGGGCGCATCCGCTATCTCGGGGTGATGCTCTATGACGCCGACAAGATCGAAGAGGCGGCCAACGCGGCCGAGACGACCGACCTCTACGATGCCCAGCTCGGCGTCTTCCTTGACCCGAACGACCCGGTGATCATCGAAACCGCTCGCGCCGATGGCATCCCCGAGGACTGGATCAAGGCCGCCCAGGAAAGCCCGATCTGGAAGATGGCGATGGAGTGGAAGGTCGCCTTCCCGCTCCATCCTGAGTACCGGACCCTGCCTATGGTGTGGTATATCCCGCCGCTTTCGCCGATCCAGAACGCCGCCGAGGCGGGCGCAATCGGCATGGATGGCGCCATGCCGGACGTGCGCAACCTGCGGATCCCGCTGCGCTACCTCGCAAACATGCTGACCGCCGGCGACGAGGCCCCGGTGGCGCAGGCGCTGGAACGGATGCTGGCGATGCGCGCCTACATGCGCGCCAAGACCATCGACGGCGTTCGCGACGAGGCGATTGCCGCACGCGCCGGCTTGTCGGGCCGGGTGATCGAGGAGATGTACAAGATCATGGCGCTGGCCGACTTCGAAGACCGCTTCGTCATTCCGACGACGCACCGCGAACAGGTCGAAGAGGCTTACGACCTGCGCGGCGGCTGCGGCTTCACCGACGGCAACGGCTGTTCCACCGGCGTCTCGAAGGGGTCGCTGTTTGGCGGCTCGAAGAAACCCCTGAAAATGCCTACGGAGGTGCAGTGACATGGACCGCACGCTGAAAGCCTTGTCCCTGATCCTCAGTTACCCGACGCGTGAATTGCAGGACGCGGTGCCGGAGATCGGCGGCCTTCTGGCCTCCGACACCCGGCTGACCGCCGCCGCGCGTCGGGCGTTGCGCCCGCTCTTGAGGGAGGTGGGCGGGCGCGACATCTATGACCTCGAAGAACAATACGTCATGCTCTTCGACCGGTCGCGCACCCTGTCGCTGAACTTGTTCGAGCATGTCCACGGCGAAAGCCGAGACCGGGGCGGGGCGATGGTGTCGCTGGTGGAAACCTACCGCGCCGGCGGGTTTGATCCGGTCTCCTCGGAGTTGCCCGATCACCTGCCGGTGCTGCTGGAATTCCTGGCAACGCGCCCGTTCCCGGAAGCGCAGGAAATGCTGGCCGACGCGGCGCATATCCTCGCGGCGCTGCACGCCCGGCTGACCCGGCGCGATAGTCCCTATGCGGCGGTCTTCGCCACCCTTCTGCACCTGTCCGGCGCCACAGCCGACCGCGCCGCGGTGGACGAACTGCTGGACCAGCCCGAGGCCGATCCCAACGACCTTGAGGCGCTGGACGAGGTTTGGGAGGAAAGCGAAGTGCGCTTCGGCCCCGATCCGAACGCTGGCTGCCCGGTGTCGCGCGACCTGCTCGCGCGCATGGATGAACCGCTGCGCCGGTCCCCCGGCGTGGCCGCAGAGTGACGGAGGCTCTCATGAACAACTTCTTCTTCGGTATCTTTCCCTACATCGCCCTCGGCGTCTGCATCATGGGGTCTATCGCCCGGTACGAGCGTGACCCCTTCACCTGGAAATCCTCGTCTTCGCAGCTTCTGCGGCGCAGGCAACTGGTGGTGGGGTCCATCCTGTTCCATATCGGGCTGATCGTCATCACCCTTGGTCATGTCGTGGGGCTGCTGACCCCGATCGCGGTCTTTGACGCCTTGGGTATCAGCCATGGCGCGAAGCAGCTTCTGGCGGTCGTCGCGGGCGGAATCGCCGGTGTCATGGCGTTGGTGGGCGGGGGGATGCTGTTCCATCGCCGCTGGACCGATCCGCGGATCCGCAAGACCTCCAGCTTCGCGGACATCGCCATCCTCGCCATGCTGCTGGCGCAGCTCGTACTGGGACTGGGCACCGTCTTCGTCTCGCTCGGGCATCTGGACGGGCATGAGATGGTCAAGTTCATGTCTTGGGCACAGGGGATCTTCACCTTCGACGGGGCAGCGGCCAGCCACATCGAAGACGTTGCGTTGGTGTTCAAGCTGCATCTCGTGCTCGGCATGACGATCATCCTGGTGTTCCCGTTCACCCGGCTTGTGCATCTGGTGTCCGGTTTCGCCGCACCGTTCCGCTACCTGCTGGGCCGTCGCGGCTACCAGATCGTGCGCTCGCGCCGTGCGGTGCCGCTCCCGGACAGGGCCGCGGCGCCCGGCGCGGCGCAAAGATCCAAGTCCACCGGTCCCGTGTCCGACGCGGCCGCGAGTCCGGCGGAGTGAGCGCGATGAGGTCAGCCCTGTTTCCCGATCTGGTCGTCAACGGCGAAACCGTGCCGCATGCGGTTGTCGCGGCCGAGGCGCAGAACCACGCGGCGCCAAAGGGCAAACCCGGCATCGCTTGGCGGAAGGCCGCAAATGCCGTGGCGGTGCGCACCCTGCTTCTGCAGGAGGCTCACCGTCGCGGGGTGCAATCGCAGCCCGACGCCGTCGGGCAGGGCAGGTTCGAGACTGAGGATGAGGCGCTCATTCGTGGCCTGCTTGAATCCGCAATCGACGTAACGCCATCGACAGAGGATGCACTGCGGGCGGAATGGGCGCGTGATCCGCAGCGCTTCCGGTCGCCGCCGCTGTGGGAAGTCTCGCACATTCTCTGTGCCTGCGATCCGCGCGACGAAGAGGGCAGCCGCACGGCGCACGCGCGCGCCGTGGCGCTTGTTGCCCGGGCGCTGGAAAATTCACGAGGTTTCGGCGTGCTGGCCCGAGAGACCAGCGATTGCGGCTCGAAAGCATCGGCAGGCGCTTTGGGGCAGTTGGGTCCCGGCGACACCGTGCCGGAGTTCGAGGCAGTCCTGCGCCGGCTTTCGGAGGGGGAAATCACGGCAGAACCGGTGCTGACACGCCATGGCTGGCACGTCGTCCGGATGGACGCGGTCGCGGAAGGCGCGGTGCTGCCATTCGAAGCCGTGCACCAGAAGATCCGTGACGCGATGGAAAAGACGGCCTGGGCCCGTGCGGCCCGCGCCTTTATCGACCAACTGGTCGCTGCCGCCGAAATCTCCGGTGCCGACCTCAGGTGATCCAGCCTGGCGCGGGCGCACCGGCGGGAGGTGCGCCCTGGTCGGGCTGTTTCGTCGGGCCGATCAGACCCGGGCGGCAACGGCCGAAGCGACGGCCTCGGATGTGGCGCAGGCCAGCGTCCAGCCAAGGTGGCCGTGGCCGGTATTGTAGAAAACGCCGTCGCGCCGTCCGGGGCCGACACGCGGCATCATCGACGGCATCATTGGGCGCAGCCCGGCCCAAGGGGTCGACTGGCGGGTGCAGACCTCTGGGAAGTAACGGTTTACCCAGCCCACCAGCGGCGCAATGCGCACGTCACGGATGTCGCGGTTCTCGCCTGCGAACTCCGCGGTGCCGGCAACGCGGAACCGGTTCGGCCCCAACCGGCTGGTGACGATCTTGGCCTCGTCGTCGAGCAGGCTGACCTGCGGTGCGCTGGCCCGCGACGCCGCATCGTCGAGGTTGACGGTGATCGAATACCCCTTGACCGGGTAGACGTTCAGCCGGTCGCCAAAGCCTTTGGCCAGCGCCCGGCTGCGTACCCCGGCGCAGACCACGATGGCGGCATGTTCGGCGCTGTGGCGTTGCTTGCGGCCCGGCTCGGGGGTGGTTTCGTAGCTGACCGTGACGCTCCGTCCGGTGGTGGCGCTGCCGGTGACGCTGGTCTGCATCTCGAAACACACGCCCATCCGTGCGCAGGCGGCGGCCAGCCCGGTGGTGAACAGGTGGATGTCGCCCGAGCTGTCACCGGGCGTGTAAAACCCGCCTGCGAAGTTCCCGGTCAGCGCCGGTTCAATGCGGCGGATGCCGTCGGCGTCGATCTCCTGCCGGTCCACGCCGCCTTCGGCCAACAGCTCCGAGACCCGGCGGGCGTGATCGAGCTGTGCCTCGGTGGTGTAAAAATGCAGGATGCCGCGGTCCTCCCGGTCAAAGGAAATGCCCTCGCGCTCGCCTATGGCCCGCATCCGGGCGCGGGCGGCGACCGCCAGCCGCGCGGTGGCGGTGGTGTGCCGGCGGTAGTTGGGGATCTGGCCCACGAATTCGGCCAGCCACGAATACTTGTGCCAGCTCGGTGCGAGGCTCAGCGACAGCGGCGCATCCTTTCGCAGCATCCATCCGATGCCTTTGCGGATCGTCGACAGGTGGTTCCAGACCTCGGCGTTCGAGGCCGAAAGCTGCCCGCCGTTGGCAAAGCTGGTCTCCATGGCGGGATAGCGATTGCGATCGTAGACGGTGACGGCATAGCCGCGCGTGGCAAGCTCATAGGCGGTGGTGACGCCGGTGACACCGGCGCCGATGACGGCAATGGATTTCGAAGCCATGTTTGGCACTCCAGACAAAGGTGTGACACGCCGGGTCTCCGACGCATCCCCCTCTGTCCTTTTGCCTGAGAGCATCAGCGCCGGTCCGGGTCAGGGACATGGCGCCTTTCTCCTTCGGCGGGTGCATGCGGCACCACTCTCCAGAGTTCATGGTTCGGCAGTATCTGGGCCTGAGAGTTTCCGGGGCGTTGCTCCGTCGGCGCGGGGTCGCCCCCGTCTCTCCTGTCCGAACCATCTTGGACCGGGGCCTAAGCGGGGCCCCGATTCGTGTCAAGCGAAGTCGGCGGTCATCTGTCGGCGCGGGCCGCGAAGACGAAGCCGAGGAAGTTCAGCAACACCTGCGCGGCAAGGATCGCGGTGCCGCCGGTGGGGTCGTAGTCGGGCGCGACTTCTACCAGGTCGATGCCCGCCACCTCGTGCCGTCTGGCCAGCGCCTGAAGCATCTCCAGCACCTCGTAGTAGAGAAAGCCGCCATGGCTCGGTGTGCCGGTGCCAGGCGCGATGGAGGGGCAGAAACCGTCGATATCGAGCGTGACATAGACCTTCGCGCCTGCGGGAATGCGGGCGATCACAGCCTCCGGCCCCAGCTTGCGCATCTGCCGGACCGACAGGATGTCGGAGCCCATCCGACGGGCATCTTCATAGCCTTCCCTGGCGGTGGACGAGACGTTGCGAATGCCGACCTGTGTCAGGCCGGTGACATAGGCCTTTTCGGCGGCACGACGCAGCGGGTTGCCGTGGCCGAAGCGCACGCCGTGACGCTCGTCGACGAAATCGAGATGCGCGTCGATGTGCAGGATGTGGATCTCGCCCCGGCCCTGAAACGCGTCGATGCAGGGGATGTTGACGGAATGGTCGCCGCCGATCACCACCGGCAAGGCCCCAGCATCGAGGATCGCGCTCACCCCAGCCTTGATGTTGGCATGGCTCTTCACCGTATCGGTATGGACGATATCGGCGTCTCCGATATCGACGATGCGCACCGCGTCCGGAAGGTAGGTACAATCGTCTTCGTGGTCATAGGCCCCCGCATGACCGAAGGAAAACAGTGTCGAGGCCTCGCGGACCGCCCTCGGACCAAAGCGCGCGCCGGGACGAAACTGCGTGCCTGCGTCAAAGGGCGCGCCTAGCACGGCGACATCGGCATCGATACGGCTCCAGTCCTGAACGTAGGGGCGTTTTCCGAAGGTCGGAATACCGACGAAAGGCAGGTTCAGGCGCCCGGCGTCATAGCCGTGGCGGGGAGTGTCGGGGGCATCTGTCATGACGGTCTCCTCAAGGGGCTGTCTTGCGCGGTCGCGCAGCCCCGGGACGCTTCAGGGATGGCGGACAACAAGGGCGGTCACCGGGCTCTCAAGTCTCTTTCCGGGCCATTGAGGCAAGCGGCCGCCGCAAGGTATACCTATATCTGATCTGCGGCCCAGCCGCGATACCCCAGCGCCTCTGAGACCTCTTGTGCCGCAGCTTTCAGCGTACTCTCGATCAACGCTGCCTGTTCGGTACCTTCAGTGAATATGCTGGCGTGGCCGGTGACATTGATCGCCGCCACAGCCTCTCCCCGGTGGTCGTAAATCGGAGCGGCGGCCGAGCCGATCTCTGGCTCGAAGTTGGCCATGCTCCAGGACACGCCGCGTGCGCGGTCCGCAGCCAGTTGGTCCATCAGCGCCTCGAGCGAGGTACGGGTCTTGGCGGTGAAAGCCTCCAAAGGGTAATCGTCATAGAGCGCAAGGATCTCCTGCCGGCTCAGCTCCGCCAGCAGGATGCGGCCAATGGTGGTGGCATGGGCGGGCAGGCGGGTGCCTTCGCGCACGGTGCTCGCCAGGTACGACACCGGGGTTTCGCGCGCCAGGTAGACAATCTCATGGCCTTCACGCACCCCCAGATGCGCCGAAAGCTTCAGCGTCTCGACCAATCGAACAAGCACCGGTCGCGCAGAAGGCACGATGCCGCGGTCGTTCAGTGCTTCTGACGCAAGCGAGATCAGCCCGGTGCCCAGCCGAAAGCCCCCGTCATCAGGCAGCGCTTCGATCATGCGCTCTGCCTCCAGCGTGGCGAGAATGCGGGTCAGAGTCGTTCGGTTGACACCTGTAGCCTTGGCAGCGGCGCTGATTTTGCGACACCGATTGCCTGCCGCTATATAACGCAGGACCGCCAATGCTCGAACAACGGGTTGGACCGAATACTCAGGGCGCTTCGCCGCTTGCGTGCTGCCCGTGTTCATAATTCGCCCATTTTGTTCAATTGTGAACTCATAACCAATTTATCCGTGTATGGCTACTCTCGGCTTGCCGCCAACTAAGGACGGCGAATGCTTCCCGGTCTCTGGGTTTGGACCCTGACTTTCTTGGGTTAGACACCGTGCGAAGGGTGGCGGCGCGTGCAGCGAACCCGGTCGGAGGAAGCGCCGGTGTTCTGGCCGCGCAGATGTGCTACACGGTAGCGATCCTGAATCGAAAACCCCGGAAAACCGGGGAAAACCCCCGGAAATCCACGCCGAGCGTGCTACATGATGCTCGTTCGGAGTTTAGGTTAAGATATTGAAAAGTATGGTTGAAAAGGCAGTCCGCCTCTCCGTCGCGCCCATGATGGACTGGACGAACTAAGTTGAAACTTCGTTACCTTTAAGATGTTTACCCAGGTGCTACGTCACTAGGGGGACCATTGGGGGACCGGGTAGGGAGTGACGCGACGTCGCCGAGCTCTTTCGTCGCTCAGTGGCGATGATCGATACCGGCTGAAGCAACTGTGCATCGCGCCGAAACCGCCAGAGCATAGGGAGCGAGGCTGGCTTCACGGAACAGGGCCAAGAAGTTCGGCAATACGGCTCTCGGGAAGTTCTCGTTCATCGAAAAGTGCCGTCGCGATGCGGATCAGAGATTCACCTTGATCGCCGATGATGCTGGTCGCGATCTTCAATGCCCGCTGCAAGCTTGTCTCGATCACGGTTGGGATGTCGTTGTCTGAGCCATTCCGCAGTGCAGTCTCCGCCGGGGTGTAGGTCAACCTCGTTCCGAGACCCCACGCGAACTCCACACAAGAAGCGAGACGCGTGGCTTCGGCGAGATCGGAGCCAAGGCCGAGACCGGCGCCGTTGGTTGGAACGCCCAGGATGAGTTCTTCCGTGGCACGGCCGGCCATGAGCGTGGCGATCCGGTGCCGGGCGGTTTCGCGGCTTTCTAAAGAACGTTCCGGAATGTCGACATACCCGCCGGCGCTCGTCAGTACGGCATTCCGCGCAGCCGGCAGTCCGAGGTGATGGGCGACTAGGATGTGGCCGGCTCGGCGATACGATCGCGATGCCAGAGCGCGATGCGCCGGAGAAGAGGGCGCATGATCGAGAGAGCATGCGGAGAGAGCGCGCTGACGCGCGGGTTCAATGATGATGAGGGCATGGGGGAGAGGTTCCGGAAAGTTCGGGAGAGGCGGGAGCCGCTTGGAGGCGGCTCCCCTGGTGTCAAGCGTGGGGGGCGGAGAGCGGGTCGGTCTGGATCAGACTCGGGTTCCAGCCTGAGTTGACGGCATCAAGGAGGGCGGAGATGTAGGTCTTCCCGTGCTGATGGTAGATTTCGCTTGTCGTGCGAAGGTGAGGACGGAAGACGTCTGGCGGCGCGATCAAGTCAGGGCGATGTGCCGCGATGTGGGCATGCAGCGCCTTCTCGATGCAGACGGCCTGGTGACCGGAGGCAATCGGAATATCTCGACAGACCGCGCCCTGCGTTAAGACGGGATCATTCTGCACCTGGCGCATCCGGAATTCCGGATTGCTGCTGAATCCGAGCTTCATCACCGGAAGTTCCGGAAGACGGAATTGCAGCAGATAGATCTTGCTCGGTTTCGAGGTCCAGCTCTGGCCGCAACCTGCACAATCGACATCGCCGTGCCGCATATCGGCAATTGCGACGTCCTGGCGATGGCCGCAAACGTGTTCGTACCGGCGATAGCTGACATGTTTTCGTACAGCCTCGCCAATCAAGAGCCAGTCCTGCGCCTCGGCCTCCGCCATGTGCTTCGCATGAAGACATACGCCGCAGCTCAGCTTGTGCCCGCCAGCAGCGGCTTCTTCGACGCGGGTGTGCTGACGACGATCGCGGTGACCACAGTCAAATTCGTAAAGACCATAGTGACGATCGCCCATCGGATCAGGCCCACAAAGCATGGCGCCGACACGCGCGGCGACCGCCTCACGCCGAGACCGGATGCAATGAGGGCATTCCGGATTGTGGCCAAGGACAACGCTGATCCGCTTGAGAGTAGGGGTATGACGAGTCTTGCAGCCGAGCACGACATGCAGGCGATCTATGGCGCGACCCACAAGTTTAAAACCCTTGGCCTGCGCGGCTTCATGCCAATGCGCATGTGTCTTGCCGACGAAAATTTGGCGAAACGCGCCATCGATGGGGAAGGGGAAAGTGGTGGTATGAGTAGGCATTCGGACACTCCGGAATAACCCGTGCCAAGCCTGTGGCCTGACCGGTGTCGGTTTCGTGAAGGGGAGGGGGGTGCCGCGCGGGATCCTGTTGATGCGGGAAGCAGTACAGGATCCAGGCGCGGCCGCTGATCGTGTGAGCGCCTTAATGGAGGCTCATGACGGCGAGATTGGCCAAGGTTTTCCCTGCACCGCAGCAACCGAGGAAAGCCTGACAGGAAAGGCGCTCGCGCCCAACTCAAGCGGCGGAATTCTGCGCCCGCGAACGGGTCTTTTTCCACAGAATGGGCGGAGAGCTGCCGTTCGCTGCATATTCTATATCAGCAATCAATCAGCGGTCAGCGACTTATCCGGAGAGCCACCATTCAGCGAGAAAGCGCTCGCCGCAGCTTCCAGTTCAGGTGTTACAAGTGCGCCAACTTTCATCCTTGGGTGTTCAAGGAGCATCTTTCCAAACCCCGTAGGAAACTCAACTTTTATCCACTCAACACCTTCAATAAATGGCTTTAACGGCGGGGGACATGAAAAGATCTCCGGAGTCGCGGCTTCCGCTTCTTCTTGGTTGGTGTAAAGTGTTGTAAAAGTAACTGCTTTGTCGCCCTTTTTCATTGCTGCGCCTGACGCATACGACCCTTCATTAGAGAACAGCTCAAGCAGAGATATGTCAGTTATCGCTACGTCATCAATCAAGAGTCCTGAGCCAATTTTATGATTCAAGATAACTAATTGGACGATGTCCGCTTTAGCAAGATTAACGCCAAGTGAACCTTCTACTAACTGTAGATTTTTTGATAGCCACTCTGCTTTTCTTTTTGCCTGCTCTGCTGCGCCCTCCAGTCTTGAAAGGTGATTGAATCTGTCAATGGATTCATTTGGAGCCACCAAGCACTTTACTACACCAACGACAATCCGCCTCCCTATTCTGAACAGTAAATCTATCTCCTCTCCACCCGTTCCAGATTCATCCAAAGCATGCGGAAAACACGCGAAATCATTGACGATCTCATTGCCGTCCAGTGCCATCCGAACTCGTTCCCGAACGAAATTCTCAAAGGTTTCGCCAAGACTTTTCTCCTTACTCAGGTCAGGTCCCAACAACTCCGACAAAGTTCTTTCTACAAATCGAATTTTTGATCCGACTTCGACCGACGGCAGAACGATCATGACGTGCTCGTCGTCAAGTTCTACAAGGGGGTGAAACCAAGCACCGTCCCTAAAGCATTTTGCGGTATCGTCTGGTGACAGCACAAGTTGTGACAAGATAGACTTTGCAGTGATTTCGCTAACACTCAAACCTTCTCTAAAGGCCCTCAAACAGTCGATCTTCGTGACACGTAGCGAAAACTCTTTGGCATCTCGATAGCTTTGGATAGTCTTCGCCTGAATTTTCGAATTCATACTGGAGCCAAGCTCCTCTAAAATCCATAGCGACTGAACGAGAAGCCTCATCGTGATGTCGGCGCCCGCAACCTTGATCGGCACGTCAAAAAACTCTTTGATGTAAGAACGCTCCAAGATGCCCATCGTTTCATTGAGCTTCCGAAGCTTTTTTTGAGGACGGATTTGAGGCTTTTAGCTGAGCACGCCCTTTTCGAGATTGCGTGAACGAAACGGCCATTATATGTTGCGTGTCTTCTCGATCTTCCGGTAAATCATGGAATAATGCAAGCGGCCCCCATAGAGCGGCTTCGGCCCGCATTTGGCTTGCAAACCAGTATGAATCGCTTTCACGATTTGCAGGGCAAAAAATCAAATTCTCTCCATCTCGCTTTAACTCTCGCGCCTCCCAAAGCGCAGACATCCAAAGATCTCTCAGGCCTGCTTCTACCGAAAGCACCCAACCTGCTCTTCGCTCCAAGAGGTTAAATTGTGTCTTGATAGACTCACGCTCAACTGAGAGGTTTTTGCTTGAAAGAACCAGTGAGGTAACGTATCCACGATTGCTGTAGTCAAATCATCCGGTGATAGATTGTCCTGAGGCGCAATTCGACTTCCTGCCTTTCCTACGTCCATAAGATGAAATGGGTCAGCGTTTTCTGATTTAGCAAACTCCTGTTGCCTGCTTCGGAAATCTGCCTTCAGAGCGAGATAATTTCGATTGGCGGAACCAACGGCGAGAACCAGCGCGCTACGCTTGCTAATGCCGTTGAATATGTTGTCCACGTGCTCCTTTCTGAGAGACGAAACCTGTTTCCCAAAAAATAGTGCAGACAAGCAAAGTTTGATGTCCCGCTGGTTATCTTTGGCGCCCGCACGGGCGCGCTTCCATTGATCTATATTGAAGTTACTTGCAAACGGGGAGCTCAATTTATCCCCCCCCCCCCCCCTCGGTTGATCTTTTGAATATCGGGGTGGCAATATCTTCTGTTCTTAGCAACGTGCGAGCCTTTCGCGAAATCGTATTGTGCATCATTTTTGGTCGTAGTCGACGCTCCATCTAGTCTAAAAATGGCGTTGACCGCTGCTTAACTTAGACGGTAGGCGCTCGATGTCCGTTTTGGTTGCCCTCAAACAATAGCTTATCAGACATTCCGCCCCCAGGCGCCACGGGATCATAATGCCGGCACGGGAACCCCCAGGTTATGTTTTTTGTCTGTCATCGAGGCTTTAAGTCGCGGCCGACAGCAAGGGCGACGAGCCGCAGTGCCGCGTCGCACACTTTCAGCAGTTTTGTTTGTCAATGCATTTGAACAGCTGGGGAAAGACATAGACACCATCCATCGAGGTGATATCCAGTTCCTGGCGCGACAGTGGAGACTAAGATGAAACTACAGGTTTGGATGGCTAAGGCCGGAAGGTTTCTTTTGAAGGTTTGGTTCCCAAGTCATCACCGCAAGATCACGACATCAGTCATCGCTGTTGGTGCAACGCTACTTCTCGATGGGTATTTTCTTGACGGCCTTTTGCAATGGCTCGCTCGGTATGCCTTTGCTCAATTGACCGGGACGGTTACTCCAGAATGGAGCCAAATTACCAACGATGCAGCGATATGGCCAGGGGTAACTGTAATCGGCCTGGGGTTGCTTTTCAGTATACTTGTTTTTGCTATCGAGACCTATGATGCCAAGCTTACACGTGAAGGCATCGATCGAGAAAAAGAGATAAGCGTGGAGACGGAGAGAAACGTTTTGAAGCGGGATCTCGCGCTATACGCCCAGTTCAAGGATCAGTTTGCGACCCACGGGCGTTTGGAGTATTTTGTTTGCAATCATAACTTTGGAAGTAGCTGGCGTTCCCAATCCTCGGAGGACATTAATCGGTTTGTGGATACTTGGTCTGCTCCCGAAATGAAATTCGTGGACCCTGACCTTGCGAAAGCCTTTGAGGAACTATTGAGTATCACGACGGCTCTTTCTCACCATTTGGCCTCTCATGCTGGCCCTTTAGAGGTGAATGCAAGTTTCCACTGCATCTTTGAACCTTCCCGCCACCATGAAATGGATCTTCCCAGACATGTGGAGGAGGCGATCGGACATGCAAATCGATTGGGAGTGGATATCCGAAAAAAGCGTGAGGAATTCCTGCTGTTGGCAGAGGAGCGGTTTTCCATATTGCCTCGATAATTGCAGCTCCATGACATTTACCCAGAAGCCCGTAGATCTTTTTATGCAAGGATCGGTCTTAAAATGAAGGTGAAATAGTTTTTGTGACTGTTTGCATCGCGCAGGAAAGTTATCAATATCATTTTAGGCGGTCAGTTGAAAAGTGGAGGAGAATTTACGAAATGTAAATGCCAATCGAATATGAGCGGCAATAGGGCGAGCGGGAAGTGAAAATAGAAGCACCCTCTCACGATTAACATTGAATAAATACCCTGCCAAATGTGCGTATATCAATACGGCAAAATGAAATCCAGATCGCAAAGGTTTATGTGTGAAACTCCCCTACTATTACGATGAGGTCGACATTGAGGCAAACGAAGGGCAACGCCTCGCATCCCCTGGCCGTTGCATCTATTGCGGGGCAACATGTGAAGAGTTGACCGATGAACATGTCATCCCATACGCGCTCGGAAAGAACGCCTTGGTTCTTCTCAAGTCGTGCTGCACCAGTTGCCAAAAGGCCATTCAACCCTATGAGCAACATGTTCTCCGCAGGCAGCTGGGAAATTTTCGTGCTCAGGTTGGAGCGCCAACGCGAAGAAAGAAAGATCGAGCGACAGAAATCACTTACGAATTTGCGGAAGTCGATGACAGAGGCAAAGTCTTGCGCAATTTGGGGTCGCGAAAAGTTGATACTGAAAAAGCACCTTTGTGCCTGAACCTGTGGGCTTCGCCTCCTCCGCGCATAGCAATGCCTGATGCAGCCGAAGCTGGCTCCGGTCGTCTATGGAGATACTTAGAACGAGAAATGTTGAACTCGATGTGCCGCGAGGTAGGTCACGCTAATGGCGCAGAGCGTGTAGCTGTCTTCCTCGGTGATATTGATCGCACCAAATATCTGCGCTCACTGGCAAAAACTGCGCACGCATTCACATGCGCCAAGTTGGGCATTGATGGCTTCAATCCACTGCTCCATGACATTATTCTATGCCGACATGATGATGTTTCTTACTATGTCGGCGACATCGATGAGAGGGATGTCCCTCAGATCTCAAATGATCATTCGTTGCGAATCTTTCTCGGAGTCCCGGAGGACGGCCCAATCGCGGGATATATCGTCGTCAGTTTGCAGCTATACCCTGCTCTCGGGAGCCCTGTGCATATTATCGTGGTCGGCACTCCCAACGGCGAAACTGCCCGCAGATTGGACGCCTTCATGGAGGTATCAGAAGTATAGGTATTTGCCATACATCAGTGGGCCATGCAGAAGATTTCGAACGTCAGGATATTGGATCTGCTATTGATTAAGAACGATTTCGTGATCACCCTCCATCGCAGCGCTAAGAGGAATGCGATTCCAGAGCCCCAATTTCAAGCAGGTCTGTAGCCACTTGGGATGTCACACCTTTTCGAACTGGAGGAACGCAGTGCCGAATATTAAACGATCCCTCGGTTAAACCGGTGCCCTCGCGTCTGACTGAGGTTGGCGGGAAGGCCCATTTTTGGCTGCGACGGGCCATGAGATGCGCTTGGCATGAAGGTCCGAAAAGGGCCGGGAGCGACGGATGTCCCCGTCTGGCAGGTGCCCGTATGCCGCGACGCGGAGATCGGCAGCTTCGAGCCCAAAGTGACAGATGCTGCGTGTTGCACCAGGACACCGATGCCGGAGGCTACACAGCCAAACCAGCGATGGTCGCTGGACTTCTTGTCCGACACATTCGGCGCCTCACGCCGCTTCCGCATTCTGGCTGTGAATGACGATTGCTGCCGCGAGAACCTGTGCCTGATGACCGACACCAGCATCTCTGGTGCCCGAGTGGCGCGGGAGTTGGATGCGCTTGTGCGTCTCTATGGAAAACCCGCCAGCATTGTCAGCGACAACGGCACTGAGTTCACCAGCCGTGCGATCCTGAAATGGGCGAACGACAACGACGTGGACTGGCATTACATCGACCCGGGCAAACCACAGCAGAATGCCTTCATCGAGTCGTTCAACGGCAGCCTGCGCGACGAGCTGCTGAACGAAGAACTGTTCGACAGCATGGACGATGCCAGACGCAAGCTGGCGCTCTGGCGTTACGACTACAACCATGTCAGGCCGCACTCATCGCTTGGAAACCAAGCCCCCGCAGAAGCGCGCCGGACGCTTGAGCAATTTGAGGGCTCCGCGCCCGGCGCGCTTGCCCAATCCGAAGCTGAAGAATATGAAAATCAAA
>NZ_JBXEQG010000016.1:0-57568 GCF_056858395.1 Litorisediminivivens sp. KMU-197 | reverse complement strand
GGCTGACCACCATCGATGCGCAGGCCGAGCCGCGCAGCACGGCGTCTTTCAGCGGGCGCCCTTCGGCGATGGCCGCGAGGAGACCGGCCATAAAGCTGTCGCCCGCGCCGTTGGGCTTGACGGCAGTGACTGGATAGATGCCGGTGCGGATCTCCTCACCATCGGCGAAGGTGATCGCGCCCGCCTGTCCCATCTTGTAGACCACCAGTTTGCCTTTGGTGGCCAACTCCCGGGCCTTGTCCAGCCCCTTGTCGATGCCGCCGGCCATGAAGCCGAACTCCTCATCGTTGCCGACGATCATGTCGCTTTCCTCGCCAGCGCGGGTCAGCACTTCGGCGGCAACCTCGGGTGAGGGCCAACTGTAGGGCCGGTAATCGATGTCGAAGATCACCGGGATTTCGGCCTGCCGCGCGTTCTGGAAAGCGCGGAAGGTTGAACTTCGCGAAGGCTCTGCGGCAAAAACGGTTCCTGCGGTGATCAGCGCGCCGAAACTCATGTAATCAACTCGGTCCACGTCCTCTTCTGTCACTTGGAAATCGACGGCGTTGTTGCGGTAGATACAGTTCTGGAAGTCATCCATCGTGCTTTCGTAGACCGCCAGCGAAACGCGATATTCGCCCGCCAGCACCTTCACGTACTGCGTGTCGACGCCGTAGTGTCGCAGGCGGTTGGTGCAGAAGCGCCCGACATTGTCGTCGCTGACCGAGGTGACCAGCGCCGACTGCATTCCCAATTTGCACAGCCCGGCGCAGATGTTGGCGGACGATCCGCCCAGATCGGCACGAAACGTTTGGGCATGCTCGGCCTTGGTGCCCGGCGGGTGGGCAAACATGTCCATGCCCGCCCGGCCAAAGACCGCGAAATTGCCTTTGCGGATACCCTTGATCAAAGCACTCATTACACGCCCCTTCGCTGACGTTCGCGGGTGGTTTCCCAGTCCTCATGCGCTGTGCGCACCCTGTCACTGTCGGTGACATGTGGCGTTCCGACCTCCCACCAGGCGTGGCCTTCGGTGGTCCAGCCCTCATAGGCGTCGACGTCCATCACGATGACATAGGACTTGTCCGAAGCCTTGGCGCGCTTGAACGCCTCGCCGAGTTCTGCCGGATTGGCGACCTTCTCAGCCCCGGCACCCATCGAGGCCGCATGAGCCGCGAAATCCACGCCGAATGGTTGGGGGATGGTCGGGCAATCCTTGAGCAGGTTGTTGAAGCTTTCGTTGCCGGTGTTGTTTTGCAGCTTGTTGATGACCGCGAAGCCCCCGTTGTCCAGAAGCAGCACAATCAGCTTCTTGCCACTCAGGACGCTGGAATAGAGGTCCGAATTCAGCATCATGTAAGACCCGTCGCCGCAGAAGGTGATGGTGTCCTGCTCAGGCTCCTGCTCTATCTGCGCGATGCGTGCGCCCCAGGCGCCGGCGATTTCGTAACCCATGCACGAAAAGCCGAATTCAACGTCCACTGTACCGGTGTCGAGCGTGCGCCAGTTCGCCGTGACTTCGGCGGGCAGCCCCCCGGCGGCGGCGACCACACGGTCGCGCGTGTCGCACAGGCTGTTCACCACGCCAATGGCTTGCGCATAGGAGTTCGGGCGATTGCCGGGTTTGACGTTTTCGGCAACATAGGCGTCCCATTTCTGGCGCTCGTCCTGCGCGAAGCTGACCCAGTCGGCGGGCGCGGTGTAGTCGAGTGTCTCCGTCAGGGCGTTCAACGACAGCTTCGCGTCACCGACCACGGGCAAAGACATATGCTTGCCCGCATCATGCCGTGCCGCATTGACCGAGATGATCTGTGCATCCTTGGCGAAGGCCGTCCAGGACCCCGTTGTGAAGTCCTGCAATCGGGTGCCGACCGCGAGGATCACGTCGGCCTGTTCGGCCACCGCGTTGGCGCTGTCCGACCCAGTGACGCCTATCGGCCCGGTGTTCAAAGGGTGGCTCGCCAGCATGTTGGCTCGGCCCGCGATGGTCTCGACCACAGGAATTCGGTGCTTCTCGGCGAAGTCGGTTAGCGTGTCGACCGCGCGGGAATATTGAACCCCGCCGCCGGCAATTATCATGGGGCGTTCGGCGTTCTGCAAAGCCGCGACCGCGTCGGCAATCTCGGCGGCATCGGGTGACTGCCGTCTGATGCGGTGCACTTTCTTGGCGAAAAACGCTTCGGGATAATCGTAGGTCCAGCCCTGCACATCCTGCGGCAAACCGATAAAGGCTGGGCCGCAATCGGCCGGGTCCAGCATAGTGGACAGGGCGGCGGGCAGCGACTGGATAACCTGCGCCGGGTGGCAGATGCGGTCCCAGTAGCGGCTGACCGGTTTGAAGGCGTCGTTCACGCCGACGGTCGGGTCGTAGAAGTTCTCCATCTGCTGCAACACCGGATCGGGCAGCCGCGTGAGAAAGGTATCGCCGCAGAGCATCAGCATGGGCAGGCGGTTGGCATGGGCTAGGCCGGCGGCCGTCAGCAGGTTGGCCGTGCCCGGCCCGGCCGATGCAGTACAGAACATGAAGCGCTGGCGCAGCCATTGCTTGGCATATCCGGCAGCGGCAAACCCCATGCTGGTCTCGTTCTGCCCGCGATAAAGCGGCAGTTCCTCGCGCACGCCGTACAGGGCCTCCCCGAGACAGGTGACGTTGCCGTGACCGAAGATGCCGAAACCGCCACCGCAGAGGCGCCGCTCTATGCCGTCGATCTCGATATACTGGTTCGCGAGCCAACGAATAATCGCCTGTGCTGTGGTCAGCCGAATGAAACCCTTGGTCATTGTCATCTGCGCTGGTTCTCCCCAAGAATTCATCACTGTGAAGCGATTGCCGCTTGCGGCATGTGTAGACTCACGCTAGTGATTTTGCAACCGGTTGCAATATTGATCGCGACGCTGAATGCTGACGGGAACGCGATGGGGAGGAAATGATGACCGAGATCGGCATCGGCATTCTGGGCGGCGGCTATATGGGCAAGGCACACGCAGTTGCCATGTCCTCTGTCGGCGCGACCTTCGACACCGTCCTTCGGCCACGGCTTGAAGTTGTCTGCGCCTCCTCATCCGACAGCGCCGAGCGCTATCGCGCGGCCTATGGCTATGCGCGCGGCACTGTCGACTGGCGGGATCTGGTGTCAGACCCGAAAGTCGAAGCCGTGGTCATCGCCACCCCGCAAGAAACCCACCGCCAGATCGCCGAAGCCGCTTTTGCCCTCGGCAAGCCGGTGTTTTGCGAAAAACCCTTGGGCGCCTCGCTGAAGGACAGTGCCGCCATGGTCGCCGCCGCCGAGGCCGCCGGTGCGGTCAACATGGTGGGCTTCAACTACATTCGCACTCCGGCCAGCCAGTTCGCACGGAAGCTGATCGCCGACGGCGAGATCGGTGAAATTACTTGGTTTCGTGGGGAACACACCGAAGACTTCCTCGCCGACCCGCAGGCACCCGCAAATTGGCGCACCTCCGGCATGGCCAACGGCACCATGGGGGACCTCGCCCCGCACATGATCAACGGCGCACTGGCGCTGATCGGACCGATCGCGCGGGTGATGGGTATGTACCAGACTGTGCACAAGACGCGCCCCGGCGGCGCGGTCACCAATGACGACCACGCGCAACTGATGTGCCGCTTCGCAAATGGCGCAATGGGTCAGATGTATTTCAGCCGCGTTGCGACCGGGCGCAAGATGGGCTACGCCTACGAAATCACCGGGACCAGAGGCGCGATCCGTTTCGACCAGGAGGATCAGAATGCGCTCTGGCTGTACCGGATGGAGGGGCCGGACGCGACACGCGGCTTCACGAAGATCCTCACCGGGCCCGAGCACCCCGACTACCTACCCTTTTGTCAGGGCCCGGGCCATGGCACCGGCTATCAGGATCAGATCATCATCGAGGCCAAGGACTTCCTGACCGCCATTGCCGAGGGCAAGCCGAAGTGGCCCACTTTCCGCGACGGGCACGAGGTCAACCGCGTGATCGCCGCAACGCTGGCTTCGGCAGACGCCGGGGCCTGGACAGACATTTCGGATTTCTGACGGGAGCCCCCTGAACATGACCATCAGAATAGGCAATGCGCCCTGCTCATGGGGCGTCGAATTCGCGAACGATCCGCGCAACCCCACTTGGCAGCACGTGCTGAAGGAATGCGCGGACGCCGGCTACAAAGGGATCGAGCTAGGGCCAGTCGGCTTCATGCCCGAGGACCCGGAAGTGCTCGGTGAGGAGTTGGAGGCCAACGGGCTTGACCTGATCGGCGGCGTTGTCTTTCGCCCTTTTCACGATCCGAACGCCTGGGATGACGTGCTGGACGCGACGCATCGCACCGCGAAAGCGCTGAGGGCACACGGGGCGGAGCACCTTGTGCTGATCGATTCGATCTCGCCGCGCCGCGCGCCGACAGCGGGCCGCGCGGGTGAGGCCGAACAGATGGACAAGGCAGAATGGAGCGCCTTCCGCGACCGCATCGCCGAAAGTGCCCGGATCGGCACGCAGGACTACGGGCTGACCGTGGGCATCCACGCCCACGCCGCGGGTTTCCTGGACTTCGAGCCGGAGCTTGAGCGCCTTCTAGAAGAAGTCGATGAATCCATCCTCAAGATATGTTTCGACACCGGCCACCATTCCTATGCAGGCTTCGACCCGGTGGCCTTCATGAAGAAGTTCATCGGGCGCATTTCCTACATGCACTTCAAGGACATTGATCCGCAGGTAAAGGCCCGGGTAATTGAGAATCGCACCGGCTTCTACGACGCCTGCGGTCAAGGCATCTTCTGCAATCTCGGCGAAGGCGACGTGGACTTCCCCGCCGTCCGCAAGGTGCTTCTGGACAACGGTTTTGAGGGCTGGTGCACGGTCGAGCAGGACTGCGACCCGACTCTTAATCCGGACACGCTGGGCGATGCCCGCAAGAACCGCGAATACCTCGAATCCATCGGCTTCAAATAAGGGTCAGGACCATGGCAAAACTGAACTGGGGCATGATCGGCGGCGGCGAAGGCAGCCAGATCGGGCCGGCGCACCGGCTGGGCGCACAGGCGGACGGACGTTTCAACTTCGCCGCCGGCGCACTGGACCACCGCCCCGAGGAAGGCCGCGCCTATGCGCAGCGGCTGGGGATCGCGTCCGACCGCGCTTATGGCGACTGGAAACAGATGCTGATGGGCGAAAAGAACCGTGATGACCGCATCGACCTTGTCACGGTCGCCACACCCAACGCCACCCACTTCGAAATCGCCAAGGCGTTCCTTGAGGAAGGCTTCAACGTGCTCTGCGAAAAGCCGATGACCATGACGGTCGAGGAAGGCGAAGAGATCGTCCGCGTGGCCGAGAAGTCCGGCAAGGTCTGCGCGGTGAACTACTGCTATTCCGCCTATCCGATGGTGCGGCAGGCCCGCGCCATGGTGCGCAATGGCGAGATCGGCAAGGTGCGGCTGGTGGTCACCAATTTCAGCCACGGCCACCACGGTGACGCCACCGACGCCGACAACCCGCGCGTGCGCTGGCGTTACGATCCGGCAATGGCGGGCGTGTCGGGCCAGTTCGCCGACTGCGGCATCCATGCGCTGCACATGGCGAGCTTTGTCTGCGACGACGAGGTCGAAACGCTCTCGGCCGACTTCGCCTCGACCATCGCCTCGCGCGAGCTGGAAGACGACGCTATGGTCAACTTCCGCATGTCTGGCGGCACTGTCGGGCGGCTCTGGACCTCGTCGGTGGCGATCGGGCGGCAACACGGCTTCGACATCCAGATATTTGGCGAAACCGGCGGGCTGCGCTGGGCCTCGGAACAGCCGAACCAGCTGATCTATACGCCCGTCGGCGAGCGCACCCAGATCATCGAAAAGGGCGAGGCTGGCCTGCACGCGGACGCGCAACGCCTCAGCCGGGTCTCCATCGCCCATCCTGAGGGCTTCCCGCTGGCGGTGGCGAATATCTACTGCGATCTCGCTGACGCCATTGCCGGTGAAACACGCGACGGGTTGCCCGGCGCCGAGGCGGGCGTGCGCTCGATGGCGGCTGTGCATACGGCTGTTGCCTCGGCGCGTGAGAACGGCGCATGGATGGACGCCCGACCGCCGATGTACCGCTAGCGCAGGCTGACCTGGAGGTCCCGGATCAAGACCGGGACTGCGTTAAGGCGCGTTGAGACGGGATCGCACCACGAACCTGTCTCAGCCGCCCGGCAGAGGCCGCAGTGTGCCCCGCTCCACCACCGAGCAGGCGAACATTCGTGCCTCGGGACGGCGGTCGTGATCTTCCAGCGTCGCCACCATCAGCTCAACCGAAGACGCCACGATCTCGCGGATCGGCTGATGGATCGTCGTCAGGTCGATGTTAGCCCAGCGTGACATCTCCATGTCGTTCAGGCCCAATACGCCGATGTCGCCCGGACAGGTGAGGCCACTGTCGCGTATCGCCGACAAGGCTCCGATCGACAGCACATCATCGCCGCCGAAGTAGGCTTGCGCGGGGCTGTCCTGCAACAGCCGCAACATCTCATTGCGCCCGGCTTCAAAGGTGTAGGCCCCGGCGAAGGAATGGCTGAAACGGACGCCCCGATGCTGTGCGATCTCTGCCGCGAAGCCGCTGAACCGGTCTTGCGTCGACGTGGCGGTCTCGGGCCCGCCCATGAAGCCGAGTTGCGTATAGCCACGCTCAATCAGCGTGCGTGCCGCCAGTCTTCCAGCGGCCACGTTGTCGATCCCCACGACGTGCACCTCGGGGTCCGAAGCATTGCGGCCGAAGGCATGCACCACTGGAACGCCTGCGTCACGGAACGCTTTGGCAAATCCCGGCGGCAAGGTGGACGATGCCACGATGACCCCGTCCACGGAATATTGCCGCAGCATCCGCACCGAATTCGCCGGGTCGGTTTCGTCCGACAGGTTCACCAGCAGCGGCCGTAAACCGCGATCCTGAAGCCCCCGCGTGCACAGATCGAAGACCTCAAGGAAGATCGGGTTGTGGAAGTTATTCGACACCAGCCCGATCAGCTTGGTCCGCCCGGTGGTCAACGACGAGGCCAGTGCGTTCGGGCTGTAGCCCAGTTCGCGCGCTGCCGCCTCGACCTTGCGACGCATTGTAGCCGAGACCGAGGCGCCATCGGTGAAGGTGCGCGACACGGCCGAGCGAGACACCCCTGCCCGCTCCGCAACCTCCTTCAATGTAACTGCCATACGCTCCCGGCCTTTAGAAACCTGTCTTTCTACAAACTTACTGGGAAATTCAGAGTGGGACAGCCCTAAAGCGGAGCGGTGTCATTTGCTTACAGCGCATTGCGGAGGACAGTGGGCCGGACCGTCCAACCGCGGGGATCAAGCGTCGATCTCGACCGCGCCGATGGGTTTCGAGCAGCAGGCGAGGATATAGCCGGCCTCGATATCGTCTTCGGAGATGCCGCCGTTGTGGACCATGTGCACCTCGCCCGTGTTCTTGCGGACCTTGCAGGTGCCGCAGACACCGAAGGTGCAGCCCGAAGGAATGACGATCCCGGCGCCGCGCGCAACGGCCAGAACCGTGTCGGTCTCCTTGCAGTCTGCGGTCACGTCCGAGCGGGTGAAGGCAACGCTGGCGGTGATGTCCTCGTCCGGCACCACGTCGTCATAGTCCGGCAGCTGCTCTTCCTTCTTGACCGGCGCGGCAAAGCTTTCCTGATGATAGCGCTCCATGTCGTAACCCAACGCGATGAGCATCTCGCGCACCGCGTCCATGAACGGCTCGGGTCCGCAGCAATAGACCTCGCGCTCGAGGTAGTCACCGGCGATTAGGCCGATCATCAGCTGGTTCAACCGCCCGCGCAGCCCGGTCCAGACGCGGTAGGGGTCGTCTTCCTCGACGATGAAGAACAGTTTGATCGAGGGCACGCGCGAAGCCATCTGCTCCAACCGTTGCCGCCCGATGATGTCCTGCGGGCGCTGCGCGCAATGCACGAAGGTGACGTCGATGTCGGTGCCGCGGTCGAACAGGTAGGTGGTCATCGCCAAGGACGGCGTGATACCGGAGCCAGCCGAGATGAACAGGTACTTCTTCTGTTCGCGCCGCGGCATTGTGAAGATGCCCGCCGGGCCGGTGGCCTTGATCTGCATCCCCGGCTGCAAATGGTCGAGCATCCAGCGGGTGCCGACGCTGCCAGCCTGCGCCTTGACGGTGACAGCAATGGTCAACGGCCGCGAGGGCGACGAGGAGATGGTGTAGGTCTTCCACACCGTGCCGCCCGGCACCGGCAATTCCAGTGTCAGGAACTGCCCCGGCTCGTATCGGAATTGCGCGCCAGAGGGGGCGACGAAGCTGAACGTTGCAGAGTTCGGCGCTTCGGGCACCACGGCGCAGCAGACCAGCGGCTCGGCGTCGGTCCAGATGCCATCGTCGGCGGACGAGCGGAGATCGCGATTGATGTCGAGTGCCATGGGTCTACTCCGCCGCCATCGGGGTGACGTCGCCGGTGATCGCGCGGATCATGGCGCGGGCGTACCAATCGACGAACTGGATGTTGCCGCCCTCGTGTGTGGGCGAGTAGGGACCGGGCTCATAGGCAGGCGAGAGGATGCCGCGCTGGTTGTTCTCGACCACCTCTCGGTCCTCGTCGTTGGTGGCGATCCAGACCTCGGTGAGCCGTTGAAGGTCATAATCCTGCCCCTCCACCGCGTCCTTGTGCACGAGCCACTTGGTGGTCACTTCGGTCTCCATTGGTCCGATCGGAGTGACGCGGAACAGGATGATGTGATCCGACAGGAAGTGGTTCCACGTCGCTGGATACCGGAACATGAGCAGCGCCCCGGCGTCGCGGAACGGCATCGAAGAGTTGGGCCGCGTCACCGCGACCTTGCCGTTCATCGTGTAGCTTTCACCGCCGTCGAGCAGCGGCGTGCGCACGAAGCGCCAGTCTCCCAGACCTGAAATCCGATAGGCAGAGGGTGCGCCGGCCGCCTCGCAGCGGGCGCGGTGCTCTTGCTGCACCCCCGCAAGTTCGCCGCTCTCGTCATTGCCTACGGCGCGGGGGTCTTCCGGGAAGGTACGGCATAGCGACGGGTGGTTACCGGCGCAGTGATAGCATTCGCGATTGTTTTCCCAGACCAACTTCCAGTTGCCCTTTTCGACAATGGAACTCTCAAAGGCGACCTTGGAGTTCTCAAGGTCGTGCGGCGCAAGGTAGCGCGCGGTCTCGGCGGCGAAATCCTCGATCGGGGGGGCGGTGTCAGCGAGGCAGATGTAGACCATCCCCGACAGGTTGCGGCAATGCACTGGTTTCAGCCCATGCTTCGAGGCGTCGAAGTCCGGCCCCATGTCGCGCGCCCAGAGCAGGCGGCCGTCAAGCTCGTAGGTCCATAGGTGGTAAGGGCAAACCAGCTTGGGATTCGATCCCTTCTTGGACTTGCACAGCACCGAACCACGATGACGGCAGGAGTTGTGGAACGCCCGGATCTCGCCGTCGGTTCCGCGCACGATCACAACCGAATAGGCGCCGACCTCGTGGACCACGTAGTTGCCGGCCTTGGGGATCTCGCAAGAGGGGATCGCGAAAAGCCAGTCGCGGTACCAGATATGCTCAAGATCGGCCTGAAAGACGCCAGCATCGCAATAAAGCGGTTGGGTGAGCGAATGTTCGGGCTTGCGCCGCATGAGCGTGGACAGAACATCGGATTCGCGGAGCATGATGCACCTCATGGTTGCCGTTCCGGGGCGACCGGACGGGGGTCTTTTCGATGAGTTCCGGGCCGGGACGCGCCCTGTGCCGTTGATCCGGCAATCGCACGTCGCAATGAATCGCACGGCGAAATTTGCGACTTGGTGCAGCGAATTTGCGACCGATCCGCGCTATTGTCTGGCGTTCAGAAGTACGCCGACGGCAGGCAAATCCTCGCCTTTCGACGCCTGCGCCCGACGATATTCGCCGGGCAGGATCCCACGCTCGGCCTTCAGCACCCGCGCCAGATGCGGACCGTCGCAGAAACCGGCTGCCAGAGCGATCTCCGAGACCGTGTCGCTGGTGTTGCGCAGCCGTTGCACCGCGCGATCAAGCCGCAGGTCGAGGTAGGTCCGCGCAGGCGTCTGCCCAAGGTCGGCAAGAAAACGGCGCTCCAGTGTGCGGCGCCCGACGCCAAGCTTGCGGGCCAATTCGGCCACCGACAGCGGCAACTCGATGTTCTGTTGCATCCGGAGGATGGCCCGCCGGACCAGCGTGTCCTTCGGCTGGCGTGCCGTCTGTTGCAGGGGTTGAGCCTGTTCGCCGCGCAGCGCCTGATCGATGACCATGATGTTGAGGCTCTTGATCGCCGCCGATTCGCCGACGTGCCGCGACACCAGGAAGGCTGCCAGATGCGCCGAACCATGTCCGCCCGAGCAGGTCAGCCGGTCGCGGTCGACAACGAAGATCTGGTCCGACACCGGCTGCACCGCTTCGAACCGGTCGACGAAATCCTGATGGTGAAACCAATTCACGCAACAGCGATAGCCGTCGAGCAGCCCTGCCTCGTGCAGGATGAAGACACCGGTACAGAGGCCAGCGATCGGCGTCCCGGCGTGTGCCTGCGTCACGAGGAATGCGCGTTCGGCCCGGCTCAGCACCGGCTCGTCGCGCATCACGCCGCCCACCACCACGATGTAATCGTAGCGCCCCGCGCGGCGCAGCGCGGTGTCGGGCGTCACCCTGACCCCGCAGCTTGACCGCACCGGGGCCATTGTCTCGGACAGGACCGCCCAGTCGCACAGGATAGGGCGTGAGTGGTCCGCATCGTCCGCCGCCAGACGCAGGACGTCGACGAAATTGGCGAAGGCCGACAGCGTGAAATCGCCCGCCAGCAGAAAGCCGACCCGGAGCAGCTTTCGCGGCGGGGTTTCGGGGGTCGTGGGCATGACGCAATCCTACAGTCCAAGTGACGCAATAATACCCGCCGTGCACGCCTTGCGCCAGTACTCCCTGCGTCAGATTTCTGTCGCGAGGTGCCACCCCATGACCCATTTCAGCGCCTTCAGCCTGCTGAAGAATTCCCTCACCGGCCACAAGAACTGGTCCGAGCAATGGCCCGACAGCCAGCCGAAGAAGGAATACGACGTCATCATCGTCGGCGCCGGCGGGCACGGGCTGGGCGCGGCCTATTATCTGGCCAAGGAACACGGCATCACCAATGTCGCGGTGATCGACAAGGGCTGGCTGGGCGGCGGCAACACCGGGCGCAACACCACGATCATCCGGTCGAACTATCTCTATGACGAAAGCGCGCGGCTCTATGACCACGCGGTCGACCTGTGGGAGAATCTCAGCCAGGAGCTGAACTACAACGTCATGTATTCGCGGCGCGGCGTGCTGATGCTGGCGCACAATGTGCACGACGTCCAAAGCTTCAAACGCCACATCCACGCCAACCGGTTGAACGGCGTCGACAACCGCTGGCTGACCCGCGAGGAGTGCAAGGAATACTGCCCGCCGCTGTCGATCTCGCCCAACGCGCGCTATCCGGTCATGGGCGGTGCCTTGCAGGAACGCGCCGGCACCGCGCGTCACGACGCGGTGGCGTGGGGCTATGCCCGCGGCGCGGCGGCGCGCGGCGTCGACATCATCCAGAACTGCCCGGTCACGGCGATCCGCCGTCACGCCGACGGATCTGTCGCGGGGGTGGAGACAGCGAAAGGCTTCATAGGGGCCAAAAAGGTCGCCGTCTCCGCCGCCGGCCACACTTCGGTGGTGATGGAGACCGCGGGCGTCCGCCTGCCGCTAGAGAGCTATCCGCTTCAGGCGCTGGTATCCGAGCCGGTCAAACCGGTCTTCCCCTGCGTCGTCATGTCGAACGCGGTTCACGCCTATATCAGCCAGTCCGACAAGGGCGAACTGGTGATCGGCTCGGGGACCGACCAGTACACCTCATACAGCCAGCGCGGCGGTCTTCCACTGATCGAACACACGGTCGCCGCGATCTCGGAGGTCTTCCCGATCTTCAACCGGATGCGGATGCTGCGCAAATGGGGCGGCATCGTGGACGTGACGCCAGACCGCTCGGCGATCATTTCGAAGACGCCGGTGGACGGTCTCTACGTCAACTGCGGCTGGGGCACTGGCGGCTTCAAAGCCACCCCCGGCGCGGCCCACACCTTTGCGTGGACCGTGGCCAAGAACGAACCGCATCCCATCAACGCGCCCTTCACCATGGAGCGCTTCCGCACCGGCCGGCTGATCGACGAAGCCGCCGCCGCCGCCGTCGCACACTAGGGAGACCCGACCATGCTTCTGATCCATTGCCCCTACTGCGACGAGACGCTGCCCGAGGCCGAATTTACCTACGCGGGCCAAGCGCACGTCATCCGCGCCGAGAACCCCTCGGAGCAGACCGACGATGAGTGGCAGGACTTCCTGTTCATCCGCGAGAACCCCAAGGGGCCGCATTTCGAACGGTGGCGGCACTTCCACGGCTGCGGTCGTTTCTTCAACGCCGTGCGTGACACCGTGTCGGACAAGTTCCTCACCACCTATGAGGCGGGCGCACCGCGTCCCGATCTCTCCCGCCTGACGGAGGGCCTGAAATGACAAGCTACCGTGTTCCGGGCAAAGGCCGTGTTGACACCACGCAGCCCGTGGCCTTCACCTTCGACGGCAAGCGCTTCGAAGGTGCGCAGGGCGACACCGTCGCCTCGGCCCTGCTGGCCAACGGCGTTCACCTGATGGGCCGCTCGTTCAAGTATCACCGGCCGCGCGGCCCGGTCGCCGCCGGGTCCGAGGAACCCAATGCACTGATCGGCACGCGTCGGGGCGCCGGGCGGTTCGAGCCCAACACCCGCGCCACGGTGCAGGAGATCTGGCCGGGCCTAGAAACCACCTCGCAGAACAAGTACCCGAGCCTCAAGTGGGATATCGGCGCGGTCAACGATGCTGCCTATATGCTGTTCTCGGCCGGGTTCTACTACAAGACCTTCATGTGGCCGAAGTCGTTCTGGCACAAGGTCTACGAGCCGTTCATCCGCGCCGCCGCCGGTCTTGGCGTGGCCCCGTCCGAGGAAGACCCCGACACCTATGCCTCGCGCTACTTGCACTGCGACGTTCTGATCGTCGGCGCCGGTCCGACCGGGCTGGCGGCCGCGCGGGCCGCTTCGGTCGACGGCCTCAAGGTGGTGCTGGTGGACGAAAACCCCGAGGCGGGCGGTACGTTGCTCTTTGAGCCCCAGGCGCAGATCGACGGGACACAGGCCTGGGACTGGCTGGCCGCGGAACTGGCGGCGCTGGAAGGCTTGGGCGTGAGGATCATGACCCGCACCACCGCGATCGGCTATTACCACCAGAACATGATCGGCATGGTCGAGAAGCTGACCGACCATCTGCCCGACCTGCCCGCCGACACGCCGCGCGAACGCATGTGGCGTGTCAGGGCGAAGCAGGTGGTGCTGGCGCAGGGCGCGCTGGAAAAACCGCTCGTGTTCCACGGCAACGACCGCCCCGGCGTGATGCTGGCCGGGTCCGCGCAGACCTACCTCAACCGCTACGGCGTGCTGGTCGGCCGCCGGCCGGTGGTGTTGACCACGCATGACAGCGCTTGGTACGCCGCCTTTGACCTTGCCGATGCGGGCGCATCGGTGCAGGCCATTGTCGACACGCGCGCCACGGTGCGCGACGATCTTCTGGCCGAGGCAAAGGCGCGGGGCATCCCGGTTAAGCTGTCGCACACCGTCACCGACACCTCCGGACGCCTGCGCGTCAGCCAGGTCCGCGTGAACCTTGTGCAGGGCGACACGGTCGGCAAAGGCGAGAGCCTTGCCTGCGACTGCCTCTGCATGTCCGGTGGCTGGACACCCTCCCTGCACCTGTTCTCGCACACCAAGGGATCGCTGGCCTGGAACGAGGATCTCACCACGTTCCTGCCAAAGGATACGCCCGAGGATTGCGTCATCGCGGGCGCGAGCCGTGGGCTCTGGGGCATCGAGGCTGCGTTGAACGACGGTGCCGACAAAGGCCGCGAGGTCGCGGCCGCACTTGGGAAGTCCGCCACAGCGACCGTTTACACCGTCGCAAAGGACCGGCCGGGCACCGGCACCAGCCATACCGAGTTGCCGACCGACCGCAGCGCCGGCAAGGCCAAGGCCTTCGTCGACTACCAGAACGACGTCACCGCAAAGGACCTGCGCCTTGCGGTGCGCGAAGGCATGCGTTCGATCGAACACGTCAAACGCTATACCACTAATGGCATGGCCACCGATCAGGGCAAGATGTCCAACATCAACGGGTTGAACATCGCCGCGGACGCACTGGGCAAGAGCCAGCCGCAGGTGGGTCTCACCACCTTCCGTCCGCCCTACACCCCGACCAGTTTCGGGGCCTTCGCGGGCTATCATCGCGGTACGCATTTCGAAGTGACGCGCAAGACGCAGATCGATGCCTGGGCCGAGGAAAACGGTGCCGTCTTCGAACCCGTCGGCCAATGGCGTCGCGTATGGTACTTCCCGAGGCCGGGCGAGGATATGGACACCGCCGTGCGCCGCGAGTGCGTCGCCACACGGGCCAGCGTCGGCATCTTCGACGCCTCCACCCTCGGCAAGATCGAAGTGGTCGGACCGGACGCGGTGAAATTCATGAATCGCATGTACACCAACCCCTGGACCAAGCTCGCCCCGGGGCGCTGCCGCTACGGGTTGCTACTGGGCGACGACGGCTTCATCCGTGACGACGGGGTGATCGGGCGACTTGGACAAGACCGTTTCCACGTCACCACCACCACCGGCGGTGCGGCGCGGGTCATGAACATGATGGAGGACTACCTCCAGACCGAGTGGCCCGATCTGAACGTCTGGTTGACCTCCACGACCGAGCAATGGGCCACCGTCGCGCTGAACGGACCCAACGCCGCCAAGCTGCTGGCACCGCTGGTCGAGGGCGTGGAGATCACCGACGAAAGCTTCCCGCATATGTCCTGCACCGAATGCACCGTCGCCGGCATGCCCGCCCGCCTGTTCCGCATCAGCTTCACCGGCGAGATCGGTTTTGAGGTCAACGTGCCCGCTCATATGGGCCGCAGACTGTGGGAGGCCCTGTGGGAGGCCGGGCAAGCGCATGACATCACCGCCTACGGCACCGAGACGATGCACGTGCTGCGCGCCGAGAAGGGCTATATCATCGTCGGGCAGGACACCGATGGCACGGTGACACCCCTCGATGCCGGCATGGGCTGGGCCATCGGCAAGAACAAGCCCGATTTCGTCGGCAAACGCGGCATGGCGCGTCCCGATCTGGTGGCCAAGGGCCGCAAGCACCTCGTCGGACTGCTGACAGAGGATCACGCCAAGCTGGAGGAAGGCGCGCAGATCGTCTTTGACCCGCATCAGGCGAAGCCGATGAAAATGGTGGGGCATGTGACCTCGGCCTATCACTCCGATGCCGTGGGTCGGCCGATCGCGCTGGCGCTGGTCGAGGGCGGGCAGGACCGCATGGGCGAGACCGTCCATATCCCGATGCCGGATCGCACCATCGCTGCCAAGATCACCAGCACCGTCTTTTTCGATCCCGACAACGCCCGTCTGAAAATCTGAGGCCGCTCGATGAACGCACCCATTTCCTCATTCACGTCGCAGCCGCTCGCCGAGACCTCCGCTGCCCGTGTCCGCCTTGCCCCCCCCTGCGCGCGACTTTCCCTGCGCGCCCGGGGTGATCTCTCGCCGCTGAACGCTGCCCTCGGCCTGACGCTGCCTGGCCGCATCGGCCAGCGCACATCTGCAGGCGAGGTCGAAGCGCTCCGCCTCGGTCCCGACGAATGGATCCTGCATGCACCGACGGCGATGGCGGACAAGCTTCAATCCGCCTGCGCCGAGATCTACGACCGCCTGCCCCATAGCCTTGTCGACGTCTCCGGACGAGAGGTCACATACGCGATCGACGGCGCTAGCGCGGACGAACTGCTTACCTTGGGAATGGCGCGCGATCCAGAGAGCATCCCGCTGGGCGAGGGCCGCCGGATCAACTTCGACGGGGTCACCGTGGTGCTCTGGCGTGACAGCGAAACCGGATTCCGAATGGATCTTTGGCACAGTTTTGCGCCGCACGTGCTTCACCTGCTCAAGACCGGATGCAGCGAGCTAGCTGCAGAGGCGCGCCATTAGGTCAGCCGGCCCTGGTCGACAGCATCTTAAGAATTTCACTTGGCGTCTCGGGGCGGCCTTATCCGGGCCGCCGCATCATACCGCCCTACCCTGCCCTCCCAGCTCGCCATGTTGACTGTCCTGCAGAAGCTCAGGCCGCGCATGGCCGCCATCCAGCAATTTGCATCATTTGGTCAATTAAGCCTCTGAAGCCTCACCGTACCAGCATCGACTCCGTCCGAAACTTCTCATCCAGTGACGAACTGGCAGTGAAGCCGGTCATGTCGGTGATCTCGAATTTCAGCGACGAGTTCCCACCGGTTGTGGCCGACGGCTCGGCGACGAAGATGGTCATGTTGAGCACGAGGTCCAGATCATCGGCTTGCCCCTGAATGTCTGAGGCATTGCAGTTCACCACAGCCACGAAGGATTCTCGCCGGTCTGTCTGCGCATAGGCGGCATGTTGCGGCGCTGCCATCTGATAGCTGGTGCCCAGTGAATTTTCGTAGCGGTAGATGTCATAGCGCGACGGCAGCGCCCCATTGGCAATCCACGTTGTGCGATCGGCATCCGGCATGCCCGGATAACGCTGGATGATGTCTTCCAACTGATCGTTCGTCGCGGTCCAAGCAGTGCCGTGTCGCACTTCCCAATACCCTGGCTCCCAGGTTCCGCCGTCCGTGGCGCAGTCCGCCGGATTTGCGTTGGCGTGGCTGTGTTGTTCCAGCACGGTGTCCTGCTGGGTGAGGTCTGTTTCGTCCGGAGGCACACGGCACACGCCGTCCAGATTCCACGCACCCGATTCGGCCCACCGGCCGTTCGCGAACCCGTCGGCATGGGGCGGCAGCAGCATGACGTCATTGTCGCCGTAATCGTGCGCGACGTTTATATCGGGTGAATAGTACATCTGTATCTCGTCGTCGCGCTTGCTGTTCATCGCGCCACCGTATTGGCCAAAACGAACATTCCAGCCCGGTGCGACGGCGGTGTCGAAATTGCCCGGCTCGGTATCCACCGTCAGCTCTTCGTAGCAAGTCGGGTTGTTTCCGGCCAACGCGTCGCGAACATCGCTCGCCCCTGACGCGCTTGGCAAGCGCAGGAAGCCCCAGTTGCCGGCCCCGGAATCCGATTGCGCGGAATAGAACAGGTCGAACAGCCGCCCGTGAAATCCGCCTGAATTGAAGCTGTTCAGCATGCCGTAATCGGAAGTCGTGCTGCCGGTATAGCCCGGCTCTGTGGTGCCCGGTTCGAACGGGTTGCAGATATAGACCGGCGCAACCTGACACGCCGCACGGCTATAGGTTGCCACAGCCCAAGCACTGACCGGGACGTTGTCGGTCAGCCCCAGCACCCGGTGAAATAGCGGCTCCAGCCCGTCCGAGCGTGCTGCGACATAGACATAAGCCGCATCCGCATCGCTGGTGGTGCCCAGCGTGGAAAACACCGAGTTTATCGGTTGGTCGTCATCGGCGGGGATGTCGGTCAGGAAGACGACATCGAAGTCATCCGTGGTGCTGTTCTGCACATAGGACAGATCGTACTGCGGGATCGACGCGTCGCGCGACAGCATGCTCACGTTGTTGATGACCGCTGTCATGGCGGCGTGAGCATCGTTTATGGCGCCGGCTTCACCGTCCAGCTCAAGCGCTGCGGTCAGCGCCATGGAATCCGCCGCTGCCTGAAGGTCGCCATGGGAATTGTTGCCACGCGTGACGTCGATGATCAGCAATGCAAATGTGAGAAAGACCGGTAGGACCAGCAGGGACAGGACCAGGACAAACCCTGATTCCGAGCGAAGAAATCGTTTAGACATAGCCAACTCCATTGAAAGACCGGACGAAAATGCCCGAAATGCACGGAGTACGCAGAAACGATAGCAGTATGCAGGTTTTTCCCGGAAAAACAATTATCTGGCGGATAGATGGAATGACTGGCGGGCACCTGAGGGGCGGTTCTCACACGGGCAAGTAGCGCGAAAACACGCTATAGTTTAGTTATTGCGATATATGCTCCTCCAAGAGGAGCGCCGGGGTGGATTATCGCACAAGCTCGGATTCCTCCCGGAATTTCTCGTTCAGTGCAGTGCTGCCCGTGAAGCCGACGAGGTCGGTCAGTTCGAAATCCAGCGGATCCTGAGACCCCTCCCACGGAGACAGCGAGAACATGGTGCCGTAAGAGACCACTGGCAAATCCGTCCCCGCACCGCTGAAGGCCAGGTCTTCGCAATTGAGGATTGCGGTGAACAACTCGCGTCGTCCCGGAACGCCGGTCACGCCGCTCGGCGCATCCTCGAGCCCTATTGAAAGCTCGTAATTGTAGATGTCGAAGCGCGACGGAAGAGTATTGTCATCAAGGACACCGTTTTCGCCGGGATAGGTACGGCGGATTTCGGAGTTTTCGTTCAGTTCCGCCGGATTGCTGGCCAAGTGCGCATCCCAGTGCTCAGTATGCTTGCGGTACCAATAGCCGGGTTTCCAGTCTCCGCTCGTCGTGCCATCCGTGCAAGCGCTGTCCACGACACCAAAGTCAGTGACGGACTCGCCACCTTGGAGGCCTGTCGTCCCGCTGAACAGGACAGTCCCATCACTGGCCTGACACCAGCCGCGCAAATTCCATTCGCTGTTCAGTTGATTGGCACCGATTTCGGGCTCTGCCCCGATGTAGGCCCCCGAGGTGCCGTTGACCGGCTGTACCATCACTGCATTGGCCCAGGCTGAATCGCCATCGGCGTTTGCGCCGTTTCCCGGCAGGTCCTGATGCGTGAAGTTGTGCAAGTTCACATCCGGCGGATAATCGGAGGCAGTCCGCCTGTAGTTGCCGGTATAGCTACCGTGCCTTGTATTAAAGCCGTCCTTGGCGCCTTGGGTCTTGCCCGGCTTGGTGTCCACGAGGTTGCCGGAATAGCAAGTCGGATTGTACCCGGCCAAGGCACGTTCAAGTTCGCAGCCGCCACCACATCCGCTGCTGCTGTTGACGTCGATGTAGCCCCAGTTGCCGGGTGCCGCAGACCCGCCCTGCTGGCCGCCCCTGTTGTTCTGCCCGATCATCCGGATCATGCGCCCATGCATCCGGCCTTCGTTATAGGCGTTTAAAAGGACGTCATAGGCCAGCCCTTCGTCCTCGAAGGGATTGCAGATGAACAGGGGGGCCACTTGGCACGCCGCTTGGTTATGCGTCGCAACCGCCCATGCACTGACGGGCACGTTGTCGGTCAGCCCCAGCACCCGATGAAAAAGTGGCTCCAGGCCACTTGAGCGCGCTGCGACGTAGACATACGACGCGGCCGTGTCGCTGTTGGTGCCCGCCGAAGAAAACACTGATTGGATCGGGGCGGTGTCATCGTCGGGAATATCCGACAAGAATACCACGTCGAAATCATCCGTAGCGCTGCCCTGAACATAGGACAGGTCGGTCTGCTTCGGCCGTGCATCTGAGGTATCGCGCGACAGCATGCTCACGTTATTGACGACCTGCGTCATGGCAGCATGGGCATCATTTATCGCGCCCGGCTCACCGTCCAATTCGCGCGCTGCCGCAAGTGCCATGGCATCAGCTGCGGCCTGAAGATCACCGTGCGCGTTGTTGCCCCGCGTGACGTCGAGGATCAACAAGGCAAACGTAAGGAAAACAGGAAGGAGCAAAAGGGAAAGGACAAGAACAAACCCGTTCTCCGAGCGGAAAAAATGTTTTGACATAGCGACCTTGGAATAAAAATTAGACTACAGAGACCGAAATTCACGGCTATCCCTTTAATAATTACACTATCCGCCGAATTTCTTGAAGAACTATTGTGTCGTGGACTGGGTAGGTGGCATTGCCACTGGTCGTTCGTACATCGTGGTTCCACGCATTACAGAGCCCGCGACACGACTTGAAAGCAGTTGGTTGCGCCCTGCCCTGCTGCCACATCGGCACATATTGTCCGCGGACAATTTCATCGGCTCAAGCAGTATGGACTTGCGCACGAGCAAGACGCTTGATGAGCCTGTTGGGATCGAATTCACGGCTCTTGGCTCCGGACGTTATTGATCGGAAATACGCGCCGATATTCCGGATCTTGCTATGCGACTGCACGAGTGCCCAAACGGTTATGGCGGCTTCAAAGGGGTCAAGTCGTCTAAGCGCTGCCCGATAGGCATGGTCATCAATGCCAATCATCGGTGCCATCATTCTGGCGTGGGCAATGACGTCGCAGACGGTTTTGACCGCTGTCGGAGCGAATTGCGTGGTTTCAGGACAGGCTGTCAAAAGCTCTGACAGCGATACGGCTTCCGTGTCATTCATCGCGGGTTGCCGTTGGTCCGTGGGGCTTCCCTTATCAATAATTTCTTTATTTGAGCTATGAAGGTGCCGGACATTCTGGCCGTATCTGCCGGACACGGTCGTCGTTTCGTAGTCGATCGTCTCCATATCTCCTTCTGCCGCTACGGGTGCCGGCGACAGATCCAGAAGGATATGCTCGCATTGCTCAATCGTCAGTTTTCGGCGGAGCGCACGCTTGGCAGCAGCGGCGCGTTCACTGTCGGGTTCATATTGCAGAATGTCATTCGCGGCTGCCCGTATTTTCATCCGCAGATAATCGAGCACCTCACGCTCCTGGGCGATCTCGGCCGCTTGCCGTGCGATCTCATGAAGGGCATCGAAAAGGGGGGAGAGGTCGAACCCGAAGCGCAGTGCCTTTCCCTCCAGAGCATTCCGACGTGCGAACCGCTTTCTGTTCGGGCTGTCGCGTCTGACCAACAAGCCATGCTCTTGCAGTATCGCCGCATGCCTTCGGATCGTCCTTTCCGAGATCCCGTTGCGACGGAATGTCAGTGTATTGTTCGAAGCGAATACCGTGTGGTGGTTCCGTTTCGGGGGCAGACACGACAACATCGCATCAAGCGTTGCAAGCACGGAGGCGCCGAGCCCTAACCTGGGGGCCGCGGTACGCAAGGTTTCCATGACGATATGTCTTTCAGGGATTGGATTGTCCGCGGACAACAGACTGCCCGTCCGCTCTGCGACCGAGGCGGATGCTTGATTGAATGCCATGTTTTCTTTCACGGCAACCGGTCGGGAAGATGCCCCGATTTCACTGGTTTTCAGAGAAAAGGCCGCAAATCACAGTTCAACCGAATCGGTTGTTGTTGACTGTGTCGGAGAAGCTGGTACATCTGAAAGTGCTAAGAACGGATTGGGCTCTCCGGGGATGACCTTGGGGGGCTCTTTCTTTTCTGGCTGCTTGTCGTGCTCCTGTTTGTTGTTGTCTGCTCGATTTTATCAGCCAGAATGGTGTTCTGACTGCCACGCCTCATACAGGCGCTTCAGCTCGGTTTCGGCGTTCTCGCGCATCCACCGGGCAAATTCAGGTGTATTCGATTTGGTCAGCGTTACAGTCAAGGCGCGCGCGGTGTCCTTGACCTCAGCCAACTTGGTTCCGTCTTTGAGCATTACAGAGAGGGCAGGGGAGGGGGCCGCAGGGTTTGTCGCCTGCGCCTTGACAACGGCGCTAACCGCGTCCGATACCTTGGCAAACCGCTCATCCGAACCTTGGGCCCCATCTAGATCGAGCGCCCCCACTACCTTCAGAAGGTTTATATCGTTGCTGCGAACCGTGTTCGCCAAGTCCTCCCACCGTCTGCGGCCGATTCCGTGTGCCGAGCCGATAACTTGCACGACCGACTCGGAGACTGTCCTTACGACCTTGGTCATCCGGGACAGCATCGGCTTGTCGATGGCCAAGGCATCTAGAATGACGTCCTGTTTATATCCGGCTTCGGCAAGCTCGGTAGCGAACAGAGCCTTTTCTATGAAGCTCGGGTCAAGGCGCTGGGCGTTTTCCTGCCCCTGCGCCAGGATCGCTTCCTGATCCGACAGCGACCGAACCAATGCCTTTGCCGGCAGACCGATTGAGCGCAGAGCCAGAAGCCGACGACGCCCGTAGACAATCCGATACTGGCCGGGCCGGTCCGAGACCGGGCGGACCATGATAGGGACCTGTTGGCCATGTGATTTGATGCTTTTCGCCAGGGACGCGACATCGGCGTCCGCGAACGCCAAGCGATCCTTCGGACCACTGTCTTCGATGGCCTCGACGGGAATTTCCCTGACCGCGTTGTTGGAGAGGTCCTTGAGAGTGGACTTCACGCCGCTCATCGCACCAGTGTTCGGAAACCGAGGCTTCGGATCATCCCGCGGGTCTTCGGGCGGAGGAGGGGGTTGGAACAGATTTCTACGTGCCATCAATCCACCTCGCGTCCCCAAGCCTGTTGAATTGTCTTCTCGAACTCGTCAGCCACACCGTTCACGCTCTCCATGATCCGGTCGAGCGTCTTCTTGACCACCTGCGACGGCTCCAGTTCATAGATCGTCTGCTGGGTCATGCCCGCGTCCGAAATGGCAGTCGATTTCAACATCGGAGACGTGAGAACCTGATCCAGCAAGATAGATCTGAGGAAGCCTGCCATCTGCGATTGCGGCACATCCGTAGGCTCGTACCTCGCAATCAGGAATTTTAGGAAATTCCAGTCGATCGGACCGGTGGCATTCTCGAGCGTCTGAACGGTTTCGCCCGCCATTTCAAGGAATTGTGCCATGGAGGCCACGTCAAGCATGCTGGGTACGACCGTGATCAAAAGCCCGGTCGAAGCCAGCAGCGCCGTCATGGTCGTGAAGCCCAGCTGAGGCGGACAGTCGATGATGACCAAGTCATAGTCCTGCTCGATCTCGTCCATCGCGATGGCAAGCCGTTGGGTGAACGGTGGATCAACCTTGTGCTGTAAGGCATAGGCCGTTTCGGTTTCATATTCGGACAGAAGGAGGCCGGCCGGTGCCAGGTCGAGATTGTGAAAGTATGTTTTGCGGATCACCTGACTGAGAGGAACCGGGTCTTCGTATTTCAATGCATCGTAGACGGTCCCGCTTTCGGCGAATTCGATTTCCGGGCGATATCCGAACATCGTCGTCAGGCTGGCTTGCGGATCCATGTCGATGGCGAGGACGCGGTAGCCTCTGAGCGCATAACGCTGCGCCAAGTGAATGGCAGTGGTGGTTTTGCTCGAGCCGCCTTTGAAATTGACGATCGATACGACCTGAAGCGCGTCTCCTTCGCGACGTCCGGGAAGATAGGCATCACCATTGCGACCGGTGCGCGCCATCACATGGCGGATGCGGTCGATCTCTTGTGCTGAATAGAGCCTGCGACCCCTTGTGTCGGTCTCGACATCCGGGAAATCACCTTCTTGGTGCCTTGTCCGCAGATTGGACATGCTGATGCCGGTCAGCTCCGACACTTCGGCTGGATGGAACTTGCGCAGCACCTTCCGGCTGTCCGGTTGGAAGCTATTGCGCATGTGATAGTCCAATGCCTCGGACAGTCGAATTGCATTGGAAGCAATTGACGCCGCGATCGAACCAGGGTTGGTAAATTCCGCCTTTGTGTCCATTCTGCCCTCGTGACCTCTTGGTGGGTCTTTTCTGTTTCGTCGCGAGAATGCGCAAATTCCGCAACCTTGCGACAATTGAACTCATGACACGCAACTTACTTTCACACAATATTTTTCTGCTCTTTCATGGGCACCTAGGATTGCAATGGTGAGGAGGTCTTAGCAGAAGCTCGCGTAAGTTATTGATTTGAAATGTGATTATTGTGCCGCCCGTCGCACACGTGCAATATGTTGTGCCTGCTTGAGGCGAAGGCCCAAAACCCGCGATACGTCCGCCAGCCGAATCGAACAAGTCACTAGGCCGCAGTTTGATGCATCTAGTTAGACCTTTCCGGCACCTCGCAAATCCAGGCAGAACCTGCGTTTCTGCGATGCGCCGAGCTAAGCGCCCTGATATCATCTAAGAACCCACGTTATCGGACCCTGCAATGTCCGCAAGTAGCGGCGCATATTGAGCCGAAGGCCTAGTGAAAGCGCCGCGTCTTTGGGTCTATAAGCGCAAAAAAGGCGCAATGAATTGGCTGATAACAGCATCAGACCCGCGCGCTCGTAAATCATAAAGGTTGCTGGGCTGCACCGCTTACAGAGCCATCCGCCGCATTGCGCCGAGCGTTTCCAATCCCTCAACACAGTGCCAGCTTGCGCCGACATCGGCCAAGAGCCCGCTATACCGTTCCAAGAAAAATCGAAAATGTTGCACGTTCCTACCGACTTGCGTTAGCTTTGCGCTATTGCGCAGCTAAATTTCAGAAAGCAGGTTCTATGACGCGAGAGCACCGCGGCCTCTTCACCTCACCTGCCAGCATTCCGGTCGTCTTCGTCATTGCACTGATCCTTTACGGCATCTTCCAGTTCACGTTGGCCCCCGAATTTCTCAATGAGTTCCACCCACAGGACAACGACGACGCTCTTCGGTTGCTTTCCGTGCGCGACCTATTGGCAGGGCAAAATTGGTATGACCACGTCCAGTACCGGATCCTGCCGCCTCAAGGGCTGGAACTGCACTGGTCGCGGCTGATCGACGGCATCCTCGCGGCAGGGACCTTTGCGCTGCGCCTGTTTACAGACGCAAACATGGCCGAACGGCTGATCGCCGCGATCTGGCCGGCACTGCTCTTCGTCGCGTTCCTCGGGTTGACCGCGCAGGCTGCCGACCGTGCCCGAGGGCCTTCGGCCGCCGCCTTCGCGATGATCGCCGTGGCGTTGTTGCCCGTGCTCAACGTCAGTTACTTCTCACTCGGACGGGTCGATCATCACAATGTTCAACTTGTCTGCATGATCGGATTGCTAAGCAGTCTTCTGGTCGACAACCAGCACCGTCGCGCCGGGTTTGCAGGCGGGGCCTTTGCTGCGATCTCGATCTCTGTCGGCCTCGAAATGTTGCCATTCATTGGTGTCTGCCTGCTGATCCTTGTCACTCGGTTCCTGCGCGATACCTATGGCGCGCGCGACCGGATGCTGGCCTTTGGCCTCGCCTTCGGCGCGCTGGCCATGTTGCTCTTTCCGGTCGAGGTGCCGCCCTGGAAATGGCGCGAAATTCATTGCGACCGGATGGCGCTGCCGGTCGTATCGTTGGCGCTAGGGACACTTGTCTTCGTGTTTCTCGCCTCGGCATTGGCGCGCAATCTGGTCGGGGTATTCAAGAGGTTCCTGCTGACCCTGGTGGCCGCCGTGGTCGTCGCGGGACTAATTTATTTCGTTGTGGCACCCTGCCTGGCCGGTCCTTTTGTCAATATGCCGGACAGAGTGCAGGCCGACATCGTATCGAAAATACTGGAGAATACCGCCGCTTGGGACCTGGTTGCCAACAACCCCCGATCGGCAATCACCCATTATCTGCCCTACCTGATCCTGTTGCCGTTCCTGCTGTTCGGTCCCCGCGACGAAGGCGAAGACCTGGTGGCAGTGTTCGTTCTGCTGGGACTTCTTGGTGCAGCGTTCCAGCTGCGCGCGTTGATCTGGGGGCTGGTTGTGCTGCCGCTGGGCTACGGTTTGGTGATCGAGCGCCTCGTAAACCGTCCCTGGGGTGGGTTCCGGCGCATCTTCAAGCCGTTCATAGTGATCGGTCTGTCCGCACTCTTCTTCTACCCGCCGATACTTTACAAGTGGAACGAGGCCCTGCCGCCTAGTAGCCGGACCCCGCAGGATCAGGCTTGCAACAATCCGCAGGACTTGCGCGCTGTGGACGAAGTACCAAACGGACTGGCGCTGACCCCGCTGGGACTTTCGGTGCCACTGATCTTCTACACCGGTCATTCGGTGACGTCGGCCCCATATCACACCCGCAGTGATGCCCACGACAACGGCGTAAAGTACCACAGCGGTACGCCTGAAGCGCTGATCGCGGGCATGGAAACACTGGGGGCGGACTTTGTCGTGGTGTGTAGCGGATCGCGCTATGGCTCGGACGACAGCGCCGGCACGCGCCTTGCACGTGGCGAGACGCTCGAGGGGCTGACTGACCTCGCCCTCGCGGACAGCCGCCTGCGGGTGCTGTTTAGGTCAAACGAACTGCCGGTGTTGGGAAGCGATCTGCTCGACGCGCCTGCGCCGGACCAGTCCGAGGTCGCCGTAGACGGAGACGCGCCCGCGCCGGTGGAGCCGGACGTTCCACTAGACCCGCAACAGACACCGGATCAGTTAGCGCCGGTGCCAACTGACGGGTCTAACTCCGAGGCACCGCTGTCGGAGGAAATCGTGCCATTACAGAACGCGCCGCTCGAATAGGAAACACTCCTTTGCCTTGACGGGTGGCCCGCCTTTGAAGAATCATCATTTGCCCGCAGCGCGGGCCTGGCCGCGAAAAGGTGACGCCCGTGTTTAAGAAGGTCTTCAGTCGCAACACCGCCGAAAAAGTCGAAACACCGCTTGTTCTGGATGAACCGGTGCCTGCGCCGGAGGCCGCCGAACCAGACCATTCCCACGCGCACGAAACCTCAACACCTGAACTGGAGACGCCCGAAACACCTGATCTCGCAGACGTTCAGGATGCGGTAGACGACGACACCGAGGGTCTTGTCGTTGATCGCGAGTCCAAGAACTACGAGTATCCGTCCCCACCCAAGGATATTGCAGGGACGGGCCTGACCGAAAGCTATCTTCTGAACCTGACCTGCAAGATCATGCAGGAAGGCGGCACCATGACCCCGTTGCAGATAGCAACGGTGATTTGCCTGCCCAAGCTGGTGGTGCGTCAGCTGATCAAGATCATGAGCCAGAAGCAGCTGGTCGAAGCGCAAGGACTCGAGAGCGAGGACATCAAGTCCGACGTGCGCTATTCGCTGACCGACCTTGGACATGCATGGGCCCGCGAAGCCAACTTGCTGTCGCAGTATGTCGGCCCGGCGCCGGTGACGCTGGAAATGTTCGAGAACCAGATCCGGCGTCAGTCGATCATGAATGAGGAAATCCACCGCAGCGAACTTGATGTGGCCTTTTCGCACCTCGTTATTCCTGACATCCTCAAGGCTCAGCTTGGCCCGGCCGCCAACTCCGGCCGTTCGATGCTGCTGTGGGGAGAACCCGGCAATGGCAAGACATCACTGGCGGAGGCGCTGGGGAAATCGCTGCGTGACCGGGTTTATTTTCCGCATGCCATCCTCGTCGGCAACCAGATCATCAAGTTTTTCGACGAAACCCTGCATGAACCTTTCGAAATGCCGCAGGACGGGCCGCGACTGGACCCGCGCTGGATGCCGTGCCACCGACCAGTGGTGATTGCGGGCGGCGAGTTGACGCTCGACATGCTGGATCTGCGGTTCGAGCAGACCGCTCGCTTTTACGAGGCGCCAATGCACCTCAAAGCGCTCTGCGGCATCTTCGTGCTGGACGATTTCGGTCGCCAGTTGGAAACTCCGCAGGCCTATCTCAACCGCTGGATCGTGCCGCTTGAGAAGGGCTTCGACATCATGTCGCTGCACACCGGCAAGAAATTTACCGTGCCCTTTGACCAGCTCGTGGTGTTCTCGTCGAACATGCTGCCCGAGGAATTGGGCGACGACGCCGCGCTGCGCCGTATCTATTTCAAGATCTTCGTGCCGTCGCCGACACGCGAAGACTACATGAAGATCTTTCAAGATGTCTGCGCGACTGTCGACCTTGAGTGGAACCAGCCGGTGATGGATGAATTCTTCACCAAACGCTACGAGGACGGCGGATTTGTCACCTCGGGTGCGCACCCCGGCTTCTTGTCGCAGCACATCCTGGCGGCCTGCCGCTACCTTGACCGCGAACCCGAGCTCAGCATGGAGCTGCTGGACCTCGCCTGGCGCAACGTCGCCGCCAGCAGGAAGCGCAACATCCGTCCAGAATGACCGGCTGAACGTTTGATTCCGACCTTGCGCTGACGCGGCAGCCAGGACGGATTGCGTCCGCGTTATAAGTATGACGTACTGAAAACGCACTGTTCTTGGCAAAACTGTTGTCTGAGAACGCAAAAAGGTTAAGAATTGCAATGCATTTGTCATCCGTTCCTGTGGGAGCAATTCTTGATCAAGCGATTTCTCTTGTGTTCTGGCCTCGCAGCGCTCGTGAACATGATCGTGGGCTACCTCCTGTATGGGCCGCTCGGCTTTGACGAGGGAGCGTCTTTCGCCTTTGCAGTGTCCACGGCGTTCCTTGCGGGGATGGGCGTCAGCTTTACCCTGAACCGGCGGTTCACCTATCCGGCCTCGGGGCGCGATCCGCGCAGCGAATTGCGTGACTTCTTCGGCGTATCGATCGGCGGAGTGCTGTTGACCACCGGTATCGCGCACGCACTGGACACCTGGGCCGCTGGTCTGATGACCCAAGCCGCGGCATCGCTGTCCTCGCTGCTCATGTCTGAAACCATGGCACATGGCATCGCGGTTGGATTGACCGCCTTCTATTCCTTCTTTGCGCATAAATTGATCAGCTTTCGGGCCGCCAGGTATGCCGGGCGGCTGACACCGGCCGGCGCCGGGCAGTAGGGCGGGCGGGAAGGTGGCGCAGCGCATCGCCGTGATCATCGGCGCAGGACCTGCGGGGCTGACCGCAGCACATGAACTGATCACCCGGACGGATATCAAGCCGCTGATCTTCGAGGCCGATACCCAGGTCGGCGGCATTTCCAAGACGGTGAATTACAAGGGCAACCGGATCGACATCGGCGGGCACCGGTTCTTTTCCAAGTCGGACCGTGTGATGGACTGGTGGGCCAAGGTGCTGCCGCTGCAGAGCGGGGCAGGGGAGGGTGAGAGCATCACTGTCTCGTACCAGAACAAGCACCGCGACGTGGCGCCCGGCGCTGCGGATCCTGACAAGGTCGACGAAGTCATGCTGGTGCGCAATCGCGTGTCGCGCATTCTCTATGGTCGCAAGTTCTTCGACTATCCGCTGAAGCTTCGGCCGGCGACCTTTCGCAACCTCGGCCTCGCGCGCAGTCTGCGGATCGTCGGCAGCTACGGCATGGCGCGGCTGAAACCGATCAAGCCAGAAGTGACGCTGGAAGACTTTGTCGTCAATCGGTTCGGACGTGAACTATACGCCACCTTCTTCCGCGACTACACTGAAAAGGTCTGGGGTGTGCCATGTACCGAGATCCCCGCCGATTGGGGGGCCCAGCGGATCAAGGGGGTGTCGATCAAGTCGTTGATCCGCCACATGCTTCGCAAGCTGAAATCGGACAGCGGCGGCGTGCGCCAGAAACAAGTCGAGACCAGTCTTATCGAACGCTTTCTCTATCCCAAGCACGGGCCGGGGCAGCTGTGGGAGGTGGTGGCACGCAAGGTGACCGAGGCCGGCGGTGAATTGACCTTCGGCGCTCGGGTTGTCGCGGTACAGCATGACGGAAGGCGCATGACATCGGTGACGGTCGAGACAGAGGATGGCACCCGGGAGGTGCCTGCCGACATGGTATTCTCGTCGATGCCGGTGCAAGAGCTTATCGGCGGTTGGCAGCCACCTGCACCCGAGCCCGTTGCACAGGTGGCCCGCGACCTGCCTTATCGCGATTTCATCACCGTGGGCGTGTTGCTGAAAAGGCTGGCTCTGGATGGTGGCGTGGCCCCTCACGAACTGGCCGAGAAGGTGCCGGACAATTGGATTTACGTGCAAGATTCCGACGTCAAGGTCGGCCGCTTGCAGCTTTTCAACAACTGGAGCCCCTATCTGGTGGCCGATCCCGAAACGATCTGGATCGGGATGGAATATTTCGTCGACGAGGGCGATGATTTCTGGACCATGGACGACGATGCACTGGCGCATTTTGGTGTTTCTGAGCTGGAAAAGCTGGGCGTCGCTTGGGCAGGGGATGTGGCCGATCACGTTGTGGTACGCACCCGAAAGGCCTATCCGGCCTACTTCGGCAGCTACGACAGATTCGACCAGATACAAGATTTCGTCTCGCGGTTTGAGAACCTGTACTGCGTCGGGCGCAATGGGATGCACCGCTACAACAACCAGGATCATTCGATCCTGACGGCCATGGTCGCGGTGGACGGTATCGCCGAAGGGCGCGACACGCGGGATGAGTTGTGGCGCGTGAACACGGAACAAGATTACCATGAATCCCGCTGAGCCTGTTCGCAGGCTCAGTACTTTGGCGGCGATCATTGCTGCGCTGATAGCATCGAGGCCTTATCAGGGTATCCGTCACGACGCCGAGCTTTACATGGCACAGGCGCTTCGGTCCGGCGGGGCGGAGGCGCTGGATCAGGACCTGACCTTCAAGTACGGCAATCAACAGAATTTCTCTCTGTTTGACGCCGTTTACGCGCCTCTGGTCTCGTCACTGGGGCCGTCAGACGCTCATTTCCTGGGTTGGGCTGCCGGTCTCGCAGTCTGGACAGCCGCGCTCGCATATCTTGTCCGGGCATTGGGATATGGGTTTGAACGGCTGCCGATCATCATGATCTGTGTCCTTCTGATGAGTCCTGCATACGGTCTCGGCTCACTGCAATATGCCGAAGCCTTCGTGACGCCGCGAATTTTTAGTGAAGCCGCGGCGATGGTGTTCCTGGGACTGCTGGTCCGGGGACAGAGCGCTGCGGGTCTGTCAACTTGGCTGGTCAGTGCCATAATTCACCCTCTCATGGCGCTGCCGGCGGGCATCGTCGGGCTGCGGCTGCTGCTTCGCCCGGTCAGGGTGTTCTGGGTGACGCTAGCCGCCGGAACCGCGCTGACCCTTGCTCTTGCGATTGCTGGTATCCCGCCTTTCCATTGGCTCTTGCAGCGCCTTGATCCGGAGTGGGCACATATCGTGCGCCATCCACTTCACGTGACATTCCCCGACACGTGGCTGCCAAGAAGTTACCTGCATTCCGTTCTTCCACTCGTGGCCCTTGCGCTTGCCGCCACACAGTGCAAGGGGCCGATCAAGGCCATGGCGGGTGCTTGCCTCTTGGTTGCCGCGCTTGGTTTTGGTGTAGCGCTAATCGGGGGATCTGTCCTTGAGAACAGGCTGATTGTCGCGCTTCAGACCTGGCGCGCGCTCTGGCTGCTGACGCTACTGGGCAATTTGGCGGCGGCGGTGATGGCAATGCAGGGGCCGAACGCGGTGCTGTGGCGGATCGCGGTTCTGGCTTCGATCACGGAACACATCGTCGGGATAACCCCGGTTGCCTCAAGCCTGTTCGGGCTGGCGGTCTTGTTTTCCGCTTTGCCGGGCGCTTACGGTCGATGGGCCTCGGCGGCGCTGGCGGCAGTGGCCACGATGGTCGTCGCAAGTTTGCCGTTTTCGTTGCGGCCTGAACCAGAGGTTTGGCGGCATCTGTCCTTGGCTGTCGCCGCGCTGTTCCTAGCTTCTTTCCGACAATTCAGCGCTTGGTCACGGGTGTTAGTGTCGCTTGGCTGCGTGGCCGCCGCTGTCAGCTTCTGGGACGCACGTACTGATTGGAGAAAATGGTCCGATGCGCCGGTCCTGCCCGATTACATGGCCGCGACCCTCCGCGGCGCGAACGTTTATTGGGAGGGCGGGCGTGAAGCGATGTGGTTCGGGCTCCATGTCCCGCAATTCTTTTCCTGCCGTCAGAAAGCCGGGGTCGTGTTCTATCGTGATCAGGCGATGGAGTTTGCGCGGCGGGCTGACGGTCTGCGGCCTCTCGGCACGGGTGACTTCCGGGTGTCCGGTGTGCCCGGCTGCCCGGACATGCCCGCCGATGGGGGCAAACAGGATGCAGTAACTCTTGCCCAGGTCTGCAAGACGTTACCGGATCTGGACCTCCTGGTTCTGCTGGACGAAGGAACTGGCGGCCCGGGCCAGACTTGGACGCTCCCGGTGGATTTCGGGCGCTTTGTGAAAGGCGTCTGGACCGGCAACGGCATGAAGGATGAGACAACCTGGCGAGTGCATGACTGCCACGAGCTCCGCGACAGGTGATGCGAAATTATCGCAATCGCGAGGATTCTGCCTCTGATCACTCTGCGGAATGGAACCATCCTGTTATTTTCGAAACCCGACGCTCAGGATTAATTGAGCGGTGATGAGGGACGGGCGTTCAACATGAGATTAGTGCTATCAATATTCGTGGCTGCATTCCTGACAGCGTGCGAGAATACGACCTTCGCAGATTTCGCGGCGTTCAGCGACGGCAAGCATTCCATCCTCGATACCGCCAACCGCAACTACTATCCGGATGAAAACCTCCTGATCGCGGCGAAGGCGCAGTTCAAGGAAGGCAACTACGGCAACTCCTACAGGACCTACAAGAAGGCGCTGGACCTTGTGCCGACTGATCCCAACGCCTGGCTTGGCTTCGCCGCGTCGGCGGACATGCTGCGCAAGTTCGACAAGGCCGACTACGCGTATGGCAAACTTCGCCCGATCATCGGCAACCGCATCCAGTATCTGAACAACTACGGCTATTCGATGCTGCTCCGCGGTGATCTGAAGAAGGCACGGATCTATTTCCTGAAGGCCTACGAGATTGATCCATCGAACGAGACCACGGCGAACAACCTCGAAATGCTGCGCAATTCGGTGACCTATCCGCGACGTGCGCCGGGTGATCTGCACGGCATCTGATCTAGGAGCGATGAATTGTTAACGGCGCGGCTGGTGACCTTGGTTGCGGCCGCGCTATTGCTGTTCATCGCATTCTACGATTTGAAACACCTGCAAATCCGCAACAAGTCGGTGCTGGCGATGTTGGCCCTATATGCGGTCCTTGTGGCAGCGCAGGGCGGCAGCGGGTTCTGGTCCGATATGTTCGCCGGCGGTCTGCTGTTTGGGATCGGTCTGGTCATGTGGTTAGGACGCGCCATGGGAGCGGGCGATGTGAAGTTGATGCTTCCAATCGGGATGTTTCTGGGGATCGACGGTCTTGGTCCGTTCTGCATTCTGCTCCTCGCAGTCTCGACCCTGATGTTTCTGTCGATCCGTCTCGCCCAGCGGTGTGCGCCTGACCGAGGTTTATTCGCACGCGTCGCCCGCATGGGAACCAGCGGAAAGGTGCCCTATGCCGTGGTCTTGGCAGCGGCGGCAGTGCCCGTTCTCGTGACGCAGGCACTTGGAACTTGATATAACATTCCGCAGGTCCAACATGGATCATGTGTTGGCAGCCGCGTCCATGATTTCAGAGCGCTTCTGAGGGCGCGCGTTGGAGGAACGTGTCTTCGTTGTAGCGGATGGTAGTGGTGAGTATCCCGATGCCTTACGCTCAGACGAAATATTCGGTTGCACCGGTGGGTTCTATGGCCGCCAAATTGGGCAACCCGGTCCAAGAGGACCTTCGGCGGCGAATCACTCCGACCTCGGCCTGATAGCCGAAAACAGAAGCTTGCAACCAATGAATGAAAATCCTGTCAGCGCTGCAATCTCAGCCTGCATCTGATTTCACCGTTTGTTACGTTCGCACAAGCATTTGTACACGATATGGCGCAAATGCGGCCCAAACGTGACAAATGATGCGTTAGTTTGCGGTAATGAGGAAAGTTTAATAAAGTCTTGATATTGCGAAGGTTGCTTGGCAGCATCGTGAAGTCCCGCGCTCATTAGCGCCCCATGCGGGAAGTTTCTTTAAGTAGAGAAATCCTTAGTCGGTTTTTTTAAAAGCAGGTGGGCGCAAGACAAACGCATTAGGAGCGACTTGATGACTCTCAACATTTTCCACTCCATCGGCGACGTTGCGCGTCGTTTTCGTGATGACGAGGAAGGACTGGCTCTAACCGAGTACCTGATCCTTCTCGGGCTTCTTACCGCAGCGGTCGTCTTTGCAGTTCTGGCGTTTGGCGGAGCCCTTGGCGATCAATGGGCTCTCTGGAACACGTTCATCGAAAACCTGAACGCGCCGCCCACCCTGTAACAGGGGTTCTGCCGGTTGTCGTACGACCGTTTTCACAGCCGGCGTAAATGACACCGCAAAGCCCGGCATATGGGCTTTGCGGTCACATTCACAGGAATGAAGTGATAACACGCGAGGGCACATTTCTGTTAACATTGTCTTAGTTTGGTCGCATTTACGTTTGTGATCTGAACACAAGATCGGCACCGATTCAGAACCGATGTTTCAGTCACAGATGCGTATCGGCCAAAAGGCCTTAATGACTGGAGCAGTCCGTTGCGCATTTCAACCGTATTCAGCTTCATCCTTGCTATCATTCTTGCCGTGGCAGCCGTGTTCGGCGCCCAGAACTGGCTAAACCTGGAACGTCAGCAGCTGGTCGACATGCTGCAGCGCCAGCAGGCGACGCCCGTAAAGGTCGAACCGCAGAACACCATCGTCGTCGCGGCCGAACCCATCGGCTTTGGCGAGGTCATGAATGTCGCCAAGGTTCGAGAGATCGAATGGTCCGAGGAGCTTCGACCTGAGGGTTCGTACCAAAAGATCAGCGACCTCGTCGTCGGCGACACCGAAGATACCGCGCGCTACGCCTTGACCGCGATCGCGGTCGGCGAGCCAATTCTCAAGAACAAGGTGACCGAGCCTGGCCAGCGCGCGAAACTGTCGACTGCGCTGACGCCGGGCAAGAAGGCCATATCTGTCCGCGTAAACGACGTCAGTGGCGTGGCGGGTTTCGTCCTGCCGGGCGACCGGGTCGACATCATGTTGACCCGGGGCGGCTATGTCGACGTCCTTTTGCAGGGCATGAAGGTGCTGGCCATCGACCAGATCGCCGATGACCGCAAGGACAACCCCAGCGTCGTGCGCACCGTGACCTTCGAAGTCGACACAAAGGAAGCCCAGAAGCTCATCCTCGCGTCGCAGGTCGGCACCCTGTCGCTGGCTCTGCGCAACCTGACATCGACCGATTTCCAGGATTTTGACCGTGTCACCATCGGCGATCTGAGCGAACAACCCGACCCCGCGGACGATCTGGTGGCGGCAAATCTTCAGAAGCTTGCCGCTGAGGAAGCCGAACAGGAACCCGATACCTTCAAAACGTGGCTGAAACGCCTCTCTCAAGACGTTTCTAAGCGTGCAGAGGAAATGCAGAATGCCCCTGAGCCCCAAGAACCTGTAATAATCGAAAAAGAAGTGATCAAAGAGGTCATCGTAGAAGTCGAGAAAGAGGTGCCTGCACCGGTGATCATTCCCAGCAAGAGCACGGTTGCCGTGATCAGGAACGGGGCGCGATCCGAGTACAAGGTGAACCGATTTGGACAGCTCGTCGACGCAGATGGCAATGTGATCATAGAGGGAATGGGAGAGGCTGAGCAGGAACAGCAAGAGCTGGTGCAGTCCGAATAGGGACATCGGGACAGTAAGGCAGGCGAGGATCTGCCGCTGTCGCTTCAAGACGTGCATCAGGGTTTCTGCGGGGCTCGAAATGGGACCGTGAGATGCATTTTAAACGAATAAAGCAAGCCTTTGAAAACGTGGCCGCAGCATTTGCCGTGCTGAGTGTCCTTTCGCTGTTGATGACGGGGCAGGCCAATGCCCAGGTTCGAAGCATCATCATTGACGATGGTGTAGTATCCAGAATCGAACTGGCCCCGGGGACGACGATCACCGTCGAGACCAATGCTGACTTTGCCGATATCCTGATCGGCAACACGGGTGTGCTGGATGTGTTCCCGCTGACCGACCGGTCGCTGTACATCCAGGCCAAGTCTACAGGCGCGACCAACATCACCCTGTATTCCGTCGACAAGCAGCTTCTGGAAGTGATCGACGTGAAGGTTCTGCTCGATTTCACCGACCTGGAGCAGGCGATCCGCCAGTCGGTGCCCAGTGCCCAGGTCAGCGTGCAGAACGTCAATAACCGCATCCGCCTGGCCGGTGTCGTCAAGGACAACGTCGACGAAGCGCGCGTTCTTCAACTTGCCGGGCAGTTCACCGATCAGCCGGTAATCAACGCGCTGAAGGTCAAGGCAGCGCAGCAGGTCGAGCTCGACGTGCGTATCCTTGAGGTCAATCGCAGCTCTGGCCGCGAGCTGGGAATTAGTCTGGACGGCACGCGCGATAACGGAACGGTTGCCTTCGAAACCGGTCGCGGCTCGTCCAACAGCCAGCTCGGCATTCCCTTCGGTACGGCGGTCGGATCGTTGCTGGAGATTGCCGGTATCCAGATCGACTTTGTCATCAATGCTTTGGAAGCCAAGGGCCTGGCTCGCCGGCTTGCAAATCCCAAGCTTGTCACCACAAGCGGAATTGCGGCCAACTTCGTCGTCGGCGGCGAGGTTCCCATCGCGCAGACCAGAACAGACGACAATGGCAACGTGGCCAGTGAGACAGGATATCGCCAGTACGGTGTGCGGTTGAACTTCCTACCGCAAATCTTGGATGACCAGATGATCCGCCTGCGGATCTCTCCCGAGGTTTCGGATATCGACCCGTCGCTGACAGTGAACGGTCAGCCCGCGTTCATCACACGCAGCGCCGAGACAACGGTGTCCCTGCGCAATGGCCAGAGCTTTGCGATCGCCGGCCTGCTGCAAGCCAACAACTCACGCAACACCGACCAACTGCCGTGGTTGGGACAGGTGCCGATCCTCGGCACCCTGTTCAGCTCGCGTAGCTTCCAGAAACGGGAAACCGACCTGGTGATCCTTGTGACGCCGCGGTTGGTTGCGCCGGTGGGGCCGAATACGCCTCTGTCATCGCCGTTGGATCAGACCCGGTCCAGCAACGATGTAGAGCTGTTCCTCCTGGGGATGTTGGAAGTGGACCGCAAGCTGCTGCGTCGGTTCCGCGAAGGGCATGGTGTCGTCGGACCCTATGGCCATATCATTGATCTGGAGTTCGAAGATGGCATCATCAAGAAGAAGTAAATCCCTGGGGGCGGCGCTGCTGCTCGTCACGATGGCGAGCGGCTGTGCCGACTATCTCAACAACTGGGATACGGCTTCATTCCGGGCCGGCAATGCCCACAATGCCAATACGTCGATCCAGGAACTACAAACGTGGCCGCCATCGGCGTACCACTCGACAGTCGGCCACGGCGGCTAGCCGTTACGGCATGGATTTTTCGTGGCTGGCGGAGTATTCTGGCAGTCACATTTCATTGGTTAATTTTAAAGAAGTGAGAGTGTGATCAGGCGAGTCATGAGATTTCGACGGCAGCCACGATTTGCCAACGACGAGACGGGCACCGTACTCGTGGAAACTCTCATTGCCATTCCGGTTCTCACCATCGCGACCTTCGGAATCCTCGAATTCGGCAACATGCTCTGGCAGCGCGAGCAATTGCAGATCGGTGTGCGTGATGCCGCGCGATATCTGTCACGATGTCGTCAGTGGGTGAGCGGCACGGCCACCCCCAACACCTGTGACCGCGCCATCGCCGAGCATATTGCCTTTTACGGTGACCCCCGGCCGAACGAAGGGAGTCAGCGCGTCCCCGGATGGGACAACAGCGCCGAACTCGTCGTGTCGCCGAACAGCATATTCACGTCCGCGCCGGCAACGCCCGGCATGACGGACAAGCTGATAGTCTATGGCGAAGTACGCTACCGTGGGACGCCAGTGTTCAACGCGGTTCTCAAGGTGGTTCCGACTATCTCCTACTCCTACGAGATCAGGTATCAGGGATGGTAGTCTGGCAGAACCTTTCCGGGTTTCGCAGGGACGAAGCGGGTATCTCGATGACCGAGGCGCTTCTTGCGATGCCCATCGTTCTGCTGATGCTGGCCGCGATGATCGAATTCAGCTTCATGATGATCCAGTGGAACCAGACCGTGAAGGGCTTGCAGATCGGCGCGCGGCTGGCGGCGGTCTCAAGGCCGGTGGTCGACATATCGGCGTTGACGAATGACGCCGGCTATCTGGCGACGCCAATCGGAGATGCCGTGCCGTCGGCCATGCCCAGCGTCTCGTGCACAGGCGCGACCTGCGATGCCGACAGTGGTACCGCAATGGCCTATCTCATGACCGGGTCCGACGGATCGTGCCAGCAAGTGCCGAACGGCACCCAGCCCGGCATCTGCGATGCGGCCCGCTTCCTGAGCGCCGACAACATCCGCGTGACCTATGTCCGATCCCGGCTGGGCTACGTCGGCCGTCCGCAGGGACCAGTGGTGACTATCCGGCTGGAGCTTGTCGACAAGACTTTCGATTACCTTTTCCTGGCGGGTCTGCTTCCGGGCATCGGCTCGATAACCTTCCCGCCCCATACCGTATCGATCACGAGCGAAGACATGCTGTCTTGCAAGGAACCGACCGCGGCAGGCTGGCCCAATTGCCCATGAAGCCCATAAAAGAAGACCCGAGGACGAACAGATAACATGGTTACAGTTCCCGCAGCACGCATTCTGATCGTTACCTCAGCGGATGCAAATTCAAGCGACATCGAAGACATTCTCGATACCTCTCAGCGGTTGACCCTGATCCCGGTCTCGCCAGAGAGCGCGCGGGACGAGCTCAATCGAGTCGGCGCCGACATCGTGATCGTCAACGCAGAGGACCTCGGCAAGATCGAATCCGACATGCTGATGGACCTGTGCTCGGAGAAGCCGGAAGTTCCGGTCATCGTCGCCTCGCAACCGCTGACGCCGCAACAGACCCGCAAGTTGTTCAACCTCAATATCCATGACTGGCTGTGCAAGCCCATGGAAGCCGAGGACCTGATGGAATCCATCGCCAACGCGGTGAAGGCCAGCAAGGCCACGCATAACCGCGTTCATGCGGTGGTGTCATCGGTCGGCGGGGTCGGGGCGTCCACCGTGGCGTTGTCGATGGCGGACCTTGCCGCGACGAAGATGCACCGCAAGAAGAAGCTGTCGGTGGCGCTGTTCGATCTCGATTTTTCGACCGGGAACTGCAGCTACCTGCTGAACATGGTCAACGATTTCAATCTGGGCAGCGTCGCCTCGGCGCCGCGCCGTATCGACGCCGAATTCCTGCGAGTCATCCAGCAGCGGCACGACCACGGTTTCTACATCTACTCTTTCAAGCGGCCTGAGTTGAACACCGAGTTGAACGGCTACGAACTGGTGCTGCGGATGCTCGATGCGGTTAGCGTCGAACATGATCTGACCATCCTCGACATTCCTTACTACGAGACCGAATGGAAGAAGGACGTCCTGGCTGAGGTGAACTCGTGCACGTTGGTGACCGAGCTGAACCTGCCGGCGCTGCGCCATACGCTCGAGATGTTGGAAATGCTCCGCGACATGCGTGGAGACAAGTTCAACGTCACGATCGTGTTCAACAAGTGGGAATCCAGCCTCTTCGGCCAGCGCATCAGCAAGCGCAAGGTGCGCGAGCTTCTGGGCGACGTGCCGACCTACAGCTTGCCGCAGGATTCCGGGTTGCTGGGCGAAAGCATGGATCGCGGCGTACCGCCGAGCGAGATCAGCAGCAGAGCGGGATTTTTGAGGCGCCTGATAAAATACATGACATCGATCGGTCTGGAAAAACCGCAGGAGGCGCAATGAAGACAAGCGATTTGACGTCATCGACGGTCACTCGTCGAGCTTTTGTCACCGGTCTAGCCGGGGTTGCCGCGTCTTTGACATTGGTGCCGAGGCGGGCAAGCGCCGAGATGAAGAAGGTCCCGCGCAGCCACGGCCAGCGCACCATGCAGGTGGTTCCCTTCCAAAGCAGCGAGGCGCCCGGCACGATCATCATCTCGAATGAAGCGCGCACGTTGCATCGTGTGCTGACCGGCGGCAAGGCCGAGAAGTACCAGATCTCGGTAGGGCGCGAAGGATTTTCCTGGACCGGGACCACCTATGTGGGTCGCAAAAAGGAGTGGCCTGACTGGCGACCTCCAGCCGAGATGCGCCAGCGCGATCCGTCGCTGCCACCCCACGTGCCGCCGGGACCGTACAACCCACTCGGGGCGCGCGCGATCTATCTGTATTCCAACGGCCGGGACACGCTCTACCGCATTCACGGTACGAACAGTGCGGGCACCATCGGCGGATACGAGACTTCGGGCTGCTTCCGGCTGACCAATACGGACGTGCTTGAGCTTTTTGGCAAGGTCCGCAACGGAACCAAGGTGATTGTCCGCTGAGGCGGGAAAAAGGGGAAACGCATGGCCGGTAGATTCTTCCGAAAGTCCGAACCCGAGGTGAAGGCGGACAAGAATGTTGACCTCTCCCAGGTTCTGGTGCTCGACGATTCGCTAACGCCGAAGGCAAACGGCCAGAAGGGCAAGATCGTTGTCCACTCGGAATATGAGCCGCCGGATTTCGTCAACGAGCGGGTGGATATGCACCGTTTCCTGCTCGACAAGATCAACCTTTCGATCCTCGACACAATGGAGGAAGACGAGATCCACGACGAGCTGCGCCCGCTGGTACGCAGCTATGCCAAGGAAAACAACTTCCCGCTAAGCTCGCACGAATTGGATGTGCTGATCTCGGACATCGGCGACGAGATGCTGGGGCTTGGCCCGATCGAGCCTCTTCTGGCCGATGATACGGTGTCGGACATCCTGATCGTTGGACCGACCCGGGTGTTCGTTGAACGCTTTGGCAACCTGGAAAGCACAAAGGTCCGGTTCAAAGACGAAGACCACTTGCTGCGCATCATCAACAAGATCGTGGCCTCTGTCGGCCGTCGCGTTGATGAAAGCTCACCGCTGGTGGACGCACGTCTTCAGGACGGCAGCCGGGTCAACGTGGCGGTGCGTCCGGTGGCGGTGGACGGGCCGCAGGTGTCGATCCGGAAGTTCGCCAAGAAGCCTTATTCTCTGGACAAGCTGGTCGACAGCAAGGCGATCCCGCGTTCGATGGCCGAACTGCTGGCTGCGGCAGTCGAAGCCAAGGTCTCGCTGATCGTCTCGGGCGGGACGGGTTCGGGTAAGACGACAATGCTCAATGCGCTGTCGGCCTATATCCCTCACAACGAACGCCTCGTAACCATCGAAGACGCCGCCGAACTTCAGCTTCAGCAACCGCATGTGGTGCGTCTCGAAACGCGCCCCCCAACAGTCGACGGCCGCAACGAGATCCTGCAGCGCGACCTTGTGAAGAACGCGCTGCGGATGCGTCCCGACCGCATCATCATCGGCGAGGTCAGGGGCGGTGAGGCGTTTGACATGTTGCAGGCGATGAACACCGGCCACGAAGGATCCATGTCGACAATCCACGCCAACAACCCGCGCGACGCGCTGGGCCGTATGGAGCAGATGGTGGGCATGGCCGGGATGCCGATGTCGCAGCTCAGCATCCGCAACCAGATCACGTCGGCTGTTCACATGATCATTCAGCTGGCCCGCCTGCGCGACGGCAAACGCTGCGTGACCTCGATCGCCGAGATCACCGGCATGGAGGGCGACGTGGTGCAGATTCAAGAACTCATGACCTTCCGCCGGACCAGCATCGACGAAGAGGGCGGCCTGCATGGCGAATTCCGGGCCACGGGGATCCGGCCATCCTTCATGGAAGACCTTGCATCGCTGGGGCTGCATCTGGACAACAACGCCTTTGATCCATCGAAAGTCCTGATGGATGTTTGATAAGCTTCTGAACAATCCCTACACGCTCTACGGGATGATCTTTCTTGCAGCGCTGTTGATGATGGACACGGTGCTGCGCTCGGCCTTCGCGTCGCGGCGTAAGGACCGCGACATCAAGAATCGCCTTCAGGCGCTTAAGCGGCGTGCCAAGAACGAAAACACGGCCTATTCGGACCTACTGAGACGGCGCGGCATGGGCGGTCGCGACGGCAACCAGTCGCTGGGCGGGTACTTCAATAGGATCATGAGCCAGAGTGGCCTCGAGATAAGCGTGTTTCGTCGGGTGCTTTATATTTTGGCTTTCATGATGATCGGACTGATCATCTCACCCTTGGTTGTGGGCGCGCCGCTTTATTATCGCCTGCCTTTTGCCGTGATCTTCGGCGTCGCGGTGGCGGTCGGGCTGGTGTTCAATGTCCGTCGGCGGCGCATCAAGCGCTTCACCGCACAGCTTGCTCCGGCTATCGACATCATCGTCAGAAGCCTGAACGCCGGACACCCTTTGAACGCCGCAATTGCGCTTGTGTCGCGTGAGATGCCTGACCCGATCGGTTCGGAGTTCGGTATCCTGAACGACCAACTGACTTTCGGGTCTTCGCTGGAACAGGGCATGCTCAACATGGTCGACCGCGTGGGGGCAGAAGAGCTGAACCTGCTGACCGTGACCGTGACCGTGCAACGCGGGACCGGGGGCAACCTGTCGGAAATTCTGGAAAACCTCGCCCAGATGATCCGCGACCGGCTGATGATCAAGGCCAAGGTAAAGGCGATCTCGGCCGAAGGTCGGATCACGTCCTGGATCATGCTCGGTTTCCCCTTCTTCCTGTTCTTCATGCTGCAGGCCATGGTGCCAACCTATTTCGATCTGGTTTGGGAAAGCGGCTATGGCACGTTGATCGTGGGGATTTGTCTGTTCCTGATCATGATGGGCATGATCATCATTCGGCGGTTGGTGAACTTTGACTTCTAGAAATTGGCCGGGCAGGGCGGAGAACACAGTTTGAATGAAAATGTAATCCTGCTGGCGGTCTTCGTCTCCGTCCTGATCCTCAGTTTCACCGTCATCAGTTTCGTCAATCGGCGACGCGACATTTATCGCAACATCGACGAGGTGCGGCGTCCGAACGGGATGTCGCGTCAGGAGATCGATAAGTTCCTCGGTTCAGGCAACGAGGAAATTCGTTACTTCCTGGAAGTGACTCAGAAAGAGACCATCAACAGCACGCGCATGCGGTTGGTGCGGGCCGGCTATTTCAAGCCTCGCGCGGTCACCGTCTTCAACATGATCCGGCTGTTCGGTGCACTTGGGACATTTCTCACGGTACAGTTTGGCGTCCCCTTCATCCTGCCCTCTGTCAGTGCTCCCCTTCTGCTGGCCGTGGCGCTGGTAATTGGCGGGTTGTTTTACATGGTCGCCGCGATGGTTCTGGAAGCCATGGGCAACAAGCGGACGCGGGAGTTTCGCAAGCTGTTCCCGGACTTCATGGACCTGCTTTTGGTGTGCGTCGATGCCGGGCTCAGCATCAATGCGGCCATAGACCGGGTCACTCGGGAATTCCTCGTGACGACACCGGATTTCGGCATCCAGCTCAGCATCATCAGTCTTGAGGTTCGGGCCGGCCGGCCACTCCATGAGGCGCTGCAGAATTTCGCCTATCGCATTCAGGTGGAAGAGGCCCGTACGCTGGCGGTCCTCTTCCGCCAATCGCAGGAATTGGGCGCCAGCGTGACCAAGACTTTGCGAACCTTTGCCAAGGAGATGCGCACCATGCGGATCATTCGCGCCGAGGAGAAAGCCAATGCTCTGCCGGTCAAGATGCTTTTCCCGATGGCCCTGTTCATGTTCCCGGTGAGCCTGATCATCGTCATTGCACCAATCCTCTTGGTCATCCTCGAAATGCTGAGTTCACTGGGGCCGAAATGACGCTGCACATCAGGGTTTTTTTCACAATCGGTCATACGGCCTCTGGTCCGCCAAGCCGTTAATGCTTCTGTCCTTCGTCATACCCTGTCTGAATGAAGAGGACACATTGCCCGAGTTGCTGCGCCGCATAGAGGCGACCCGGGGCAAGCTTGGTGTGGAAGTTGAGATCATCCTGATCGATGACGGGTCGAACGATCGCACCTGGAACATCATTTCGGATCACAGCCATAAGATCACCGGCCTGCGTGGCATCAGGTTATCGACGAACTGGGGACACCAGCCGGCCTTGGATGCCGGGCTCGAGGCCGCGCGCGGCGACCGGATCGTGATGCTGGACTGCGATCTGCAGGACCCGCCGGAACTGGCCGTCGAGATGATGGCCTTGATGGATCAGGGATATGACGTGGTTTATGGGCGCAGACGCGTGCGCAACGGCGAGACGTGGTTCAAGAAGTCCACGGCGCTGCTGTACTACCGGTTGATCGGCGTACTGACCGACAACAAAATCCCCCGCGATGTCGGCGACTTCAGGATGGTCAACCGGCGGGTGCTTGATGCGGTGCTGGCGATGCCGGAGCGGACGCGGTTCCTGCGCGGTCTTTTCTCCTTCGTAGGGTATCGTCAGATCGGCCTCGAATATGATCGCGATGAACGATTTGCCGGCGAGACCAAATTTTCACTGTTCAAGATGATCCGCTTCGGACTGGACGGTATCACCACGTTCTCGACGGTGCCGATACGGCTTGCCATCGCGTTCGCACTGATGTCCATCGGGCTGAGCCTGCTGGTCGGCGTCTATGTGCTTGCCTCGTATTTCATGTTCAACACAGCGCCGGGCTGGGCTTCTATCCTGCTTACGGTCAGTATCTTCTCTTCTGTCCAGCTGCTGTCGCTCGGAATTATCGGCGAATACGTGGCGCGGATCTTTACGGAGGTGAAGAACAGACCGCTTTACCTTGTTGCGGAACAGACAGGGCCGGCAGCGGACATCGCGTCCGAACCGAGTGATGCCGATGCCCGGTAGAATGACAATCAGGTATATCGTGACCGGCCTTTGCGTGACCGGGTATTACGTCGTGATGTACCCGTTGGCGCGTCACCTGGGCCTGGCCGAGTTCGCGGCCAATGCCTTTGCCTACGGCACTGCGGTGGCGCTCCAGTACCTGATGCATTCGGTCTATACTTACGGGGTCTCACCGCTGCGGCGCGGACAGGGCCTGCGCTTTCTCATTGTCATCGGCGCTGGCTTCATCTTCTCGACGATGATGACGGTCGTTCTCGGACCGGCCTTCGGGATCAGCGCCTTTGCATCAGCGTTGCTCGTGGCGGCACTGCTACCAGTGCTGAATTGGGTTCTCTTCCGCATATGGGTCTATCGGCCGGAGGTTGCGCATGAGCCATGACTACTCGCCACGCTTCTTCGACTACATCGAGTCCGGCGCGCGCAGCTCGGCGCGGGCCTTCATCCAGGTTTTGAGCCCGGAGATGCCGGTGTCCAGCGTCCTTGATATCGGCTGCGGGCGTGGCACCTGGCTGGACGAATGGCAAAGGGCGGGAGTATCAGAGGCCCGAGGCGTCGATGGTGCCTACGTGGAGCCGGAAACCCTGCACATCCCGTCTGACACGTTTCATGCTGCCGAGCTGACCACGCCAGTGAGCCTGGGTCGGAGGTTCGACCTGGTCGAATGCCTCGAGGTCGGCGAGCATCTGCCCGAAGAGGCCGCCGCAACCCTGGTCAGGTCGCTGGTGGCACATGGCGATTGCATCCTGTTTTCTGCCGCGCAGCCGGGGCAGGGCGGCGAGTGGCACGTCAACGAACGGCCACTCGACTACTGGCGGTCGCTTTTCGCCTCCGAGGGCTACGCCGTGTACGATTTCATTCGCCCGCGTGTCGCACAGATGCCGGGGGTGGAGCCCTGGTATCGCTACAACAGTTTGCTTTATCTCAATGCCGCCGGGGCTGAGCGCGCATCACGCGCGATCCTCGAGACGCGTGTTCCCGGCGAAGTACGCCTGCCGCAGGGTGGCAGCTTGGCTTGGCATCTGCGCCGCGCGATCGTGCGCTGCCTGCCGCGCGGCGCGGTGAACGGTATCGCGATGCTGAACGCCAGGATCAGGGCGCTGAGGCGTGCGGACCATGCCGGGGTCTAGCGTGCTTGGTGCATCTCCGCGCGCGCGGGCGATCTCAGGGCCACGCTGGCTGGTGGCCGCGGTGGTAACCTTTCTGGTGTTGGTAGTCATCGCATGGCCGCAATTCGTGGATCCCTTTGTTCGGCACGATGACTATCCGGCGCTTCAAGGCGACGCCGCGCGCTATTTCCCGAAGGCCGTCGGAGAATTACGCTGGATTACGTATCTCTGGCACACGCGGGACTGGCTCTGGCCGGCGCCGATAAATTTCGCGCTTTACATGGCCTGTTGGAGCCTGTGGTGCGGCACCTTCGTAGTGCAGTTGGCGGAGGGGCGGCCTTGGATAGGCTTGGCGCTTTCGCTCGCGGTGGCCAGCAATGTTCTGTCAGTGCTTCACGCGCTTTGGTTCAACACGCTGCTTCCCGGCATAGCGATACTGGCCATGTATGGTGTCCTGAGCATCGGAGCGCCGCCGCGCACACGTCTGGCATTGCTGTTTCCCACCGCGGTGCTCACGTTTCTTTGCTATACGACATTCCCAGTGCTGGCGCTTCTGACCTGCTTTGCAGACAAGGCAATGCACGGGGTCCGAAGGTTTTTTCACGCTGTCGGAGTGCTGGGTCTAGGGGTGGTGAGCGCGGTCTGCGTCAGCCTGTTACTCAACGCCTACGCCGACGGGGCCATGATTGCGGAGGTGGAAAGCTGGCGGTTCAAGATCAGCGAAAGCTTCACCGTCCGTTTCTTGTCGCCCTTTATACAAGCTTGGCCAAACGCGCTAATCTTTCTCCGGTCGTCGTTTGTCTACCTGCTTTTCCTGTTGCCGGCGATTGTCCTGCTTGGTCGGAACAGCCCCTTGACCTTGTTGTGCCTTGGAGGCGCAGCGGTACTGTGCGCCTTGCCGCTCATGTCTTTCGTGGCGATCAGCGGCATTGGGATGACGCCCTATGCCTTCGTTTTCGTGACGGTGGCGCTGGCGGCGATCTTCGTACTCGCGTACCGGGACTATGTGACGGGCCGCGTCGTCATCCTTCTGCTGTGCATTGCACAACTGGCCGATGCTGGGCTTTTCCTCAGGCGGTTTGAGACTTGGCAGGCCGAAACACGGGCCTTGGCGGCCTTGGTAACGGCCGCACCCGGCGAGGTCTATGTCTACGGCGACCCGTTGACACTGCCGTCTGCCCGTAGATCACTGCTTTTCCACGACAAGGACTTCCCCTATCGCCTGCACAACCTTTCGGGTAAGTCGCCGCGGCTCTGCCAGCGCGTCCCCGCAAGCTGTCCGAACCCCGAAACATTCGACTGGCAATCCTCCGTCATGTCCGGCCTCGATGTCGCGCGTAATGGCGCCGTGACTGCGTTCCAGGTGGCTCGGTGAACATGACAAGGGTGCACACGACATGACCGGACGCGGGTGGAGACTGGTAGCGCTGAGCGTGGGGATCGTCCTGGTCGGCCTGCTGGCGGGTAGCGGGATAGCCGCGCTCATCCATCTTGACCGTATCCGGGACATCGTCGAGGGACGCAAGCCTGCCGCGCATGCGGCGCCGATACAATCCCGCCTGTCGTCGATCTTCTTTGACTTCGACGTGACCGAGCTGCGCGTACCGTCCGGGCGATCGGGTGCGGGAGGTGCTTTGACTTCGTATAGCGGAGACCTGTTGGTCATGACCCACGACGGCACCTTTTTCGAGGTGAGTGGCGATGAGGCGGAGCAGTTGGATATTGACGCGCCGGAGAATGGCTGGGATGCGATGCTCGACTTCGCCGAACAGACGCCCAGCCTTGTCTTCAGCAACCACTTCTTTCGTTACAATGACGTCGATGTACATGACGACCGCTTGATCGTGTCCTTCACAAAATGGGTTGCGGATGAGAATTGCTATCGCACCGCGCTGGCCGTCGCCCCATTGAAAGGCGCAACGCGGGCGTTGGACATCGTGGTGCGCAAGGATGATTGGCAGCAGATATTCGCGACCGAGCCTTGCCTCGCCCCGAAGCCGAAAGGCCGTGCGATAGACGGTCACATGGCGGGTGGGCGGTTCCGGGTGGGCCCCGACGGCACCATATTCCTCGCGTCAGGCGACTATGCGCTGGATGGCAACTATGCGCCGATCGTGGTCTCGCAGGACCCAGCCTACGACTATGGCAAGGTGCTCGCCATCGACCCTAAAACAGGCGAGGCGCGCATTCTGTCCCGCGGGCATTCAAACCCGCAGAGAATCGTCCTTGGCGAAAACAACGCGCTCTGGATCGTCGAGCATGGTCGGCGTGGCGGCGACGAGCTGAACCTCATCCGAGAGGGGCTGGACTACGGCTGGCCGCAGGTGTCGCTGGGCACACGCTATAACAAATTGCCGCTGCCGAATATCCTCGAGTACGGTCGACATCCCAAGTTCGAACCACCCGTCTATGCCTGGCTGCCCTCGGTCGCGGTCAGCTCCTTGACGCGGATCGACAGGTTTCATTCGGCTTGGGATGGCGATTTGTTGGCAGGGACCCTTGCTGGGCGCATGCTGATCCGGATGCGCATCCGCGACGGCCGGGTCCTGTTCGCGGAGCGGATCCCTGTGGGCGCTTGCATCCGCTATGTGCACCAGCATGGCGACACGCTAGCGCTTTGGCTGGACGATCGGCGTGTCCTGAAGCTGAAGGTCGATGAGACCGACGCCAGTTTCGACTTCGCGACGGCTAAAGCGACGGGGCTGGGGTTGGACGCGACGCTGGAGCGGCGTCTGACTGACGCGCTGGACCATTGCGCGGAATGCCATGGTTTCGGCGTTCTCGATGGGGCAGGAGGGCCGGCCATCGGCCATGTCTACGGGCGGAGCGTGGCCGCGCAGGAGGGGTTCGACTACAGCCCTGCGCTGCGCGCAAAGGGTGGAACCTGGGACCGCGCGTCGCTGGTCGCTTTTCTCAGCGACCCAGAGGGCTTCGCGCCCGGCACCTCGATGCCGAACCCCGGCCTGACCGCCCCGGCCGCGGCGGCCATGGCCGATCTGATGATCGCGCTCAGGCAGGAGGCAGAATAGGATGCAGCTCAACCGGCGACAGCGGGCAACGAACTTGTGCCTCGGGGGTCACGCCTGTTGCGCGACGGATGACCGCCCCGCTAGGCTGCCAGGAACGCCACGCGCAGCGAGGAATGCCGAGGCGATTGACCAATGCCTTGTGGTGGCTGAGCGATGACCAAGCTGATCATACAGATCCCTTGCTACAACGAGGCGGGTGACCTGCCGGCGACGTTGGAGCGGCTGCCGCGGCATATCTCGGGGATTGACGTTATCGAGGTTCTGGTCATCGATGACGGCAGCGCGGACGGCACTGGCAAGATCGCGCGGGACAGCGGGCGCGTCGATCATGTCGTCACGCACCGCCGCAACCGCGGGCTGGCCGCCGCCTTCCAGAGCGGGCTCGACCGGGCGCTGGCCGAGGGCGCGGACATCATCGTCAACACCGATGCCGACGGCCAATACGAGGGCGCCGACATCGAGGCTCTTGTACGGCCTATCCTGGAGCGTCGAGCGGACATCATCGTCGGGGACCGGGGCGTCGCCGACAATCCGCATTTTACGCCCTTCAAGCGGCGCCTTCAGCGGCTGGGTAGCGCTGTGGTGCGGCAGTTGTCGGGCACCGAAATCACCGACGCGGTCAGCGGCTTTCGCGCCCTCAGCCGTGAGGCGGCGCAGCGCATTACCATCACTTCCCATTTCAGCTATACCACCGACATGCTGATCCAGGCCGGTCGCAAACGCATGGCGATCGATAGCGTGCCTGTCCGGACCCATGCCGCAAAACGCCCCTCGCGGCTGTTCCGGTCGCTGCCCGGGTTCGTCGCTCAAACCGCGATCACCATGCTGCGCGCCTATGCAATGTACAATCCGCTGCGGACCTTCGCGGCGATCGGGCTGGTGGCTTTCGTCTTGGGGCTGCTGCCGATCCTGCGGTTCCTCTGGTTCTGGCTGGTCGGCGACAGCACCGGGCATATTCAGTCTCTGGTCATCGGCGGCGCGCTTCTGGTGCTGGGCACGATCACCAGCCTGATGGCGATCCTTGCCGACCTGATCGGAGCGAACCGCAAGCTGATCGAGCGCACGCTGGAACATGTGAGGCAGCTGGAAGACCGGAGCGCTGCGGTCGAACCCGAGACCACTGTCGAAACGGTCAGGAAGGTGTCCGGCAATGAGTGACCTCGCACCGGAGGCGGAGGCGCCCTTGTCCGACGAAGCCGTGTCCGACCCGAGGGCAAAGACGGCGGCCGCCGGGCGGCAGACAGTCGTCCTTGGCCTCTATGCAGCGGCGATCATCCTCGCGGGGCAGGTCTTCGCGTCCCTGAACCGCGGCATCAACTGGGACGAGTTCCACCATTATCACGTGCTGATGCAGTTGGTCGACGGCACGCTGACATCGTCGCTGCAAAGCTTCATGATGCATTTCTTCCGCTGGATCACCCTTCTGCCCGGCGACGTGATCGACCACATCCACGCCGCGCGGCTGGTTATGGTCCTGTTTGAGACCGGCACGGCCCTCGCGATCTATGCGGTGTCGCGTAAGTTCTGTTCGCGCAACGCTGCGATTCTGGTGGCGCTGACCTACATATCGGGCGGATACGTGGTGACGCAGAGCATGTCGTTCCGGTTCGATCCCGTGGCCACCGTCCTGCTGATGGGGACCATGTGGCTCTTTGCCTGCCGGCCCTTCACCACGCTCACGATCCTGGCCTGCGGTACGCTCGCCGCGATGGCACTTCTTGTCACCATCAAGTCGGTGTTCTACGCGCCTGCCTTCGCCGGCATCGCCTGGCTGCGCTTCTGCGAGGCAAAGCGCAAGGGCAGGGTGGCCGCGCAGATCCTCGCCTGTCTCGCGGTCTGCTTCGCCGCCTTTGCGCTTCTGTTTTCCTGGCACGGCACATTCATCGCGGCCCCCGTGTTGCAATCCGGCGCGGCCACCGTGACTTCCGCCTGGAGCGTCGTCTTCTCAGAAGGCTTCCTGCCACAGAAACGGGCGCTGATCTTCCAGCTGATCCTGGCGCCGCATATCACGGTGCTTTTCGTCCTTACGCTCTGGAACTGGCGCAGGCTGGAGGTGTCGCGCGCTCAACAGGTGGCAATGGCCGGCCTGTTGCTGCCGCTCGTCGTGCTGCTGATCTACCGCAACAGCTACGAATATTTCTTCGTTTTCCTGCTGCCGCCGGTGCTGGTGGCCCTATCACCGGGGATGGAGCGGCTGTTTCTGCGCAAGATTGGATACTTCGTGACGCTGGCGCTGACGGTCCTCATCGCCACCGCGATCTCCTTCCTGCGGATAGAGGCCGACCGGAGCATCCTGGAAAGCCAGCGCGAAACCAACGCTGTCGCCCGGCAGCTCTTTCCCGAGCCTGTCACCTATATCGACTTCTCCGGCCAGCTTGGGGACTACGACCGCGCGATGCACTTCATGCTCTCCGGCTGGGGGCTGAAGGGCTATCATAGGCGCGGCGTGCCGCAGATACGCGCAAAGATGGAGCAGAAGACCATTCCGCTTCTGATCGGCAACCATCTCTACCTTCGCAGCGCCGTCAAAGGAGAAACCGAAGGCGTGTATTTCTTTCCCGAGGACTCCAAGGCGCTGCGCGACAACTATGTGTATCACTGGGGCCTTCTCTGGGTCGCCGGACGCCGAATTCCACCCGGGACGGAGCCGCTGACCTTCGACCATCTTGTTCCTGGCGCCTACACCGTCGAGGGGGGCTCGGTCGAGATCGACGGCGTTTCCTATCGTCCAGGCGATCTCGTTGAACTTGGTCGGGGTCTGCATCGGGTCGCGGGCACCCGCGACGCCGAGGTGGTCCTGCGCTGGGGCGATCACCTGCCGGTGCCGCCCTTCGAACACAAGATGAAAGGCCCGTTCCAGCCATTGTGGTATCTGTGAATGGGCTGAGTTCGATTGGGATCAATGACTTATCAGCCTTCTACGCTCTCGAGCCTTGGAGCGTAATCCAGCATTGGGTTCGAACTTGGGAGAAAAGGGTTTAATGCGAGTAAACGCGCCCTTAGTTCGATTTGCAGCATTGGTTTCTGCGCGATTGCGTCCGCGCGCCATGCTGCTTCTACTACGGTGGTTTCACAGTTAGACCCGCTTAAGCTGGCGTCAGAGGCTATTGGTTTCTTTGACTCGACGAGGCGTTCTGTGAACTCACGACGAAGTGCAACTATCTGATATCATTTCTATTCTATTCCATTTCGAATGGCCATCAGTTCGCTTTCAAAGACTTCCGCAGGCGTTCTATAGCCAAGGCATTTGCGCGGCGTTGAATTTAGGCGATGGCAAATCGACCTCAAATATCGATTTGTCAGCGCGGTCGGTTCGGTCGAGCGGGGAAGGTACTTTCGCAGCCTGTTGTTGGTGTTCTCGACCGTGCCTTTCTGCCATGGCGCCTAAGGATCGCAAAACCAGCTGTCGGCGCCGATCCCGTCCTTCAGCTTGCGCCAGGCCGAGAATTCGGTGCCGCGGGCGAAGGTGATAGACTGGCGCGCATCGGCGGGAAGGGGCGCGAGGCCCTCGATCAGGGCTTCCATGATCGGTCTCGACTGGCGGTCCTCGTTTCGCATCACCACCGTGTAGCGGCTGACCCGCTCGACCAGGGAGGTGACGTTGATCTTGCCGTGTTCCTTGCGGAACATCATCAGGTCACATTCCGAATGGCCAAACTCGCTGCGCTCGGAGACCGTCTCGGGCCTGTGCGACAGGCTCTGACTGTCGAAGATGTGGGTGCGATGGTGCCGTCGATAACCCCTCGGTCTGCGGCGTTTGCGATGCTCGGGCAGATGCCGATAGAAGGCTTCGGCGCGACCGTCCTTTGAGTAGGCGAAACGGTAGATCGTCTCGTGACGGACGCGGATGGGGTGGCGCTCCAGTCGCATCCGGCCGACGATCTGTTCGGGGGACCACCCGGCTTTCAGGCGATCCTCGACGGCGGCCTTCAGAGCGGGGTTCACGATCAGCTTGCGATGGATGGCGCGGCGGCGTTCATAAGCGTTCTGCGCGGTCACCGAGTAGTAGCCGTTCAACTCGGGGATCTCGGTGTCTTCGTAGACGTTGCGCTTCAGTTCCCGGTAGATCGACGATGGCGCACGGCCCAGCCGATCCGCAATCTCAGGCACCGGCATCTTGGCGTCATGCCATTTGTCGATCTTGCGTCTCTCTTCAAGCGTCAGGTGAGAGTAGTGGCTTCCCATTCATCGATCTCCATGCAAACCTCTGGCTTGATACAGAATTTGCACTTCATTTGTGAATCCACCTTCATCGGAGCTCGTTCCCGATAATCAACATTATGTTATTTAGGGCCAGTACGGAGGGGGACAACTCTTCCTAAAACGGCCTCTCACTCTCCATGAAGCTAGGGAAAAGCTGCCTTGCCCCCTCGCCTTATGATCCCCATTGCAGCAGGATGCGCGCCTGAGCCGTCCTGCTCTGTCGAAACAAGGAACCTAACATGCACCTCTCCCGCTTTCCCCGCGTCCACCTTGCCCATCTGCCCACGCCTCTGGAGCCGATGAAGCGGTTGTCCAGGGAGCTGGGCACGGAGATCTGGATCAAGCGGGACGATTGCACCGGTATGTCCACCGGCGGCAACAAGACCCGCAAGCTGGAGTTCCTGATGGCCGAGGCCATCGAACAGGGTGCCGACATGGTGATGACGCAAGGCGCGACCCAGACGAACCACGGCCGACAGACCGCCGCCTATGCCGCCAAGCTGGGGCTGGATTGTCATATCCTTCTTGAGGACCGCACCGGCTACAATAACGCCAACTACAACACCAACGGGAACGTGCTTCTCGATCATCTGCATGGTGCAACCACTCAAAAGTTCCCGGCAGGCCACGACATGCCCGGTGAGATGGAGCGCGCGGCCGAGAAGATGCGCGCTGAAGGGCGCAAGGTCTATGTCATCCCCGGCGGCGGCTCCAACCCGACCGGCGCGCTGGGCTACGTCAACTGCGCTTTCGAGTTGCTGAACCAAGTCAACTCTTCGGGTATGAAGATTGACCGTCTGGTGCATGCCACCGGCTCATCCGGCACACAGGCCGGGCTTGTGACGGGCATGTGTGCCATGAACGCGCAGATTCCGGTGCTGGGTATCGGCACCCGCGCGTCGCAGCCGAAGCAGGAACAAATGGTCTATGACCTTGCCTGCAAAACCGCAGAAAAGCTGAACTGTCCCGGCGTTGTGAACCGCGAGGATGTGATGGCTAATACCGATTACGTCGGCGAGGGCTATGGCCTGCCGACCGAAAGCGGTATCGAGGCGATCCGCATGTTCGCGGAACTGGAGGGAATCCTGCTCGACCCCTGCTATTCTGCCAAGGGCGCCGCAGGGCTGATCGACCTCGCCCGGAAGGGTAAGTTCAAGGACGAGCGGGTCGTCTTCCTGCACACGGGCGGCGCGGCGGCGCTCGGCGGCTACGACTTCGCTTTCGATCACGCCGACCGTTGGGTCGAGATCTGAGGGCCACAGCCATGCCACGCTGGTTCACCGGCACGTTCACACAGCAAGAGCCGATCCCGGAGGCGGCGGTCGCCGCCGCCGTTTCGGTCATGCAATCGGGCCGGCTGCACCGCTACAACCTCACCGAGGGCGAGGCGGGCGAGGTCGCGATGTTGGAAGCGGAATACCGCGACTGGCAGGGTAGCGGCTTTTGCCTTGCCGTCACTTCGGGCGGGCAGGCGCTGCAAATCGCCCTGCGCGCGGTGGGCGTCCGGCCCGGCGATCCGGTGCTGACCAATGGCTTCACCCTCGCACCCGTTCCCGGCGCCATCCGTGCCGTGGGCGGCGAGGCGATACTGGTGGAGATCGATGACAATCTTCGCCTCGACCTGAATGATCTGGAGGCCAAGTCCGGCCGCGCCCGCGTGCTTCTGCTCAGCCACATGCGCGGCCACCTCTGCGACATGGAGCGATTGATGTCGCTATGTGATGCTGCGGGTATCACAGTGATCGAGGATTGCGCACACACCATGGGCGCCCGCTGGAACGGCCGCCGCTCGGGCAGCTTCGGCAAGGTGGCTTGCTTCTCGACCCAGACCTACAAGCACATGAACTCCGGCGAAGGCGGCTTTCTGACCACCAATGATCCGGAACTGGCCGCCCGCGCCACCATGCTGTCGGGCAGCTACATGCTCTATGAGCGCCACGGTGCGGGGCCTGACCCGGAGGCCTTCGCGCAGGCCCGCTACGAGATGCCGAACTGCTCGGCCCGGATGGACGCGCTCCGAGCCGCCATCCTGCGCCCGCAACTGGCTGCACTCGATCGCAACGTCGCCCGCTGGAATACACGGTATGGCATCGTCGAACGCGCCCTGAAGGGGCACAACCGCATCGCCCCGATCGCGATACCCACCCCTGAAACGCATGTCGGCTCATCGATCCAGTTCCGCTTGCCGGACTTCACGTCCGACCAGTGTCGCGCTCTGCTTCACGCCACCGCCGACCGTGGTGTCGAGCTCAAATGGTTCGGTGCGAAGGAACCCGCCGGTTTCACCTCGTCACACCATTCCTGGCACTACGTTGCCGCTCAGGACCTGCCGCAGACCGATCGTGTCATGGCGACGCTGTTCGACATGCGTCTGCCGCTCAGCTTCTCGGAAGACGACTGCGCCCTGATCGGAGACTTGATCGTGGAAGCGGTCACCGAGGTCGCTACATGATCCGCCGCGTGACCGGCATCCTCGGCGGCATGGGCCCCGAAGCCACCATCCTTTTGCAACAACGCCTGCTTTCGACCGTCGAGGCCAAGGACGACGCGGACCACCTGCCGCTTCTGATCGACATGAACCCGCAGGTCCCTTCGCGCATCGCCCACCTGATCGAGGGCACCGGGGCCGATCCCGCCCCGACCCTCGCGGACATGGCCCGCCGCCTCGAAGCCGCCGGCGCCACCGCCCTTGCCATGCCCTGCAACACAGCGCATCACTACGCGCCGGCCATCAAGGCTGCCGTCTCCATCCCCTTCCTCGACATGGTCGCGCTCTCCGTCGCCCGCGCGGCAGAAACCTTAACTGGAGACAGGATCGGCTTCCTCGCCTCCCCGGCGGTCCGCCTCACCGGCGTATTCGACCCGGCCCTCTCGCGCGCCAACATCTCAGCCCTTTGGCCGGACGACGGGGACCGTATGCTTGCCGCGATACGATCCATCAAGGCTTACGGTGCCACCGCTGAGGCCCGCGCCACCCTCATCGATGCGGCCGCCGAGCTTGCCGACAAGGACGCTTCAATGCTCTTTGTCGCCTGCTCCGAGTTTTCGCTTCTCGCACCGGACCTTCCTGCCCCAGTCCCGCTTATCGACACGCTCGACGTGCTGGCCGAAGCGATCCGTGACCACACCCGGGGAGACTGACGCCATGTCCGCACGCAGCAGCCGCGTCCAAGGCTTGGAAGGCCATACCAGAGCCGCCAAGCCACGGCTCAAGCGCCAAACGGCGAGACAGCATAGTCTACGCAGGTTTGAACGCCTCGAGTACCCGCCGCGTTGACGCGACCAGCGGGCCGTGGGTCTCCTTGAGGATCTGGTTCCGGTCAAAACGGTCCGGATCGCGCGTCACCGCGTCACGCAGTGCCTGACCGAAGGCCATACGCAACTCCGTCCCGATGTTGAACTTGCAGATCGCCGAGCCCCGGGCCAGCGCTTGCCGCTGCGCCACCGGGACGCCCGAACCGCCGTGGATCACCAGCGGCACCTCGGTCACTGACTCGATGGCACGGATGCGGGCATCGTCCAGCCCGCCCTCCTTGTCCTGCTGAAGGTGCACGTTGCCGACCGAGATGGCCATGGCGTCCACCCCGGTTTCGCGCGCGAACCTCTCCGCCTCGTCCGGGTTCGTCCCAGCTGAGCCTTCGCCGCCGGAATATCCGACAAAGCCGATCTCGCCCTCGCAGGATACGCCGGCGCCGTGGGCCAGTTCGGCGATGGCGGCGGTTTCCGCGATGTTCTGTGCCAGCGGCTTGCGCGACCCGTCGTACATCACAGAAGTAAAGCCGCTGTCGATCGCGATGCGGCAATCCTCGGCGCTGTAGCCGTGATCGAGATGCGCCACCACGGGTACCGAGGCACCCTCTGCCAGATGGCGAAACATCGCGCCCAGCACCGGAAGGGGGGTATGCTCGCGGCACGACGGCCCGGCTTGCAGGATCACCGGGCAGTCCTCGGCCTCCGCCGCCGTCACATAGGCGCGCATGTCTTCCCAGCCCAGCGTCACCAGACCGGCCACCGCATAGCCGCCGCGTAATGCGGGTTGCAGCACCTCGGCGAGCGTCACCAGGCTCATTTGAACTTCGCCACCATGTCCATGATTCCAGGTATCGTGTGCAATTGATCGGCATGTGTCGGATGGAAATACTGTTTAAGCGAGCGCTGCGAGAGACCTCCGAGAATGGTAAAGTAGTACATCTCGTAGCCCGGCAGCGCGCAGCAGGGATGATAGCCCTTGTCGATCAGTATCGTGGACCGGTCCATGATGTGGTAGGCATCTCCCGGCTCGTTGTCGGCGCGCTGGAGCATCTGCAAGCCGGAGCCATGTTTTGGGCGGAACCGGAAATTGTAGGTCTCGTCATGGCGCGTCTCGATCAACTCGCCCGTATCGTCGTGCCGGTCGGTGTCATGCTTGTGCGATGGAAAGCCCGACCAGCCCCCCTGACCCACCGTGTAGAGCTCGCTGACCAGAAGCCGCCCGACCTTGCCGTGCTGATTGGCGCCGAGGATGTGCTTGATCTTGCGATGGGTCTTGGTGTCATCGCTGCCATATTGCACGAGGTCCAGTTCCGCCTCTCGCACGTCGAAGGGCTCCAAAACCTTTTCGTATTTGGCACCGGCTATGAAAACCTCCGTCGCTTCGCTGACACATGTCATCCGGGTCTTCGCGCCCACGGGGACATAGACCCCCTCGGGTTCGCCGTCCCAGACATCGACGCCGCGATTGCCGAGCTTGGCAAAGCCCGCGCCGTCGACATCGACATCGACCGTGCCGGTGGCAGGGACGACGCAGGTCTCGTAGCCGGGCACGGCGTAGTCGAAGGTCTCGCCCTGCTTGAGCGTGACGATGTTGAAGTAGTTCAGCGGCACCAGGTCGTGATCGACATCAACGATGGGCTTGTTGGCATTGTCATGGGGCGCGATGTGCATCGGCCTCTCCTTTCAGGTGTCGGTCGGGCCGGGGTGTTCGGCGAGGAAGTCTTCAAGCTGCGAGGATCGGGGCATCGCCGGCGCGCAACCGGGCT
>NZ_JBXEQG010000015.1:0-62615 GCF_056858395.1 Litorisediminivivens sp. KMU-197 | reverse complement strand
GACGCCGGCGGCGACACCCCGCGCCTGCTGGTGCATGACACCCACGGCGCCGAAATGATCCGCCTGTCCGCCCGCCACGGCCGCGGCCTGCCCGCCAAGGTGATCCCGCTGGAGCTGCCCGAACTGAACGCCTTCGGCCATGCCGAGGCGGTGGCCGCGCTGGCCGCCGGTTTCGCCGATGTCACCCTGCTACCCGGTCCGAAGACCGAACGCCCGGCGATGGAAGCGCAGGTCCTGCTGGCCCGCGCCATCGGCGGCGACACCGTTGCGATCCTCGACACCACCGACCCTGACGCCATGTCCGACGCGCTTTATGACGGCGCACCGCCCAAGCCGCTGGACACCCCCGTCCGCCCCATGGGCACCCGCCGCCAGATCGCCCGCCAGTCGGCGCGCGCGCTCAACCCCGACACCGAGGCGCTGGCGCTGCCCGAGGGTGCGCCCTATGGCGCGGTGCTGGTGGACACCGAAGCCTGCACGCTCTGCCTGTCCTGCGTGTCGCTCTGCCCCTCCGGCGCGCTCGGCGACAACCCCGACCTGCCGCAGCTGCGCTTTCAGGAGGACGCCTGCCTGCAATGCGGCCTTTGCGCCAATGTCTGCCCCGAGGACGCGATCACCTATGAGCCGCGTCTCAACCTGACCGACGCGGCGCTGTCACAGCAGGTGCTAAACGAGGAAGAACCCTTTGCCTGCATCGAATGCGGATCGCTCTTCGGCGTGAAATCCTCGGTCGAGCGGATCATGGACAAGCTGTCGGGCCACGCGATGTTCACCGGCGACAAGCTGCGGATGATCCAGATGTGCGACAATTGCCGGGTGAACGCGCAATTCCACAGCAAGGACAACCCGTTCAGCGGCGGCGAGCGGCCGAAAGTGCGCACCACCGACGACTACCTGTCGAAGCGGCGCGATCACTGATGCTTGATCGGCTGCCCCAGGTCCTTTGCCTTCATCGCCGAAACATAGGCGAGCATGGCTTCCACCTCGTCGAGGCTCATCTCGATGGGCACGATGGGCGGCGGGCTGCGGTCGTCGAAGGGTTCGGTGACGCCGTCGATGATCATGAAGGCCGGGTGCGGGTTGAGCAGGTAGAATGCCGCGAACCGCTCGGACCAGTCGGGCAGGCTGCGCAGGATGCCGAAGGACGGCGTGGAGCCGATGGTGCCCATCCGGCTGGCGTCATCCACCGCGTGACAGCGCCGGCACTTGTCGCGCGACACCGTGTGGCCAAGCTCCGCATCGCCGTCGAAACTGACCTCGGCCGCCGCGGCCTTTTCGGCCTTCGCCTGGGTGAACAGCGGCGTGCCGTCCGGCGCAAAGGCCAGCACCGTGCGACGGCCGACGTCGCTGGTCAGCCAGTCCGCGAACCGCGCGGCGTCAGGATCGTCGGTGGCAAGCGCCATGCGCCAGACCTGCCCGGCGCCCTGAAACAGCGCCCGGCCCTCATCGCCCAGCACCATGTCGGCTTCGGCCGGATCGCCCACCTGCGTGACCTTGACCTGCGTTTTCAGCGAAAACCGCGGCAGCAGGTAGTCGAGCACCCCGGTCCCGGTCAGCGCCTCGGGGGCGTGAAGCCTCAGCAACCGGTCTTCTGCCATTGCCCCCACGGGCAGGCACAGGATCAGCATTATCAGCAAGCGGCAGGTCATGGCCCATGCTAGGGTGAGCCCTGCCTCGCAGTCAAACAAAGGAAACGAGATGTCCGACGATTTCAACATGTCCATGCGCAAGTTCCTGAAACAGGTGGGCGTCACCTCGCAGCAGGCCATCGAAGAAGCGATGCGCGAGAAAGACACCAAGGGCAAGACCTATGCGGTCAAGGCCGTGGTCACCATCGAGGAGCTGGACCTGACCCACGAGGTCAGCGGCCAGATCAAGGGTCAGGAGTAAGCCTTGCTGGATCGCGAAAAGGTACTGGCCGCCCTGAAACAGGTCTCTGACCCGGTATCGGGCGGCGACTTGATGGCCTCGGGCGTGGTGCGCGCGCTGAACGTCGAGGGCGGCGCGGTGCGCTTTGTCATGGAGATCCCGCCGGCCCGCGCCGATGCCTACACCAAGGCCCGTGACCAGGCCGAGCAGGTGCTGCGCGATGCCGGGGCCGAGAACGTGTCGATCGTACTGACCGCGCACGAGGAAAAGGTGCCGCCGCAACTGAAGCCGCAGGCACCCAAGGCGCAAGGTCCGGAACGGGTGCCGGGCGTGGCGCATATCATTGCCATCGCCTCGGGCAAGGGCGGCGTGGGCAAGTCCACCGTGGCGGCCAACCTCGCCTGCGCGCTGGCTCAACAGGGCCGCAAGGTGGGGCTTCTGGATGCCGACGTTTACGGCCCGTCGCAACCCCGGATGCTGGGCGTCTCGGGCCGGCCCGCCAGCCCCGATGGCAAGACCATCCTGCCATTGCGCAACCACGGCGTCACGCTGATGTCGCTGGGCCTGATGACCAACGATGACCAGGCGGTGGTCTGGCGCGGGCCGATGCTGATGGGCGCGCTGCAACAGATGCTGTTCCAGGTGCAGTGGGGCGCTCTGGATTGCCTCATCGTCGACCTGCCCCCCGGCACCGGCGACGTGCAGATGACGCTGGCGCAGAAAACCATGGTCGACGGCGCGCTGATCGTGTCGACGCCGCAGGACGTGGCGCTGCTGGATGCCCGGAAGGGGATCGACATGTTCAACCAGCTCAAGGTGCCGCTCTTGGGCATGATCGAGAACATGAGCACCCACGTCTGCTCAAGCTGCGGCCACGAGGAGCACGTCTTCGGCCACGGCGGCGTTGCGGCAGAGGCGCAGAAGCTGGGCGTGCCGCTCCTGGCCGAGGTGCCGCTGCACATCGACATCCGTCTGGCCGCCGACGGTGGCGCGCCGATCGTGGTCAGCCAGCCCGACAGCGCGCAGGCCCGCGCCTTCCGCGACGTGGCCAATGCGCTGGTGGCCGAGGGCGTGGCATGACCGAGACCCTCACCTTTCCGCCGCTGATGTGGGACGAGCCGGCCAGCGGGCCGGCCTTCGACCACGCGGTGATGCGGGCGGTGACGGGCTGCGACGCCGGGCTGATTGCGCATCGGCTGCGCCCCGAGGCGATGGGGGCCGCGCTGGTCTTCGCCCCCGAAGTGCGCCTGTCCAAGGCGATGGCGATGCTGCCGGCCTGCGCGGTCGGCCTGCAGAACGCGCTTGGCGCATTGGCCCCGCCCGAGGTCGCCGTGCATCTCGACTGGGATGGCGGCATCCGCGTCAACGGCGCATCCTGCGGAAGCTTCCGGGTGATGGCCGCGACACAGGACGCCGATGCGGTTCCGGACTGGCTGGTGGTGGGTTTCGACCTGCCGCTGATGCCGGGCGTGCCCGACATGGGGCAGACCCCCGACACCACCGCGCTTTATGCCGAGGGCTGCGCCGATGTCACGCCCCCTGCCCTGCTGGAAGCCTGGGCCCGGCACACGCTGAACTGGGTCACACGGTGGGAATCGGACGGCCCGCGCACGCTGCATGCGGAATGGCGCGGGCTGGTGCACGGCATCGGCGAAGAGGCCGCGCTGCGCGGCCAGCACGGCACATTCCTGGGCGCGGACGAAGACTTCGGCGCGCTGCTTCGCTCGGGCGAGAACACCCGCCTGATCCCCCTGACCGCCTTGCTGGAGGAGGCTCCATGAAACTTGCGCGCGCCATCCATTTCGACGAAAGCGACTCTCGCGTCTATGCCTCGCCGGCCCGCACCGGGGAATGGTGCATCTCGGGCGGTTTCGAGTTCTCGAACTGGTCCGAGGGCGACCTGACCGGCAAGGCGCGGCAGGCCTTTGCCAACGGCTGGCTGGGGCTGGAGACCTTCGGCCGCGTCACCTTTGTCGCCGTCACCACGGCCCAGCCCGACGAGGTCGAGGCGCTGACCGACGCGCTGGCGCAGCACTTCGTCACCTTCTACGGCGCGCCCTCGGCCGAGGACGCCCGCCCGGTCGCCGCCGAGGAAATCGCCCATATGGCGACGCTCTGCGAAGACCACGACCCCAACACCCTGCTGACCGTCGCGCGCGAACTGACCGACGCGGGCGTGCGCGAAAGCTTTCGGGTGATCGAGGCGCAGGAAGCCGGGATCGAACAATTCGCCATCCACGGTTCGCTCGACGAGTGACGCGGCCACGTAGACCCGCGTCGCCGGGCCGAGGTGCGGCAAACCGACGACAGTGAATGCCACTTGATCCCTGCAATTTCCGTAGACCATGAAAGTGTCAGGCGTCCATCGGCCTTATCACCGCACCGTGGGGCGGCTCGACGATGCGGGGCGGCTGCGCCGCTGCCAACCCACTTGGCATGACGCTCGACCGTCCGCACTTCAGCCCTAGAGCGCGGCCAGCATCCTGATCAGCTCGGGATAGGCAATCGGCTTGACCAGACGCGGCGCGCCGGTGCGGGCGTCGCCGGGCTCGTCCTCGGGCTCTTGCCCGGACACCACCACGAAGGGCACCCCGTTGTCCTTCAGCCAGGTCGCCACCGGGGCCGATGACCCGCCGCCGAGGTTCGAATCAAGGATCGCGATGTCGGGCTTGCCCGTCTCCAGCGCTTCGAGCGCGCTGGCAGCATCGAGGTATTCGCCGAAGCGACGGTAGCCGGCTTCCTCCAGCGTCGCGGCAAGGTCCATCGAGATGATCACGTCATCCTCGACGATCATCACCGATCGCCGGGTGTCGGTGTCCTCGTCCCGCGGCGCGGGCTTGCTGCCGGATCTGACCGGCACACGCAGATCATAGCGCATCCCGTCGGCGTCGACCTTGCGGTACATCTCGCCGCCCAGTTGGCGCTGGACCACCTCGGCAAGCATCCGGGTGCCGTAGCCGCCGCCATCGCCGCTCTCCGTGGTTCCGGCCGCCACGCCGGTCTCGCGCCAGGTCAGGTCCAGTTCGCCGTCCTCGATGATCCAGTCCAGCGAAAGCCGGCCGTCGGAGCTGCCGAGAAAGCCATGCTTGACCGCGTTGGTCGTCAGTTCGTGCAGCACCATGGCGATCAACTGCGCCTCGCTCGGCGTCAGGGTCACCTTGGGGCCGGTCATCTCGACCCGCGCGAAAACCTCGGTGCCGTAGGGCGTCAGCTCTTCTTCGACCAGTTCGCGCAGGCTGACATCGGTCCAGCGCTTCTGGCCCATCAGCCCGTGGACCCGCGACAGCGCCGCGAAGCGTTCCAGCAGTTCGGCCTTGACCTCCTGCGCGTCGTCGCCGGTGGTCATCCGCGTCACCGCCTGCACCACGGCCAGAAGGTTGCGCGCACGGTGGTCGATCTCGCTGGCCATGACGCGTTCGCGGTCGCGGTTCCGCTCGCGTTCCATCCAGCCCATGGTTGTGGCCAGCAGCCGTTCCATCGCGTTGATCGCCAGCGCCGAGATGTCGCGCTCTTCGTCCCAGTGGACATAGAGCACCGACGTCACCTCGCCCGCTTCGACCCATGGCACCGCCATCGCCTTGGCAATCAAGCTGCTGTCCATGTACGCGCGGGTCTGCGGTTCGAGGTCGTCGCTGACGGCGACGCTGATCACCTCGCCGGACAGGAACCTGGCCTGCAACTCCGGCCCAATCATCGACAGGGCGACGTTCTCGTCCAGTTGCGGCATGCCCTCGGCGCACCATTCGCCGATCAGGGCAAAGCCGATCTCACCATTGCGCATCACCCGTTCGCGAAAGCCGACGCGCGTCGCCCTGAGCAGCGCGCCAAGCTGTGCCAGCCCGGTAGTCACCGCCTCTTGCGGGCTCGACGAGGCCCGGAACACGTTGTTGATGCCGACAAGGAACTCGGCGTTGCGGCGCTGGATGACGTTTTCTGTGATCTCGCTGCCCGAGTTGAAGATACCGACGATCTGCCCGTCCTCGCGGCGCAGCGGCGTGAAACTGTAGTTCCACCAGGTCTCTTCCTCGATGCCGTGACGGCGCATCGGCAGCATCTGCTCTTCGGCGAAAAGCCCCCGGCCCTTTTCGACAACCTCGGCGAACTGCGGTTCGATCACGTGCCAGATGTCCGACCAGACCTCCTGCGCGGGCTGGCCCAGCGCCGCGGGATGGCGCGGCCCGGGAATCGGCGCCCAGGCATCGTTGTAGAGCAGGCGCAGTTCCGGGCCCCAGTAGATCGCTGTCGGAAAGGCGGATTGCAGGCAGATCGACAGCGCCGCGCGCAGCGACTGCGGCCAGCCTGTCACCGGACCGAATGGATGGCGGGCCCAGTCGAAATCGCGGATACGCTCCGCCATTTCGCCGGATCCGGCAAGAAAATCCATCGGGTCGAATGTCTTCGGGCGTCGTCCAATCACCGCGCGGTCCCTGTACTGCCTGTATTCCCCGCCGACGCGGCGAAGACCTGCTTCAAGATAGGTCTGACACGGCGCCTTGACCACTCATCCTGTCCACGTCGCGGGCGCGGAAGTCAAGTTGCCGCGGCATGCGCCGGCGCCGCGGCCGGGCACCGTGTCGAGCCGGCCCCGGCAGGGCCGCGCCTGTCTAGGTTTCGGGGGCCTGGTCCGCGTTGAACACGAACAGCGCCTCGCCATCGATTTCGTAGCTGTCGATCAGCGCTTTCGCGGTGTCCGACACCAGCCAGTCCTCGAGCTTCAGCGCAAGGTCGTGGCTGACATGATTGTGACGCGCGGGGTTCACCGGGATGAAGGCATACTGGTTGAACAGCACCGGATCGCCGGCAAACAGCAGCGCCAGATCGCCCTTGTTGCCGAAATTCAGCCAGCTTGCGCGGTCGGCCAGAATATAGGCCCCCATCCCGGCGGCGGTGTTCAGCGCCGCGCCCATGCCCGCGCCCACCGGCTTGTACCAGCTGTGGAAGGTCTCGGTGTCCTGCCCGGCGTTGGCCCAGAGCGCCAGTTCCTTCTTGTGGGTGCCGCTGTCGTCGCCGCGCGACACGAAGGGCGCCTCGGCCGCAGCGATCCGCTGCAGCGCCTCGCGGGTGTCGGGGGCGTCCGCGATATTGGCCGGATCGGACCGGGGGCCGACGAAGACGAAATCGTTGTACATGATCTCACGCCGGTGGGTGCCGTGGCCGGCGCGCACGAAGGTTTCCTCGGCGCTGCGCGAATGCACGAGGATCGCATCGACGTCGCCCGCCTCGCCCAGCCGGATCGCCTGACCGGTGCCGACCACCAGCAACTGCACCTCAAGGTCGAGATCCGCGCGAATCCGCGGCAGCAGCACGTCGGCCAGCCCCGAATTGTGGAACGAGGTGGTGACCGCCAGCTTCACACTGTCGGCGGCACTTTCGGCGGCGCCCGTGGCGAACAGTACGAGGCTCAGAACGAGGTGTTTCATTCAACAATGTCTCCTTGTAAAAACGCCCGTGCTTGCGGCGTTGCAGGTCCGGTAAAGAACGCCGGCGCGCGCCCGTGTTCGTGCACCCGGCCATGCAGCAGGAACAGCACGTCGTCGGCCAGACGCCGCGCCTGCCCCATGTCGTGGGTCGACAGGATCAGCCGCATGCCTTGGTCGCGGGCGTGACCCAGCAATTCCTCGATCTCGCGCATCGCCCGCCCGTCGAGCGAGGCGCAGGGTTCGTCGAGAAACAGCAGTTGCGGCTCGGTGATCATGGCGCGGGCCAGCGCCAGCTTCTGCCGTTCGCCGCCCGAGAGCACCGGCGCCTGCCGGTCCAGCATCTCGCCCAGTCCGACCCGCGCCGCCCAGTCGCGGGCCTTGGACTCGGCCGGCCTGCGGGCCATGCCGTGCATTCTGAGCGGATAGATCAGGTTCTGCAACACCGTGCGGCGCAGCATCACCGGCTGCTGGAAGACAAAGCACTGGTGGTGCCGTGCCTCCTCGGTCTCGCAATTCCAGCGGATCGCGCCACCGCCCAGCCGCGCGGTGCCGTGCAGCATCCGCAGGAAGGTGGTCTTGCCCGCGCCGTTGGGTCCGATCACCACCGTCGTCCCCTCCGCGCCCAGCGTCAGGTCCACCGGCCCGACCAGCGTCTTGCCACGCCGCGTCGCCCGCGCGGCCTCCAGCGTGACCGGGAACAACTCGCTCACCACCGCCCCTCCCGCTCGGTCCGGCTGAGCGCATGGATCGCGAGGTTCACCGCGATCGCCAGCGCGATCAGAACAAAGCCCAGCGCCAGCGCCAGCGCGAAATTGCCCTTGCCGGTCTCCAGCGCGATGGCCGTGGTCAGCACCCGCGTGGCATGGTCGATATTGCCGCCGACGATCATGATCGCGCCGACTTCGCCGATGCCGCGTCCGAAGCCCGCCAGCGCGGCGGTCAGCAGCGCCCGCCGGCTGTCCCACAGCAGCGTGCGGATCTTCTGGCCCTGGGTGACGTTCATCGAAATCAGCAGGTCGTGGTATTCCTGCCAGAGATCGCGGATCGACTGGTGCGCGACCGAAGCGATCAGCGGCACGATGATGATGACCTGCGCGATCACCATCGCGGTGGGCGTGAACAGCAGCCCGAACACGCCGAGCGGCCCCGACCGCGACAGGAACACATAGACGATCAGCCCCACCACCACCGGCGGCAGGCCCATCAAGGCATTCATGACGGCGATCACGCTGCGCCGGAACCTGAACCGCTTGACCGCCAGCAGCGCCGCCAGCGGCAGGGCGATCGCGCTGGCGATCACCAGCGCCGACAGCGTCACCTGAAGCGAGCGCAGGGCGATCTCCAGCAGGTCCGCGTCCAGCGTCACCACCAGCCAGAACGCCTGCACCAGACCGCTCCAGATATCCACCATCGACTGCGCCCCTCCCGCTGATTCAGGCGCAAACTGGCACTCCCGACAAGGGGATGCCAGCCGGTTTTGCCACGGGCCGGGGTTTCGGGACATTCTGTCCGCGCGCCCAGCCGGTGCGTCGGCGCGCAGGGCCAACCTGTCTCGCACCCAGCGTCCCGACCCCCGCGCCGGGACCTCCTGCCCGTCGCCGCGCCCGATTGCCCATGGGCAAGCCGCCCGGACTTAGCCGGCGAACCGGTCTTTCAGATAGGCCTGAAACGCCGCCTCAAGCTGGGCCCGCGACAGTGAATCCTCGAACTCCACCAGCACCTTGCGACCCTTGCGGCGGACTTCGATCCCGGCCTCGCCCGCGCCGCGCCGATAGAGCTTGCCCGCGCGCGGCGCCTGCGGTTGCGCCGGGCGCCCCGCGTTGACCAGCCGCCGCATCACCGCCTGCCCGTCGAGGAACCCGCCGCGCCCCTGCCGTGCCTGCGCCTGTTCGCGCGCTACGGTCCGCGCCTCTTCCGTGACCCGCCGGGCCGACTCCGCGTCGCCCAGAAGCGGCTTCAGCTCGCGCGCGTTGCGTTCGCGGATGTCGCGGACCGAGGCGAAGGCCGCCACCACCTCTTCCGGCAGTTTCGCCAGTTGCAGGTAGCGCGACAGCCACGGCTGCGACACCTCGAGCCGTTCCGCCATCGCCTTCTGCCTGCCGCCGTAATAGCGCTGCACGGCATCGGCATAATCGATGGCGCGTTCGTAATCCGAGATATCCTCGCGGTCGCGGTTCTCAATGTCCGCCAGCCGGAAGGCCTCTTCGTCGGTCAGGTCCCGCGCCTCGACCAGATACTTGAATTGGGTGTAGTTGTTGGCCCTGAGCCAGCTGACCGCGAAATGCCGCCGGGCGCCGCAGATCACCTCATAATCGTAATCCGGATCGGCCGAGGCCCGCACGATTGCCGGAAACTCCTGCCGCCCCTGGCTGCGGATACCGTCGATCAGGTCGCGGCAATTGTCCTCGTTCAGTAGCGCATATTCGCGGTTGTGCCGGTCCCACATCCGGCAGCGCGCCGGATCGACCCAGCGCAGGGTCTTTTCCTCCAACTCGCCCGAGATGCGTTCGGAAATCGCGCTGGTGCGCTTCAGGAACCGCGCCCCGGCCCGATCGTCCGCCGGGGCCGGCGCATCCAGACCGTTCAGGACGTCATCGAAGATCGCATCGTGTTTGCGGGTCATAGCACTCCTTCCTTGCGCAATTGCGCATGATGGCTGGGCCAGGTCTTGCGGATCAGCGTCTCGATCTCGCGTCCCACCGCGTCGAGGTACGCCCGGCACCGCTTGTGGGTTTCCGTCCGCGTCGCCGCGCCGGTCAGCTCGTAGACCGTGGACAGGTTGGCCGTCGCATTGTCGATCTCGGCGCTGTCTTTCTGGACGCTCAGCATCATGTCCATGGGAAAGACCGCATCCATCATCCGTTTGATCGCCACATGCGCCGACTTGGTGTCGTTCATCTTTGTCGCGAGAATTTTAACAAAGGCATAATCCCGCGCACCCCCGGCCTCGGCCAGCTCATTCAACGTCGCCCCCAGCATCTTCAGGAAGTGCGCCGTAGAGCCGAAATCGATGTTGTTGGGTGGCGCCGGGATCACCAGCGCATTGGCCGCGCGCAGCACCGACAGCGACAACATCCCCAAAGCGGGCGGCGGATCCAGCAGGATCACGTCGAACCGGTCCTTGATGGTGTCGATGCCATGGCGCAGCCGGTCGAGCACGAAGGCCTGTTCGCGCGCCATGCGGGCGGCGAATTCGTATTCGGCATCGTAAAGCCCGAGGTTGGCGGGGATCAGCGCGATGTTGGGCCAATAGGTCGCCCGGAGCGCATAGCTGAGATCCGGCGGCCCGCCGTGGCGGAAAAACGGATAGAGCGTGTCCTCCTCCTCGTCGACGTCCACATCAGGGTTCAGCCCGAACATGCTGGTCGTCGAGGCCTGGCTGTCGCAGTCGATGACGCAGACCCGGTAGCCCTTGAGCGCGAGGTACTGCGCAAGGTGGCAGACGGTCGTCGACTTGCCCACCCCGCCCTTGAAGTTCTGTACCGCCAGCACCGTCGCCGGATCCCCGGCCGCGCGGTGCGGCAGCGTGCCGAAGATCTGCCGCATCCGGTTGACGTCGGTCAGGCTGTAGCCGGTGCGCCGCCCGGTCTTGGGGTCCTTTTCCGGCTGCGGCAGCCGCCCGTCGGCTTCGGCGTCGCGGATCGCCTTTTCGCTACGGCCCACCATCTCGGCGGCGCGGCGGACATTGAATTGCAGGTCCAGCCGCTTCTCGGTGCCCGGCGCGTAAAGCCGGTCGCGCAAACGCGAGATCACCGTCGAGGCGCGGTTGGACAATTGATCGAGTTCGCGCAGGGTGACGGGGGGAAGGGCCGACTGCTCCATATCCTACCTCTCATGGGTGGTTATGGGCGAATCATGGACTGTCGGGAGAGGTGTCTCAAGTGCGAAGTTTTGGCGGAAGCACCGAAAATACCGGAAGTTGCCGCTGTGCCGTCATATGCCGGGAAATCGCCGGCTGACGGGTGAAATAACGGTGGCGTGTACGCAGGAATGGCCTTGGGCACCCGATATGTAAGGTATAACGGTTGGCCGGGTCGCGCACCGCCCGCGCCAAGCGGCAAAAACCCCGAAATCAAAAATCGAAAAACCCCCTTGGTTCAGGATTCCTAGATTCCTTGTTCATGCCCGGCAAACCTTTGTCGAAAATGCATAATCTCGCGCAAGGCTTACGTACCGGGACGGCATGGCTTACGCCTCGGGGCGGGTGGCCTTACGCTTCGGGACGGCAATCCTTACACATCGGGCGGGGCCTGAAACCTTACCTTTCGGGTGGCGGACACAGCCCCGGAAAACCCTTGAAAAAAGCCTTGCAGGGCAAACCCTTGCGAATCGGTTGCCGGAACGACGCTGCCTCAAACCTTACGTTTCGGGTGATGGACGAAGCGACCGGGCTTTGATATCTTACGCGCAAAGGCCTACAAAAGTAAGAGCAGTCAGGTAACGCAAGTGGCCACCACCAAACCATACCGCACCCTCGAGGCGCGGCCAAACGCGGAAAGCCTCGTCAAACCCGGCGAGCTGGTCGACCTTGTCGAGGTCACGCCGCTGACGCTGGCCGACCGCCGGATCTACAACCAGCTTCTGGAAAACGCGTGGGACGCCATCGACAAGCCTGTGACCCATGTGATTGCCAAGGCCGACCTGCGCGGATCGCACAATTCCAACGACCGGGTCGGCGAAAGCGTCGAGCGGCTGATGTCGTCGATCGTCAAGGTCCGCGTCACCCGCGACGGCGAAGAGGCGATCGAGCGGGTCCAGCTTCTGGGCGGCAACATCGAGACCACGCGTCGCGACGGGCTGCTGGAATACGAGATCCCGCAGCGGCTGCGGCGGATCATCAAGGACAGCACCGTCTTCGCCCGCCTGCAACGCGAGGTGATGTTCGCGCTGTCGTCGAAATACGCGCTGACGCTGTACGAGATGATCCAGAAGCGCGGCAACCTGCGCTATCGCTCGTCCGAACGCTTCAGTCTGGAAGACCTGCGTGGCATCCTCGGCGTCGCGAAGGGCAAGCTGACCTCATGGTCGAACCTGAAGCTGCGTGCGATCGATCCCGCGGTGGCCGAAGTCAACGCGCTCAGCGATTACGTGGTCGAGATCCTGCCGGTGAAGACCGGCCGCCGCGTCACCCATGTCGAACTGCGCTGGTGGAAGAAGGACAGCGGCACCAGCGCGCAGGCGGAACGCGAGCTGACCTTTTCCAAGGTAGGGCGCAAGGCGCGGATGGCCGGCACCGGGGACACGCTGGTGCCCGAGCCGAAGCCCCGTCCCGCATGGCTGGAAACCCGCGGCACCGCGCTGCGATCCGAAACCTATGAAACCGCTCGCCTGCGCCATCCGGGCTATGACATCTATCATGTCGAGGGCGAATGGCGCGACTGGTCGAAGGGCCGCGAGCCCGCGCGCGACCCCGACCGCGCCTTCCTCGCCTTCTTCCGCAGCTATGCCGAGAAGAACCCTTTGTGACGGTCCACGACGCGGTGAGGTGAGCCGGGCAGCCGCAGGCCCAGCGCCTTCGGCTTGATTCCGGACCGAGAATACCGCAGCGGTCGGCGTGACACCCCTGCCCTCTCCCGCTAGGCTGCCTCCCGGAGGTCCCCTGATGCAATCCGTCCGCCTGCGCCTGCTGATCCTTGCGCTTGCTCCCCTTGTTATCCTGATGCCGCTGCTTCTGCTGCTGGGCATGACGCGGTGGACGTCGGATTACGACAAGGTCCTGATCGCCAATGTCGAAAGCGACCTGCGGATCGCCGAGCAATACCTCAACCGCCTGATGACCGGGACCGGCGACGATCTGGAGGCGCTGGCCAATTCCGTCGAGTTCGCCGAAGTGCTGCGCGACGGCGATCCCGCGGCCTTCTTCGCGGACCGGCAGGCGCAGCTCGGGCTGGATTTCCTCTATTATCTGCCCACCGGCGAGGCCGGCACCATGGCCGACCGTTGGCCGGTCGTCGCCACCGGTCTCAGCCGTCCCGCCACCGCCATCGATATCTTTCCCGCTGCCGCCCTGCCGCCGGACCTTGCCACGCAGGCCCGCATCCCGCTGATCGACACCGAGGCTGCCGTTCCGACAGACCGCGAGGTCGAAGATCGGGGCATGGTGGTGCATTCCGCCAGCCCGGTGCGGCTGGCTGGACAGCAAGGGGTGCTGGTTGGCGGTATCCTGTTGAACCGCAACCTCGATTTCATTGATTCCATCAATGCGCTGGTCTACCTGAACGCCGTCACTGGCGGCGAGCGGCAGGGCACGGCGACGCTGTTTCTGGATGACGTCCGTGTCAGTACAAATGTGCGCTTGTTCGAGGATGTCCGCGCGCTTGGCACGCGGGTGTCCGCCGTGGTGCGCGGGCGCGTGCTGGGTGATGGCGAAACATGGCTCGACCGCGCCTTCGTCGTCAACGATTGGTACATCTCGGCCTACATGCCGCTGACCGACAGTTTCGGAGAACGGGTGGGGATGCTTTACGTCGGCTTCCTCGAAGCGCCCTTCTCGGCGGCCAAACGGCAGGCGTTTCTGTGGATGCTGGCGGCGTTCTTCGCGGTGCTGGTGCTGTCGGCGCCGGTGTTCTTGTGGATGGCTGGTGGCATCTTCGCCCCGCTCGAGCGGATGACGCAGACCATGGCGCGGGTCGGGCGCGGCGACCTGTCGGCGCGGCTCGGGGGCATGAAACGGCGTGACGAGATTGCCGCCGTCGCCGGCCACCTCGATGACCTGCTCGACCAGGTGCAGGACCGCGACCGCCGCCTGCGCGCCTGGGCGGATGAGCTGAACACCCGCGTCGAGGAACGCACCGCTGAACTGCGCGAGGCCAACGCCAAGCTGGAGGACACCTACCGGCAGCTGGTGATGAGCGAGAAGCTGGCCTCGATTGGCGAAATCACCGCCGGCGTCGCGCATGAGATCAACAACCCCGTGGCGGTGATCCAGGGCAATCTCGACGTGGTACGCGAGGTCTTGCAGGACGACGCCGGCCCGGTCGAAACCGAGCTGAATTTGATCGACGCGCAGGTCGGCCGCATCCAAGCGATTGTCGGCAAGCTGCTGAAGTTCGCCGCCCCCGAGGAGATGGAGGATTTCGGCGGGCGGGTCGACCTTGCGCCCGTGGTGGGCGATTGCCTCGTGCTGGTGGAACACGTGATCGGCAAGGCCGGGGTGACGGTCGAGACGCAACTGGACGCGGTGCCGCCGGTGCGGATCGCGCCGGGCGAGATGCAGCAGGTGGTGGTCAACCTGATCGTCAACGCGGTGCAGGCCATGGGCGATGGCGGACGGCTGACCTTGCAGCTTCACGAAGAGACCCGCGAGGGCCAGCGCGGCACCTGCCTGCGGGTGCGCGACACCGGGCCGGGGGTGCCAGAGGCGGTGCTGGGCGCGGTCTTCGATCCTTTCTTCACGACGAAACGCGGCGAGGGCACCGGCCTCGGGCTGTCGATCTCGCAGACCCTGATCCAGCGCGCCGGTGGCTTGATCGGCGTGCGCAACCGGGCCGAGGGCGGCGCGGAATTCACCGTCTGGCTGCCCGCGGCCGAGGACGAACTGGCCGCCGAATAGCGCCGTATCGGCCAAATTGCCCACGGGCAATTTGCCATCCCGGCGGGCAATGCCGGAACCCTTTCACCTTTGAACGGTTGGCCCTTCGCGTCCCGGGCACCGAGTTTCACGCGCCGGGAAGTCCCCTTTACCAGTGCGCGAGAGGCCATGACATGACGGACCAGACCAAGGGAAACGGCGGCGAAATTCACCAGACGACCGACGACGCCGACCGGACGATGACCACGGCACAGGGGACGCCCGTCGCCGACGATCAGAACTCTCTCCGGGCGGGTCCGCGAGGCCCGGGCCTGCTTGAAGACCACATAATGCGCGAGAAGATCTTTCACTTCGATCACGAGCGCATCCCGGAACGGGTGGTGCATGCCCGGGGCTACGGTGCACATGGCTACTTTGAATTGACCGACGCGATCCCGGAGCTGTCCGCCGCCGACATCTTCCAGCGCAAAGGCGAGAAGACGCCGGTGTTCACCCGCTTTTCCACGGTGGCCGGCAACAAGGGCTCGCCCGATCTGGCGCGCGACGTGCGCGGCTTCGCGGTGAAGTTCTACACCAAGGACGGCAATTGGGACCTCGTAGGCAACAACATCCCGGTGTTCTTCATTCAGGACGCGATCAAGTTTCCCGACCTCATCCATTCGGCCAAGCCCGCGCCCGACCGTGCCTTTCCGCAGGCGCAGACCGCGCATGACAATTTCTGGGATTTCATCTCCTTGACGCCGGAAGCCACGCATATGGTGATGTGGATCATGTCCGACCGCGCCATTCCGCGCAGCTTCCGCTTTATGGAGGGCTTTGGCGTGCATACCTTTCGGCTGGTCAACGCCGAGGGCAAATCGACCTACGTCAAGTTCCACTGGAAGCCCAAGCAGGGCCTGCAATCGGTGGTCTGGAACGAGGCGCTGAAGATCAACGGCGCCGACCCGGATTTCCATCGCCGCGATCTCTGGGCCGCCATCGACAGCGGTGATTATCCCGAGTGGGAGCTGGGCGTGCAGGTGTTTGACCAGAAGTTCGCCGACAGCTTCGATTTCGACGTGCTCGACGCCACCAAGATCATTCCCGAGGAAGAGGTGCCGGTGCGCATCATCGGCCGCATGGTGCTGGACAACAACGTCGAAAACTTCTTCGCCGAGACCGAGCAGGTGGCCTTCTGCACACAGAACATCGTGCCGGGGATCGATTTCACCAACGACCCGCTGCTGCTGGGGCGGAATTTTTCGTACCTCGACACCCAGACCAAGCGGCTGGGCGGGCCGAACTTCACCCACATCCCGATCAACGCGCCGAAATGCCCGATCCACCATTACCAGCAGGACGGGCACATGGCGATGCACAACCCCAAGGGCCGCGCCAATTACGAACCCAACAGCTGGGATCAGGACAGCGGCCCGCGCGAGAACCCCAAGCGCGGGTTCCACAGCTACGCCGAGCCGCAGGAAGGGGAAAAGACCCGTCTGCGTCCCGAGAGTTTTGCCGACCACTACAGCCAGGCGCGGCAGTTCTATGTCAGCCAGACCGATCTGGAACAGAAGCACATGGCCGACGCGCTGACCTTCGAGCTGTCGAAGGTGCAGCGGATGGACATTCGGGAACGCATGGTGGGCCACCTGCGCTGGGTTGACGAGAACCTTGCGCAATCCGTGGCCGAGGGCATCGGCATGAAGGACGTGCCGAAACGCGCCGAGCCGATGCAGGAGCCGAACTGTGACCTGCCCCCCTCCCCTGCCCTGTCGATCCTGAAGAACGCGCCGGACAGCTTTGCCGGCCGCAAGCTGGGCATCTACCTTGCCAAGGGATCGGACGCCGAGGTTGTCAACGGGCTGAAGGAGGCCGCCAAGGCCGCGGGCGCTATGGTCGAGATCGTGGCACCGCATGTGGCCGGGGCCACGCTGTCGGACGGCAGCCATATCGAGGCCGACCAGAAGATCGACGGCGGGCCGTCGGTGCTTTACGACGCGGTGGCCATCGTGCTGACCGAAGAGCAGGGCAAGAAGCTGGCCGATGACAAGCCGAGCCAGGATTTCGCCAGCGACGCCTTTGCGCATGCCAAGTTCATCGCCCATACCGACGGCGCCAAGGCGCTGTTCAAATCGGTGGGCATTGCCGAGAAGATGGACGACGGGTTCGTTTCACTTACCAGTGCGGATGACGCGAAAGGCTTCATCGAGACGTGTCGCAAGCTGCGGTTCTGGGATCGTAACCCCGTCAAGCAAGCGTAGGTGGCGGGGTGTTTGTAGATAACCCGATCTTCTTTGATGGCGTTCCGGATATCCTCCGGATCGTCATCGCCACCCCAGTCATGTACTTCGGCATCATCGCGGTGATCCGCATCGCGGGCAAACGCTCGACCTCGCAGATGAACAACTTCGACTGGGTGGTGACGGTTGCCATGGGCACGATTGTCGCGTCTGGAATCCTGAACAAGGAAACCACGGTCATCGAAGCCTTCACCGCGATTGGCGGGCTGCTCGCTCTGCAATACGTGCTGACGCGGCTGATCATCCGCTCCGACAAGGTCTCTGCATTGGTCAAGGCCGAGCCCGCGCTGCTTCTCCACAAGGGAGAGTTCCTGCGTGAGGCCCTGCGGCGCGAGCGTGTCAGCACTGACGAAGTCATGGCGGCGATCCGCAGCCACGGGCTGACCTCGGTCGATGAAGTGCAGTGGGTCATCCTCGAGACAGACGCGACCATGAGTGTCCTGCCACGACAAGACGAAAAACGTGATGGATTCACAGCAATGGAAGGCGTCGACGGCTTTCCTCCGAAGGAGCAATAGATGTCATATCAACGCTATCTCGAACCGCCCGCGCTCGACACCGGGTTCCTGCGCACATTGGCGTGGTTCAGCCTGTTCGGCTGCGCCGCTTTCGCGGTGTCGATCCTGATTGCGGATTTCGTGGTGCCCGATCACGACTGGATCGCCGACACGATCAGCGACCTGGGGGCCGGAAAGTACGAATACATCGTCGATATCGGCATTTACCTGTTTTCCGCATCTTTGATTGCAACTGCGCTTGCGGCAGCACATCTGCACGTTGGCGGATGGCGCTGGAGCGCGGGAATCGTCGGTTTCGGCATCCTCGCCCTGCTGGTTTTCCTGATCGGCGCGCGCAACGAATACGGCGACGCAGACAAGGACGGCACGGTGATTCACATCTACCTCGTCTATGCGGTCGGCGTCCTGATGGTGCTGATCCCGGCCGGCATGGCTGAAGGCGCCGGACGCATCGGGCGAGCCTATGGCATGATGCTGATCGCGTTGGCCCTTCTCTGGCTGGTCTCGGCACCGGTGTTCTTCTTCCTGCCCACCGATGTGGACGGGCTTTATGAGCGCTATCTGGGGTTGATCGCCATGGCGACCGTCGGAACCCTGTCATGGATGTTCATCCGTTACGCGAGGGCCTTGGAGTGAAAGTGACCCACAGGCCCTTGAAACCGGGCGCAGGCCCGGTATGACCTTGAGGGAAAGCTGACCCTGGGAAGAAACCGTCATGCGCATGCGCGATACCTTCATCAAGCCGATGCACCCGGAGGGCCGCAAGTTCGTGGCCGCCTTTGCGGGGGTCACCCTGGTGCTGTTCCTGCTTTGGGAGCCGCTGGGCTGGATCGGCGTGCTGCTGACGGTCTGGTGTTATTACTTCTTCCGCGATCCCGAGCGGGTGACCCCTGCCCGCCCGGATCTGGTGATCAGCCCGGCTGACGGCGTGGTGTCGCTGATCGAACCGGCGGTGCCGCCAGCGGAGCTGGGCATGGAAGACCGCCCGCTGACCCGCGTCAGCGTCTTCATGAACGTCTTCAACTGCCACGTGAACCGGTCGCCTGTCGCGGGCACGCTGAAAGAGCTGGCCTATCGGCCCGGCAAGTTCTTCAACGCCTCGCTGGACAAGGCGAGCGAGGACAACGAGCGCAATTCGCTGCGCGTGACGCTGGCCGACGGGCGCGACATCGCAGTGGTGCAGATCGCCGGGCTGGTGGCGCGGCGGATCATGTGGTGGGTCAAGCCGGGCGATACGCTGGCGGCCGGGGAACGCTTCGGACTGATCCGCTTCGGGTCGCGCGTCGACGTCTATCTGCCCGACGGCGTGGAGCCGCTGGTGGAAGTGGGCCAGACCATGGTCGCGGGCGAGACGGTGCTAGCGGTGCTGGGCGATCCCAATGGATAACCCGCCCCCCGCCAAGGAACGGGCGCACCGCTCGGACCGGACGCTTGCGCTGGCACAGCTGCTGCCCAATGCGCTGACCGTGCTGGCGGTCTGTGCCGGGCTTACCGCGATCCGCTTCGGGATCGCCGGCAACTATACGCTGGCGGTGCAGTTCATCATGGCGGCGGCGGTGCTGGACGGCATCGACGGGCGTATCGCGCGGCTTGTCGGCGGCGAAAGCAAGATGGGCGCCGAACTAGATTCGCTGGCCGATTTCCTCAACTTCGGGGTGGCGCCGCCGCTGATCCTGTTCTTCTGGGGCCTTCAGGACGTGCCGGGCATCGGCTGGCTGGCGGTCTTGACCTTCTCGGTCTGCTGCGTGCTGCGGCTGGCGCGGTTCAACGTCGGGTCCAAGTCCGAAGACGCGCCGAAATCCTTTGCCTATTTCGAAGGCGTGCCTTCGCCCGCCGGCGGGCTTCTGGTGATGCTGCCGATGTACCTGACCTTTGCCTTCGACGCGCAGCCGCTTCCCGGTGTGCTGGTCAGCATCTACATCGTGTTCATCGGGTTGATGCTGATCAGCCGGGTGCCGACATGGTCGTTCAAAACCTCGCGGGTGCCGCGCGAAAACGCCAAGTACCTGCTGGTTGCGGTGGCGCTGGTGGGGGCTGCGGTGCTGACCTTCGCATGGCTCAGCCTGATCGCGCTCTGCCTGGTGTATGTGGCAACGGTGGTCTGGGCCTGGTTCGCATGGAACCGCCGCAAGAACCGCGCAGGGTGAACACAGGACAGAGACGGGGCAGGGGGCTCCGGCGCTAATTGGGGCGGCGTGCAAGCCAAACCGCCGCGCCCTGATGCCCGCTGGTGCGTCCGATAAACCGACGTCTTGTACCGCATGCACACCGATTTTCCATTGACTTGATGCAGCGAATAGCCGCTTCTGTCCACAAGTGGCGCGAAAAAGGCCACGTTGAGCAGATCAAGGCAACCAGATGATTCCCGTGACACCCCTCGTGGCCGAAAGACCTTCGGACCTGGCCACCGATATATCCGAACGGCTGATGGCCGCGATCCGTGAGCACCTGCTCACCGCCTTCGCGCCCGACAATACCAAGAGCTTGCGCAAGTTTTCGGCCCCCGAAGTGGCCGACCTGCTGGGCGTGTCGGGCCAGTTCATGCGCAAGCTGCATGGCGAGGGCACCCTGCCCGAACCCGAGGAACTGCGCGGCGGGCGACGTTATTACAGCGCGCAGGACATCCGGCAGGCGCGGACGATCCTTGAAGCCACGTCGCGGCGCAAGGGCCGCTACCTGCCCGGACGGCGCGGCGCCGACAGGTTGCAGGTCTGGCAATTGATGAACTTCAAGGGCGGCTCGTCGAAAAGCACGTCGACCATCCATCTTGCGCATTACCTCGCGCTGCGTGGCTACCGGGTGCTGGCGGTTGACCTCGATCCCCAAGGGTCGCTGTCGTCGATGTGCGGGCTCAGCCCGGAGATCGAATTCGACGGGCTGACCGTCTATGACGCGATCCGTTACGACGACCCGGTGCCGCTGTCCGACGTGGTGCAGGAAACCTATTTCCCGGGCCTATCGCTGGCCCCTGCGCGGCTGCTGCTGTCCGAGTTCGAAACCGAATCCGCGGTCCATTCCAGTCCCGACCAGCCGTTCTTCACCCGCATCCGCGCGGCGCTGGAGGAGGTGGAAAGCGACTATGACATTGTGCTGATGGACAGCCCGCCGCAGCTGGGGTTCCTGACCATCGCCGGCATGGCGGCGGCGACCTCGCTGCTGGTGCCGCTGACGCCGTCGATGCTGGATGTTTCGTCGACCGCGCAATTCATGGAATTGGTCGGCGCCTACATGACGGTGATCGAAGACGCGGGCGCATCGCTGCAATACGATCACTTCCGCTTCCTCATCACCCGCGACGAGCCGACCGACGTGCCGGCGCAGCAGTTGACCGCTTTTATGCGGGCGCTGTTCCAGGACCGGGTGATGTCGGCGACGGCGCTGAAAAGCACGGCGATCAGCGATGCGACGATGCTGAAACAGTCGATCTACGAGGTGACACGGGGCGACATGACCCGCGCCACCTATGACCGGGCCAAGGCGTCGATGGATGCGGTGGGCCACGAGGTCGAGACGATGATCCAACAGGCATGGGGGCGCGGTTGATGGCACGCAAATCATTGAACGACCTGTCCGGCATCGCCAGCACCATCGCCCGGTCGGGCAGCGCCAAGGACCGTTCCGCGCGAAATGCGGCACCGGCGCTGGGGGCCTTGCAGGGGTCTCTTTCGGCGATCCGCGAGTTGGACCCGACGCTGGTCGATGACTGGGGGCCGATGGACCGTCTGGACGAGTTTACAGCTGTAAACGACGATGACGAAGGCGGGTTCGAGGCGCTGAAGGCCAGCATCCGCGACGGAGGGCAGCAGGTGCCGATCCTCGTTCGGAAGGCGTCTGACAACCGCTACGAGGCGATCTACGGGCGGCGGCGCCTGCGGGCCTGCCGCGAACTGGGGGTCAAGGTCCGCGCCAATGTGCAGGAGATCGACGATGCCACGGCGCTGCTGGCCAAGGGGCTGGAGAATGCGGCGCGGCGCAACCTGTCATTCTATGAAAAGGCGCGGTTTGCGCAGGCGATCCGCGACGCGGGGCATGCCTCGGCTGTGGTGCGGCAGGTGCTGAACCTCTCGGCCTCGGGGCTGTCGCATCTGGTGAAGGTGACCGAGAACGTGCCGTCCGAGGTGGGGCTGAGGATCGGGGCCGCGCCGAAATCCGGGCGGCCGAAGTGGACGGCGCTGGCCGAGGCCTTTGCGGCGGGGAAGATCACGGCCAAGGCGGCGCTGTCGTGTCTGGACGGGCTGGACGGCGTGGCATCGGACGAGCGCCTTGACAGGCTGCTGAAGGAAATCCAGCGCCGCGGCAAGACCCCGGCGGAGGTGCAGGAGGTTCAGCCGGTGGAGGGTGTCACCATTCGGACGGGCAGGGCGTCGACCACCATGACGATCCGCAAGGCCGACGGCTTCGCCGATTGGCTGGAGCAGAACCTCGAACGGATGATCCGTGAGGCGCACACCGAGTTTACAGCTGTAAACGAGTGACCGCCGACCGGCGGGATCGGATGCTTTCTCTGCGGTAGTGTTGCGCCCATTTCGGCATCTTGCAGGGGAGGCCTATGAGGTCCCGGAAGGAATTTGCGTGGGGCAGGGGGGTGCAGTCGTAACGGCGACGAGACATCGGTACTGGACTTGTAGGGGCGGACGTGTTTCTTTTGCAACCGGTTGCATAGCGTTGCGGAGGAGACCTCATGCTGGACCACAGGAAACACGCACCGCAGGTTTGGCTGGGCGATGCGGACTGCGACATCGAGGTGTTCCGCCAGCATATCGCGCAAGAGGCACGGGCGGAGGATTACCCCTCGGCCGCAGAGATCGTCCGCAATATCCCGATTTACGACGGCGCGGCCATGCGGCAGGCGATGGAGGATGAGGATCCGGCGCGGGCGGTGATGGCCGAGTGGAACAAGGCGTTCCTGTCCGGGCCGGGGATCATCGCCATACGCGGCGGCCACGCGGATACGGCCCTGCTGGACGCGGTGACGGAGGCGCTGAGCGGGATCATCGCGGCGGAGGAGGCGGCGGGGGCCGGCAAGGGCGATCACTTCGCGGCCTCGGGCGCGAACAGCCGGATCTGGAACGCGCATGAAAAGCTCTGCATCCGCGCGCCCGAGCTTTACGCCCGCTACAACGCCAATGAACTGATCCGGCGGGTAAGCGAAAGCTGGCTCGGCTCGGGCTACCAGATCACCACGCAGGTCAACGTGGTGCGCCCCGGCGGCAAGGCGCAGACGGCCCACAGGGACTATCACATGGGCTTCCAGGACGTGGAAACGCTGAAGGGCTATCCGGCCTCGCAACATGCGCTGTCGGCCGCGCTGACCCTGCAGGGCGCCGTTGCCCATAGCGACATGCCGCTGGAGAGCGGGCCGACGAAGCTGCTGCCGTTTACGCAGAGCTACCTGCCGGGCTATATCGCGGTGCTTCTGCCGGAGTTCCGGTCGCTGTTCGAAGAGTCCTATGTGCAGCTGCCGCTGAAGAAGGGGGATCTGCTGTTCTTCAACCCGGCGACCTTTCATGCGGCGGGCGAGAACCGGACCGGAGATACACAGCGGTTCGCCAACCTGATGCAGATCGGATCAGCCTATGGCCGGTCGATCGAGATCGTCGATCGCAGCCGGATCACGCTGGCGGTCTACGACGACCTGAAGCGGCTGCTGGAGAGCGGCGTGCTGACCGCGCGCGAAGCGGACAAAGTGGTGGCGGCGACGGCGGAGGGCTATCCGTTTCCTGCCAACCTCGACATCGATTCGCCGTTGTCTGGGATGGCGCCGCCAAGCCAGCAGGACGTGCTGCGGCAGGCGCTTGCCGAGGGCTGGGGCAGGGCGCGGCTGGAGCAGGAAATCGCGGCGCAGGACGGGCGCAAGCGGTCGCACTAGGGGGGACGGCCGCAGTCGCTGGGGAACGTCCCGTGGTCAGGCCCGGGACGGCGTTGCGTGGGGTGTTGCGGGGCGGGCAGGGGCGCGGTACGCTGTTGGAGCACCAATCCAGAGGCCGCCCCGTGTCCGTCCACAAGCGATCCGTCAGTTTCACCGATGCCGCCATCGCATTCGCGCAAGAGCTTGTCGATGCCGGCGAGTATCCCAATGTCAGCGCCGCCGTCTCGGGCGAGTTGGCGCGGGCCAAGGCGGCGCGAGAGCGTGACGCCCGACTGCTGGAGGCCGAGGTGCAGCGCCGGCTGGCCGTTCCGGCCTCGGAGTGGGAGCCGCTGGGCGCATTGAGCGAGGTGACGCGGGGCGCACGCGACTGGCTGGACGGGTTGGACAAGCCGGGCCGGTGATGCGGCAGATCCGGCATCCGCTGGTCGACAGCGATATCCTCGGGATTGCCCGACATATCGTCGACGTGACCGATGGCGACATCGGCGCGGCGCGTCGGCGGCTGGACGAAATCGATGCCCTGATCGCAGCGATTGCGGAAAACCCCGGTTCCGGCGCGCGTCTGTCGGGGGCGCTGCAGGGCTGGCGTGTGCGGTTTGGCGGGGCAGGGCGGCGATTGACGGTAGTGTTCCGCATGGATGGAGAGGTGCTTTACATCGCGCTGGTGGCGTTCGGCGGGCGCGATTGGCTGACGTGGGCCGAAGACCGGCGGTAGACGTTCAAGCTTGGGACGTGGTGAAGGGCAGGGGGGCCTCTTCGGTCCGCCTAGATCGTTTCCACTGGACGCGAGCGGTGCGCCAACCTCCAAGCGAATCGCCCTGACCCGCAGATAACATAAACCGTGTTACCCGTACCCAAGGCGGCGGGCGGGACGCGTGGTGCGCCCCGCCCGGCTGTCATTCGGCGGCCAATTGCAGACCCTCTGTGCCGCTGGTACGGTAATGCAGGGTCGCGTCGAACAGCCCCTCTGGCCGCCCGCAATCGAACCGACGGCCTTCGATACGGCATGCGTGGATCCGACCGAGCGCCGCAATGGCGTCGGTCAGCTGGATTTCGCCGCCGCTACCCTCGCCTGTGCGATCCAGTTCGTCGAAGATCGCCTCGCCCAGCACGTAGCGGCCGACGGCGGCCAGACTGGAGGGTGCCTTGTCCGGATCCGGCTTCTCGACCAGGCCCCGCGCCGGGATGACACCGCGGCCACTGTCCTCGACGTCGAAGATGCCGTAGCTGGACACCTCTTGCCGCGCCACTTCCATCGCGCCGACGAGGCTGTTCATGCGGTCGGGATCGAAAGCGTCGACGAAATTCGACAGCTCGGAGGCACCAAGGATCAGGTCGTCGGGGAGCACCACGGCAACCGGGCCGGGCAGAACGTGCGGCCGCGCACAGAGCACGGCATGGCCGAGACCCTTCTGCTCATCCTGATAGACCATCACCACTTCGACGCCGTCGGGCGTGCCGGTGCATTGCAGACGCGACAGTTCTCGGTCCTTGCCCTTGTCGCGCAGGCTGTCCTCCAGACCCTCGTCGCGGGCAAGGAAATGTTCGATCGCGGATTTCGAGCGGTGCGAAACGATGACGACACGCTCCACCTTCGCCTCGCAGCACTCGTCTAGCGCAAATTGCAGCAGAGGGGTGTCATAGACCGGCAGCAATTCCTTGGGCACGGATTTCGAGGCCGGCAACATGCGCGTCCCCAAACCGGCCACCGGGATGATGGCAGTTCTTACCTTATTCATCGTCAATCCTCAAAACTCTCGGGCGGTTCAATTCGATTACAGCAGCGAAACAGGTGTCGGTCGGGCAATGTTCCCGCCGAATTGCGCCGTCCCAACGGGTCGGACGGCTAACCCCCGGAAGCGGTTTGAAAAAATATCCAAGCTACGTGGATGCGCCCGAATGGGGTATGATTGGTGTGTCCGCACACCCCTGCAGCGGCTGCCGTCGACGGGAACAAGCCGCGCGGCGAGTTGTTTCATCATCATCGTGATGTTGCCCGGCCTGCCGGACCGTCGTGCATTTCATAGGGGAAGGATTGTCGATCATGCGCATTGCTCTTGTCTCGCCTTTGTTGGAACGCGTCCCACCGACGGCTTACGGCGGCACCGAACGGGTGGTGGCGACGCTGGCGAATTGCCTGTCCGCCGAGGGTCACGAGGTCACGCTGTTCGCCACCTCCGACAGCTGCGTCAATGCCACCCTCGTGGGCTGCCGCGACCGGGGCATGCTGACCGACGAACGACGCCACGACCGCGTGCCGGACCACATCCTGATGATGGACGAGGTGCGCCGGCGCGAACGGTCGTTCGACATGATCCATTTTCACACCGAGTTCCTGCACTTCCCGATCTTCCGGACACTGGCCCACAAGACGCTGACCACCTGTCACATGCGCATGGACCGGCAGGGGCTGCCGAAGTTCTTCAGCGCATACAAGCAGTTCCCGCTGGTTTCGATCTCGGACGCGCAACGCAAGCCGTTGCCCGAGGCCAATTGGGTTGAGACCATCCCGCACGGCTATCCGGCGGACCAGTATCGCGCGATTCCCGGACCGCGTGGCGATGCGAACGGCGAATACCTCGCTTTTCTGGGCCGGATCACGCCGGAGAAGGGCATTGAACAGGCCATCGAGATCGCCAAGCGCAGTGGAAAACGGCTGAAGATCGCCGCGCGGATCAACATTCAGGACCGCGACTATTGGGAAAAGCGCATCGCGCCGCAGGTCGACGGCGGCCAGATCGAGTATGTTGGCGAGATCGCCGATCACGAGAAATCCGAATTTCTCAGCCGCGCCAGTGCCTTGCTGTTCCCGATCTGCTGGCCCGAGCCGTTCGGACTGGTGCTGATCGAGGCCATGGCCTGCGGCACGCCGGTGATCGCCACCCGCAGCGGCTCGGTCCCCGAAGTGATCGACGACGGGCGGACCGGCTTTATCGTCGACAGCACCGAGCAGGCGGTCGCGGCGGTCGGACGGCTGGAGGTCTTCGACCGCGCCGTCATCCGCCGGCGCTTTGAACAGCGGTATTCTGCCAAGGTCATGACCGGCCGTTACGTCGATCTTTACAGGCGGGTGCTGGCATCCCACCGTAGCGACGATATGGAAAGCCACCGTGCCGCGGCGCGCGAACACCTGCGGCGGCTGCGTGGCAACCGGGAAGCGAATGGAAACCGCCCCACCGATTCGCCCGACCGGCCACGCGGCGCGGGCGTCAAACCTGTCCAGTACTGACGAAAGCCGAATAACCCATGGACGACGCACGAGAGCCCGAAGTCACCCAGCCGCCGCTGTATCGCGGCCACCTGAAAGACGCCGTCATTCCCAACGATTTCGGTCCCGACACCCGGGACGATTACCAGGTTCTGAAGGACGGCGACCTGTTCGCCGTCTTCGATCCGGGCGGCGACATGAACGGCCGCAACGACATCGGCGAGATGCTGTCGAAGGACGGCCTGTTTCACTGCGACACCCGCTACCTGTCGCGCTTCGCGCTGACCGTCAACGGGGTGCGACCGACCGAGATGGGCCACGAGGCCTGCTATCATTCGGGCACCTTCCGCTGCGATCTGGGCAACACCCGGCTGATCGACGACCTCGGTCAGGAGGTGCGGCCCTATAAGCTGCACCTGTCGCGCGAACGCTTCCTGTCGGACGGAATGTATGAGACGCTGACCATCACCAACTTCAACCTCGAAGAGGTCAGCCTGGATGTCGTCTATGACTGCTGGGCCGATTTCCGCGATGTTTTCGAAGTGCGCGGCGTGATGGCCGACGAACGCGGCCGGTTGCGTCCGCCCGAGGCGGGCGACAACCGGCTGGTGATGTCCTACGACACCCGTGACGGGCGGCGCTTGTCGACCGAGGTGCTGTTTCTGGTGCCGGTGTTGTTTCAGGGTATCCGCCCGCATGTCACCCTGACCATCCCGCCGGGCGAGAGCCGCTGCATCGAGACCATCGTGCGCATTTCGGACGAGGCGGTCGGTGCCGAGCGTCCGGCCAGCCGGGACCGGTCGCACGGGACCAGCGACCTGCGGCAACCGCCCCGCACATTCGAGGACGCGCAGGCGGACCTGCGCAAACGTCTGAGCCGCAAGATCGCGCGCACCGCCAAGATCACCACCGACAACCCGGAGTTCAACGCCTGGCTGACCCGGTCCTCCGTCGATCTGGCGATGCTGTCGGGGACCTTGCCGACCGGGCCCTATCCCTATGCCGGGGTGCCGTGGTTTTCCGTTCCGTTCGGGCGCGACGGGATCATCAGCGCGCTTCAGGTGCTGTGGCTGAACGCCGACCTTGCGGACGGGGTGCTGGGGTTTCTTGCCTCTGTCCAATCCACCGAAAGCTCGCAGTTCCGCGACGCCGAGCCGGGCAAGATCCTGCATGAATCACGCAATGGCGAAATGGCGCGAATGGGCGAGGTGCCGTTCGAACGCTATTACGGCGGCATCGACCAGACGCTGCTGTTCATCATCCTCGCGCATGCGCATTTCCAGCGCACCGGACGGGTCGAGCGGCTGCGCGAGCTGCGCCCCAATATCGAGGCCGCGCTGGACTGGGCCAAGACCTATGGCGACCGCGACGGCGACGGCTTCATCGAGTATTTCCGCGCGCAGGATACGGGCCTGCGCAACCAGGGCTGGAAGGACAGCAACGATGCGCTGTTTCACGCGGACGGCAGCCTTGCCGACGGGCCGATCGCGCTGATCGAGGTGCAGGCCTACTACGTCGCCGCCCTGCGCGCCGCCGCTGATATCTTCGAGGCGCTGGACGCATCCGACCGGGCCGCGCCGCTGCGCAAGCAGGCGGACGATCTGGTCGAAGCCATCGACCGCGAATTCTGGGACGACGCGTTGCAGACATGGTGCATCGCGCTGGATGGCACGAAGTCGAAGGTGCGAGTGGCAAGCTCCAACGCCGGGCACGTGCTGTATTCCGGTGCGGCGAAATCCGGGCGGGTCGAGGCCTTCGTTACGCAACTGAATGAAGCCGAGATGTTCACCGGCTGGGGCGTGCGCACCATTCCGCAGGGCGCGTCGCGCTATAATCCGATGGGCTACCACACCGGCAGCATCTGGCCGCACGACAACTCGCTGATCTGTCGCGGGCTTGCCCGGTATGGACACGCGGACACCGCGCGGCGGATCACCGAGGCGCTGTTCGATGCCAGCTGTCATTTCGACGAACACCGCCTGCCGGAGTTGTGGTGCGGCTTCGAGAAAACCGACAATGGCGCGCCCATCGCCTATCCCTCGGCCTGCTCGCCGCAAGCTTGGGCCGCCGGTTCACCGTTCCTGTGTCTTGAGGCCTGTCTCGGCCTGAGGCTGGATGCACAGGCGGGCAAGATCATGATCGACGCCCCGACCCTTCCGCAGGGAGTGGATGAAGTGACCATCAAGGACCTGCCGCTGCACGACACAGGCGCCGACCTGCAGTTCCGACGTGTCGGCGACGAGATCGAGGTTCAGGTGCTGAAAGCAGAGGGCCTCGCCGTAGAGCTGGACGGTCAGCCGCTCAGGTAAAGCGGGCCGCATAGGTTTTTCGCAGGGCGCGCCCCCGCGCATGGCAAGGCGGCAAAGGGGCTCAGGCGCCCTTTGCCTCGCCCAGTCGGTCGGCCTTTTCGGCGCCGCGTTCGCCCATCGGCTCATCCGGGCCTGTTGTCGAATCCTGCGTGGTCTGGGCTTCGATCTCGGAGTTCAGTTCCGCGCCCAGCAGCACGATGAAGGACGACAGCCACAGCCACATCAACAGGATGATGATGCCCGCCATGGAGCCGAAGGTTTCGTTGTAGCTGCCGAAATTGCTGACGTAGAAGGAAAAGCCTATCGACGCCGCCAGCCACAACACGCAGGCGGTCACGCTTCCTACGGTCAGCCATTCCCATTCCGCATCGTCGCGTGACGGGCCGTAGCGATACAGGGCCGCGATCCCGGCAATCGCCAGCGCCGCCAGAAGGACCCAGCGGCCCCACACCAGAACGGTTTCCAAGGTCGGGCCGAGCCCGATGAATTCCACGATAGTCGGCACACCGATGGCGGCCATGATGCCCAGTACAAGACCCACGGTCAGCAGCAGCGTCAGTGCCAAGGTGGTCAGGGTGCGCTTGATAAAACCGCGTTCTTCGTCCTCGTCATAAGCCACGTTGAGGCCCTCCATGAGGCTGCCGACGCCCTTGGACGCGGAATAGAGCGCAAGCCCGAAACCGATGAGAAACGCCCATCCGAGGCCCTGGTCCTGGGAGCCTGTGACCGCGACGGCCTGGTCGATGATGATCTTGGCAGCTTCCTCGGGGACCACGGTGAGCATGCTGTCAAGCTGGTCGGTGACTTGCGATGGCTCGAGGATCAGCCCAGCCAGCGCCATAAGGGCCGTGACGGCAGGAAACAACGCCAGCAGACCATAGAATGCCACGCCTGCCGCAACGAGCGAGACATGGTCGGTTGCGATCTCATCCTTGACGCGAAGAAGGATGTCCTTCCAGCCGCTCATGGGGATGTCGGTGGGGCTTGTTGCGTGCCGTCCGCGTGCCATTCAGGTACTCCGTAAAAGTGCGGCCCGCCCCGGGGGCAGGCCGCTGATCGTGGTTGGGGTCAGGACTTGCTGACGTCTCCGACCTTCTGCTTCTCGGCCTCGGACTTGGCTGCATCGGCAACCCGCTGTCCGGCGGACTTGGCCTTGTTGACCGCGTCCTGCGCCGCATTGTCGGCGTCGGCCTTGCTGTCGGCGTCCTGCTTGGCCTCATCGGCGATCTTCTTCGCCTCTTCGGTCGCAGCCTGGGCCACCTTGGTCAGCTTGGACTTCTCTTCGTGGTAGACGCGTTCGGCCTCGTTGAAGAGCGCGTCGCTGTGCTCGCCCAGGTATTCGTCTTCGGTGCGGCTGCGCGGCAGCGCGGCGCCGAGGGCAGCACCGACGGCCAATGCAAGGGCACCGACGACAAGGGGATTGTCCTCGTAGAAGTCGGCGGCGCGTTCCTGACCACGGCGACCGTAGACGCCGGCCTGCTCCCAGGCCGAGATGGCCCGTTCGCGTGCGGCGATGACGCGTTCGCGTGCTTCTTCGCTCAGCTGATCGGTGCCTTCCGAGATACGGGCACGGGCGCGGCGTGCGCGCTCGGCAGCAGCAGCAGAGGCGTCACGGACACCACCGGCGACCGACGAGCCTGCCGAAGCGGCTGCGTCACGGGCCGAGCGGGCACCGCTGGCCACGGACGATCCGGCGCTGCGTGCGCCTTGCGCGACCGAGGACCCGGCGCTGCGCGCACCGCTTGCAACCGAGGACCCGGCCGATGCGGCGGCATCGCGGGTGGAACGGGCGCCATCGGCCACGGACGACCCGGCGCTGCGCGCGGTGTCGCCGACCGAAGAAGCCGCGGATTTTGCGCGGTCACCGAAACCGGGACCGTCATCGTCCGAGCCACGCGCCCAGCTGGGCAGGGTCTGCGAGCGGTATTCACCGGCGTAGTAGCGGCGCGACAGATCGCCGGGCTGCTTGGTGCTCAACTCGCTCGAGCGACGCGGGTCGCTGCCGAGAGTGGCGGTGCGACCGACGTAGAGGTCGCGACGCGAGTCACCATAGTCGCGATACGGATCGTCGTAATCGCTGTAGTCATGGCGGTCGTGGTTCTCGCCGCGATAGCTGTGGCGCACGTAACCACGGCTGTCATGACCGCCGCCACGCTGGGTCTTGTCGCCGAACATCAGCCAGGCAAGGCCGACGCCGGTCAGAGCCAGACCAAGCGGGTTGCGCTTGACCGCCTCCGACACCGAGCGGCCGATTTCGCCGCCGTGTTCGCGGAACTGCGCGGTCACTTCGCGGGCCACACCTTCGACCGAAAAACGGTCCTGCAGGTCGTCCAGCGTGTGCGACAGCCCGGCGCGCTCACGTTCGATATCGCGTTCGATCTCTTCGGGGCTGCGGGTATCATTTGTCATCGTAAACTTCCTTCACGGTTTGAGCGTCGCGCTTGACGTTCTTGGCGGTGCGCGTCGGCGCAAGGCTGCTCAGTTTCAGATCGTTGGTGCCCTTGTTGGCCATGATGAAGGCGATGATCGCAAAGGCGACGCCGACGATCAGGGCGGACCAGCCGGCGGCAATCCCGGCTTCGGTCAGGGCAGCGACGAGTGCCGCGCTCAGCACGTTCAGCGCTGTCAGGGCAACGATGACGGCACCGACCAGCAGGCCAATGGCGACACCGGCGGACTTGAGGTTTTCGTTGACCTCGGCACGCGCCAGATCAACCTCGTTGCGCACCAGCGAGCTGACGTGGCTCAGCGCGTCCGACAGCAGCGATCCGGTGGATTTTGTGGTGTTCGGGTCGGCACTCATACCTTGCCTCCTGTGGATTTGGTTGCGGGCGACGTGGTCGTCGTGGTCGAGGTGACACCGCCGACAGAAGAGCCGGTTGCAGCACCGGTCTGCGGGGTCGCGGCAACAGCGCCGGAGCGCGGGGAAGCGACCGGACGGTCCATGCTGTAGTCATCCTCGTGCACGCTGGTCGTGCCGGTGCCGCCGTAAGCGGAGCCGGTGTCGCGCGGCGAGGTCGAGGCCTTGGCGAAACGCGTGGCGGCAAAGCCCACCAGCGCGGCACCGCCGAGGAAAGCGATCGGATTGCGGCGGGCGAAACCGTTCAGGTCGCCGACGATTTCCGACAGGTCCTTGCCACGCACGGCTTCCGACGCATCGGCAAGACCGCTGGCAATCTGGCTGAGGGTGCGCTCTTGCGGCGAGCCGTCGCGCATCTCATTGGCTGCGGTCCGCAGGGCCGAAGCCACGTCCTTCACCTCATCCGCGGCGGTGTGCTTGGCTTGGTTGGCATAATTCGTGGCCTCGGTGGTCACGGTGTCGGCCATGTCGCGCGCGGTGGTTTTCGCGGTCTCGGCGGCGTCCTGCGCGGCGCGGCGGGCGTCATCCTTGAGCTCCTGACCGGTGCTCTTGCCGGTCGTGCCGGGCGTCGTGGTTCCGTATGTCTTGTCGGTCGTGTTCATTGCGGTCTCCTATGTCAAAAGACGAGGTTCAGAATGGCGAGGACGATCACGATCACGCCGATGAGGTAGAAAATTCCGTGCATCCGCTGTTCCTTTCAGATGTTGGCTCAGTGGTCTTGGAACACAACTTGGTGAGGGGTTGACGGTTCCATGCGAATCGTTCGCGAACGTCGAATTCCCCTTATCCAAAGCGTTTTCAGACCGGTTCGGGGTGTCGCACATGCAGTTCGGTCTGGTCCGCGCGGGCCAGAAGGTCGAGCCACCGGCGACGAACCGCCTGCTGGCGGAAGGCTGCGTTGGTGGTGATCTCGGGGAACCGGCGCCGCCAGATTTCGATGCGGTCGCGAATGGCCGTGGGGTCCGAGCAGTCGATCAATTGCCCCGGCCCGGTGACGACCTCGTCATTGGCCCCCAGCCCGCGCTGCGCCAGCACCGGCGTACCCACGGCATTGGCCTCGGCCAGCACCAGTCCGAAGGTTTCGGCAAAGCTCCCCTGCGGATAGAACAGGCAGAGCGAGCTGCGCATGGCACGGATCATCGCCGCATGTTTGAGCGAACCCAGCACCTCCACGCCCTCCGGCATCGGCCCGGTGTCCCACCGTAGGTATCCCGGATCGGCGACCGCCAGCGTCAATTCGGGGATGTCGCGGCGCAGTGCGTCGAACCGGGCGAAGACCTCTTTCAGGCCCTTGTGCGGCGACGAGGCAAACAGCAGCCGGTTCATGTCGCGTGGCGCGTGATCGGGGCGAAGGTGATCGGCGATCGGGTTGTACGCATGGGTGATGCGCGGCTTCGGCCCGTCGCCGAGGAAACCCTGCATCCAGCGCGCGTGGCTTTCCGACACGCAGACCACGGTGATGCTCGCGTCGCGCAAGGGCTGGCCCATGCGGCGGTTGTGCTTGCCGGGAAAAACGTGCAGCCAGAGAAAGATCGGCGCCTCCGGATGCTGCTTGCGCAGCTTCAGCGCGACCTTCCATGAGTTGATGACGATCAGCGCATCAACCTTGCCCATACGATCGAGATCCCACAAGGGACGCAAGGCACCGGCCGCACCACGGTCGGCCACGGCGCGGGCGTTCTGGAAATGCAGGAATTCGACGGTATCGTTCAGCGCGGAACTGACGCGCATGACGGTCGCCTCGGTGCCGCCGAGGACACCGTTGCGCAGATCGACCGGTCCGTACCCCTTGGGGCACATCGGATCGACAAGCGCCACGCGAAAGCGGTCGGTTGGACGGGCACGGCTCATTGTGCGGCCTCCAGCGGATAGTCGACGTCCATCCGCCCGAAGAACCGGTCGACGGCGGCGCGGGTGCGGTCGCTCATCGGCACGTCGCGGCGGCTGAGCGCGGCAGGGTTCGATACGAAGGCGATTTCGAGGTTCGGAATGTCCACCGGCACCGGGTCCATCCGGCCGGTTGCCTTCCAGTCCTCCACCTTGCGCCAGACCGCGTGGCGGTCCGCCACCCGGCGCGGGCTTTCGTAATCCGAGGATGCCGATTGCGTCAGGCTGTCGGGCGTCTCGATCTTGGTCAGCAGGATCTCGGGGACGACGCGCAGCACCTCGCCGCTCAGGATCACCCGGTTGCGGAATTCGCGGTCCTCTTCGATACAGTCGTCGAAACCGCCGAGCCGCTGGAACAGCGCTTCGCGGAACAGGCCCGAATTGACATGGGTCCATTCGCCCGGCACGCCGGAGCCCAACTGCAGGTTGGGAAACAGGTCGTCCAGCAGCGACAGGTCGCGGTTGATGACCTCGCGCCGGCCATCGGGCAGGATCAACTCGTGATGCACCAGCACCGCCGCACACTCAAGTTCGCCGCCCGGTTCACGCCCGGCCAGCTTCCAGTTGAGGCATTCGTCGGCCTTCATCCCCTGCTGGGTGATCCGGCGCACCTGTTGCAGCACCTTATCCCGGTGGGGAATGTCGTCGCTGTCGTGAAAGGTGACGGCCTCGCCGCCGGTGACCAGAAGGCCGGCGTTCTTGGCATGGGCGGTGCCGAGGTTGTTCTGAAGGCGGATGTAGTTGAACCGCCGGTGGCCGAAATACGGCCGCAGGACCTCTTGCGTGTTGTCGGTGCCGGCGTCGTCGACGACAGTGACCTGCACGTTCCACCACGACTGGTCGAGCGCGGCGCCGACAGCGGTTTCAATCAGGTGGGCGCGATTGTGCGTCGGGATGATGATGTCGACGCGCGGGGCAAGCGGGTTGGTCATGATGCAATACCTTGGGCAGATGTTTCGGTTGTCATTCGACGATAAGTGCTGAGCGCGCGATCGGTGATCAGCGCCGTCGGCAGCGGCAGCGCAATGGCGATCACCGCCAGCACCACGAGCGGTCCGGCCTGAAGCGCGGCCGGCAGGGTGGCGAGGCTGACGGCAGCCAGCACAAGGGCGCAGACCGGCAGTTGCGCGGCGGTGGCTTCATGATCCTTGTTGGTGACGGTGAACTGGCTGCGCACGCCCACCAGCCCGTCAAACGTGGCCTGTGCCGAAACCGGCGCCAGCGCGATGCGGCTGGCCAGCCCTGACAGCAGTGTCCGACCGCCAAGGCCTTCGCGGTTGCCGACGGCAGCCAGCCGCCACAGCATGTCGACAAGGCCGAGCAGGATGGTCGCGCTGGCCAGCTCGACGGCCCAGACCGCATCGCGCCCCAGCGCCAGCATCGCCAGCAGGATCGCCGCCGGAACCAGCGAGAAATTCAGCCAGGCGGTCAGCTGCGAGGCGATCGCCAGCCGCTTGCGCAGGCTGAGACGCGGGTTCGGTGCCAAGAGGCCCGGCAGGTGCAGCATCAGTGTCCGCAGGTTGCCGCTGCTCCAGCGATAGCGTTGCTTTTCAAGGTCACGCAGAGAGAACGGCAGGTAGCCGGTGCCCACCACGTTCGGAATGAAGCGGCCGGAATAGCCTTTCTGGCAGAGGCGCACGCCCAGTTCGGCATCCTCGGTCGTGGTCGCACCCGACCAGCCGCCGCTGGCGCGCAGCGCCTCCACCGAGATCACGCAGAGCGTGCCGGTCAGCAGCATCGCCTCGACACTGTCGGCCATCGGTGCGCTGGAGCAGAAGTATTCCTTGAGCTCGGTATCGACCCCCTGCGCCCCGGCCTCAGAACCGATGTAGGCCTGCGGGAATTGCACAAAATCGCCACCGGTGGCCGCCAGCGCCTCGGCGGCGCGGGTCAGGAAGGTCGGCATGACCTGATAATCGGCATCAACTGTGACGATGTGGCTGGCATCGGGGCGGCTGTGCTCCAGCGCGATGTTCAGCGCGCCGGCCTTGGCGCCCTCGACGCCGTCACGGTGCAGGAAGGTGAGATTGCGCCCGGCGCTTTTGCAGAAGGCCTCGACCGGTCGCCACAACGCCGGATCGGTGGTGTTGTTGTCGATGACGATCACCTCATAGGCGTCCTGCGGCCAGTCCTGACGCTCCAGCGCGCGCAGGGTGGCGATCACCATCTCCGGCGGTTCGTTGTGCGTCGCGACGTGGACCGAAAACACCGGCGCGGTCTCTGCGTTCATGGCAGAGGTTTCGGCCCGCCGCCGCGACCCGGCGGCGACGCGCAGGACCATGACGGCGACCTGCACCGCCAGCGCGACGCCACAGAGGGCTACGCCGACGGGAGGGAACATGAGACAGATGCCAACCAGAAAAACAAGAAACAAGCAGCCAAGCGGCATCGTTCACCCCCAAGGTGTTAGATCGGACCGACCGAAGTGTCGGGTTGTAGAGGACGGAAATTCAGCCTTCCGAGCGACCAACAGGCTTCCACGGCGGTTTGTTCCAGCGCGACTGGACGCACGAAACGCAGACGGGTGGGCCGAAAGCCTCAAACGCGCTGAAGTTGCAGTGTCTTTTCCGTGGTATCAGTGGCTCGAAAAAATTTCGGATCGGGGCACGGCCCCGGGCGCCGGCGGGTCAGCCGCCGTAATCCCGGTACCGTCCACATCCCAGCGCCTCCAGCAGGCGCAGCTGCGCGGTCTCGTGATCGGCGGCCTCGGCTTCGATCCAGTCGGCGAAGCGGCGCACCGCGCGGCGGTTCAGATGGCGCGGCGGGCAACACAGCCAATAGGTGGGAAAGTCGAGCGTGCCGAGTTCTGGCGCAAGCGGCACCAGCGCGCCAGCCTGAAGCTCGGCCATGGTCAGGGTCGCCGCCTCTAGCGCGACACCGAGCCTGTCCTGCGCCGCGCGGATCGACATCGACGACCGGTCGAAGCTGAGCCCGTGGCGATGGGGGACCCGCTCCAGCCCGTTGCCGTCCAGCCAGTCGCGCCAGCCGATCACGCCTTTGACCGAATGGATCAGCCGCAGGTTGGGCAGCGCCCCGGCCACCCCTGAGTGCGCCGCGTCCTGCGCCAGTTCCGGATGGCAGAGCGGCAGCACCCGGTCGGTGATCAGCGGCGTCGCACTCAGGCCCGGTGGCGGCGCGATGCCGTAGCGGATTTCGAGGTCCACGCTCTCCTTGTCGAAGTCGGTCAGTTCCGAAGTAGCGTCGACTCGCAGGTCGATTTCGGGGTGCGTGGTGATGAAGGCGCCCAGGCGGGGCGACAGCCAGCGCACGCCAAAACTGGGCGCCACGCGGATCACCAGCGACTGGTGCTCGCGCTTGCCGGCCACCCGCGCCCGCGCCCCGCGCAGCAGGCCCAGCGCCTCGGCGGCGGCGGCATAGTATTGTTCGCCGGCCTCGGTCAGCACCAGTTGCCGCTTGACCCGGCGAAACAGCGCCACGCCGAGGCTTTCCTCAAGCGTCTTGATCTGCTGGCTGACGGCAGAAGGCGACACCGCCAATTCCTCCGCCGCGAGGTTCACCCGCGACAGCCGCGCCGCGGCCTCGAAATAGAGCACCGCGTTCAGGTTGGGGGGCCGTGCCATGGGTCGTCCTTCGCCTTTCCGGGCGGAGACTGGCACAGTGCGGTCGGGGTGTTAAGCCCGGCTTGACGGCTCAGTCCGCGCTGAGGATGACGAAGTGCTTTTCGCAGGTCTCCAAGACCTCCCAGAAGCCGCGGAACCCGTTGGGGATCAGGAAGCTGCTGCCGGCTTCGAAGTCCTGCCGCGTCCCGTCTTCGTGGATCAGCGCGCAGCGCCCGCTGAGGATGTAGCAGTATTCGTCACGCCCGCCGAAGGCCTTCCAGCGCCCCGGAGTGGAAACCCATGTGCCCGCCTTCAGCCGCCCGCCGCCGCCGGTGTAAAGCATCCCGATCCGCTGTTCGGGGTCGCCCTCGGTCACCCGTCCGGGTTCGTCGGCCAAGCGGCGTTCGCTGGTGTCGGCGGCGGGCTGGTGCAGGTCGATGACGTGGCTCATGCGGCGTTCTCCCGCGTGTCGGTTTCGCCTGCGTCCGCCTGCGCGGCGGTGACCGCGATCATGTGCAGGATGTCCTCGGACGAACAGCCGCGCGACAGGTCGTTGGCGGGTTTCGCCAGCCCTTGCAGGATCGGGCCGATGGCCCGCGCCCCGCCGACACGCTGCGCGATCTTGTAGGCGATGTTGCCGCTTTCGAGGTTGGGGAAGACGAAGACGTTGGCCAGCCCCTCCAGCGGGGAATCTGCGGCCTTGGTCGAGGCGACCAGCGGCTCGAACGCCGCGTCGAACTGCAATTCGCCGTCGATGATCAGCGCGGGGTCCGCCGCGCGCGCCATCTCGGTCGCCTTTGAGACCTTGGACACCGACGGGTGGCTGGCGCTGCCCCGGGTCGAGAAGGACAGCATGGCGACGCGCGGTGTCTCGCCGGTCAGGGCGGCCAGCGACCGGGCCGAGGCGCGGGCGATCTCGGCCATTTCGCCGGCGTCGGGGTCGATCACCAGCCCGCTGTCGGCAAAGACATGCGCGCCCTTGCGCTGGTGGTACTGCTCGCAGAACAGCATCAGGAAGAAGCTCGACACCAGCTTGGTGCCGGGCGCGGTTCCGATCACCTGGATCGCGGTGCGCACGATTTCGGCCGTGGTGGCGACTGCGCCGCCGATGGTGCCGTCGGCATGGCCGGTGGCGACAAGGCAGGCGGCGAAGACATGCGGATCGCGCAGCGCGTCGCCGGCGGCCTCTTCGGTCATGCCCTTGTGCTTGCGGCGTTCGTGCAGATACGCGGCCAGCTCGGGCAGCAGGGGTGAGCTGGCGGGATCGTGCAGCTCCACCCCTTCCGGCGACAGCCCGGCGTCGGCAAAGCCGCAGCGGATCGCCTTTTTCGGGCCGACCAGCAGCGGACGGGCAATGGCCTTGTCCCGTGCCTCGGCGGCGGCGGCGATGACGCGGGGATCGGCACCCTCGCTCAGCACGATGCGGCGGTTCGAGCGGGCGGCGTTGGCAAGCAGCATTTCAAGCGGTTTCATGTCGGGTCTCCGTCAGAGGATCATCACGCCGCCCAGCACCAGCAGGGCGATAAACAGGGTTTCGGCGACGATCAGGGCAATCGCCTGCCCGCCGACGTCGAGGATGCGCTTGAGCGAGGTCTTCATGCCGACGGCCGCGATCGAGATCAGCAACGCCCAGCGGGAAAGGCCCGCCATGGCGTCCGACACCTGCGCCGGGATCAGCCCGAAGGAATTCAGCGTCGCGAAGATCAGGAAGCCCACCACGAAGACCGGCAGCAGCGGCGGGCGTTTGCCGTCGCCCTCGCCGGGCGCATAGCGGCGCACGAGGACCGAAATCACCAGCACCACCGGCGCCAGCATCGCCACGCGGATCAGTTTCACCAGCGTCGCCACCTCGCCGGCCTCGTCCGAGACCGAGAAGCCCGCGCCGACCACCTGCGCCACGTCGTGGATGGTCCCGCCGAGGAAGACACCGGCCACCTGATCGGAGAAGTCGAAGCTCTGCGCGAGGATCGGATAGGCGATCATGGCGATGGTCGACAGCACGGTGACCGAAAGCACCGTGAAGATCAGGTTGCGCTCGGAATGTTCGTTGCGCGGCAGCACGGCCGAGATCGCCATGGCGGCCGACGCGCCGCAGATCGCGACGGACCCGCCGGTCAGAACGCCGAAGCGCCAGCCGCGGCCCAGCAGACGGGCACCGGCAAGGCCGAAGAGGATGGTGAACACCACACCGGCGATGACCAGACCGATCAGCTCGGCGCCGAGGCCCACCATCAGCTCGGCGCTGACCCGCACGCCCAGAAGTGCCACGCCGAAGCGCAGCACCGACCGGGCGGTGAATTCGATACCGGGCTTGCAGGGGCCTTCCTCGGCCAGAAAGTGCAGCGCGATGCCCAGAAGCAGCGCCATCAGCATGGCCGGCGCGCCGTAATGCTCGGAAATAAACTGCGCGGCCACGGCGACAACCGTGGCGACGAGGAAGCCGTGCAGCTTCGGCTGCACCAGCACGCGGAACGCGGCGAGGGGGGAACGGGTGGCAATGGCCGTCTGCATGGCTGTCCTCATGATTTGAATGGGGTCCCGGCCCCCGCGTAGGAGGCCGGGAGGGTGGTCTTACTCCGCCGCCAGACGCACCGGCGCGGCCATGTCATCGGCGCTGATGCCGGCAACCTCGACCGGTTTCTTCATCGCGTCGCGGCGGAAGGGATCGCCCAGCTCCTGGTTGATCATCGCCTCGATCAGCGTGGTGGTGCCGTTCTCCATCTGCTCCTTGATGGCGGTGTTCAGCGCCTCGGTCAGCTCTTCCATGGTGCGCGCCACGACGCCCTTCAGCCCGCAGGCATTGGCGATCCCGGCATAGCTCACCTCGGTGTCCAGCTCGGTGCCGACGAAGTTGTCGTCGAACCAGAGGGTCGAGTTGCGCTTCTCTGCGCCCCACTGGTAGTTGCGGAACACGATCTGGGTGATGCCCGGCCATTCGCCACGGCCGATGGCGGTCAGCTCGTTCACCGCGATGCCGAAGGCGCCGTCACCGGCGAACCCCACGACCGGAACGTCGGGACGGCCGATCTTGGCGCCGACGATGGCCGGCAGGCCATAGCCGCAGGGACCGAACAGGCCGGGGGCGAGGTACTTGCGACCCTCTTCGAAGTCCGGGTAGGCGTTGCCGATGGCGCAGTTGTTGCCGATGTCGGACGAGATGATCGCCTCTTTCGGCAGCGCTGCGGAAATGGCGCGCCACGCCATGCGGGGGCTCATCCAGTCGGGTTTGGCTTCACGCGCACGCTCGTTCCAGGTGGTGCCGGGATCGTCCTGCTCGTGATCCATGCTGGACAGTTGCTGCGCCCACTTCGACTTGGTCTCCGCGATGCGGTTCTTGCGCTCTTCGCGGCCCTCGTCACCGGCATTGTCGCTCAGTTGCGACAGGATGCCCTTGGCCACCTTGGCGGCGTCACCGACGATGCCCACCGAAACCTTCTTGGTCAGGCCGATGCGGTCGGGGTTGATGTCGACCTGGATGATCTTGGCGTCAGTCGGCCAGTAATCCATGCCATAGCCCGGCAGCGTCGAGAACGGGTTCAGGCGGGTGCCGAGGCAGAGCACCACGTCGGCTTGGCTGATCAGCTCCATCCCGGCTTTCGAGCCGTTGTAGCCCAACGGACCGGCGAACAGCGGGTGCGAACCGGGGAAGGCGTCGTTGTGCTGGTAGCCGACGCAGACCGGCGCGGTCAGGCGCTCGGCCAGTTCCTTGGATGCGGTGATGCCGCCCTTGGACAGGACGACGCCCGCGCCGTTCAGGATCACCGGGTTCTTCGCGTTCGAGATCAGCTCCGCCGCCTTCTCGATCGAGGTCTCGCCGCCGGGCGAGGCTTCGAATTCGATCGGGTCGGGCAGTTCGATGTCGATCACCTGGGTCCAGAAGTCGCGCGGAATGTTCAGCTGCGCGGGGCCGGACAGACGCTTGGCCTGCGCGATCACGCGGGTCAGCACCTCGGCGACGCGGCTCGGGTCACGCACTTCTTCCTGATAGGCCACCATGTCCTCGAACAGTTTCATCTGCTCGACTTCCTGGAAACCGCCCTGACCGATGGTCTTGTTGGCGGCCTGCGGCGTCACCAGCAGCAGCGGGGTGTGGTTCCAGTAGGCGGTTTTGACGGCGGTGACGAAGTTGGTGATGCCGGGGCCGTTCTGCGCGATCATCATCGACATTTCGCCGGTGGCGCGGGTGTAGCCGTCGGCCATCATGCCTGCGCTGCCTTCGTGCGCGCAGTCCCAGAACTGGATGCCGGCGCGGGGGAAGAGGTCGGAAATCGGCATCATGGCCGAACCGATGATGCCAAAGGCGTGACGGATGCCGTGGCGCTGGAGAACCTTGACGAAGGCTTCTTCGGTGGTCATTTTCATGGGGATAACTCCTTGGAAAGTCTTGAATTTTCGGGGTTGGCTGGGGGGTTAGAGTTTCTCGTCGCGGAGGTGATACCAGACGTAGGCCATACGCTGGCCCAGCCGGCGGAACGGTGTCAGCAGCCCGTGGCTGGGCAGCGCCGAGTTGAAGATCGGCAGGTCGGGCGTTCTCTGCCCGGCGATCAGTTGCGCCATGCGGCGGCCCGCCTGGGCCGAATACATCACGCCGTTGCCGCCATAGCCCATCGCGTAGAAGATGCGCTCGCCCTCCTGTGCGCGGGTGATGCGGGGCATCATGTCGTGGCTGACATCGACCCAGCCCCACCACGAATAATCGAGGCTGATGCCCTCGAGCGCGGGAAACTTCCGCGCCAGACCGGCGCGCAGCATCGCCAGATGCTTCTCGTTCTCGGCGTCGCGACCGGTGACGGCGCTGCGCGATCCGATCTGCATCCGGTTGTCGGGCAGCAGGCGGTAGTAGTGGCGCAGGGTCCGCGTGTCGGTCAGCGGCGATTTCGTCCGGATGCCGCAGGCCTCCAGTTCGTCCTCGGTCAGTACCCGCGTCACCATCGAGTTCGACAGGATCGGCATCAGCCGGTGACGGGTGCGCTTGTGCAGCCCCACCGGAGTGTATCCGGCGGTGGCGATGGCGACGGTCTTGGTGCGCACCACTCCGCCGGGTGTGCGCAGGTAGTGCCATTCGCCGCGCTTCTGCCAGCCGGTTACCGGGCTCGCGGTATGCACCCGCGCGCCCAGCCGCCGCGCCATGCGCAGATAGCCGAAGGCCAGCTTGGCGGCGTGGATGCAGGTGCCGTCGGGTTCCCACAGGGCGCCGGCGGCCTCCTGGTCCTTGACGTGGGCCTCGTGCAGCTCCTCACGGCCGAGGATTTTCGCGCCGTAGCCGAAGGTCTCGTTCAGCACCGCGCATTCCTTGCGGAGACCGGCCATCACTTTGGGCCGGTGGGCGATGTAGTAATGACCGCCCGGCTGCGGATCGCAGTTGATGTCGTCGTCGGCGATCAGGTCCTCGAACAACTCGAAGGCCTCGGCCACCTCGGCGTGCATGCCGCGCGCCACGTCGACGCCCCAGCGCTTGATCCACTGCGACCGCTTCAGCCGCCCGGACGAGATCTGCGCCTGCCCGCCGTTGCGGGTGGAACAGCCCCAGGCCACCGTGTTGGCCTCCAGCACCACCGGCGTCATGCCGTGGTCCTTCGCCAGATGGATCGCCGTCGACAGCCCGGTATAACCCGAGCCGATGACGACCACCTCGGCCTCCATGTCGGCCACGACCGGGCCGTCATCGGCGGGCGGCGGGCCGGCGGTGCCGATCCAATAGGTGGGCGCGAATTCCCGGTTGTGGCCGGGTCCCGCGTCCTGGATCGGATCGTACTTGGGGTCATAGCTGGCCTTGGGCCAGGACAGGGGGATCGCACCATCAGGCATTTTATTGTCTCCTTCAGGGATGGCCGAAGCGGGCGGCGGGTATCAGGCCTTGAACGCGGGGCGCGCCTTGCGCAGCGCCTGCTTCACGACGATCTTGCCGTCAAACAGGGTGAACAGGTCGGCGCCCTCGGCCTCGACCCGCATGCCGTTGGCATCGGTGCCCGAGAAGGTCCATTCCGACACCGCGCGGTCGCCGTGCACGAAGTGCGAATGATGGTCCCAATGCGCGTCGGTCATGCCGGTCCAGACGGCACAGAACGCCTTGGCAATGGCCTCGGCGCCTTCGACCTTGGCACCGTACTTTTCGTCACCGCCGACGGTGTAGAACACGCAATCGTCGGCGAAGTGGGTCATCACGCCGTCGATGTCGTGACGGTTGAAGGCGTCGAAGGTGGCGGCCAGGTCGTCGGCGGTCAGGGTCTTTTCAAGCGTGGTGGTCATGTCAGGGCCTTTCATTTGGCGGGTGTTTCGGCGTCGTCCCGGAACGGGACGATCAGCGTGGGAATGTCGGAGCGGCGCAGCACGCGTTTGGCCACGGTGCCGAGGAAGGTGTGCGACAGCCCATGGTCCTGTGCGCCCATCACGATCAGGTCGCAGCCCAGTTCGCGGGCGCGGCGCAGGATCACCTCGGCGGGATAGCCGTCGGTCACCTCGATGCTGGTCACCTGGTCGCGCACCTTGCGGTCCTCGTCGTCGAGCGCGGCCCAGAACCGGTTCTGCCGTTCCTGCAACACTTGGCGCACCATCTCGTGCCGGCGTTTCTGCGCGGCCTGGCGCGAGCCTTCGTTGGTCACGAACAGCTCAAATGTGATCTGCGCGTCCTCGGACACCGGCTCGTTCACGTGCAGCACGTGGATGTCGGCGCCCATGGCCAGGGCGATGCTGGCGGTCTTCTTCAGCGCGTAGGTCGAATTCTTCGACAGGTTGGTGGCGAAGAGGATGTTGGTGACGGACGGTTGCATCATGCTCCTCCTCAGTAACCCAAGAGCCGCGGCAGCCAGAGCGACAGCTCGGGCACGAAGGCGATGATGAAGATCGCGATGGTGTTGATCGCGGCGAAGGGCAGCGCGCGGAGCGAGATTTCCTCGATCGAGATGTTCGAGATACCCGAGGCAATGAAAAGGTTCTCGCCCAGTGGCGGGGTCTGGAACCCGATGCCGAGCGCGCAGACCATGACCACGCCGAAGTGGATCGGGTCGATCCCCACCGAATAGGCCACCGGCAGCATCACCGGCACAAGGATCAGGATGGTCGCCAGTGTCTCCATGAACATGCCAACGAACAGCAGGAAGAAGATGATCAGCGCCCAGATGATGTAGATGTTGGTGGTCAGGTCCAGCATCGCATCGGCGATCATCGCGGGGATCTGGTTTTCCACCAACAGCCGGCCGAATACGGTGGCGGTAAACAGGATCAGCAGCACCCGCCCGGTCAGCCACGTCGTCGCCTCGAGCGACTGGAACAGCGATTTCCAGGTCAGTTCGCGGTAGATCACGACGCCGACGAACAGCGTATAGGCAATGGCGACGATGGCGGCTTCGGTCGGGGTGAAGAACCCTGTATAGATGCCGCCCAGGATCACCAGCGGCGCCATCAGCGACCAGAAGCCCCTGTAAAGCTGGGTGGTGATCAGGCCCATCGACCAGCCCTCGGCATTGCCGGAATAGCCGCGCTTCTTGGACAGCATGAAATTCATCAGCAGCAGCGATCCGGCGATCAGGAAGGCGGGCACGAACCCGGCAATGAACAGCTTGGAGATCGACACCGACTGAAAGGTGCCGTGTTCGGCCACGGCCTCAGGCGGGGGGATCATGCCGAGGGCGGCGATGCCGAAGATGACCATCGGGATCGACGGCGGAATGACGATGCCCAGGCCCCCGGAAGAGGCGGTAACCGCCGAGGCGAAGCCCTTGTCGTAGCCGCGGTTGATCATCGCCGGGATCATCAGCATGCCGACGGCGGCGGTGGTGGCCGGGCCCGAGCCCGAGATCGCGCCGAAGAACAGGCAGGCCATGACGGTGGCGGCGGAAATACCGCCGGTGAACGGCCCGGCAAAGCTCTCGGCCACGTCGATCAGCCGTTTCGAAATGCCGGCGGCCTCCATCAGCGCCCCGGCCAGGATGAAGGCGGGCAGCGCCATCAGCGGGAAGGACCCCACGGAGGTAAAGGCGATCTGCACGAACTTGATCGGGTTGTCGCCGAGGATCACGAAAGAGATCAGCGACGACACCCCCAGCGCCACGGTGATCGGGGCGCCGATCAGCAGCAGCAGCAGGAACGAGCCGAAGAGGATGGTGGTGATTTCGCCTTCCATGGATCAGGCCCCCGCTTTAACGTTGTCGGATTTGATCGCGTCAAGGTCGATCTGGTCGGGATCGGCGACCTCTTCGCCCTTGATGAGCTTGATGTAATTGACCTGAAGGATGCGGATGGTCATCAGCGCAAAGGCGATGGGCAGAACGGCGTAGATGTATTTCATCTCGATGCCCAAGGTCTGGCTTTTCCAGAACTTGTTCATCTTGTTGAACACGAAGTCGTAGCTGAGCCAGATGAAGGTCGCGTTGAACGCCAGCCAGAACAGGTCGGCGAAAGCCTCGACATACTTGATCTTGCAGGGCGGCAGGAAACGGAACTGGAAGGTCACCCGGTTGTGCGCGCCCTTCAGCGCGGCATAGCTGGCCCCGAAATAGACGAACCAGACGAACATGTAGACGCTCAGCTCCTCGATCCACGAAAACGAATGGCCAAAGACCTCACGGGCGATGATCTGGACGAACAGCAGCAGCACGAAGCCGCTCAGCAGCGTCCGGCAGATGATGCTTTCGATGTTGTTGAAGGCGCGGGCCAGCATGACGGGCACTCCTGGGGTGGTCGGAGAAGCGCACTGAGGCGCTTCTCCGGTCGGTCGGTCGGTCAGTCGGTTGGGGAGGGGGATCAGTTGGTGACCGGCTCGCGACCGATTTCGCCAAGGGCGGCGTTCAGCTTTTCGACACCGCCGATGGAGTCGTAGAATTGCGGCCAGACGGCCTGGGTGGCGAGGTCGATGAACTCCTGCTCGCCGTTGGCCGGATCGACGATCTCCATGCCGCGCTCGGTGAGCACCTTCTTGATCTCGTCTTCCTGGTCGCGCAGGTACTGCTCCGAATATTCGGTGGCTTTCTGGCCAGCCGTCAGAACTGCCTGCTGCTCTTCTTCGGAAAGGCTCTGGAACACCGCTTCCGACACCACCAGCGGCTCGATCGAGAACAGATAGCGCAGGTTGGTGACGTGGTCCTGCACCTCGTCGAACTTCATCGAGTAGACGGTGATGTAGGGGTTGTCCTGCCCGTCGACGACGCCGGTCTGAAGGCCCGCGAAGGTTTCGGACCATGCCATCGGGGTCGGGTTCACGCCCCAGGCCTTGTAGGTGGCGATCATGATTTCATTTTTGGGCACGCGGATCACCAGGTCCTGAAGGTCGGCCACGGTGGTCACCGGTTTCTTCGAGTTCGTCAGCACGCGGAAGCCCGAGTAGGCCCAGCCGACGATGCGCACGCCGCTGTCGCGGATAGTGTTTTCCACCAGTTCCTGACCCACCGGGCCCTGCGTCAGCGTCACCGCGTCCTCAAGGCTGAGGATCATGTAGGGCAGCGTCAGCACGCCGACCGAGGGCGAGAACGGCGTCACGTTGTTGATCGCGAGGATCGAGAAGTCGAGCAGGCCCATGGCAGCGTCGTTCACGGTGTCCTGCTCGGACCCAAGCTGGCCGTTGAGGAACAGCGTGCCGCTGTGTGCGCCGCCGGTTTCCTCTTCCAGCGCCGCGATGAACGCCTTGCCGAGCGCTTCCTGCGTCCCGCCCGCGCCGTCACCGACGGCGATCTTGAAATCCTTGGCCATGGCCGGTGCGGCGGCGATCAGTGCAGCCAGCGATGCGGCGGTGCCGAGGCGGGCGAGGGTGTTGAAAAAGCGCATGGGGTCCTCCCGAAGGGTATATCAATTCTGCTTCGGGCCTCCCTGCCCTGAAGCAATGACCGCATCCCTAGCTTGTGTGAAAGCGTCGAAAAATGTACGAGGATCGAAGCAAGGTTTCACGAACAGGAAACGTTTCCCGATGGCCCGCCAGCTTCTCATCCCACAAATCGGCAATGCCGATCTGAAATTGCTTCGTATCTTCAAGGCGGTATCGGAATGCGGCGGGCTTTCCGCAGCGGAAACCGAGCTCAACATCGGCCGCTCGACCATTTCCAAGAATATCTCGGACCTCGAACATCGGCTGGGCATGCGGCTCTGCAACCGGGGACCTGCAGGATTCTTCCTGACCGACGAAGGCGCGCGGGTGCTGCGCGCGACCCAGGATCTGCTCGATTCGGTAGCCGATTTCCGCACCCGCGTGAACGAGGTGCGTCAGAAACTGGTCGGCACCCTGCGGCTGGCGGTCTTCGATCAGTGCATCTCGAATCCCGAGGCGCACCTGAGCAGCGCCATCCGGGCCTTTTCCGAACGCGCCCCCGATGTCGACCTCGAATTGTCGATGCTGCCGCCCAACCTGATCGAGACCCGCCTGCACGAGGGCCAGCTCGACATCGGCATCGTCGCCATGCACCGCCCCGCGCCCGGATTCGATTACATGCCGGTCCACGGCGAGGACATGTTCCTCTATTGCGGGCGCGATCATCCGTTCTTCGACCGTTCCGAGGACGACCTGACCGTCAAGGACGTGCGCAAGGCGCGTTATGCCGGCATCGCCTTTAACTCGCCTAACCTGCAATACGGCCAGGCGCTCGACATGCAGCCCCGCGCCGTGGTGCAGAGCGAGACGATGCTGGCCGTGCTGGTGCTGTCGGGCCGATACGTCGGCTTCATGCCCGATCACATGATGGCGCCCTACGAGGCGGCAGGCGACGTGCGCCGCGTGCTGCCCGGCACCATCCGCTATCGCACCGCCTTCGCCGCCGCCACCCGCCGCGCGCCCGAGCCCAACCGCCTGACCCGCGTCTTCCTGCGCATCCTCAAGGAGCAGTCGCCCGAGGCATGAGGCGGGAAAATCCGTCAACGGATTTTCACCGATCCATCGATGGATCGGCGTCCGCGCAAGATCGCACTGGCGCGACTCCCTGACGCTGGCTATGACTTGCCTCCCGACCACGAGGAGCCTTCGCCTTGGACCAGACCGCCGACCGCATCGCCCGCACCATCGCCACCGAGATCGCCGCCAGCCCGCGACAGGTGGCCGCCGCCACCGCGCTACTCGACGAAGGTGCGACCGTTCCCTTTATCGCCCGCTACCGCAAGGAAGCCACCGGCGGACTGGACGACACGCAGTTGCGCAACCTCTCGGACCGGCTGGTCTACCTGCGCGAGATGGAAGCCCGCCGCGCCACCATCCTCGACAGCATCCGGTCGCAGGACAAGCTGACCGACGAGCTGGCGAAGAAGATCGCGCAGGCCGACAGCAAGGCGGTGCTGGAAGACATCTACCTGCCCTACAAGCCCAAGCGCCGCACCAAGGCGATGATCGCCCGCGAAAACGGGCTGGAGCCGCTGCTGCGCGCCATCATGGACGACCGCGGCGCCGATCCGGAACGGCTGGCCGAGGGTTACCTCGGTGAAAACGTCGAAACGGTGAAAGCCGCGTTGGAAGGGGCCCGCGACATCCTCGCCGAAGAGCTGACCGAAAACGCCGACCTGCTCGGTCGCCTCCGCGAGTTCATGCAGAACGAGGCGCTGGTGCTGGCCAAGGTCCAGAAGGGCAAAGAGGCCGAGGGTGCCAAGTTCTCCGACTATTTCGATCACCGGGAATCCTGGGCCAAGATCCCCGCGCATCGGGCGTTGGCCATCCTGCGGGCCTCGAAAGAGGGTATCCTGACCGTCTCGATCGAGCCGGACCCCGAGACCGGCACCGAACGCGCAACCGGCATCGTCGCCCGCGCCATCGGCATCCCCGGCGACGGTTCCGGCGACCGGTGGCTGCGCTCTGCCGCCGCCTGGACATGGCGCGTCAAGCTCAGCCTGACCATGTTCATGGACCTGCTCGCCGACCTGCGTCGCCGCGCCCATGACGAGGCGATCCGGGTGTTTTCCCGCAATCTCAAGGACCTGCTGCTCGCCGCCCCCGCCGGCGCCAAGCCGACCCTGGGCCTCGATCCCGGCATCCGCACCGGCGTCAAGGCCGCCGTGGTTGATGCCACCGGCAAGGTGCTGGACACCGCCACGCTCTATCCCTTCCCGCCGAAGCGCGATCTGCGCGGGTCCGAAGAACAGCTGCTCCACCTCGTCCGCAAGCACGGCGTGGAACTGATTGCCATCGGCAACGGCACCGCCAGCCGCGAGACCGAGAAATTCACCGCCGACACGCTCAAGATGCTGCCCGCTGGCCCGAAACCCACCACCGTCGTGGTCTCCGAGGCCGGTGCCTCGGTCTATTCCGCCAGCGAATTGGCAGCGAAGGAATTTCCCGATCTCGACGTGTCGCTGCGCGGCGCCGTCTCCATCGCTCGCCGTCTGCAGGACCCGCTGGCCGAACTGGTCAAGATCGCGCCCGAAAGCATCGGCGTCGGCCAGTACCAGCACGATGTCGACCAGCGCCAGCTGTCCCGCGCGCTGGAGGCCGTGGTCGAAGACGCCGTGAACGCCGTCGGCGTCGATCTCAACACCGCCTCCGCCCCGCTCTTGGCGCATGTCGCGGGCCTCGGGCCGCGCCTGGCCGAGGCCATCGTCGCCCACCGCGACGCCGCCGGCGCCTTCGCCTCGCGCAAGGCGCTGCTCAAGGTGGCGGGCGTCGGCCCCAAGGCCTTTGAGCAAAGCGCCGGCTTCCTGCGCATCCGCGACGGGAAAGAGCCGCTGGACGCCTCGTCGGTTCACCCCGAGGCCTATGACGTCGCCCGCCGCATCGTGAAGGCCTGCGGCCGCGATATCCGCCAGATCATGGGGCAGGAGCAGATCCTCAAGTCCATCCGCGCCGAGGATTTCGTCGATGCCAGCTTTGGCCTGCCCACGGTGCAGGACATCCTGTCGGAATTGCAGAAACCCGGCCGCGACCCGCGCCCCGAATTCAAGACCGCCAGCTTCGCCGAAGGGATCAACGAGATCACCGACCTCAAGCCCGGCATGTCGCTGGAGGGCACCGTGACGAACGTCGCGGCCTTCGGCGCCTTCGTCGACATCGGCGTGCATCAGGACGGGTTGGTCCACGTCAGCCAGTTGGCCGACCGTTTCGTCAAGGACCCGCACGAGGTGGTCAAGGCCGGCGACGTGGTGCGCGTCCGGGTGACCGAGGTCGACGTGCCGCGCAAGCGCATCGGCCTGACCATGCGCAAGGACGGCGGCGGCAAGCGCGACCAGCAACCCCGCGACAAGCCGCAACAGCGCGGCAAGGGCCCTGCCTTCAAGAGCAAGCCGCAGCGCTCCGAGACCCCCGGCGCGCTGGGTGCGGCCTTGCAGGACGCGTTCAGGAAGCGCTGAGGGGGACTATTGGACGCCCGTGCGCACTATCGGAACGGGATCAGCGGACCATCTCGACTGGGCGCCCCGCGCGGAATCAAGGGCGAAGCCCGCCGCGCAATCGCCGACCTCCCCCCGGGGAGGCGATAAGGCGGCGAAGCGCGACGGTCCGAGGGTCTACGGCAACTGGGACATAAAGTGGCTTGCACCATCGTCGCTTCGCCACCCCGAGGTCGGCGACTGCGCGGCTCGACGTTCAGACGAAGCCAAAGCGGTGCGTGAGATCACGCACCCTACGGTCCTGAGGGGGACAGCGAGCGCCAAACCTCCGTCTGCGATAGCGACCGTGCGCGTTAACAGCGGCAAAGCCACCGCGCATCGCCGGGCCGCCCTCCGGCACGGCGATATGGATGCCGACAGCGCGACTTATCGATGTTCTACGGACCTTGCCTGGATAAAGTGGGCATCACTACCGTCGGGTCGCCGCACCTCGGCCCGGCGATGCGCGGCATGCGCCCAGTTGCAACGGATTGGCACTTTCAACCCGGCCGCGACCGCGTCGACCCTATCGGCTCATGCGCCTCGCCCTCGCCCTCGCCCCACGCCGCGACCTTGCGGTCGATGGTCTTACGCGAGACACCCAGCCGCCGTGCCGCCTCGGCGCGGTTGCCGTCACACAGATCCAGCACATGCAGGATGTGGCGCTGTACCACCAGGTCGAGGTCCTCCACCGCCTGCGCCCCGGTCACCGCGCCGTGGCCGGCGAATTCCTCTGGGAAGCTGCCCAGGATCACCGACCGCTCGATCAGGTTCTTCAACTCGCGGACGTTGCCCGGCCAGTCGTAGCGGCGCAGCTTCAGCAGCGTCTCTTCGTCCAGCGCCAGCGGCGCCATGCCCAGCGTGGTGGCAAACTGCGACATGAACAGCGAGGACAGCTCGGTGATATCCTCGGACCTGTCGCGCAGGGGCGGCATCTCGATCCGCATCACGTTCATCCGGTGATAGAGGTCGGCGCGGAACCGCCCCTCCGCCACCGCCCGGTCCAGATCGGCATTGGTGGCAAACAGGAACCGCAGGTTTAGCGGGATCTCGCGCTCCGCCCCCTCGGGCCGGATCTTCTGGTCCTCCAGCACCCTGAGCAGCGCCGCCTGCAGCGCCTCGGGCATCTGCGCCACCTCGTCGAGGAACAGCGTCCCACCGTCGGCCAGCAGCAAGAGCCCCGGCTTCAGCCGCGCATCGCCCTCGACCGTGCCGAACAGTTCCGGCACGATCCGGTCCACCGCGATGGCGGCGCAGTTCACCGCAACAAAGGGCTTCTCTGCCCGGTCCGACTGCGCATGCAGATGCCGCGCCGCCAATTCCTTGCCGGTGCCGCTCTCGCCGGTAAACAGGACTGGCGTCGGCAGGGGGGCCAGCTTTTGCAGCACCCGGCGGACCTCGGCCAGCGGCGCAGAGGTGCCCAGCAGCTTCCCCTGCCCCGTCCCGGCATGAAGTTCCCGCCGCAAGAGCAGGTTGTCGCGCCGCAGGTTCTTGCGGTCCAGCGTGCGCGCCATGGCGCCGAGGATCTGGTTCGCCCGGAACGGCTTCAGCACGAAGTCCGACACCCCGGCCCGGAGCGCCGCAATCGCGGTTTCAAGGTCCGCGTAGGCGGTGATCAGGATGGTATCGGCAAAGAAACCGCGCCGCCGCTGGTCGGTCACCCACTCCAGCCCGGTCCCCCCCGGCATGATGTTGTCGAGGATCACCAGGTCGAAATGCGTCTCGTCCAGCAGCCGGGTCGCCTCGGCGGCGGATCCGGCCTCGGCCACCCGCTTGACCCTAGGGCCAAGGATTTTGACCAGGAAATTGCGCATCCCCGGCTCGTCGTCGATCACCAGCACCTGCGCTCCCGCAAGCGTACCGCCGTAATCGTCCTTCGGTGTCATCAGTCGACCCGGACGTTCGGCCCCGAATAGGCCTCCTCTGCCGAGAACCCGAGTTCGTGCAGCCCGTAGTACGCGGCGATCCCGATCAGGATGACAGCGGCAAACCCGGCAAGCATGGATTTCATTCAGTAGCCCCCTTGGTGGCAGTTTTCAGAAAGGCGATCAGGTCGGCGCGATCATCCGCGCCCGCGATCACCTGCATCGGCATCTTGGATCCCGGAATATAATGGTCCGGCCCCTCGTCGAAAAGCGCATCTATGGTGTCCTCGTCCCAGACGATCGCGGACCCGTCGAGCGTATCGGAATAGGCATAGCCTTCCAGCGTCCCCGCCCGCCGGCCGAACACGCCATGCAGCGTCGGGCCCGCCTTGCGCGACGGGCCTTCCTCCAGCGCGTGGCAGATCGAGCATTTGCGCATGAACTGCCGTTCGCCGTTGGGCATGGTTTCGGCGTCGCGCAGGAACGACCGTTCGCCGGTGATCCCCGGTTCGAAGGCATCGAGGCTGGCCACCGGCCAGCCATAGGCGACGTCGTCGATACCCCCGGCATAGATCATCTCGCCCCCCGGTCCAAAATCCAGCGCCCAAACCGGCCCGTCGCGGGTGGCGCGGAAGTCGCGGGCGATCTGCCAGGTCTCGGTGTCGACGATCATGATATAGCCCTGCCCGTCGCCCACCGCGAGCTGCGCGGTATCCTCGTGCCACGCCATCGCAAGGATCGGTCGGCGGTCGAGCGTGAAATCGGCAATCTCCCCGCCCTCCAGATCAACGATCCGGGTGCCGCCATCCACCGCGCCATAGGCGATCCAGCCGTCCCCGACGACGACGGTGTTCACTCCGAAGCCGTGTTTGACCAGCGGCAGCGCCTCGCCGGTCTGCAAATCGTACCGCAGGATCTCGCCCCCCGCCGTCCCGGCCAGCAATACCGTGTCGTCCACGCAGGCCAGCGCGTTGACCGCCGCGCCCGGTTCGGCCAGCACCCGCGCCTCGCCACCGGTCAGCGGCCAGACCCGGACGCTGCCATCCCAGCCGCCGCTGGCCAGCCAGTCGCCGGAGGGCGCGAATTCCAGCGCCGCAACCTTGCCGCGGTGGCGCCCAAGCACACCCGCGTCCTGGACCTCCGCGCCAACCTGCCAGAGCCGAACCGCGAAATCGTCGCCGCCAGAGGCCAGCACGCCTGCGGGCCCCCAGGCGACCGACACCACCGCCGCCTCATGCCCTTCCAGCCACTCAGGCTCGCGCCCTTGCCAGACCCCCACGGAATTGTCGAAACTGGCACTGGCCACGCGCCCCTCGGGCGACACGGCCAGGCCCATCACCGGCCCGCCGTGCCCCTTGAGCGTGGTGAACTCGGCCCCGGACACCGCCGTCGCCCAGACCACCGCCAGACCTGCCAGAGCCGTGCGCATGGTTACTCCGCCGGATGGGCCCTGGCGTCGTTCGGCGCCGTGCCGTCCTTGACCTTTTCGTACCAGATCGAGTGGTGCTGCTCGGCCCAGGCCTCGTCCACCTGCCCCGAACCCATGGCATCGTAAGCGCCTTCCATCCCCAGCGTCCCGATGTAGATGTGGCCAATGATCACCGCCATCAGGATAAAGCCCACGATCGCGTGCCACAGCTGAGCATATTGCATCTCTTCCTGCGGCGACAGCTCGGTCGGGAACGGCGCCATACCGACCCATTCGTTCATGCCCCAGTCGTTCATGTGGCCGAAGGTCGGGCCGAACATGTTGAACTCGAAGGGAAACAGCAGCGACAGCCCGGACACCGACACCGAGACCCCGAAGATGATCACCGACCAGAAGACGATCTTCTGCCCGGCGTTGAACTTCTTCGCCGGCGGGTGCTTCTTGCCGATGATGCCGCCGCCATAGCGGAACCAGGTCAGGTCGGTGCGGTCGGGCAGATTGTGCCAGACCCACATCACGAAGACCATCACCAGCCCCAGCATGAAGGCCCATGACACGTTGTTGTGGATGAACTTCGACACGATCAGAAGCTGCGAATTGAACCCGGCCCCGAACCAGTCGATGAAATAGGCCCGCCCGAACAGCACGAACAGCCCGGTAAAGGCCAGCAGGATGAATGAGATCGCCATCATCCAGTGTGCGAAACGCTCGATCGCCTTGAAGCGGGTCACGGTGGTGCCGGCCTTGCCGCCCTCGATGCGGACGCGGCCGCGGATCAGGAAGAATACCGCCAAGATGGCGATCGTCGCCAGCAGCAGCCAGCCGCCGTAGGTCCGCAGCGGCCCTTCCCGGAATTCCAGCCACCACATGCCACGGTCCTGCACCAGCACCGCACCTGCGGGATGCGGCGTGCTGACATTTACATCGGTGGCCTCGCCGGCCTCGTTATAGCGCAAAGCGCGCCAGAAATCGCTGTCCGACGCGCCGCCGAGGGCACCCAGTTCGGGCACGCCGGCAGGCTCGTTCAGCCGGTTGTTCCGACGAAAGCTGTCATCGACCTTCAGTCCCTCCTGCCGCCGCAGGATATCCTCCAGCGTCTGCGCGCCGCCGGTGTCGGTCCGGTCGAGCGCGGGGTCTTGGGTCATCACCTCCTGCGCGGTCAGGGTCACCGGCATGAGTGCAAGGATCAGAACGGCCATCAGGTGGCGCAACATGGGTGTCTCCCGGGATCGGTAAGGTCGCTTGCGGCGCGGCAAGCCGATGGCCGCCGCGCCGACGATAAGATAGTGCGGACGCAGGGCGTGTCACCTACGCCGGCGTCAGACGGAGAGATGGGCAAGTCCTGCCCATCCCCCGGACCGGCTCAGCCGTCCTTCTGGTCGTAGGCCGTGCCCCAGCCCCAGGCGCCCGAGCCGAAGCCGCGGGCCACCACCCGCTCGCGGTAGATGGCCGACACCACGTCGCCATCGCCCGCCAGCAGGGCCTTCGTCGAACACATCTCGGCGCAGATCGGCAGCTTGCCTTCCGCAATCCGGTTGCGCCCGTACTTCGAGAACTCGGCCTGCGAGTGGTTTTCCTCGGGTCCGCCGGCGCAGAAGGTGCACTTGTCCATCTTGCCGCGCGACCCGAAGTTGCCGGCCTGCGGATACTGCGGCGCGCCGAAGGGGCACGCGTAGAAGCAATAGCCGCAGCCGATGCACAGGTCCTTGGAGTGCAGGACGACGCCTTCCTCGTTCTGGTAGAAGCAGTCGACCGGGCACACCGCCATGCAGGGCGCGTCCGAACAGTGCATGCAGGCGACCGAGATCGACCGTTCACCCGGTGAGCCGTCCTGGATTGTGACAACCCGTCGTCGGTTGATCCCCCAAGGCACCTCGTGTTCGTTCTTGCAGGCCGTGACGCAGGCGTTGCATTCGATGCAGCGCTCGGCGTCACAGAGAAACTTCGCTCTTGCCATATCTCTTTCTCCTTACGCTGGCATGATCTTGCAGAGAGTACACTTGGTCTCCTGCATCTGTGTCACGCTGTCATAGCCATAGGTCTGGGCGGTGTTCGTCGATTCACCCAGAACATACGGATCGGCCCCGTCGGGGTATTTCGACCGCTGGTCTTCGCCCTGGAAGTGACCGCCGAAGTGGAACGGCATGAAGGCAACGCCTTCGCCGACCCGAGGCGTCACCATTGCCATGACCTTGACCTTGCCGCCTTCCGGACCTTCGACCCAGACCTGTGCCCCGTCACGCACACCAAGGTTGTTGGCGTCGCGCGGGTTGATCTCGACGAACATGTCCTGCTGCAACTCGGCCAGCCAGGGGTTGGACCGGGTTTCGTCGCCACCGCCTTCGTATTCGACCAGCCGGCCGGACGTCAGGATCATCGGGTAATCCTTGCTGAAGTCCTGCTTTTGGATCGAGGCGTACATCGTCGGCAGACGATAGAACTTGCGGTCCTCGTAGGTCGGATAGTCCTCCACCAGATCCCGCCGATTGGTATACAGCGGTTCGCGGTGAAGCGGCACCGGGTCCGGGAAGGTCCACACCACTGCCCGCGCCTTGGCATTGCCGAAGGGCGCACAGCCATGCTTGATCGCGACCCGCTGGATGCCGCCCGACAGGTCGGTCTTCCAGTTGATCGTGCTGACCTTCTCGTTGAAGTCCGACGGGAAGGGCGACATCGCCTGTTCGCCGACCTCCTCGTTGGCCCCCTGCATGCCGTCTGGTGCGGTCAGGTTCTGGCCTTCGGCCGTCTGCTGAACCTCGTCGGCCTGTCCGCCTTCGGGCGTCACGCCCTCGGCAGCATTGGCCTTCTCCTCGCCGTCGTCCTGGTTTCCGACGGCGCTGTCCTCCAGCCCCTCGATACCGGCAATCCGGCCCATGACGTTCTTCTCGAGGTCGGTCAGGTCGCTGTCCCAACCCAGGTCCACCAGCATCTGGTAGGTGAACTCGGGGTATCCGTCCTGGATCTCGGCACCGGGGTTGGACACGCCTTCCGCCAGCAGGTTGTCGCCATCCCGCTCGACGCCGAAGCGCGCCCGGAACGACAGGCCACCTTCGGCCACCGGTTTCGACATGTCATAGAGGTTCGGCGTGCCCGGGTGGTTCATCTCGGGCGTGCCCCAGCTTGGCCACGGCAGACCGTAATAGTCGCCGTCCGCCGGCCCACCGTTGGCCCGCAGCGTGGTGCGGTCGAAGGTGTGCTGGTTCTCCATGTGCATCTTCAGCCGCTCGGGCGACTGCCCGGTATAGCCGATGGTCCACATGCCGCGGTTGATCTCACGCAGGGTGTCCTCGACGTTGGGCGTCAGCCCGTCGTCCTCCAGCGCGATGTTGCGGAACATCCGGTCATGGAAGCCGAACTTCTTCGAAAACAGCGCGATGATCTCCTGATCCGGCTTCGATTCGAACAGCGGATCGACGATCTTCTCGCGCCATTGCAGCGACCGGTTCGAAGCCGTGACCGAGCCGTAGGTCTCGAACTGCGTTGCCGCCGGCAGCAGGTAGACGCCGTCGGTGCGGTCGTGCAGCACCGCCGAGACCGTCGGATATGGGTCGATGACGACAAGCATGTCGAGCATCTCCATCGCCTTCTTCATCTCGGTCATGCGGGTCTGCGAATTCGGCGCGTGGCCCCAGAGCACCATGGCCCGAACCTTGTCGGGGTTGTCCGTGTTGGCCGGGTCTTCCAGCACCCCGTCGATCCAGCGCGACACCGGAATCCCGGTGAGGTTCTGAAGCGACTTCTCCTTGCCGTCGGCACCCTCGACCTTGGCAAACTGGTTCGCCAGCCACTCGGGCTCTTCGTTCCAGACACGCGCCCAGTGGGCCCATGCGCCGGCCGACAGGCCGTAGTAGCCCGGCAGGGTGTGCGACAGCACGCCAAGGTCGGTTGCGCCCTGCACGTTGTCGTGGCCGCGGAAGATGTTGGTGCCGCCGCCCGAGGTGCCCATGTTGCCCAGCGCAAGCTGCAGGATGCAGTAGGCGCGGGTGTTGTTGTTGCCGTTGGTGTGCTGGGTGCCGCCCATGCACCAGATCACGGTGCCGGGACGGTTGTTGGCCAGCGTCATCGCCACCCGCTTGAGCTGGCTGCCCGGCGTGCCGGTGACCCGCTCGACTTCTTCGGGCGTCCACTTGGCCACCTCTTCACGGATCTGGTCCATGCCCCAGACACGGGTGCGGATGAACTCCTTGTCCTCCCAGCCGTTGTCGAAGATGTGCCACAGGATGCCCCAGATCAGCGCCACGTCCGATCCCGGGCGGAACCGCACGTATTCATCGGCATGGGCCGCGGTGCGGGTGAAGCGCGGGTCGCAGACGATCAGCGGTGCGTTGTTCTGCTCCTTCGCCTTCAGCACGTGCAGCAGCGACACCGGGTGCGCCTCGGCCGGGTTGCCGCCGATGATGAAGATCGCACGCGAATTGTGGATGTCGTTGTAGCTGTTGGTCATGGCGCCGTAGCCCCATGTGTTCGCCACACCGGCAACCGTCGTCGAGTGGCAGATCCGCGCCTGGTGGTCGACGTTGTTGGTGCCCCAGTAGGCCGCGAACTTGCGGAACAGGTAGGCCTGTTCGTTGGAATGCTTGGCCGAGCCGAGCCAGTAAACAGAATCCGGTCCGCTTTCCTCGCGGATCACGTTCATCTTGTCGCCGATCTCGTTGATCGCCTCTTCCCAGGACACGCGGACCCATTCGCCGCCGACCTTCTTCATCGGGTACTTCAGCCGCCGCTCACCATGCGCGTGCTCGCGCACCGAGGCGCCCTTGGCGCAATGCGCACCCAGGTTGAACGGGCTGTCCCAGCCGGGCTCTTGCCCGATCCAGACGCCGTCGCTGACTTCCGCCACCACGGTACAGCCGACCGAGCAGTGGGTGCAGACGGATTTCTTGATATCGACCTTGCCCATCGGCGCGGTCGCGGCCGATGCCGGCTTGACGGTGCCGCCGGTCGCGGCAATTGCGGCCAGACCACCGATCGCCAGACCCGATCCGCGCAGGAATGCGCGGCGGTCCACCGAGGCCTTGGCCACGTCAGACAGGATCGAAGTCCGCTGGGGGCGTCGCGCTACCCCGTTGGTCTTTTTCCTCAACATCTCGTTTCCCTCCCTAGCTTGCGGTCCGTAAGCCTTGCTCCAACCGCGCGCTTGGTACTGTTATTGGCCTTGATGCAGTCGGGCGTCACGCAACCAGTCGCTCTTGGCCTATCCCTCGGCCCGGGTCGTCCCGGACCGCGCTCGCGTCAGAACTTCGCGCTGGCGAAGTAGGCCCGGGTGTGGGCGGTGTCCTGCATCTTCTCCGATGTCAGGTCGGGTTCGGCGGCCTCCGCCTCGGTCCCGCTGGTCGCCACCGCGACGGCCGCAAGCGGCGCCGTGGTCCCGGCCATCTTCAGGAAATCGCGGCGGCTGGCGCCCTTTTCCTCTGCCATGGTCTCTCTCCCCATGTGTTCCGACGGTCGCCCGCCGCTCGTTGTGGGGCCCGAAGGCCCCGGATCAGTCCTGCTCAGCCAAGGCGGAACGCTTCCGCCTCGATCTCCATGAACGTCCTGCCGACGGTGCCGACCGGCGCGTAGAAGACGCTGTTCTTGGCGCCCTCGAGGTCGGCGAAGAAATGCCCGGCCCAGGGTGCGATGTGTTTCGCGAAGAAGTCCTTCTGCGCGGTCAGGTTGGCCGGATCGCGGAACCGCCCGGCAATGATCGCGCCCATCATCTCCATCAACGACGCGATATTGTCCTCGGGTTCGAACACGTTGTCCGCCCGCTCCAGCCCCAGCCGCGCCATGTCCTGACGCAGCAGCGCCAGGGGCTTCTCATTCAGGAAACCGGTCAGGTAGTACGACGCATAGGGCAGCAGCTCGCCGCGCCCCAGCCCGATGAACAGCTTGTTGTACTCGGTCTCCACCCCCTTGGGCTTCGACACCTTCGCCAGTTTCGCCAGTGTCGAGATCGCCTGCCCGAGATCGCTGTCATCGCCGGTCAGTCCGGCGGTCTGCGCCAGCAGCATCTCGTCCGGCGGCCCCGACAGGATCACGCCCAGGAAATTATACAGATCCGCGCGAAGGCGGTCTTCTTCGGCAATCGCTGGTGCAGTCGCAGTCGTCATTCAAACCCTCTCAAACGTAAAACGCATACGGCGCTGGCTGGGCGCGACCTGTTCGGTGTCCTCGAAGCGCGCCGCCTCGACCTCCGCACCATCGCCGTCCCGGACTTGATCCGGGACCTCATGGTCAGCGCCGACCGCAACCCCGTCAACACTCTCGCCGCCCTCCGCCTCATCATACTCCACGCCCCGGACCTGATCCGGGGCCTCCTCGTCAGCTTCAAACGCCGAGGTCCCGGAGCCTGTCCGGGACGCGATGATTTCCTCTTCGGCCTCTTCCCCAAGCCCCTTGAACTGCTCCAGCATCCCCTTGCCGACGGTATAGAGCGTCTGCATGTTCTCCACGCACATCGCCTTGTCGGTGAAGTCCTCGCCGTAATCGACCAGCCCGTCGATATTCGCCAGCACCGGGTTCAGCCCCCAGAGCTTCCGCAGGGCCCGTCGCTTCAGCCGGTCCGGCAGCGCGTGCTTCAGGAACGCCCGGATCTCCTCGGCGCTGATCAGTTCGTCGGGGTCCTTCAGCCCCGCCTCGGCCAGAAGCTCTGCGTCCGGCCGCTCCGCCAGAGCCTGCTCCTCGGCCTGCCGCAGGGCCGCCTGGCGTGCCTCCGCCTCGGCCCGTTCTTCGGCTGCCACCGCCGCGCGACGCTTTGCCCAAAGGCTCATGATTGCCTCCCGCGCTGCCAGACGCAAAACCGGGGTCCGCTTTTGCTGGCAGCGCTCATGACAGCCTCCTGCGCTTCAGCGCCGGCGAAGCGTAGATATCCGCCGCCTTGCCGATCCGCGGATCGCCGACGCCGTCCTGCACCAGATCCACCCGCTTCTTGTCGCGGCGGCGCTTCACAAAGACCTCGTCCTCGTGGAATTCCTCGACGAACTCGCGCACCCAGGCCACCAGCCCGTGCGGCATCGGCACCTTCTCGACGATCTCCTCGCCGCTGTCGGTGTAATCCTGCGCCTCGTAGGGCGAGGCCGTCACCAACACCACCTCGAGCGGCGGATCGCCCGCCGCCTCGCGCATCACGACATAGAGGCTGGGCACCCGCGCGCTGATCCCGTGCAGGTAGGCCTCGGTCTCCGCCCCGTGCAGTTCCAGCGTCAGGGTGGCGGCGTGATATTCCACCGCGTCGCCCTCTTCGCGCATCACGCGCCACTCCGCCGGCCCCGCACCCGGCAGGACCGCGCTGGCCGTCCAGTGCCACGCAGCCCAACGGGTCGCACCCGGCGTCTTGCGCAGCACGATGCCGACCGGCAGCGTTCGATACATGTTCGGATTGTGGATCACTTGGTTCTCGTCTCTCCCTGCGTCCACAGTCGTATACCATTCGCGCAGCCGCCAAGTGGAATCCGCACCGCTACCCGATTTTCCTGCGCCTTCGGTCAAAATGGCCGGGCCGGACAGGCCGATCGGGTCCCTTCGGACGTTTTGTCCAATCCGACGCTTTCACTCTGGTTTCCGACATGCAGCACTGCGGCGAATCACCGGGCCGAATTGCTGCTCTGCGGCGCCGGGGCGAGTCGCTGCACCGCCGAGAATTCCGGTTGCCGCCGCCCCTGAATCGCGATTAGCGTTATGCCGCGCCGGGCCTTGCGAGGGGACGTGAGGGGCGCGTTTCCGAGGGGGAAATCCATGTCCAAGTCATTGATAACGTGTACTTGCGAAGGATCGATGGAAATCGATTCGCAAGCGCTGGCCGATCACGCGGACGTGAGCGCCGCCAAGCCCTGTTCGGCGCTCTGCACGGCCCAGATCGACCGCGCCGCAGAGGCCTTGACAGGTGGCGATACGATTTTCTGCTGCACCCAGGAGGGCCGCACTTTTAGCGCTTTGGCCGAGGAGCTTGGGGTCGAAGCCCCCCCCCTGCTCGACCTCCGCGACCGGGCCGGTTGGAGCGCCGACGAGGCCCCGAAACTGCCCAAAATGTCCGCCCTTCTGGCCGAGGCGCTCCTGCCCGCGCGCCCCGATCGCACCCTCGACGTCACCTCCGAGGGGCTCTGCCTGATCCTCGGCCCCGCCGATGTGGCGCTCGAGGCCGCCGCGCAACTCAGCCCGCATCTTGGCGTCACTGTGCTGCTCGCGGACGCCCCCGACCTGACCGACCGCCCCCCCTTCGACGTCATCGTCGGGCACCTGCGCAAGGCCGGCGGCGCGCTGGGACAGTTCACCGTCACCATCGACGCGCTGCGCATGATCGACCCCGGCGGGCGCGGTCCACTGACCTTCACCGACCCCCGCGACGGCGGCCAAAGCGACTGCGACATCCTACTCGACCTGCGCGGCACGCAACCGCTGTTTCCGGCGCACGAAAAGCGCGAAGGCTATCTCCGCGCCGACCCGGCGCATCCGCCCTCGGTCGCCGCCGCCGTCATGGCCGCCTCGCATCTTGTCGGCACCTTCGAGAAGGTGCTGCATGTCCGCACCGAGCCGCTGCTCTGCGCCCATTCCCGCGCCGAGCAGACCGGTTGCACCCGTTGCCTCGACCTCTGCCCCACCAGTGCAATTTCCCCGGCCGGCGAGTTCGTCACCGTGGACCCGATGATCTGCGCCGGCTGCGGCGCCTGCTCGGCGGTCTGCCCCTCGGGCGCGATCAGCTACGATGCGCCGCCCGTCGACCTGATCATGTCGCGCATCCAGACGCTCGCCAAAGCGTATCGT
>NZ_JBXEQG010000014.1:0-71956 GCF_056858395.1 Litorisediminivivens sp. KMU-197 | reverse complement strand
CTTGCTTGTTTGGAAAGATCGGCGGTTCTCGCTCCAAAGGTGCCCGCGCCCGCGCCCGCGAAATATCCCGCGCTTAAGGACCTTTCGCCATCTCGATCAAGAACGGTCGAATGGAGGGCTTGTCTCCCCGATCCAACGCACGCTTTAAAGGATTAAAGTGCTTCGCGACGCACCGACAGCGGCGCTAGGGTAACCCCGTCCACCTTGTGCTCTTGCGTGTCATGGTTGAACCAGAAGCGTTCCGCCGCGGTCTCGCGGCAGCGAACGCCAGCGGGCAGATCCCGAGTCTCGATCCCGGCCTTGGCGCAGGCGGTGCGCACCAGCCGCGCCATGGCCTCGGTATCGAACCAGCCGGCGACGTAGATCAGATTGTCCTGCACGACCGCCGCGGCCTCGCCGGCCACGGTTTCTTCCAAAACCTCCGCAGTCGTTTCGAGCACGTCGCGAAAAGACCGGATATGGCCACCCGCCGCGACAGGGATTTGCATGTCGGGCCGAAGGCTCTCTACGTGGCTGACCGTGACGGCAAACCCGGGCATCGCCGGCGGCAGCGGAACGGGAGTGCGCATCGTGGCGTCCCGCGCGCCCGACCTCGGCCCGAGAAGCACTACCGCATCGCTTGCCGTCAGCGCGGATTTGAGCGTGTCCGTCATGTGCATCAGGCCCGGCGCGGCAATCAGCTTGTAGCCCTCAAAGGCTGCGTCCGGAGGCAGGATGTCGACGGACAGACCTGCTTGGCGCATCGCCCGGTAAACATCAAACACCAGCTCGAAATAGCTGAGCCCGCATCCGTGCGGCTGGATCTTCCATGCCCATTCGGCCTGATAGTCGAAGATCAGCGCAACCGGAGCCTGCCCGGCCTGCACGTCAGGGGCGTCGGTCAGCTCTTCAGCCACCTGCCGCGCCTCGACGATCCCCTGCGCCTCGGCACTGTCGGGCCGCAAGAGGCCGGCGTGCATCTGCTCTTGCGCCATCGGCGCCTGACGCCAGCGGAAGTAGCACACTGCTTCGGCGCCATGTGCGAAGGCCTCCCACGACCAGAGCCTAACCATGCCAGGCAGGGGGGCAGGATTGTAGGGTGCCCAGTTCACCGGTCCGGGCTGTTGCTCCATCACCCACCAGCGGCCCCGCCCGACGGCACGGTAGAGGTCGTGGTGAAAGGCCTGAAAGTCGGGGTCGCCCTGCCGCGCATACCGGCGCTGATGTTCGGGGGTCGCGGGCACGCGGTCTTCGAGGAAGCCCAGCGGATAGCTATCCCACGAGGCGATATCCAGATCGGCGCCGACGTCGTAGTGATCGAAATCGGTGATGCGTCCCATGTAGTTGTGGGCGATCGGCGCGTCGGAATGCTGGCGGATGATTTCGGTCTGAACCCTGTTGAAGGCCACCACCTGATCCGACGAGAAGCGGCGGAAGTCGAGCACATGGGACGGGTTCGGCTCGGTCACGGTCAGATTGGGCAGGTCGATTTGCTCGAAGCTGTCGTACTCCATCGACCAAAAGACATTGCCCCAGGCCGTGTTCAACGCCTCGATGTCGCCGTCGTTGCCGCCGGGATACTGCCTGCGCAGCCAGCCGCGAAACGCCTTTCGCGCGGCGTCGCTGTACGACAGGGTGGTGTCATGGCAGCCGTATTCATTGTCGGTCTGCCAGACGGCGACATGGGGGTTGCGCCCGTATCGCTCGGCCAGCAGCGCGACGATCTTCGCGCATTCGGCCTTGTAGCCTTCGTGGCTGAAGCAATAATGCCGGCGCGAGCCGAATTTGCGCGGGCGGTCCTCCGCGTCGACGGCCAGCATGTCGGGGTGCCGGTCGATCATCCAGCGCGGCGGTGTCGCCGTGGGTGTGCCAAGGACCACTTGCAACCCAGCATTGCCCAACACTTCGATGGCCTCGTCAAGCCAACCGAAATCGTATTGACCGGGCTGAGGCTCCAACCGGGACCATGCAAATTCGCCGATGCGGACCCAGGTCAGACCGGTGTCGACCATACGGCGGGCATCGTCTTTCCAGATGTCTCGCGGCCAATGTTCGGGGTAATAACAAGTGCCGAGCGTTCGTTTCATGCGCCGTGGCTCCGGTCGTACGCGGCGACGATCTTTTCGGCGCGCGCCGCGACCTCGGCAACGGACGATCCGGGCTTGTAGATGCCGGTCCCGATGCCGTAGCCGGTGACGCCGACATTGCGCCATTCGGCGAAGTTCTCGGGGCCTACGCCGCCAACGGCATAGGTCTTGGCTTCGGCGGGCAGCACCGCCTTGATCGCGGCGAGACCCTTGGACCCGATCAGAAAGGCCGGGAAAAACTTCAACCCGTCGGCGCCGTGGCGCAAGGCGGTGAAACACTCCGTAGCGGTGGCGACGCCGGGATAGGACAGCATCCCCAGCGCTTTGCTCTTGTCGATGACCGCCGCGTTGCAGTCGGGCGAAACCACCAGCGTGCCGCCCGCGCTCTGAACCTGCGCCACCTGTTCCGGCGTCAGGACGGTGCCCGCGCCAATGGTCGCCTGACCCTCCAGACCGGTCGCCAGCGCCTCGATCGAGCGCAGCGGATCAGGCGAATTCAGCGGCACCTCGATGCGGTCGATGCCCTTGCCCACCAGTACTTTTCCAATCTCCAGCACCTCGCCCGGTTTTACGCCGCGCAGGATGGCGATGATTTCTCTGCTCATATGGTGCTCCCCTCGAAGGCGGCTTTCAAACCGGACAGAACGATCTCCGCGCCGTCGGCTTCACTGACCATGGCGCCTTGAGCGGTCAGCGCGCTGCGGTAATGCGCGGTGAGATGCGGCGCGCCGATCAGCACGATCTCGCGTCCCAACCAGTATTCCCGGGCGCCGGCGATCTCGAGCCCCAGCAACAGGCCAGATAGGCGGGCACGGCTGACTGACGCGTCGGTGCCGTTAAGCAGCGATCCGGCGCGGAGCGAGAACAGCCAGCCAGACACCCGCTGCGGGCTGGACATGGCATCGCTTATGGCCTCGGCAAAGGCGTCGTCGTCCCAGCCGGCGCCCCGCACGGAATGGCGCAGCACAGATTGCCCGGAGAGCAGGGCGAATATTTCGCCGGTCATGAAGGTGCGAAAGCTGACGATCTCGCGGGCCGAAATGTGTACCCACTTGGTATGGGTCCCGGGCAGGCACAGGATGCCGTCAAATTCCGGATGGGCCGCGAGGTAACCGGAAATCTGGGTCTCCTCGCCGCGCATTACATCGGGCGGCGCGGCCTGGCTGACACCGGGCAGGATGCGCACGTCAAGCCGGGCATCGACGGTGTCGGGGTGCACCGCCTGAGCCACACCGGGAACCGGACAGGGGGTCGAGACATAGGGCGCTTCCACCCAGCCCTGACGCGCACCCGCCATGCCGCAGACGATCACCGGCAGGGTGCCGGTCTCGGGCAACCTAGGCTTCAGGAGGTCCAGCAAGACCGGCTCGAAGGCCTCGGGCGAGAGGCTGCCCATGCCACGATCGGACGTTAAAGCGTCCAGCACCCTGCCTTCCGGCCCCATCACCCAGGCGCGAAGGTTCGAGGTGCCCCAGTCGACGGCGATCCATTCTGGTTTTCGTTCCATGTCAGCCTGTTACCACCACGCCGCCATCGACCACAACTGCCTGACCGGTCATCATCCGGCTGGTGTCGGAGGCCAGAAACAGCACGGCGTCGACAATGTCCTGCGGACCCAGGTGATCCTTGAGGCATTGTCGCTCCATATGCGCCGCCAGCGCCTTGGGCGTGGCCCACATGTCGAGCTGTTTGTCAGTCAGGACCCAGCCAGGTGCCAAAGCGTTGACACGGATACAATCGGGGCCGAACTCGCGGGCGAGGCTCCGGGTCATGCCGTTTATGCCCGAGTTGGCGGTGGTGTACGCAGGGTAGCCCGCATTGCCCATCATATAGCTGATCGAGGTAAAGTTGACGATGGCGCCGCCGCCGGCCTCGCGCATTGCCGGAAGCACTGCCTGACAAGCGAAGAAATAGGCCTTGAGGTTGACGGCCTGCGACCAGTCCCAGAACTCCTCCGTGACCTCCTCGGTGCTGTGGCGCTTGTCGTTGGCGGCGTTGTTGACCAAGGCGGTGACGGGACCGTGCGCTTCGCTGGCCTCGGCGATGCAGGCCTTCAAGCGGTCGATGTCGGTGATGTCGCATTGCATGAAATGCGGGCGGCTGCCATGTCGCTCGGCGATCTCGTCACAGAAACCGCTGGCGTCCGAACGCTGGACAAAGGCAACACGCGCGCCCTGCATGAGGAACCCCTCGGTCAGGGCGGCGCCGATGCCTGCGCCGCCGCCGGTGATGAAGACACTCTTGCCCGCGAGATCGTGAAAGGTGGCCGTCTTTTGCATAATGCTCCTTCGGGTCAGACAAGCTGGCCAGTCACGACCCACATGGTTTCCGGGAAATGCCAGGGCAGGGTCAGCCCGTGGCTCATCAGATATGCACCGCTGAGCGTCAGGTCCTGCGACTTGATCGCCTGGTCACCGCGCGACAGGCCGGGGGCATCATCGCGATTGAGAAGACGGACACGGTAGCGCCGGTCGGGGCTGAGCCGCGTCAGACGCAGCGGCCGGGGCGAGATCTGCGCCGAGGTTCCGGCCTTGCCGGCAAAGACCACGAAGCGCCCGCCGCCCTGTTCCAGTTGCTGCTCGGCAATCACCGCCGGATCGGAACTGTCCAGGCGCAGGATGTCCGCGCCCTGCATCCAGCCGCGGTTGTCCTTCCACCAAGCTGTGACATCGCGCAAAACCTGCGCCTCTTCCTCAGTCAGCTCGCGCGGGTCCATCTCAAATCCCATATGCCGCTGTGCCGCAACCCAGGCGCGGAAGCGAATGTCGATAGTCCGGCCCGAGGTGTGGCATGTGCGCGGCCCGACGTGGGAGCCGGTGACGGTGAGCGGCAGGAAGATCGCGGCATCGTGCTGCATCCTCAGCCGCTCGACGGCGTCGTTGCTGTCCGACAGCCAGACGCGGTGTGTGCGGCTGAGTATGCCGAAATCGATGCGGCCGCCACCCGAGGCGCAGCTTTCGATTTCGACCTTCGGGAAAGCCTCACGAAGCCGGTCGATCAGCGCATAGGAGCCGCGGGTCTGCGCGGCGTCGGGCATCGGCAGGACGCGGTTGTGATCCCACTTGATATAGTCGATGTCGTTGTCGGAGAGCACCTTGCCGATACGGTCGAAAAGAAAATCGCGCACCTTGGGCAGGCCCATGTTCAGCGCCATTTGCTGACGTCCGAGGATCTGATCCTCGCCACCCAAGGCCCAGTCGGGATGAGCCCGAAAGACGTCCGAATCCTGGTTGATCATCTCGGGCTCGAACCAGAGGCCGAAAGACATGCCCAAACCGTGCACATGGTCGATCAATGGCGTCAGCCCGTCGGGATACTTGCGCGGATCGACCTCCCAGTCCGAGAGCGCGCGGGTGTCGTCGTCGCGCTGCCCGAACCAGCCGTCGTCGAGCACGAAACGCTCGGCGCCGAGGTCGGCGGCCCGGGTTGCGATGTCCTTCAGCTCCGGCAGGTTGTGATCGAAATAGACCGCCTCCCAACAATTGTAATGCACCGGACGCGGGCGATCGGAGATGGGCATCTGCACGATACGGTCACGCAGGTGGCGCTGAAAAGCGACGGCACAACCATTGATACCATCGTCCGAGAACATCGCGTAGAGCGTGGCGGTCTCGAAGCGCGTGGCCGGGTCCTGCTCCAGCCGCGAGGCATGGCCGAACTGCACCTGGCGACGGCCGTCCGGCAATTCCTCGGCCACCATGCGATGCCCGCCAGACCAGCCGTAGTGGAAGCCATAGGCATGACCGGCGGCATTGGTCGCCCCGCGGCAAGGCACGATCAGGCCGGGGAAATGTTCGTGCCCGGTGCGGCCGGTGCGGTTTTCGCGGTAGCGAATCCCGGCGGACCAAGGGGTGCGGTTCAACTGGAACTCGCCGCACCAGCGGCCGGCGAAGTCGATCATTTCGTCGCTGGCCTGCGGCGCGGGAAAGACCGGCGCGGCCAGCCAGTGAAGGTGCATCGGCTCGGTGGCGTCGATCTCGGCGCGCGCTTCAATGACATGCGTCGCAGGGTCGATCGAAAAGAACGCGCGGTAGGTCAATGCGCCTGACTGCTCACGGAAGCTGAGTGTCAGGCGGTTTCGAGCCTCCTCGGCGCTGGCAAAGCAGAATTTGGGCAGCAAGGGTCTGCCTGACGCGTCGCGGATCACGAGCCCCGGCTGGCCGGGAAAGGTGCGCGTCGCCTCGGGGCAGATCGACAGTTCGGGGTTGGTGTCCAGCATGCCGCCGGTCACGTCGATGGCGTTGGCTTCGGCCAGGGTGATCAGGTCTTCGTCGTCCGGCAGCCGCGGTCCCCAGAAGACCACCTCGGCGAGGTGGTCATTCCGGGAGGCGAGCACCAGCGACTGACGGGAATCGTCAAGCCGCCAGGTCTGAATCATTTCACGGCCCCTAGAGTGAGGCCTGCAATAAAATGCCGCTGCATCAGGAAAAACATCAGCACCGGCGGCAGCGCCGCGACGATCGAGCCCGCCGACACCAGATGCCACGCGGCGACCCATTGGCCATTCAGCGAATAGAGCCCGGCGGTAATTGGCTGGTTGTCGGCGCCCTGGGTCAGCACCGTGGCCCAAAAGTAATCATTCCAGATGAAGGTGAAGATTAGCACCGACAAAGCGGCGATTGCCGGTTTCATCAAGGGCAGCACCACGAACCAGAAGATGCGGATTTCGCTCACGCCTTCGACGCGGGCAGCCTCGATCAGCTCATAGGGCATGGCGCGAATGAAATTGCGCATGAAAAGCGTGCAGAACCCGGCTTGGAAAGCAATGTGGAACAGCGCCAGCCCGTACCAAGTGTTGTACATGCCCAGATCGAGCGTCAGGTCGCGCACTGGCACCATGAGGATCTGAAACGGCACGAAGTTGCCTGCAACGAACATGAAAAAGATCAGCAGGTTGCCCTTGAAGCGATAGACTGCCAGCGCAAAGCCCGTCATGCAGGAGATCGCGACCGCGCCGATCACCGTGGGGATCGTCACCTTGAAAGAGTTCAGGATGTACTTGCCTATGGGGGTCTGCTCGAAGATCGCGGTATAGTTCTCCAACAGGTTGAAGCTCGTGGGCCAGCCCCAGTAATTGCCGGCCGTGATATCGCCGGCCGAGCGCACCGAAGTCAGCGCCACGGCAATCAGCGGCAGCAGCCAGACGATCAGGGCGATCGGCAGGGCGACCTTGTAGATGGTCTGCGCGGCGGTCGGGGTCTTCTCAATGGGTGTGGGAAACATTTCAGTGACCTCTTTCGTCGCGGTACATCTTCCACAGGAAGCCGGTGATGTAGATCATCATGATCAGGAACAGGACGACCGCGATGGCCGCGCCATAGCCCATGCGGAAGCCGTATTCGCTGAACGCCTGTTCGTACATGTAGAAGGCCAGCACCCGGCTTGACCCCCAGGGTCCGCCGTCGGTCATGATCGAGATCAGGTCGAAGCTGCGTAGCGCGCCGATGACAGTGACAACGACGGCGATGAAGGTTGCGGGCCGCAGCTGCGGCAGGATCACGTACCACAGCATCCGCACACCCTTGGCGTTGTCCAGTCGCGCGGCTTCGATCTGCTCGGGATCGACGGCGTTTAGCCCGGTCAGATACAGGATCATGCAATAGGCGGTCTGAGGCCAGAGACCGGCTGCGATAATGCCATAGGTCACATAATCCTCGTTGGCGAGCACGGCGATGGGCTCCATCCCGAACCAGCCGAGTACGATATTCATCAACCCGTAGGTGGGATCGTAGAACCACGCAAAAACCAACCCGACGACGACTTGGCTGATCACGAACGGAAAGAAGAACAGCGATTTGTAGACGCGGATGCCGCGCACCGTCTGGTTCAGGAACAGCGCCACGAACAAGCCCATAGGAATGGCCAGCATGTAGAGCACCAGCCAGATTACATTGTTCTTGAGCGAGGTGTAGAAGGCCTCGTCGTCCATCAGCTCGACGTAATTTGCCCCGCCGACCCACTCCTTCTCGCCCAGACCGTCCCACGCGTAGAACGAGATGCTGATCGACTGGAAGATCGGGATGATCACGTAAACCGCGAACATGAAGATCCCCGGCGCGAGGAAAAGCCAGGGGGCGAGGCGCTGCTGGTTCTCTTTCCACCATGTGCGGCGGGCGGGGGGATGGGTGTCGGGCAGGGCAGGGGCGGTCAAGGCGATACCTCCGGGCGGCAGAGATCCCGCCGCGGACCGGGTCCGGGACCTCTTGCATAACATCTGAGGAAAGTTGCCTCGGCCCGGCTGCAATGCCGGGCGTGGGGCGGGTGGCCCCGGGTCAGCCCGGGGCGCACGTCGTTGACGCGCAGCCGTTACTTGTAGACGCGGCCGCGGGCTTTTTCGAGACGCTCGAGGATCTGGTCCATGCGTTCTGGCTTGACCATGAACTCTTGGAAACCTTCCATGCCCGCCTTGGCCATTTCAGCCGGTGCGTCACGGTCGAAGAACTGCGCGATGCCGCCTTCGGTCGAGCTGAGCATTTCGTAGCCCGCTTTCAGGAACTTGTCGTCGCCCACTTCCGAGTCCTTGTTGATCGGCAATTGGCCCAGGGTCTTGTTGATTTCGGTCTGCACCTCGGGGCGCGCCAGGTAGGCGAGGAATTTCTTCGCGTCTTCCTTGTTCTTGGCGTTGGCCGGGATGTGGATCGTGTCGGTCGGCGCCTCTTCGGCCAGCGGCACGTCGGGGTTGATGACCGGGAACTGCATGAACTCGAGCTGGTCGTCGGTCAGTCCCGCCTCGCGTAGCGGCGCCACGGCGAAGTTGCCCATCACATACATGGCGGCATCGCCTTGCACCATTGGCGCAAGCGCCTCTTGCCAGGAATAGGCGGCGTGGTTGTCGATGAAGCAGTCGGCCTCAAGCATCTTCTTCCAGTTTTCCATCGTCGCCACGACGCGCTCGTCGGTCCACGGAACCTCGCCGTTGGTCAACGCCATGTGGAATTCGTAGCCATTGGTGCGCAGGTTCAAGTAGTCGAAGACGCCGGCAGCCGTCCAAAGGTACTTCGTGCCGATGGTGATCGGGGTAACCCCGGCTTCGTTCAGGACTTCACAGGCGTTCAGCAATTCGTCGAAGGTTTCGGGCGCAGCCAGGTCGTTCTGCTCGAGAATGTCCTTACGGTAGTAGATGCCCCATTGATAATAGGTATAGGGAACGCCCCAGATCTTGCCGTCGATGGTCATCGAGCCCAGCGACGAGCCGAGAGATTCCTTCAGGCCGTTCTCTTCCCAGACATCGTCGACCGGCTCGAACAACCCGGCGTTGACGTAGGGCAGCATCCGGTTGCCGGCGTACCAATTTGCAAGGTCCGGCGCGTCCGCTGTGAGGAAGTTGCGGATTGAGGTCTTGTAGCCCTCGTGGTCGAACAGGTTCCAAGTCACCTTCACATCGGGATGCTCGGCTTCGAACCCCTTGATGACCTGCTCGAACGCCGCTTTGGGCGCCGGGTCAGATGTGTCGGTATTGATCACCAGCTCGCCGGCATACGCCACGGTGGTGAACATAGTAGATGCCGCCAATACGGCGCCCAGCTTCTGAATGTGGTGGACCATGTCTCTCCCTTTCTCCTCCGCCCGAAACTACGTTCCACATAATGGAACTTTAATTTCGAATGTTGATATTTTAATTCCAACCTGCTACACGAGTCAACAGTTAGTTAGTCCACGGGCCGGCACGGCGGCCGAAGACGGATGGGAATTATATGAACAAACCAGCCACATCGGACGGAACGGTCGGCAAGGCGCTGGACATTCTGGACATAGTGGTCGCCTTCGGTCGCGCGGTTCGGTTTTCCGAAGTGCTCGACGCCAGCCCCTATCCCAAGGCCACGCTGCACCGTATCCTGCAAACCCTGACCAGCCAGGGCATGCTGGCCTATGACGAGGATCGTCACGTCTATGTGCCGGGCATGCGCCTTGTGCGGATCGCCCGTCACGCATGGAATCAATCTTCGCTGGCGCCTCTTGCCGAACCCTTCATTGCCTCGCTGGCACAGGACGTGAAGGAAACCGTGCATCTGGCGCAGATGGAGAACGGCCGCGTCGTCTTTATCGAAAAATGCACCCCGGAGGGCGGCTTTCAGACCATGGCGCGCCCCGGCCGCCGCTCGCCCGCGCATTGCACCGGAGTTGGCAAGGTGATGCTGGCCTTCATGGACGACGCCCGTCGGGAACAGGCGATGACCGCGCAGGAGTACACCGGCTTCACACCCCACACACACCGCGGCCCCGCGACGCTGCTGCCGGAGCTCGAGCAGATCCGGGCCGAGGGCGTCGCCTTCGACCGCGAGGAGCACGAAGAAGGGATTATCAGCATCGCCGCGCCGATCATGGGATCGGGCGGTCGCGTGATCGGCGCCTTGTCGGTAGTCACCTCAACCTTCCGCATGCCACTGGAAGAGTTGGAGAGATTCCGCCCCGCGCTGTTGCGGACGGCGGCGCAGATCGGACGGGAGGGGGCCGTTTGGCCCTATCCGGTCGCACAGTAAATCCTTGAGGAGGAGTTAAGGGAATGTCAGGCGTCGCACTCAACAATGCGGTCAAGCGATACGGCGAAGTCCAGGTGATCCACGGGGTCGACCTGGAGATCGAGCACGGTGAATTCTGCGTTTTCGTCGGACCGTCGGGATGCGGCAAGTCAACGCTCCTTCGGATGATAGCCGGGCTGGAGGAAACCAGCGACGGCCAGATCAGCATCGGCGGCCGTGACGTGACCCGCGCTGACCCGGCCGAACGGGGCGTGGCAATGGTGTTCCAGACCTACGCGCTTTATCCGCACATGACGGTCGAAGAGAACATGGGTTTCGGGCTCAAGATGAACGGCCATCCCAAGGCAGAGATCAAGTCCAAGGTCTCGGAGGCCAGTCGCATTCTGCAGCTCGACAACTATCTCGCCCGCAAACCCAAGGCCCTGTCAGGCGGTCAGCGCCAGCGCGTCGCCATCGGTCGGGCCATCGTGCGCGGACCGGAGGTGTTCCTGTTCGACGAGCCTCTGTCGAACCTTGATGCGGAGCTTCGCGTCGATATGCGGGTCGAGATTGCACGGCTGCACAAGGAAATCGGCGCAACGATGATCTACGTCACCCACGATCAGGTCGAGGCGATGACGCTGGCAGACAAGATCGTCGTGCTGCGCGCCGGTCATATCGAGCAGGTGGGCTCGCCCATGGAGCTTTACCAGGACCCGGACAACCGCTTCGTCGCCGGCTTCATCGGATCGCCCAGCATGAATTTTCTCGCCGGGACCGTCTCGGGCAATGGGGTCACGGTGCCCGGTCTCGCAGGTCAGCATATCCCTACCGGCGTCGCCCTGCCTTCAGAGGGCTCCGAGGTGATTGTCGGTCTGCGTCCGCAGAACCTGTCCGTGCGCGACGCGCCGGACGCGCCGGTCAAGGTGGACATTCGCGAACGGTTGGGCGGGGTGGCCTATGACTACCTGATGACGCCGACCGGTGAGCGGATCGTGGTCGAGACACGGGCGGACGAAGCGATCCCGGAAGGGTCTGGCGTGGCGTTGGACTTCGACCCGGCGACAGCGATGTTCTTTAACGCCAAGACCGAGGCACGTTTGCGTTAGCAGGGCTTTCGCTACTTCTTTGCGTGCCGATCGGCTAGGGGCTCTGCTTGTCGTCCAATGGGCTCGAGCCCCATGAAGTCTCGATCGCCGTTCTCCCGAAGCATTTCTGAACAGAAGAGGGACCGGAGTCCGCGCAGCTCTGGATGATCACACGCTCCGCCCATCAGACCAGCCACCCTAGACGGGTATCAAGGTGCTGGTCTGATCGAGCCTACCGCACACCACCCGCGCGGAATCGGAATTATGTTATATCTGTTTCAGCTCATGCGGTCCGCAACCAGCTTGAGCAGTTTCTTGTGGTCGGCGTCAAATCCCCGGATGCCCTCGGCGAGTTTCTCGGTGGCCATGGCATCGGCGTTGAGCTCCCAGCGGAAGGTGGCTTCGTCCATCTTGACCGAGGCGGCCCCGCTGGCGTTGTCCGGCGACAGGGCGCGCGGCAGATCTGATGTGTCGCTTTCCAGTTCGTCAAGCAGCGCGGGCGAGATGGTGAGGTTGTCGCAACCTGCCAGCGCCTTGATCTGACCGGTGTTGCGGAACGACGCGCCCATGACGACGGTATCGATGCCGTTCGACTTGTAATAGTCGTAGATCGACCGCACTGACTTGACACCCGGATCTTCGTCGGGCGCATAGCCATCAACGCCCTCGGCCTTTTTGTACCAATCGGTGATTCGGCCCACGAAGGGCGAGATCAGGAAAGCCCCCGCGTCGGCACAGGCGACGGCCTGAGCCATGCAGAACAGCAGCGTCAGGTTGCAGTCGATGCCCTCTTTCTGAAGCACTTCCGCGGCACGGATGCCTTCCCAGGTGGAGGCCAGCTTGATCAGTATGCGATCGCGGCCGATACCGCGGCTGTCGTAATCGGCGATGATGGCGCGGGCGCGCTCGACGCTCGCCTCGGTGTCGAAGCTGAGATGCGCATCGACCTCGGTCGAGACGCGACCGGGCACCAGCTCGGTCAGGCGGGCGCCGGCAGCAACGGTCAGCGCATCGGCCACTTGCTCGGTGGATTTGCCGGCCTTGCGGCCTGCCTCGATCTCGCGGGTCAGAAGCTCTTCGCTCTCGGGATCGGCCATCGCCTTGAGCACCAGCGACGGGTTGGTGGTGCAATCGACGGGCTTGTACTTCTTCACCGCTTCGACGTCGCCGGTGTCGGCCACGACGGTGGTCATTTCCCTGAGTTGATCCAGAACGTTGGTCATGACATTTCCTCCTGTCGACATCGCTGCCCCTCACATACCCGGTTGCGAGGGAGATTCCAGCCGCTAACGTGACCGTTTCACCCGCCGGCCTGCATCCAAGCGACGTCCGCCGCGGTGGGATAGGTGATCGCCACCGAATCCTCTACGAAGCGGTCAAGGGATTTCTGCCACAGCACCCCGGGCCAGTGCAGTTCGACCCGACCCTGCACCGGACGATAGGCGGCGGTGTAGAGCGTGCCAAAGCCGCGATCGAAGGCCAGCGAATATAGTGGCGGTTTCAGGAAGGCGCCAACGAACCTGTCCCGGGTTTCGGGGTGCAGTGTAAGGCGTTGCAGAAGGAAGCGTTCACGCTCGACAGAGGCAGTGGCGCGGGCGTGGGTCTGCCATTCGACGCGCTCTTGGTGATTGGTCGCTACGGCGGCGTGGGTGATGACAGGTGGACGGTCGGGGGCGAGGTAGGCGGTGATGAAGCGCCGGGCCCGGTCGAGCACGGTGACGTTGTAGCTCATATGGCAAGGCACACGTTCGAGCACGGCCTGCGCCTCTTGCGTGGTGGTGCAGGTTTGCAGGATGTAGCGCAGGATCAGCGGCACGCCGAACCCCTGCCCTGCCTCGCGCCGGCCGCCGAAGGTGAGCGACACCACAAGCCCCGCGTCATTCATTCCATCAACCAGACCAAACAGTCCGTCCGAGGTGCCGATCACCTGTCGTCCCTGCCACTTGGAGCGCAGCAGCACCGCGTCGATGGCGGCGGGGTTGTAATCGTAGTTGCGCACCAAGAGCGGCTCGTCGCCCGACCAGATCGCCTGACTGCAACCGGTCAGGTAACGCGGCGGGCAGTAGAAGGATAAAAATCGCGCCTCCATGTCGCCGCCGCCGGCCAGTTCGCAAAGCTCTTCGTAAAGAGGCAAGATCTCTGGCATATGCGCCGAAAGCGCCCGCAGACATTCGCGATAGGTGGGGCGCGCGGCGATTCCCTCGCGCCTCCACCACTTCAGATAGGCAGCGCGATACTGATCGAAAAGCCCGGACCACTTCGGTCCGGGCTCATCTTCGGAAATTGCTCGGAAGGTCAGGGCCATCCGCTCTACATGATCTTGAACGCGGGATCCTGCAAGGCCTGAGCCGACGGCAACGGACGGGCGGCATAGGCGTTCTTGATGCCATCGATCCACTTCTTCGACCGTGCGGTCAGCTGGAAATTCTTGGTCATCGACCGCCCGCGCGTCACCAAGATGCCCAGGTCCGCGCCTTCATAGCGATAATCGCCGGCGTTCGAAATCCGCAGGAAGAACGCCTCGTCCTCGGTCTCGACTGCGCGGCGGTGATAGTCGAACCGGTCGTAATGCACGTTGCCGTCGGCGTCCATCCTGTAGATGCCCGACTGCGGCGCCTGGGTGATGATGTCGACGCTGTCCTCGGTGTGCTTGATGACCATCTGGCTCCAGCTGTCGATCATGTCGGGGTCGGCCCAGCGGTCGTTGAGCTCGCTGACGTCCAGCTTGAAAGGCTTTTTCGAGAATTCAAGCAGGTGAAACAGGAACAGTGGCGCGTCGGCATGGGCAAAGGCCGCATGGTTCGTCATCGAAGAGGCCCCGGTAATGCGGGGGTTCAACTCGCCCAGCCAGATGTCGCCGGTCTTCTTGTCGATCAGGAAGTCCAGTTCGAAATACCCGCGATAGCCCTCTTTCCGCAGCTGTTCGCCGAACTTGAAGGTCAGCTCGCGGGCCTTCTGACGGGTCTTGGGCGGAAAGGCAGTCGAAAATATCTCGTTTCCGCACCAGCCACCGCGATAGGGGGTCAGTTCCTTGAAGCCCACCAGTTCGGTCATCAGCGGCCCGACGATGGTGCCCTGCTTGGTGGCGCAGGCCTCGATGGCGGACCCGCGGCAATCGATCCGCTTCATGATCTTGATCTCGCCCTCGCCGACGATCTCGCTTTCATGCTTGCGGAAATCGGCTTCGGACTTGATGAAGAACGTGGTGTGGCCGGAGTCGCCGAAGGCCGACTGCAGCACCAGATCATGGCCAAGCCCGGCCTTTTCGCAGATCTCGAGCAGGTGGGCGTAGTCCTTCACCTCGGACAGGGTGTTGGGCACTGAGGGCACGCCGGCCTTGTTGCCGATGCGCACGGTCTCGATCTTGTTGTCCATGTTGGTGCGCAGCTTGGCCTTGGGGAACCAGACTTCGCCGCCCAGCTCCTTGACCAGCTCTTCGGTCTTCTCGTCAAACATAAGGAACACAAACTTGGGCTTGCCGCCGCGTGCCTTGACGTAGTCGATGACCTCCTTGTGCTGGAGCAGGTAGTTGTTGATGTCCTCGATCGACTCAAATTCGTCATGCGGCACTTCCGAAGGCACCAGCACGTTGGGATGGCGGCCGTCGAAGCAATCCATGTAGCAGATGTACTTGAAATTCTTCACCCATTCATCCAGCCCCAGCAGGTTGAAGTTGGTGGCCGAGACAAAATAGATCGGGTCCGCATTGGTGTGGAAATGGCGCCGGATCTCGGAAATGTTCTTCAACGTCTTTTTCGGCATCTGTCATCCCTCTCCGTTGGATTTTTCTGTCAGGTTGGCAAGCGCTTCCGGCGTGAATACCCGCAGGCCCAGATCGGGGCGGAAGCCATGGATTTCGCTGACGTCCAGCGCCTGCATGAAGGTCATGATCTCGGGGCTGATCACCTGTCCCGGCACAAGGATCGGAAAGCCCGGCGGATAGGGAATGATGAACCCGGCCGAGACCAGTTCGTCCCCATCCGACAATCTCTTGATGAGCTGCGCGTCGATCGGCAGGTAATCGCAGTTGTCCTCGTCATAGGCGAGGAAAAAGGCCGAGCGGATGTCGCCCTCGGGCGTTTCGGCACACCGGCGGAACGCATCGTGGAAGCGGCTGAAATCCGGCAGCGGCGGGACATGCTCGATCAGTGCGGAGACGCGGTTCTCGAAGCTGCGTTTCTCCATTTTAGAGGCGTCGTCGAGCAGGTCGTCCAGTTCGTTGGCGATCTCGACCAGCACCTCGATCAGGTAGGCCACTGACGACCGCGTGGTGCCGATGTTGGTCATGAACAGCACGGTATTGCGCGAGGTCTTGTTGATCTGGATGCCGTATTTGTCCATCAGGATCTTGGTCTTGAAGGTGTCCCCGTCCCACCCGGTTCCACCGACCGCAAGCGTGATACGCGTGGGGTCGAGCACGAATTCGTCGAGGTTCCAGACCGTCCACTGATCGACCCAGCCGTGATCGGGATCGTAATACGTCTCCATCCCGCTTTCGCGATAGGCTTCGGGGATCATGTCGCGGGCGCTGAGCACGCGGAAGTATTTCTTCAGCAAGGGATGCGTGCCGATGGCACGACGGATCGACATCGCGCTTTCGACCTGCCGCTGCACGAACTCGTAGCCCTCAAGCTCGACCTGCCTGCGGCCCACATCGAGCGAGGCGATGATCTGGTAGTTCGGGCTGGTCGAGGTGTGGGTCATATAGGCCTCATGGAAGGCTTGTTCGACTTCGCCCTTGAAGTCCTGATCGTTGACGTGGATCATCGACCCCTGCCTGAGCGAGGTCAGCGTCTTGTGCGTCGATTGCGTGGCGTAGGCCCGCACACGCGCGTCGGGCGGCGGCACCAGCCGGGTGTCCAGCCAGGTCTCTTCGTCGGCGTCCTTTAGCTCTTCCTGCTGGCGTTCCCATGCTTCGGCTGTCGCCGGCGTGCGCAGGGTCTCGCGTAGCTGGTTGGCGACGCCCATGGCTGTGCGCTGGCGATAGGTCGGGTTGAAGCGCGCAAAGGCGAACCAGGCCTCGTCCCACAGGAAGATCAGGTCTTTCTTGATGGCCAGGCATTCCTCCATCACCCGCTGCACGTTGTAGACCAGCCCGTCGAAGGTGCAGTTGGTCAGAAGCACCATGCGCACCCGGTCCAACTGACCGGCGGCCTTGAGCCTCAGCAGGTGGTGCTTGATCTCGCGCAGCGGCACCGCGCCATACATCGAGAACTGGTGCAGCGGATAGCTGTCCATGTAGACCACGTTGGCACCGGCCAGCACCATGCCGTAGTGGTGCGACTTGTGGCAGTCGCGGTCGACCAGCACGATGTCGCCGGGCCGCACCACCGATTGCACCACGATCTTGTTGCAGGTCGAGGTGCCGTTGGTGGCAAAGAACGTGTGCTTGGACCCGAAGGCCCGTGCCGCCATGTCCTGCGCTTCCTTGATAGGACCGCGCGGCTCCAGAAGCGAATCCAGCCCGCCAGAGGTAGCCGATGTCTCGGCGAGGAAAATGTTGGGGCCATAGAAGGCGCCCATGTCCTGAATCCAGTGCGACCGCGTGATCGACTTGCCCCGGCTGATCGGCATCGCATGAAACACGCCTGTGGGCTGGCGGGAATACTCCTTGAGTGCGGTGAAGAACGGCGATTTGTAGCGCGCGCTGACGCCGCGCAGGATGTTCAGGTGCAGCTCGAGGAAGTCTTCCTGATTGTAGAACACCCGCCGGCAGCGGCCCAAATCCAGCCCGGCGATGTCTTCGGCCGAGCGGTCGGTGACAAGGTAGGCGTCCAGTTCGGGGCGGATCTTCTCGATCAGGCGGCAGGCTTCCGGCCCGTATTCATGCGGCTGGATCTCGTCCATGCCCTCGGCGTTGTTCACCCGGCTCAGATACTGGCTGAGGATCGGCAACTCGAGCCGCGATTTCAGGCTGAGACCGGGGCGGATCACCACCGCCTGGACGTTGTAGTTGAACAAGATTCCGATCAGCGCATCTTCGAGCGATGGCACCACCACCGGCTCGTAGATGAACGGATCCTCAGACCGGCGCATCCGTTGCAGGCTCTGGCGCAGGAAACGGTCCTGTTGCTCGCTCACGTCGTCGACGATCAGAACCTCGAAATAGGGCCGCCCCAGCGCGCGGGCCTCGGGCGAAAGTGCGGATTCGTCTTCGAAGTCCTCGTTGTCAGTATCCTCGGCGTGCAGCGGAATGGTCCGCCGCCGATAAGCACCCGAGGTCAGGGCACGGGCGATGCGGCGCACGGCGGTCGAGAGGTCTTCGACATTGCCGTGATGGAGCATGCGCCGAAGCATTTCGAAGGCATGACCGCCGGGAAAGGCCCAATAGCGTTCAATTGGCTCCAGCACCTCGAAGAGGGCGTCCGCCGTGGCGATGAGCTTCTTGCCCTTCGCCCCCTCCGCGCCAAATCTATGCAATCCTTCCGCGGCTTCCCGCAGGGCGCTCCACCTGTCCGCGCGCAACTGGGTTGCGCTGTAATAGTCGCGGATCGATGGCAGTTTTCCGTCCGAAGATTGCGCGCTCACGTCGCCCTCCTTGCATGGGCCGGCTAATTGCCAGCCCTTATTGTTGTCTAATCGGCCCCCGTCTTGCCGTGAAACACAGCGAAGTTGTGCGGCGGCACACCGGGTTCGTCGACCGGGCCGAGTGTGGTCCGCGGATCGGCGGCCGCAAGCCCGCGCGCGGTGCCTTTGCGTGGGATCTCGAGCGGGCCCAAGGTGTTGAGATAAGCGTCGGTGCCGCTGGCGCGGTCGTAGACGCTGAAGTTGGCCTCGCGGTCACGGAAGCTTTTGAGCACCTGACCCAGGCCCTTCATCCCGGTCTCGCGTTGGCGGCGGACCTGATCGAGGTCGATCTCGATCGGAAACATGTCCTCCTGCCCTGCCGACTGGTGCAGCACCGTGGCCGAGGGATCGACCACAAGCGACCGCCCTACCCCGCCGGAGCCCAGACCGTTGACGTCGAAGACGTAGCACTGGAACTGCGCCGCGGTGGCCCGCGCGATGGCAAGCTCGGCGTCGCGATCGGTGGTGCCTGTCAGGACCGGGTGCAACAGCACCTCGACGCCCTGCGAGGTCAGCTGGCGCGTGGTTTCCGGGAACCAGATGTCATAGCAGATCGACAGGCCGAAACGGCCGACGTCCGGAATGTCGAAGACGCAGAATTCGGTGCCTGCGCTGATCCCGGCCTCGTAGGGGCGGAACGGGAACATCTTGGAGTATTTCTTGACGATCTCGCCCTCGGGGTTGATCACCACCGAGGTGTTGAAGATCCGGCCGTCCGGCATCTTTTCGAACATCGAGCCGGGTATCAGCCAGATGCCGTGACGGCGGGCGTCGTCCTGAAACTGCGACAGCGTGTCGTTGGGGAACGGCTGCGCGAAACGGTCCAGCGGACCGAACGGCGCCAGTTCGGAAAACATCACCATCTGGGTCCAGGGAAACCGCGCCATCACCACGTCGATCCGTTGGCGCATGCCTTCGACGTTCGAATGAAGCGCGCCCACGTGCATCTGGATGCCGGCAATCGCAAAGGGAGTCATCTTACGGGTATCTCCTGAGGCGGGGCACTGCTCTGATCGGCCGCCGCCCTCTTGTTATCTGTAAAGCGGCACACATTGCATCAGCGCACCACCATGACCGGCCGGTCCGCATGGCGCACCACGCGGTCGGCGTTCGACCCCACGAGCAGGGTCATGAATTCGTCGGGCGGGTGCGAGGCGACGACGATCACGTCGGCATCCACATCCCGCGCGGCGGAGAGGATATGCTCGGCGACGTGACCATGGCCGACATGGGCCACTGCCTTGGCGTCTCCGGGCAGGTTGTCTTCGATGAACGTGTCCAGATCGTCCTTCATCTTTTGGAGCGCCTTCGTCTCGAAGTCTGCTGGCAGATAGGTCGAGACATAGGCCGCGCCAAGGTCATGCACGATACCGAGCACATGCAGCGTACCATTATTGCCGCAGAGTTTTTGCGCAATCGGCAGAGCCTTGGACCACGAAGAAGGGTGATTGAGGTCGATGGGCAGCAGGACGTTGTCGAACATCTGGTTTCTCCTCAGGCCGTTACCGGCTCTGGCTCGGCCCGGCGGCGTTGCAGGACCACCACCAGAGCCAGCAGCAAGAGCGCCGGGATGAACATCCAGTATTTCGAAGGCTGTTGGGCAGGCACCTGCACCGCGTCGATGGTCTGATCCCAATCGAGACCGGCTTCCGCCGCCGGGGACCCGAAGGCCACGTTGTCGATGATAACATCGTCGCCTGTTATGATCTCAAGCCCCGCAGCCGCCATCCGCTCTTCTCCGGTCTCGCCCGCAGGCACTGGCAGGAGCGCGGTGAACGTCACCGGGTCGCCCACCGCGTTAAGGCCCGAGATGGTCAGGCGGACATCTTCGCCGACCGGCGTGTCGGCCATGGCCTGTTCGATCTGCGCCGGCGGCACGTTCTCGAACGGGTCGACCACCATGTCCATCCAGAACCCGGGCCGGAACAGCGAAAAGGCGATCAGCAGCAGCAGCACCGTTTCCCAGATCTTGTTGCGTGCCAGGAACCAGCCCTGCGTCGCCGCGGCGAAGAGCAGCATCGCTATGGTTGCGGTTATGAAGACGAATATGCCCTGAAGCCACGTCACCTCGATCAACAAGAGATCGGTGTTGAAAATGAAGAGAAACGGCAAGGCCGCCGTGCGCAGGCTGTAGAAGAATGCCACCACCCCGGTTCTGATTGGGTCACCACCCGACACGGCGGCGGCCGCGAAACTGGCCAGGCCGACCGGTGGCGTCACGTCGGCCATGATCCCGAAGTAGAACACGAAGAGGTGCACCGCGATCAGCGGCACGATCAGCCCGTTCTGCTGGCCCAGCGTCACGATCACCGGCGCAAGCAGCGCCGAGACAACGATGTAGTTGGCCGTAGTCGGCAGACCCATCCCGAGGATCAGCGACAGGATCGCCGTCAGCACGAGGATCGCCATGATATTGCCACCTGACAATACCTCGACCACATCCGCCAGCGCCGAGCCCACGCCGGTCTGGCTGACCGATCCCACGATGATGCCTGCCGTCGCCGTGGCGATGCCGATGCCGATCATGTTGCGGGCGCCCGCTTCCAAGCCCTCGATCAGCTCGCCGACGCCGCGCTTGATCGCGCCGCCGAAGTCGCCTTCGCCACGGAACATCGCCTCGATCGGACGTTGCGTCACGAGGATGAAGATCATGAAGGCCGCCGCCCAGAAGGCTGACAGGCCGGGCGACAGGCGGTCCACCATCAGCGCCCAGACCAGCACCACCACCGGCAGCAAGAAGTGCAGGCCCGACCGGATGGTCGGCCCCGGCAGCGGCAGCTTGGTGACCGGCGCGTTGGGATCCTCCATTTTCAAGCGCTTCTCTTTCGACGAGACCCAGAGCAAGCCCACGTAGACCGCCACCAGCAGCACGAAGATGATGTAGCCGGCGGTTTCAGGAAAGGCAGGGCGGATCCAGCCCATACCGTAGTAAACCGCGAAGCTCAGCGCGCAGATCACCGCGATGGTGAAGGCAAGCGACAGCAGCCAGGCCACCAGCGGTTTCGGCTCATAGGCGCGCGGCAGGCCCTGAAGGTTGGCCTTCATCGCCTCGAGATGGACGATATAGACCAGCGCGATGTAGGAAATCACCGCCGGCACGAAGGCGTGTTTCACCACGTCGAAATAGGGAATGCCGACATATTCCACCATCAGGAAGGCCGCGGCGCCCATCACCGGCGGCATGATCTGGCCGTTGACGGAACTCGCCACCTCGACCGCGCCGGATTTCTCTGAACTGAAGCCCACCCGTTTCATCAGCGGAATGGTGAATGTCCCTGTCGTCACCACGTTGGCAATGGATGAGCCCGAGATCAGCCCGGTCATCGCCGAGCTCACGACAGCCGCCTTCGCCGGTCCGCCGCGCATGTGGCCCATCAGCGAAAACGCGACCTGGATGAAGTAGTTGCCCGCGCCCGCCTTATCCAGAAGCGAGCCGAACAGCACGAACAGGAACACGAACGAGGTCGAGACGCCCAACGCGATGCCGAAGACGCCTTCGGTGGTGATCCACTGGTGGTTCACGACTTCCGAAAGCGAATTGCCCTTGTGCGCAATGATGGACGGCATAAGCGGGCCGAGGAAGGTATAGGCCAAGAACACGGTGGACACGATCATCAGCGCGGGTCCAAGCGCCCGGCGCGTGGCCTCGAGCAGAATCAGCAGGCCGATTACCGCGACCACGAAGTCCTGCAGGATCGGGGCGCCGACCCGCGTGGCGATCTGGTCGTAGTAGACATAGAGATAGAGCGATGACAGCGCTCCGATGATGGCCAGCGCCCACTCCCATGGCGGCACCCTGTCCTTGGGCGAGCCCAACAAGATGGCGGCTACGATGGCGATCCCTATCAGGGGTATCCACCAGATTGGCGTGTCGTCCTTGGCGCCGTAGATGAACAGAGCGCAAAGCAGGATGGGCACACCGATGGCCAGCACCATCTGCACGGTCGTCCTTGCCGACGGATAAGCGGCATAGGCAAGAAACAGGGCGAAAGCCAAATGGAAGGACCGCGCCTCGGTGTCATTGAAAACGCCCCAGTTTATAATGAAGGGCAAAGGGCTGGCGATCCAGAGTTGAAACAGCGACCAGACGATAGCTGTGATCATTATCAGGCGCGATATGGCGGCAGATGGCGACCGCCCCCCGGTATCGGACGAGGCGACGAGCTCGTCCAGTTCGGCCTGACTGAGCCCCCCATGACCTGCCGCCGTGTTCTCGACCGCGGCCGCTTCGAACTGGTTCCTGTCGTCTGTCATGAGGTCACCCATTTACTGTAGGACGGTTCCGAGCCCGCCCCGTCAGGGAGGAGGCACCCCCGCATTGCAGGCGGAGGCGCGTTTGTCAGAAGGCTGCGCGGATCATTCGATCCAACCGCGCTCCTTGTAGTATTGCTCGGCGCCTGGATGCAGCGGCGCTGAGAGACCGGCCGAGATCATGTCCTCTTCCGCAAGGTTCTCGAACGCCGGGTGCAGCCCCTTGAAGCGATCGAAGTTGTCGAACACGGCCTTCACGACAGTGTAGACCACATCGTCCGGCACGTCCGCCGAGGTCACAAAGGTCGCACGGACACCAAAGGTTTCGACGTCTTCGTCGTTGCCCTTGTAGAGCCCGCCGGGAATGGTCGCCTTGGCGTAATAGGGGTTCTCATCGACCAGTTTGTCGATCGCATCGCCCGTCACGTTCACCAGCTTGGCGTCGACGGTCGAGGTCGCTTCCTGAATCGAGCCGTTGGGGTGGCCGACGGTATAGACGATGGCGTCGACCTTGTTGTCACCCAGCGCCGCCGACTGCTCGGCCGGCTTGAGTTCCGAGGCCAGCGCGAAGTCTTCGGTCGACTTGCCCATGGCGTTCAGCACCACTTCCATCGTACCCCGCTGGCCGGAGCCGGGGTTGCCGATGTTGACGCGCTTGCCGAACAGATCATCGAAATTGGAAATCTCGCTGTCGGCACGGGCCACGACGGTGAATGGCTCGGGGTGAACCGAGAATACCGCACGCAGATTCTCGAAGGCGTCGCCTTCGAACTGCGATGAGCCGTTGAAGGCGTGATACTGCCAGTCGGACTGGGCCACGCCCATGTCCATGTCCCCGGCCTTGATGGCGTTGATATTGGCAATCGAACCACCGGTCGAAGGCGCGGTGCACTTGAGGTTGTGCTCCGAGGTCCCGCGATTCACCAGACGGCAGATCGACTGGCCGACCACGAAGTAAACGCCGGTCTGACCGCCGGTGCCGATGGTGATGAAACGTTCCTGCGCGGAGGCAACCGATGCTGATACCGATAGAGTCGCGGCAAGTGCCACCTTAGTTAACTTGTTCATTTGTCTCCCTTTCTTGCGCTTGGTTCTTACATGCGGCAAAGCGCTGCCGGTTTTTACGTTAACAGGTTGTCACCGTTGCGCAACTCCACCGGAGCTGCGACAACAAAACACTTGATTTTCAGGACCTGCGATTGCGCCCCGCCTAAAAGGTCGGCGGCGTGCAGGCACTGACTATGACGCACCTCTCGCCGCCAAGGTTGCGGAAGCGGTGCGGAATGCGGCTGTCGAAGAGGTAACTGTCGCCGGGGTTGAGCACCCGGATATGATCGCCGACGGTGATCTCGATGATGCCCTCGATCACCACGCCGGCCTCTTCGCCCTCGTGCGTCAGCATGTCTGGGCCGGTATCGGCGCCCGGCGGATAGACCTCGTGCAGCATTTGCAAGGAATGGCGCGAGGCATTGCCCACCTGCCGCAGCGACACCCGGCTGGCGCCGTCACCCATACCCATGTCCTGTGGCGACAGCTCGACCAGCTCGTCGGCCGTGTAGAAATACTTCGGAACGCCCTCGGCTTCGACCTCGGAAAAGAACTGCGACATGGTCATGGGGATCGCGTCGACAAGGCTTTTCAGGGAAGCGACAGAGGGGCTCGACTTGTTTTGCTCGATCAGCGAGATCGCGGCGCTGGTCAGCCCTGCCCGTGCGGCCAGATCGCGTTGGGACATGCCCTGCGCTTCCCGTATCGCCCTGAGCCGACTGCCGATATCCATTCGCGATTCTCCGTCCTGACCCGTCAATTAAAGTTGTCAGGCCGCGCAGGCCTTCGTCAAGGGGAATTCAGGCGATTGATTTCAAACGTATTATTTCTCAGAAACGCGGAAATTGACAACTAAACTAGACATGCGATAAACATATTTATCACGCCAAACCGTTCTGGGGAGACCCGTCATGACTGCCACCAAGAAGCCCGCGAAGCCGCGGACCCGCACCGCCAAAGCCAAGACTGCCGCAAAACCGGCGTCGAAGTCCGGCGCCAAACCGTCGCAGGCCGAGAAGGTCACGACCAGCGCGCTGGAAACCGTCGGCGTTGCCGCCACAGGCTCCAACGCCGACCTGCTGGCCCGGCGCGAAGCTGCCGTGCCGCGCGGGGTTGCCTCTGCCGCGCCGATTTTTGCATCCTATGCCGAAAACGCCGAGCTTTGGGACGTTGAAGGCAATCGCTTCATCGACTTCGCCGGTGGCATCGCGGTTCTGAACACCGGACATCGCCATGCTGGCGTGGTTGCCGCCGCGAAGGCGCAGGAAGATCGCTACACCCACACCTCGTTTCAGGTCGTCCCCTACGAGCCCTATGTGGCGCTGGCCGAGAAGCTGAACGAACTGGCCCCGGGCGACTTCGCCAAGAAGACCCTGCTGGTCACCACCGGCGCCGAGGCGGTGGAAAACGCCGTCAAGATCGCCCGCGCCCATACCGGCCGCCCCGGCGTGATCTGCTTCAACGGCTCCTATCATGGCCGCACCCTGCTGACGCTGGGCATGACCGGCAAGATCAGCCCCTACAAGAAGGACGTCGGCCCCTTCCCGTCCGACATATTCCGCGCGCCCTTCCCTGACGCCCGCCAGGGCATCACCGTCGAAGACAGCCTGAAAGCGCTGGAGATGCTGTTCCTGACCGACGCGCAGCCTGACCGCGTCGCCGCCATCATCCTCGAGCCCGTGCTCGGCGAGGGCGGCTATCACCCTGTCCCGGCCGAGATGTTTCAGGCGCTCCGCGCCATCTGCGACAAGCACGGCATCCTTTTGATCTCCGACGAAATCCAAGCCGGTTTTGCCCGCACCGGCACCTGGTTCGCCATCGAGCATTCCGGCGTCGCACCTGACCTCATCACCTGCGCCAAATCGATGGCCGGCGGTTATCCGGTGGCTGGCGTGATCGGCCGCGCCGAGGTGATGGATTCGCTCGCGCCCGGCGGGCTGGGCGGCACCTATGGCGGCAATCCGGTGGCTTGTGCCGCAGCGCTGGCGGCGATCGAAGCCATTGAGGCGGAGGGCCTGCTGGCCCGCTCCAGCGCCATTGGTGAAACCATGCGCACCCGCTTCGCCGACATGGGCGCCCGTGTGACTCCGTTCCGCATGTGGGACATCCGCGGCCTCGGCGCGATGCTGGCAGTCGAGTTCGTGACCGACTTCGACACGGCCACCCCGGATGCGACCTTCACCAAGTCGGTGATCGGCCACGCGATGAAACGCGGGCTGATCCTGCTGGCCTGCGGCATGCACGGCAACGCGGTGCGGATAATGGTGCCGATCACGGCATCGGACGCGATCATCGACGAAGGCATGGCGATCTTCGAAGCCGCGCTGGCCGACGCTGTGGCCGACGAGCAGCGTCTCGCCGCTGAATAAGACAAAACGGGCGCGGGGTATTCTCCGCGCCCTTTGCTCTTCTGCCGTCCGCCACCTAAACTGGTTCGCGTCGCTGCCGTCCCTGATGCAGGAGATCCCCCAATGTCGCACATATTTCCGCGCCACTGCCGCTCGCAACCGCCCGTCGCGGTTGGGGGCGATGGCTGTTATTTGATCGATAGCTCCGGCAAAAGCTATCTGGACGCCTCAGGCGGGGCTGCGGTGTCCTGCCTCGGGCATTCGGACGATGCGGTTCGCAAGGCGATCAAGGATCAGGTCGACACGCTGGCCTATGCCCACACAGGTTTCTTGACTTCGAAACCCGCGGAGGCGTTGGCAGACCTGCTGGTGAAACATGCCCCGGGTGATATAGACCGGGTATATCTGGTCTCGGGTGGTTCGGAGGCCACCGAGGCCGCGATCAAGCTGGCCCGTCAATACTGGGTCGAAAAGGGCGAACCGAAGCGCGGCCGTCTCATCGCCCGCAAGCAGAGCTACCACGGCAATACCATCGGCGCACTGTCGGCCGGTGGCAACGAATGGCGCCGAGCCCAGTTCGGCCCTTTGCTGCTGGACGTCAGCCACATTGACCCTTGCTATGACTATCGCCTTCGCCGCGCGGACGAAACGCCCGAGGAATATGGCCTTCGCGCCGCCCAGGCGCTCGAGGACGAGTTGCTGCGTGTCGGCCCCGAGACCGTCATGGCCTTCATGGCCGAGCCGGTGGTCGGAGCGACGGCCGGCGCCCTGCCCCCTGCCCCGGGTTACTTCAAACGCATTCGCGAGATTTGCGATCAATACGGCATCCTGCTGATCCTTGACGAGGTGATGTGCGGCATGGGCCGGACCGGCAGCCTGTTCGCCTGCGAACAAGACGGTGTCGCACCCGACATCCTCTGCATCGCCAAAGGCCTGGGCGCGGGCTATCAGCCCATAGGCGCGATGCTTTGTACCGCCGAGATATACAAGGCCATCGAAGCTGGCAGCGGGTTTTTTCAGCATGGTCACACCTACATCGGTCACCCCACCGCTGCGGCCTGCGGCCATGCAGTTGTCAGCGCGATTCTCGACCGGGACCTGGTGACGCGGGTTCAGGTTCAGGGCGACAAGCTGGCGGCGAAGCTGGACGAGGTCTTTGGCCAGCACCCGCACGTGGGCGACCTGCGCGGGCGCGGGCTGTTCCGCGGCATCGAACTGGTCGCCGACCGCGCCAGCAAGGAGCCCTTCGATCCGGCCAAAGGCGTCGCCGCCAAGATCAAGAAGGCAGCGTTCGAGGCCGGTCTGATCTGCTATCCGATGTCCGGCACCATCGATGGGCGCAAGGGCGACCATATCTTGCTTGCGCCGCCCTTCATCATAGAGGATGAGCAACTGGACGAGCTTACGACCAAGCTCTCTGGCGCGATCGATGCGGTGATCTGAAATTGGGCTCTCATGAGGCGATGTCCGGCTTCCTTCCTCTTCTGCCGTCCGATTGGCCGCCAGCCATATCCGATATGCGCTCGGGTTTCGCCGGCGGGTTGAACGTTTATCGCGTCATTGCGCATCATCCGCAGCTTCTGCGCGCTTGGGCGCCGCTGCGCGACCACGTGGTCAATGGCACGGCCCTCGGCCCGCAGTCGTCCGAGATCGCGATCCTGCGCACCGGGCATCGGCTCGGGTCGTCCTATGAATGGGCACAGCATGTACAGCGCGCGCGGGCGCGGGGGTTGTCGGACGTGCGGATCAGCGCGGTGGCCGGGCCGATCGCCACGATGACACCGGCGGATGCCGTGGTGTCGAAAGCGGTCGACGACCTGTTCGATGGCAACGCTCTGTCTTTCGCATCCGCCGAGGCGCTGGAGCGAGACTTCGGCAAGGCTGGCGTGCTCGACCTTGTTGCCACCGTGGGGTTCTACTGCGTGCTGGGATGGGTCCTAAATTCATTCGATGTGCCGCTGGACGACGACATTTCCAAGGCGTTGCAGGCGCAACCCCTCGACCCGGACCGCACCTGAATACATATGCTGAAACAAGAGGTTGATAATGCTGAAACCCGTGACCGGTCTGAAAGACCTGCTGAACGACACCGCCCTGCTGAAGACGCAAGGCTATCTTGCCGGCCAGTGGACCGACGGCGAGGACGGCACCACCTTTGCCGTCACCAACCCGGCGCGCGGTGATGCGATTGCCGAGGTCGCCGACCTGAGCCGCGCGCAGACCGCGAAGGCCATCGACGCCGCCTATACCGCGCAAAAGGAATGGGCGAAGTGGACCGGCAAGGAGCGCTCGGCGGTTCTGCGCAAGTGGTTCGACCTGATGGTGGAGCACGCCGACGATCTCGCCACCATCCTGACCGCCGAGCAGGGCAAGCCCCGCGCCGAGGCGAAGGGCGAGATTATGTACGGTGCGTCCTTCATCGAATGGTTCGCCGAAGAGGCCAAGCGCGTCTATGGCGAGACCATTCCCGGCCACCAGCGCGACAAGCGCATCACCGTCATCAAGCAACCCATCGGTGTCGCGGCCTCGATCACGCCGTGGAACTTCCCCAACGCGATGATCACCCGCAAGGTCGGGCCCGCGCTGGCCGCCGGCTGCGCCTTCGTTGCCCGTCCTGCCGCCGAGACCCCGCTGTCGGCGCTGGCCTTGGGTGAACTGGCCGAGCGCGCCGGCATTCCGAAGGGCGTGCTGTCGATCATCCCCTCGTCGCGCTCGTCCGAGATCGGCAAGGAATTCTGTGAGAACCCCAAGGTCCGCAAGCTGACCTTTACCGGCTCGACCGAGGTCGGCCGCATCCTGCTGAAACAGGCCGCCGACCAGGTGATGAAGTGCTCGATGGAGCTGGGTGGCAACGCGCCATTCATCGTCTTCGACGACGCCGATCTGGATGCGGCGGTCGAGGGCGCGATGATCTCGAAATACCGCAACAACGGGCAGACCTGCGTCTGCGCCAACCGGCTTTACGTGCAGGCCGGCGTCTATGACGCCTTCGCCGAGAAGCTGAAGGCCAAGGTCGAGGCGATGGAGGTAGGCGACGGGCTGACCGGCGCGCCGCAACTCGGGCCGCTGATCAACGAGGATGCGGTGAAAAAGGTCGAGGAACACATCGCTGACGCCAAGTCCAAGGGCGGCGAGGTGATCTCGGGCGGTGCGCGGCACGAGATGGGCGGCACGTTCTTCCAGCCGACCATTGTCACCGGCGCCACCCGCGACATGGATTTTGCCACTGACGAGACCTTTGGGCCGCTGGCGCCGCTGTTCAAGTTTGAGACCGTGGAAGAGGTGATCGAACTGGCCAACGACACAATCTTCGGCCTCGCCTCCTATTTCTATGCCAAGGACCTGAGCCGTGTGACGCAGGTGCAGGAAGCGCTGGAATACGGCATGGTCGGTGTGAACACCGGGCTGATCTCGACCGAGGTCGCGCCGTTCGGGGGCGTCAAGCAATCCGGGCTGGGCCGCGAGGGCAGTCATCATGGCATGGATGAATTCATGGAGATGAAATACATCTGCACCTCGGTGTGAGGCCAAGGGACCTTCGCCCAGCCTGCGCGTGATGTCAGGCTGGGGGACAGCCCCCAAACCCCGGCGCGTTTGAGCATTGAAAAGTCCTGTCGCCGGGTTTCCGTAAAGTCATCCTCTGCGCTCCGACCTCTTGTGGACGGCGCGGGGGGTGCAGACTATGTAAGACATGTTTTTTGGCAGCGTTCGCGCGGCAGAGATGGTCTCTCTTACATCCTGGAGGAGGCATACAGTTGATCGAAACGACGCAGGACGAGCCTGGGGCCGTGACGGAGCAGGCGCTTTATGCCTGCCCGACCTGCGATACGTTGCATTCCGAGCCGAACGTGCCGGACAATACCACGGCGCTCTGCCGTCGCTGCGGGCGGGTGTTAGCCGCCCCGCGCGAGAACGCGGTGGTGCGGGTCCTCGCCCTGGCGATGACCTCGACCATCCTCATGGTGGGGGCGATATTCTTTCCGTTCATCGACCTGTCGGCCGGTGGGCTTTATAACAAGGCCTCGATCCTTGACGCGGTGATGGTGTTTTCATCCGGGCTGATGCTGCCGCTGGCGGTGGTTGTGGCGCTGCTGATCGTACTGATCCCTGTGACGCGGCTGGCGGCGGTGATCTACACGCTCTGGCCGTTGATGTGGGGCCGTGCGCCCTTTGCCCATGCCCGCACCGCGTTCCGCATCGCCGAGCGCCTGCGCCCCTGGTCGATGGCCGAGATATTCGTCGTCGGCGTGGCCGTCGCGCTGGTCAAGGTCGGCGGGTTGGCGACACTCAATCTTGGCCCCGCCTTCTTCGCGCTGGTCGGGCTGGTCATCGTAACAACGTTTCAGGACACCACCATGTGCCGGTACACGATATGGAAATCGCTGGACACCCAGGCGCGCTGAGCACAGCGCGAGATGCAGGGCTGGTGGGCTGTCCCACCTGCGGGCTGGTGCATGCGCCTGACGCGCCGGAATGCCTTCGCTGCGGCAGCGCGCTGGCGCCGGGCGGCCGGCGGTCGCTGAACGCGGTCTGGGCCTGGCTTATCGCTGGCATTGTTGTCTACATCCCAGCCAATCTCTACCCGATGCTGCGTACGTCGACCTTGCTGGACAGCAGCGAGGCCACCATCGTCGGCGGCGCCATCGAATTGCTGAGCTATGGCAATTATGGCGTGGCCTTCATCGTTTTCTTTGCAAGTATCGTGATCCCGGTTGGCAAGTTCGTGGCCATCGCCTATCTGGCGCTCAGCCTGCGGCCAGCGGCGCGGGCGCAGATACACCAGCGGCACCGGCTCTACGAGGTGGTGGAATTCATCGGCCGCTGGTCGATGATCGACGTATTCGTGGTGGCGATCCTCTCGGCCCTTGTCCAACTGGGTTCGGTCGCTACCATCAACCCCGGAATTGCCGCCGTCAGCTTCCTGTTGTCGGTGGCGTTCACCATGCTGGCGGCCATGAGCTTCGATCCGAAGCTGATCTGGGACGCCGATGAGGAGCCGCAATGACCAAACCGACCCCTGCCGACCCCGTCGTGCGCCCGGCGCGCGGCGCGACCCGGTCGCGCCTGTCGCTGGTCTGGCTGGTGCCGCTGATCGCGGTTGTCGTCTCGCTGGGCATCGCCTGGCAAAGCTATGCCCAGCGCGGCGCCCTTATCGAGATCGCGTTCGAAAGCGCCTCGGGGGTTGCCCCGGACAAAACCGAATTGCGGTATCGTGACGTGACCGTGGGCCTGGTTGAGACCGTACGCTTTTCGCGCGACCTGTCGCAGGTGATCGTGGGGGTCCGTGTCGACAACACCTTGGCGGCTTTTCTCGATAATGATGCACAATTCTGGGTGGTTCGGCCGGAGGTCTCGGCGCAGGGTATCAGCGGGCTGAACACGGTGCTTTCTGGCGTCTATATCGAGGGCCAGTGGGATTCCGAGGCCGGCTCACAGCGAAGCCGGTTCACCGGTTTGGACCGCGCGCCAGTTAGCAGCGGCGAGGGCACGGCGATCCGACTGACCGCGCGTGACGGCAATTCGATCGTCGCAGGCGCGCCGATCCTCTATCGCGGCATCCCGGTCGGTGCGGTCGAGGCCCCGGTCCTGTCTGAGACAGACAACCGCGTGGTCATCAACGGTTTCATCAATGCGCCCTACGACCGGATCGTGACCGAGGACACCCGTTTCTGGGATATCTCGGGCGTTTCGCTATCGTTGAACTCGGCCGGGGTATCACTGAACTTTTCCTCGCTGGCCTCACTGGTGCAGGGCGGCATCAGCTTCGACACTTTGGTGGCTGGCGGCGAGGCGATCGGGGAAGACCATACTTTCCCGCTCTATACCGACGAAGAGGCCGCGCGTGCCAGCCTGCTGAACGATCCGACGGCAGAGCGGCTGCGGGTGATGGCAATCTTCGATGGCGCTGTGGGCGGGCTGTCCGAGGGTGCGGCGGTGCGCTTCGGCGGCATTCCGGTTGGCGAGGTCGATGATGTCACGATGATTGCCGCCGATGTCGGAGCGCGAAAGGTAGTGCAATTGCAGGCGGTGCTATCAATCTTGCCCGCCCGACTGGGACTGGGCGAAGAGGCGAGCGCCGAGGAGGCCATGGACCTCTTGCGCAATCAGGTCGAGGGCGGCATGCGGGTACGTCTGTCGACCGCCAGCATGTTGTCCAGCGAGCTTGTAGTGGATCTGGCACAGGTCGAAGACGCCGAAGAAGCTACCATCGTGACAGAGCCTGATCGCCTTCCGCTGCTGCCGACGGTCGAGCCGGACCTGGCCGACCTGAACGCAACCGCCGAAGGTGTCTTCAAGCGCATCAACAACCTGCCGGTCGAGGAATTACTGGCTTCAGTGCAGGGGCTGATCGACTCGGCCAACGCTCTCATATCCTCCGAGGACACGCGCGCCATCGCCCCTGGCATCAACGCAACGCTGGCCGACATTCGCGGCCTAGGACCGGAGCTGACCGACACCCTGGCAGAAATTCGTGGGCTTGAGCCCGAAGTCACGAAGACACTGGCCGAGCTTCGCGGTCTGGCACCGGAATTGAATGACACGCTTGACGCCGCCGAAGACACCTTGGCCTCGTACCGGCAGATCGCCACCGGTTTTCAGGACAGCGGCGCGACCGAGAACGTGAACAACGTCTTCGCATCTGCATCCTCCGCCGCTGATGCGGTGGAACGTGCCGCCGCCGAGCTGCCCAAGTTGACGACGCGGTTGCAATCCCTAGCGACCCGCACCGAAGGCGTCCTGCAAAGCTACGACGACAGTTCACGCCTGATCAACGGCGCACTGACGACCCTGCGCGATGTGTCGGAGGCTGCCGACGCGCTGCGCAGCCTCGCCCGAACCATCCAGCGCAATCCCAACTCCTTGCTGATAGGCCGATGACATGATGATCCGAAACCTGATCGCGACGTTCGCCCTGCTCGTCCTGGCCGCCTGCGGCGACGACGAGATGCAGTATCTGGTGGAAAGCAAGCCCTCAGACCTGCGCGTCACCGCCCGAGTGCACACGTTGCTGGTGCGCACCGTTTCGCTGCCGACCTATGCTGCGGATCAGAAAATCGTGGTCCAGGGCGCAGGCGGCGTGGTCAAGACCGAGGACTTCGGACTGTGGGCGGACGAACCCGAGCGTGCGACAACGCTAAGCATCAGCCGCAACCTCAACGCCATGACCTCGGCCCATGTGGCGCCCGAACCATGGCCCCTGCCCGAACCGCCGCAGGGCGTTCTGGACATCCGCGTCGAGACCTTCATCGCCACCACTGACAACACGTTTCGCATGTCAGGCCAGTATTTCATGGGATCGGAAATCCCGGACCCAATTACAAGCCTCGATCCGGACGTCCCGCCAAAGGTTCTCGCCCCGCCCTTGCGCGATAAGTCGAAGCTTTTCGATATCGTGATCCCGCTGGCAGTCCGAAGCCCTGCCGCCATCGCTGCCGCGCAGACCCTGGCCGTGACTCAACTGTCCGAACAGATCGCCCGAGACCTCGCGCGGTGACTTTGCCCCCGACCCCTGTGGATCAGATTTCGACGAGAGCCGGACGAACGAGTTCCGACCACAGAGCCGCCAGGTCGGGGCCGACGCCGGGATCAAATACCATCGCTTCCGGCCCGTCCGCGCCCCGCAGAAGCCCTACCGTGACTTCGGCCCCTGCCGGTTGAGACAGCAGAAGCAGTTCGTCGTCCCTTAATATCGCGGTGAAGCTTGCCTCGTGCAGACAGCTGTCAACCACGGCCGTCACCTTGCTGCACAAACCTGTTTGGGCGCGCTTCATCGAGGTCGCGCCAGTCGAAGACCGGACAGCGATCAGCACCTCCTTACTGGCAGCGTGAAGGTGCTGAAGCCGCTGCGCACTGTCCAGGATGTCCCATCTCAGTCCCATTGACTCCAACACCGCGGCTGGCGCGATCCCGTGGCCCTCGGCTTCGGTCCGGCAAAAAGTGATCTTTAGCGGCCTCTGATCGGGGAATGCCGCGCGCAGCAGCCTTGCTAGCTGCACGGTCTCATCCGGCAAGAGTGGTCTGTCCAGAAAATCACCAAAGGCGGCCTGCCCTGCCCTGTCACTCGCCGAAACGACCGAAAGCACGCGGCCTCCTGCCGCGACAAGCCGCAGGCAAGGCGCACCGTCAGCCGTCACCGTCATCAGCCTTGGCAATTGGCAGGTCCCGACCGCATCCAGCACCAAGCCGCAAGCCTCATCCACCGTCGCGGGCCGGACCACCTGGCTGGGGACTACACCGCGGGCCGCCACCCGCGCCAGTGTGGCGGCGACATCGGCCAGCGTCGTCATGCCCGACGCGCGTCCTGTGAGGCCACCCTCAGCGCGGCGGCCATGTCCTCAACCACGTCCGATAGCCCAGCACTCGGGGAGAATACGCCGATCAGCGCCTCCGACCCTGCGCGCACGAAAACCTGTACCCCTGTCGGTCCGGCAAGCATCGCTGTTGCAGAGCCAAGCGCAAAAACGCGGCAGGCGGTCAGGCAGAGCCCATCCAGTTGATCCTGGTCCAGCCGCAGGGCAGCGTCCGACCTCAATACCGTCCGGGCCGAAATGTCGGCCAGCAGCAGCACCTCGCAACCGTCAAGGCGCGCGCGTAATGTCAGCAGATCGTCTAGCGTCATGAAGCGAGCCTCCGCTCTCCTTCATGCCATAGCCTGGGTTAACGGCACCTTAGCGCGCCTATGCCGGGCTGCGCGCCGATATTCCTCGGACGACCCGCCGCGGCACCACCCGACCCCCTGACCCTGTTTGCTTGGCCGCCACCGGAGCGCGCGGCGCGGCAGATTGTGCATCCGGTCTGAGCTCCGGTTTTGGCTCGAGCACCAGCCCGCTGAGCCCGGCCTCCAGAAAGCGCACCAAGCCTGATGCTCCGCTTGCGTCCAGCGTCGCTTGGTCGTCCCGCCCGGCTATGGCTTCGGTCAGGGCGATGGGCAACACCTCGCGGAACATGCCGCCGGTTTCGTTGCGGACACGATCCAGCACCCTGCCCCGATCAATATCGTTCCTCAGCGTGTCGACCCGGGTGACCAGCAGCAGGCTTCGTGACCAGAGCTCTTCGGGAACCTGCTCCCACAGGGCCGCCTCGGACTGTCGCCAAGCCTGATTGGCCGGGGTACACCAGATCACCAGATCGACAAGCGTCAGGACCTGGGCCCAGTGGTCCGGTGCCATGCACGGATCCGAGGTGCCGGGCATGTCGATCAGGTCGCAGGCGTCCAGCACGTCCGCCTGCATCCGGACCGAGATCATCCGCGTCGTCTCTGTCCCGGCGTCGCTCCAGTCGTCCGCATCCATGGGCACATAGTCGCCGTCAGAAGTCATGCGCGTAACGCGGTCTTCGCCGAGCTGATACCACACCGGCGGCAGCTGCGTCGCGGTGACCTGGACCGGGGAAAGGTCCCGGCTGAGCAGAAGGTTCGCAAGGGTGCTCTTGCCAGCGCTGAACTCGCCCATCAGCGCGACACGCGGTTTGCGGTAGGTGGCTTCGACAGTGAACTGGGTGTTCATCGGTATGACCTTTCGGAGTTGCTTTGCATGACACGGATCCGCGCCCCGCGCCGGTCTTCAGAGGCGCCCTCGGCGAAGCTCAGCAAAGTGTCGCGTTGCGCGTGAATGAAGGCCTGTATCGCTTCGCGCAGAGCTTCGGCATGCGGATCTGCACAGTCCCGGCGCAGTGCGTTGACCATCGGGACGGTCTCTTCGAGTATAAGCCGCGCGAAATCGTCGGCCATGGCGCGCGCGCCGCGGCGTTTGCGCCAGAGCCGCGACCACCAGCCGCCGCGCAGATCCAGCGCGATGGTCTGGCCCAGACCGACCGGAGCCGTAGCCTCGGGCAACGGCGGAGCCATCAGCCTGTTCACGCCCTGCCCTGCGTCGAACCCGCTGGACAGAAGCGCTTCCATCTCGGTTACAGCCGCCTTGAGCGCGTCCTGCCCGGCCTTGCTGGCCCCCTGCGCGAAGACCTTGTAGGCAGTGCGCAGCAGCATCCGAAGCCCGGCCGGATCATAGCTCCACACCTCCCTGTCTCCGCGGGTTTGCAGATGGTCGGTGAGCGAAGAGGTTGCCCGGGCCAGAAAGGTGCGGCGGGCGTTCTCGGTACGGGCGGCGAAGGTTTCCTGCACCGGTTGCAGGCGCTGTTCGAAATCCCTCAGCGTGTCCTGCTCGATCTTGCGGAACCGGTCGGCCATCTCACGGGTACTCATGCGGCAGACGCTGCCGTCAAAGGTCTGCGCGTCCAGACCGTCTTCGCGGGCTCTGATTCCAGCGCTCAGATTGCTCAGACCTGCCGCGACGGTCTCTTCCAGTGCCGCGCCACTGCCTGCGGTAACCCGGTCCGCTATCGCCTGCCCCAGCGCCGGCACGCCAGACATTTCCCAGATGATCTCGATTGGATCACGCTGGGCCAACTCGGCACTCAAATGCGCTTCGGTCCAAGCGATCAGCGCTCCCGCGCTGCCTTGCCCCAGCTGATCCACGGTGCCCTGCACCGCGTGGTTGGCCCAGTGCCCGCTGCCAAAGAGGATCTGCGCCTCGGTCGGCCCATGAAACCGTTTCAGGACAGCCTCTATGCTGCGGCGGATTTCTGGCACGTCCTGAACCGGATCTGCTAGATCGTCGATGCGGTTGACGAAGATGATGACCTCGCGCGCCTCGACGTCAGAGATTAGCCGGATAAGCCCCAGATCGACCGCTGACAGTGCCTGCTGGGCCGAAAGCACCACGACACAGAGGCGCGCCTCGCGCAGTGCCTTCAGGGTGATCTGCTCGCGGATCATGAAGGTGTCGTTGACGCCGGGCGTGTCCTTTATGCAGAGACCCAGAGGGGTGTCCGCCCCAAGCCAAAGATCGGCGGACTTGGTAATGTCGGCAAAGCGGCCGCGCTTGCGGGAATCGGCGAAATGGTCGAGCGTCCAGTCCTCTTCGGGTTCGTTCCAGAAGTCGTCACCAAGGCAAACATAGCGTTCGATCAGTTCGGCATCGAAGCCATCGTATTCGTGGGTTTGGCCGAGAAGCAGGTGAAACTTGCGCCCCAGCCGCGCCTTTGATTTCTCGCGTATCTGCTCAAGCTGTGCGCGGACCTTCGCCAACTCCTCGTCAGCACCGGCGCGGGCCGCCATTTCGCCCACCCGTCCCCCCTGCCGAAGCAAGCTGTCCCACTCGGTGTCCGTGAAAAAGCGAAAGCTCGACCGACGGTCGTCTCGGTCCGGTTGCAGGTGCAGTGAGGTGACCACCGAAGTCCAAGGGTTCACATCCGCCGGCAGCAGTCCGGGCGCGCCGGTCAGAGCGTTGACGAGCGTGGTCTTGCCCGCCTTGACCTGCCCGATAAAGGTTACCCCCGGCTCAAAATCGCGGATCTGCTGACGCAGGCGTTTCGCCTGTCGGGAAATGGCGCGCAGGTCGGTGCCGGAGAAGCGGTCAAGCTCTGCGTCGAGCGTCGCCAGCCGGTCTGCCAATAGTGAAAGGGCCTCGAAGGGCGAAGGCAATCCCGCGGCTTCGCGGTGGTCTGTATCGGTCATCTCGGTCTGCCTTCTTCTCGGCTGCCTGACGCGGGCTCAGGCCGCCAGCAGGGTTTCCATGTCGTAGCGCACCTGAAGCAACAACTGCGCCGCGTCGGCTGCCTGTGCCGGTCCGCCTTCCATTCGCAGCAAAACCGCGAGGTCCCGGGCCTCTTCGAAAAGTCTCAAGAGCTGCGGCCAGGTCTCTTCGAGGGGCTCGGATTGCAGGGCGCGGCTGGTCAATGTGTCCAATAGGGTTGTTGCGGTCTCCAGCACCTCAGCCGCACCTTCGTCGGACAGCCCCTGCCGCAGCCCATCGGCAGCACTGCGCAGATGCGAAAACAGCCGCGCCAGATCGGCCTTGGCCTCGGGCCGGACGAATGGGCCTTCGGCAATGTTTTGCGGAATGTCGGAGACGCCTGCGCTGTATCGGCGCAGCAACAGGCGGGCGGCATGGAGGTCCTGTTCTCTTGCCTCTTCGACCACTGCGGTGATGTGCCGGGAAACGCCCGCATAGCCAGACTGACCGGCAGGCCGGAACACTGCCTCGAATGGTGGGTCAGCGACGTCCTTGAAGTCAGTCAGCACCAGAAGGCCGTGATTGCGCAAAGGCTCCGGTGCGGCCAGCCACAGGCTGGCTTCCTCTGCTGCAAAACGCTGCGAGCACCACAAGCAGATATCGACCCGCGACGAGGCCCAGGCCATTGCCGCCGCCGCATCACGCGGATCAGCCTCGCATGCCACCAACAGCAGGCTACGCCCGTTGAGAACGTCGGAGGGTGCCTCCACCTTCAGGAAGACCGGCGCCTGGCCCAAAAGTTCCGGCGACGGTAACCCTGCCCTTTCCAGCAAGGATCCGTCCGCAAGCGTCGCCAGTGTGTTTGGCACGGGACCGTACGTCAGCGTCAACGTCGGCATGTCAGCGGCGTCCAGCGGCAACCCCGACAATTCGCGCAAGAGCTTTCGCTTCCCGGACCCGGGAAGCCCAAGAATGCCGATACATGCCGGCGCCTCCAGCCGTTTCAGCATCGCTTCGCATGCCGCCCGTGCCTTCGCTGTGGGAGCGGAATGCGCCAGATATTGCAGGTGCCCTGTCACCTCCTGCCGCGTCATGGCGCCCTTCTGCCGGTCAGGCATCCTCCCAGGCCTAGTGTGATGCGGCGGATCATACCCGCTGCCGGTTGCGATCGCCGGGTCAGGCGGATCACGGCCACCGATGTGTTGTCTTGATCGGGCAACGCGCGCTCTTGCACAGCGGCCAACAAGGCCTGCGCAAGGGTCGCACTCGGGCGAAAGCGGTAGGCCTCGCTCATCTTAGCGATTTCGGAACCCGGCAGGGTTTCGATCCCGTCACTGCCGAGGATGACGATATCGCCTCGTTCAAGTGTCAGTGGCTCGTCCGGGCAGTCGATCCTGGGTACGGGTCGGCCGGTCATCGCCGAGGTCAGACAACTGCGATCGGGGTGGGTCTCTGCCTCGGCAACCCCTATGGCGCCCCTTGCGACCATCATGTCGATTTGCGGAGCCATCGAGTGATCTTCGTTGAGGCGATGCAACACGCCACGGCGCCACAGGTACAAGGGGCTGTCGCCGACGGAAATCCACCGCAGCTTTTCCCGATATGCCATCACGGCGAGCATGGTTCCGCCGGTGTCCTTGCCGATGTGACCGGACTCGATATTATCCCTGAGCTTCCGGTTCGCGCTGCCCAGTGCGGCCGTCAGGAGGGTCTTCGCATTGTCCTGCATCAGACCGTGGCGGGCCGCCGTCAGGAACAGTTCACCGAACATTTCGCCCGCAAGTATGCGGGCTGCGAGATCGCCATCCTCATGGCCACCCATGCCGTCCGACAAGACCGCGAATCCCAGTTCCTCGCCCGGGGGGAAATGCGCGATGACAGCGTCTTCCTGACGGGCGCGGGCGCCTCTGCTCTGGGCGGCGTGAGCCTCTGCTACAAGGTCAGCCATTATGACCTTCCTCGTCGACCCGCCATGAGTAGTCCGGCGTGCAAAAGGCCACGAACCGCAACATGGTCTTGCCGATCCGCAGGGTATCGCCATCGCGTAGTTCTTCCGTGCTGAGCAGTGGATTGCCATTCAGACGGACAATGTTGGCCTTGCCGCCATGGCCAACGTAAGTCCGGTTTTCCTCTTCATCGAAGGCGATCGATACATGCCCCTTGCGCGAAATGGCGCTGTCACCGAAGTCGAGCGCAATGGTCTGGCTTGCGTCGCGCCCAAGTGTGGATAGCCCGGCTGTCAGCGCATAGGATGCGCCCCTGCCCGGCCCCTCGGTAACGACCAGCCAGCCGATGGGAAAGCGGGTCATTGCCGACGAGGCCCCAGGTATGGCGTCCAGTACATCGGTGTGTGCGAAATCGTCATGAAAACCCAGAAGACGGGTTTTCGCCCGGTCGTTGGAAGCGTTGGAAACGCTGGGTTTAGGCGGCAGTGGGTCCTCCGAGCACTTGGCAAGGATCGCGCCTGTTGTTTCAACTTCGGGCTCCGATCCAGAAACCGCGGGCGGATTAATATCCCAAATCTTTGGTCGAGGCGTTGCTGGCTCCGGGCTTGCCTGGGTCACGATATCTTCACATCCATCCTCCGGTGCGCCCGCCAGCGTTGGGCGAACCGGACGCGGACGAACACCATCCGGTCCCGGAACATGGGCGCGGCCGTCCCGCGCACGGGCGATGTCGCGGTCTTCCGCCAACGACAGGTCTCGGGTTTGCGAAGTGCACGGGTCTACCGGGTCTTCGACGCTCGGGCGACTGACTGGCGGACGGCGGCGTGCGATCAGGTTCTTCAATCCGGACATGTCATCCCCTTTCTGCAAGGTGTTTGCGTGGCACGGGAGCGATCCGATCCAGCAGCCTTCCCAGCAAGGATCGCGGGGATGAGGGTGCGATCAACGCGACTTCCTCCGGCGCGGCCTCCTCGGTGCTGGTCTCATTGAGAATGGCCCAGTAATCGCGATCAGGAGGCCAATTGTTCGGAGGCGCCGGTTCTATTTCGACAGGCTTCGGGATGGATGTCGCGATGGCCTTGTGGTTCTCTTCAACCAATGTTGCGATCTGGCTGGAGATGTCCGGCGCTACAGTTCCGCCCTGCCCTGCCGTTTGTGCGTCACCACTCAACGCGGCCAGCCATGCCTCTGCCGATGGCAGACGGTCCCGCGCAAACAAGCTCATGCACCGGTCGATGGAGGCCAGAAGCTCCGGATCGTGCGCAGGATACTTTCCGAGCAATTGCTCATACGGATCCGGTCTATGCTCTGCCACAGCCGCCAAACGCAGCGAGGAATTCGGTGGCGGCGTGCCGGTTATCAAGTGATAGAAAGTTGCTGCGAGGGCGTAGAGATCACTGGCGGGAGACTGGGTACTGCCCGCGATGTAGAACTCCTGCGGGGAGTAACCATCCTTGACTGTATAGACCCTGCTGAGGATACGGCTGGCCTGGGTAACGCTTTGAAGGGCGGCGCCGAAGTCGATCAGGACCGGTGTGCCGGTCAGATCCAATATGACGTTGTCGGGCGAGATGTCGCGGTGCAGCACGCCGCTGTCATGGACATAGCTCAGAGCTTGCAGAAGGATGACTGACAATTCCCTCAGGGCCGCGGGAGACCGAACCTCGGGATGCTGTTCCAACAGATCGAGAAGGTCGGTGCCTTCGACGAAATCCAGCGCCATGTAGGCGGTGCCGTTGGCCTCGAATATCTGGTGCACGCCGACGACATTGGGATGGTCGAGCTGCGCAAGCGTCCGTGCTTCCTTCTGGAAGAGCGTGACAGCGCGATTGAAATCCACTTCGTAGGTTTGCGATCTCAGCCGTACGGTCCGCCCTGCCCGGCAACAGATTGCGTTCGGAAAGCACTCCTTGATCACGACCTTCCTGCCGAGGGAGTCATCCGCAAGGTAGGTTATCCCAAAGCCACCGCAGTTGAGATAGCGTTTGATGACATATTGCCCGTCGCAGAGCTCGGTTCCGGTCGGCAGTTCGTCTCCTGCCGGTACAGGTTCTATCGAGGTCGGGCTTGGACATAGGATATCAGCTTGCATCCTGCGAATTCACGCGCAAACACAGGCTCACAGGTGAAGGTTTTGCGCCAGAACTGTGGCTCTTGCAGCCAATGCGATTTAAATGCTGAAGGCCCTTGTTTTTGCGGTCAGCCATGCGACGGGTATCTCAGGGGTTGGCCATGGCCAACTTTTGGCTGGGAACAGTGGACTATTCGGGCAAGATAGCCGTCAGGGTTTGTAACCTTGGAAATTCGGTTGGCTATCCAGTCCTGATGCCGAAGGGTTTCAAGGGGCCCAAGTTTTCTCAGAGACGTCAGAACCGTTTCCGCGCTTATCCCAAGCAATCGCCCAATATCCAGGATCAACCTGTGCAGGCCCTGTACGGTGTTTGGTATGTCAGGATAATAATGCGGTATGGCGGAGAGCTTGCACCAAATCTCTGCCATGGTTTGCGACGCGGTGTTATTAGTATCTGGTTTTTCTGGTTCTTTGTGCCGGACGTTTTGTCCGTCAGTGACGGGCACTTGGCTTGCTTTCGTCGTGTTGTCGACGGCTGGTTCAGCATCTGGAAGGGTAATGGCCGATGCCAGGATTTCGGTCAGTCTGGCAAGTACAGCGCGGGCTTCAGCCAATGTCGTTCCGACCCGGCGCAACAGGTTGCGGGTGTTTTCGATATAAGTGACGTGGGCACCGGGCAAATTGAGTTTCAGGCACTTGCTCCGCAAATCCTGAATACAGGCTTTCAGTCCGCGAAGCTCCTCGGCTTCTTGCCGACGGGTTTCAGCCATGGCGATCAACGCGGCTGACTGCGCAAGAAGCGGGGACAGGTCGATCCCGAAGGCACCGACGATCCGACCCTTGCGGTGTACTGGAAAACGCTTGCCATTGGCGCTGTCGCGGCGGTGGATCAATCCGACGTTTTCCAACCGTTCGAGGTGGCGACGCAACTGGCGGTCGCTGATGCCCTTGGCACGGAAGCAGAGGGTGTCGTTGGCGGCAAACACCGTAAGCAGGGTAAGCGGTGTGATCGGCAGGTCTTTCCCGGTCTGCGGATGCTTGCAGGGCAGGCAACTCAGCAGCGCGTCCAAGACAGCAACCGATGCCGGCCGAAGCCCCAGATCGCGGCCCACAGTGTTGACCGCGGTCATCAGGGCGCGGCGGGTTATAGGGGCGAAGCCAGGTTGGTCTTCAATTCGGCCAAGGCCGTGAAAGCCCACCGGTGCGTAGCGGGCACAGCTATCCTGTGCCTCGACGAGCGTCGTCGTGACTGGTTCAGATCTCATTCATTTTCAGACGGCAAATGTCTACCGGTCACCGAAATCGGTGTTGCAGCGATTCGTTTTTGGGGGTACCAATAGAGTGCTAGTAAATCGGGACCCTCTGGAGTGCTTAACCGCCTTCGGGGGGTTTCTTTTTGCGCTTCTGTCTGCCTCCTTGCTGCTCGGTTTTGGTTCGTGGTATGATGTTGGCCGCGGCCAACATCAACGTTATCAATGGTTTATCACTGTTTCAGCTGCTTCCACTCCACATAGAGTGCCGCCAAGCGGTCTTCGACAAAGCCTATAAAATCCTGCTCTGTCCTGTCCGATATCTCGATCACAAGGCGCTTGCCTTTGGATTTCGCTGCCAGGGGCGCGTTCTTCACCTTGGTCAAAGGCGATGAAGTCTTTTTTTTCGCCGGCTGGCTCGCGGCGGTCAGGTCATAGGCCTGAAGGGCCTTCACAAGGCTTGTCAGCTTCTCTGCCGGTGTGCCTCTGGCCGGAACCATTGCAAGCAATGCATCTCCGGCCACCGCGTTATTGGCCGTCACCAGCCGCCTGAGTTCCAGCCAGGGTCTGCGGCCGGCATCATGTGCCGCACCGATCTTGTAAATCACGGCGTCAGGCACATCGCGTGCCACGCCGATCAACTTGCTCAGAGTGCCCTTGTCGACTGCCAACACCTCGCCGATCTCAGCGCGGGTGAACCCCTGCGCTTCAAGCCTTGCGGCAAAAATTGCCTGTTCGATGAAGCTGCGTTCCAATCGGGCGGAGTTTTCCAGCGCTTGTGAGACAAGCGCCTCACGCTGGTCCATCTCCTTGATGTAGGCCTTGACCTTGATCCCGAGCGCGCGGCAGGCGGCGATACGGCGACGTCCATAGACAACTTCGTAGCGGGGCCCGGCGCCACGGCGATAACGAAGCAGGGCAGGGAGTTGCTGACCTGACGTCCGGATCGATTCGATCAGGTCGCTCAATCCATCGGACACGTCAAAACGGTCCGCAATCTCTGAATCTGCGATCTCGGAAATATCGACCTGTTGGGCCGACTGGGCCGAGACCTGCGACAGCACGTCAGACATGCTTTTTAGGGAGCGCGGAGCGGCCTCTTGGGGCGGGGTGACCGGCAAATCTGCCTCAGTGGATTTCGTACCCATTTGGGCGAGGCTCTTTGCCAGCAGGTCACGCTTCATCTTTGCCTCCCCGACCCCAGGCACTCTGGATCATCTTCTCGATGTCATTGGAAAATCCGATCGCAGACTCCAAGGCCCGGTCATAGGTCTTGCGGTTCTTTGAGCCCACGAGATCAACCTCGAAGATCGTCTTCTGCGACAACCCGGCCTCGCTGACCGCCGATGACTTGACGAAGGGCGTGTGGATAACGCTGTCGCCAAGCAGCTGACGGATCCATTCGGCCAGATCCTGCTGCGTGCTGATTGCGGTGTCGAAGCGCGTGAGCAGATATGCAAAATTGTCGTAGGCCCCTATGCCGCCATTGGAATAGAGCACCTCGAGGATCCCTGAAGCCATGGTCAAGAACTGGCTGGCCGAGGCCAAGTCCACGCGTTCGGGGATGATTGTCATCAACAGCGACGTGGACGCGCAGACCGCGGCCATGGTCAGGTAACCAAGCTGCGGTGGGCAGTCGATCAGGACGATGTCATAGTCGTCTTCCACTTGCCGCAGGGAATCGCGGATTCGGTTGAAGAACACAGGCTGTTCGCCACGGCTCAAAGCGGTTGGGGTCTCGGTTTCGAACTCCGACAGCATGATGCCGCCGGGGACAAGGTCGAGGTTCGGGAAATACGTGGGCCGCAAGATATCGGTTATCGGTACGCGGGACGTATCGCCATCGTTGTATCGGATCGCATCGTAAAGCGTGCCGCCCTGACGAAAATCAATTTCGGGCTGATACCCGAAAAAGGTTGTCAACGATGCCTGGGGATCAGCGTCCATCAGGCAGACCCTATAGCCGCGCAGCGCCAACCGCATGCCCAGCGTCACCGTGGTTGTCGTCTTGCTGGACCCGCCCTTGAAGTTGACCGTAGACCAAATCTGAAGCTTGTCGCCCGCACGGCGGCCGGGCAGGAACTGGTCGGGGTCCTTGGCGCTCTGTGCGAGGATCTGTCTGATCTCAAGGATATTCTGGGCGGTATAGAGCCGCTTGTTTCCCGGACCCTGTTCAACGTCGGGGATGCGACCGTCGAAATGCGCTTTGCGTAGATACCCGTCGCTCACCCGCAAGAGTTCACCCACTTCGGCAGTGGTGAAGCTGCGCAGTGTCTTGGCCTCTTTCGGCGCAAGAAACAGCTTTGACATGTGCTCCAGCGCTTCGGAGAGCCTGTCGGCATCCGTTTTTAGCTTGTCATGCAGCACAGGGTGCATAGTGTCCGCTCGTTTTCTATCGACCTGTACCGCGTTACGACACCCCGCCTGAAAGGGATGATGCTCTAGAAACGCCGAGGTCATATTTTTTTGTCTTATCGCGTTACAGGTATGCCGTTAGAGAGATTGAAACTCAAGAGAAATGTGTCGGTGCCACTTGTGGTTCGATAAGTTGAGACCACAAGGTCGTGCGTGCCAGAAGCCACCGCCGAGCAGATCGTAAATCCAGATCAATGAAATTACTCGAAAAAATTGCCTTCCACTTATCCACAGCTTAAAGCCATAGAAGGGGACGGCATTTCAGTTAAGTAGGGTGAGTAACGGCGAGCTAGCCTATGCGAGGGGCAAAGTGTCTGGACGAATGACCAATTGCGAATCCCTAGTCTCGAGTAAAACTGATCCCGATTGCCGGCATAAAGCCGGAGTCCCGTTACTTGAACTTAAGCTTGCCTACCATCAACACGATCAAGAAACTGCGACATAATTATCGGACGTCGCGTTGCTGGTTAACCAGCGGCGGTTAGACTTACTAACTGAAGGCGTATCCGCCGTCGCGATCATCGCCTGAGGGCTTGGCCGCGTGTTTCGGAACGAAGTGGGTCAGCGCATCAATGCCAAAAGGGAGATCACGATGATCACCGCTGCGGCCCCCAAAAGTACGGGTACGCGGGAACGGGCAGGACGGGTCTTCCCAGGCGCGGCCTCGGGAATTGTGCGCAGCGGCGTCTCGGAGGTCCGGGCGGTTTCGATGGCTCGCGCGGCACGTGCTTCAGCGACACTCGGGGAGGCACCTCCGGCCTCGGCATCAGTGCCAAGCGGCGCGGCGGCGGGGTCGGGTGCGTTCACCTTGTCTCCGGTACGCCCGCTGTCGATGTCATTCCGCAGACGATTGGCCTCGGCAGGACCACTAGGTCGCGCCGCGTGGGAGGGATTTCCGCTTCGGGCCATGAAGTCTGCTCCTTGCCTGACGCTTGCCCAACGGCGCGTAGAAGCGAATGTTCCAATCTTGCAGTCACGCGGCATCGGCGGAATGCGCTAACTCGGAACCCCGGTGACCTCCGGGCGTTCATCCTTCGTCGAAGCTATATCGAGGATCAAATGGACCCGCAGACACGACATGTACTCGTTGTCGAAGATGATTACCTGCAAGCTGAGGAGATTGTGCGGTTCATTCGCGGCACCGGTGTAGAGGTGTTAGGACCCGTGGCAACCGTTGAGCGTGCGATGTCGTTGGTGCCCGCTTCGAACGCTGCCGTGCTTGACATCGATCTGTCCGGCGAACTTGTCTTCCCTCTGGCTGACGAACTGGTTCGCCGCGGCATACCCATCGTGTTCTATACCAGTTGGCCCGGTGACAAGGACTTGCCGCGCAGGTTCTGGTCTGTTCCGATCATCCGCAAGCCGATCTTCGACATTCGTGACGCGGCAATCGTCACCTTCGCCGCACAGTCGTTCGAGACGGTTGACGACGTCCGTAACGTCCTGCCGAAGCTGCGCGTCGCGGCACGATTGATATATTGCGATCCGGTGGTCGCCGACCGGTTGGTTGAGCGCATTTTGAAGGATGCGATCTCTCATGTCAGCGATGGCAACAGCCTCGGGGAGGGTGATGCCAAGGTGCGCTGGCTGATCGAACGGATGCGTCATCTTCTGGATTGCCATGGTACAGACATCATGAACTGAGGCGTCCGCGGGACCACGATTGGATACCGCGGTGTCTTGGATACGTTTACAGATATTTGACAGCTCGCGGGGTTGAACATCGCCCGGATATGCGCGGATATAACAGTTGCCGGTCCAGTCGTGTCTACAATGTAGCCGGCATGATCCATGCGGAAGGCCAATGACATGACCGACAAAGACGATGTGGCCAAGCCCTCGAATGAGGCGCAATTCGATCAACACGTAAAACAGCAGCTGTCTGAAATCCGCAAGGAAGATACCCCTGAGCGTCTATTGATCCTTGCGCAGGAATTGCAACGGCTTCTGCGGTCCGCAGAGAGCTAAGTTGCCTCGGACTTCATTTCCTTACCCAAGGGAACAATGACAGTACCCCCACGTTTTGGTTGTGACGCAAAGCGGTGTGGGGGGCGCGATGCCATTTGAAGAACCTTCTATACTGGATCCGCAGGCTACGATCGAATGGCTGCCAGCGCTTCGTGCCTTCGCGCGATCCCTGACCCGCAACATCGACGAAGCCGATGACTTGGTTCAGGATACGCTGGTCAAGGCAATCCGCTACCGTGAGAAGTTCCGCGAAGGCACGAACCTGCGGGCCTGGCTGTTCACCATCATGCGCAACACCTTTTACAACACCCGCGCCAAGGCCGGGCGAGAGTTGACGGGCGCATCCGACTGCGTCTCGGGTGAACTAACGGTTCCGCCAACGCAGGAATGGTCAATACGCGGACAAGAGGTTATGGCAGCCGTCAACCGGCTGCCCGTGCATTACCGCGAGATATTCATCTTGGTGATCATGCTGGGCGAAAGCTACGAATCCAGCGCGGAGATTTGTCAGATCGCCGTAGGTACGGTGAAGAGTCGCGTCAACCGGGCGCGCGCGATGGTGATCGAGGACCTCGATGACGATGCAGTGTGAACAGGTCGTGTCTGCACTTCGTGGTGTAACCCGGCTCGTCCTAGGGCCACGGGCGGTCGGATAATGTCATGGAACCAGGTCCAAAACGCCAAGACTCCAACGAAGAAGGCATGGTCCAGCTATGCTGCATTGATGCACTGACCTGCGGAGACACCACGCTCAAGTCCGTCGTTCGGCAGCTGTGCAGTGACACGAGCCTGTCATATGTAATCAAAGCCGAAGGGACCATACCCGAGCAGCTTGCAGAGGTGCTTGCTGCTCACACCGATATGGCCGTCCATCCGGTGGGGGACCAGACTGAGGTAAGGGCAGGGCGCATCTACGTGATCCCGGCGGGAAGCGTGCCTTCTGTCCAAGGCGTTAGCATGCGTGTCACGAAGGTGCCCACGCAAGACGGTTCGCAGAGCCTGCGTACGGCGAGCCGGTATCGGCAGTTGCTCGACGCGATTGATGATGGCGTCAGTATACTCGACGCGATTTTCGACAGTGACGGCGCTTTGTCAGACCTGAGGGTGGTCGAGGTCAATGCGGCCTTCGAACGCCAGACCGGTCTGGCGCAACCCGAGGGGAAGTCCCTGCTTGAGCTTCTCGGCACCTTCGAAGACCACTGGCGTGACGCTTTTTCGAGCGTGGTCCGTAGCGGTGAAGCCGAACGGATCGAGGCAGGATCGGTCGCGTTGTCCCGGGTTTTCGAATGCTACGTTTTTCCCTTCGGCGCGCCTGATGAGAACCGCGTCGGCACCCTGTTTCGCGACATCAGCGACCGCAGACAGGCCGAACAACGGCAGGACTTGCTGACCCATGAGCTCAGCCACAGGGTCAAGAACACGCTGGCAGTGGTTCAGGCTATCGCGCGGCGCCCGGTCAATGATGACATGACCATGGCCGATTTCCGTGATCGTTTCCTCGGACGGATCAAGGCTCTGTCACGCGCGCATGACGAGCTTTTCAAAACCCGCTGGAAATCCGCGGACCTTGGCGAACTGGTCAAGGAGACGCTGCACGCCTACGGTAGTGCGGACGACGGGCGGCTGACGTTCTCGGGCCCCGATGTACGACTTTCCCCTCGGCAGGCGCTGTGTCTGGCACTGGTGTTGCACGAACTCGGCACCAACGCGGCCAAACATGGATCGCTTTCGTCCACGAAGGGCCGGCTGGCAGTCTTGTGGAGCATAGAACAGGGCGACGCAGGACAAGACGTCGTCCTTACATGGCGCGAACGGGGCGGCCCGTCTCCGACTTGCACCGATCCCGAGGACGGCTTCGGCATGCACATGATCAAGCAGGCCTCAGCCTATGAACTGGATGGAAAGGTGCAACACGTGCTGAAGCCCGAAGGACTGGAGCTCTCGATTAGGTTCCCATTGGCCTGACAGGATCGTTTGTGCGCCGCCACAATTCAGTGTCCGGCTGCTTGATGGATGTTTTAAGCATTCCTGAAGGTCCGATGATCAAGACACCAGCAGGTTGGTTCGAAGGATCAGTGTCCGCCGAAGGCCCCGAACAATCCAACTGCGCCGACCAAGATCAAGGACAGCGCCCAGATCAGATCGAGATTGAACCAGGTCCGCGACAGAAACCGCAAGCCCAGCCAGAAATAGAACAGCAGCGCCAGCGCCCCCCCGGCGACAACCATTGCAGCCGTATGTATCGCCGCGACGACAAGAGCCGTGCCGATATTGGATGCCATGAGCGACAGCGCGGCACTGTGGCCGGTATCAAGCGTGTCTGCCTCGCACAGCCCGAGGTACATCGGCACCAGCATCAGCCCTGCGCCATGTGCCAATGCGGCAAGGAAGGACCACATCGCCAATTGCGAAGGTGGCACCCGTGACAGGAACCGCGGGTGCCGCCGGTTGATCAGCAGGTACAGGCCCATCGCAATCACCACCAGCGCCGCCGCGATCCGGAATTCGCGCTGCCAGTCGACCAGCGCCACCATCAGCGAAAACGGCATCAGGATCACGGTCATCGACAGGAAGTGTCCCCCCGCCAGCGCAGCCAGTGCGCGGGGCAGGGCGGTCGCGCGGCGCTCCATCAGTGCCGCGGACACCGCGAGGGGCCAGCCCATGCCGGGGTTGAGACCGTGATAAAGCCCGACCGCGATGACGGCCCACCACAGGCCGAGATCGCCGGTCATGACGCTCCCCGCCCGCCGAAGAAGCAGCCCCGGACCTGATCCGGGGCCGCCGCCTCTGTTGGGCGACCGCGATCCTGGGCAAGGCCCAGGGCGGCCTCGGCGCAAATCACGCCGACGGGTAGCAGAAGCTGTCGGTCGAGCAATCGCCGCCCTCAAGCCTGATCTGGTGGCTGCGGTAGCCCTCGGGGAATTCCACCCAGAAGTCAGGATCCAGTTCGAAGGACCCGTTCTCGTTCTTCGCCATCACCATCGCTGCCCCACGCTCGCCGGGATAGAACTGATCGTCCCAAGTCGAATAGAGCGAATTGGTCCAGTAGACCCGTTTTCCGTCGCGGCTGATTTCCACCATCTGCGGCCCGTAGCCAAAGTCCTTGCCGTTCGGGTGTTTGGCCTTCTTCACGATCCCCCCGATCTCGACCTTGCCGGCAAGCGTCGGGTTCATAGGGTCCGAGACATCGTACTGATGCATCTCACCCGTTCCCCAACAGGCGACGTAGAGGTACTTGTCGTCCAGCGACAGGTCGATGTCCGTCACCAGCGGTGGCACCGCTTCGAACCCCTTCAGCAAATCCGGAAGGTCATCGGCAGAGGCCGGCTGCGGGTCGATGGTGATGGTCTTCTTGGCTTCGAATGTGCCATCGTCATTGCGCCACCATGTGAAGATCGACCCTTGAAGGTTGGTCGTGTCCACCACAACGCCGCAAAATCCGTATTGCTTGGCCGGATCGTGGGCAGGCCGGATTTCCAGCGCCATCTGGTGATTTTCGCCCAAGTCGATGGTCTGAACGCATTTCCGCGCCCTGAGATCCCAGAAATGGATCGAATGTCCGTACTTGTTGCTCAGGAGGTCTTCGGCGACGATACCGTTTTCGAACTGCGGCGGCAGGCCCCATTCGGACGACACCATGTAGTCGCGTGGCAGGTTCCACCAGAAGTCGTAGTGCTTGTCCTGTGCGCCCCGGTCCATCTCATAGCGACCGCGGATTTCGAAGGTCTCGCAATCCATGATGAAGATGCCCGGAGGTCCGTCAGTGCCGTCCTCGCCCGCGCCGCCAAGGGTTGAAACATAGATGCCCTCAGGTCCACAGTGGATGGTGTGGGGTCGGGAATATCCGGTCTTATCCAGCAGCTCTTCCGGTTCGATGATCTTGTGGATCTTGGCTTCCAGAGGCTCTTTCACATCGATCACGTAAATCCGCGAGCTTCGGATGCCGGGGATGATTAGGTAGCGCCGTTCAAGAAAGGCATGGCCGGTCAGCGGCGACAGTGCCGAGGAGCAGGCGTTCCAGCCGAAGTGGTGGAATTCGTCGCCTTTGTTGGGCATGAACAGGCTGTGCCTGATCTCTCCGTAGGTGTCGGAAGACGGGTCGACGTCAACCACAGCAAGGCCGTCGGGCTGCGAGCCGTCGGGACTGAGCAAAAGTGTAAATGCAAGTTTCTCGACAGGCCCCTGCATGGCCAGCTTGGCCGAGGGGTAGAATGTCGGATCTGGTCTTAATGTCATGATCTTCCTCCCAGAATAATCTTCAGTTGCTTCGTGAAACTCGGCCTCGCTTGCCTCGGGCGGCTTATCCTGCCGCATTGGTCCATTGGGGGTCCGAACGGCCCTCCCAAGCCGTCCGAACCGATTTTCTCGCCGGTCAGGCGTTAACGTCGACGACGACGCGCCCCTTGACTTGCCCCTTGAGGATATCACGCCCCAATTGCGGCAGGTCGGACAATGTTACGGGCTGCACCATGGCCTCCAGCTTGTCCATCGGTAGGTCCTGAGCGATGCGCTGCCAGGCGCGGACGCGGTTGTCATAAGGCTGCATGACGCTGTCGATACCCAGCAGGTTGACGCCCCGCAGGATGAACGGCGTGATCAGTGCGCCCTCGATGGCCGCGCCACCCGCAAGGCCGATCGCCGCAACGGACGATCCATACTGCATCTGTTTCAGCACCCGGCCCAGCATCGCGCCAGCCACGGCATCGACACAGCCACCCCAGACCTCGGCCTCTAACGGTTTCTTCGTCACCTCGGTCAGTTCTTCCCTTGCCACGATGCGGGCCGCGCCGAGCCCCTTGAGGTAATCCTCCTGATCGGGTCGCCCGGTTACGGCCGCCACTTCGTGCCCCAGCTTGGCCAACAGGGCGGTCGCCACAGAGCCGACGCCGCCCGCCGCGCCGGTGACCAGCACCGGGCCGTCCTTGATGCCCTGATCCTCAAGCGCCATCACCGCCAGCATCGCGGTCAGACCGGCAGTGCCCACCGCCATCGCCTGACGGGTATCGAGCCCATCGGGCAGCGGCACCAGCATGTCAGCCTTGACGCGGGCCTTCTCGGCATAGCCGCCCCAGCGGTTCTCGCCCACCCGCCAGCCGGTCAGCACAACCTTGTCGCCGGGCTTGTAGCGGTCGTCGTCCGAGCTTTCGACAGTGCCGGCGAAGTCGATGCCCGGCACGTGCGGATAGTTGCGGACCAGCCCGCCGCCCGGCCCGATGCAGAGCCCGTCCTTGTAGTTCACGGTGGAGTATTCCACCGCGACGGTCACGTCACCTTCGGGCAGTTGGTCTTCGCTGACCTCGGTCACGCTGGCGGATGTCTTGCCCTCGTCGTTCTTTTCGACAAGCAGTGCCTTGATCATGTGGTCTCTCCTCAGTTCCAGAATTTCGCTTCGACGGTGGCGGGGCGCGCGCCGTCGGGGGTCTCGACCGTAAGTCCGGTTCCAGGGTCCCAATGGGTCATGCGGACCATGCCGATCCCGACATTGACCCCGAAGTCCGGCGACCAAGCGGCCGAGGACACGCGGCCCACCACGGCGTCGCCATCCTTGAGCGGCCAGAAGCGGTCGCAGCCGCCGGGGAGCGGCTCACCACCGATCTCGATCGGGCGGATTTGCTTGACCGGTCCTTCAACCGCCACCCGTAGCAGCGCGTCGCGCCCGATGCAGCCGATGGCGGTCTGCGTGTTGCAGAACCGGCCCAGTCCGCATTCGTGCGGGGTGTTGTCGTCGGTCATGTCGTTGCCGTAGGACAGCAGGCCGCCCTCAATCCGCTCGATCCCGTTGGGGCAACCTGCGTGCACGTCCATCGGTTTGCCCGCTTCCATCAACGCGTTCCACAACGGCATGGCGATGTCTGCGCCTTCGACGTATATCTCGAACCCCCCTTGCTTTGAATAACCCGAGCGCGCCACCACAAGGTCGCGCCCCTGAAAATCCAGCTTTTCGTAGCGGAAAAAGCGGATGTCGCGCACGGCGTCACCGAAGACAGCGGCCATCAGGTCGTCCGCCTTCGGCCCCTGAACCGCAAGCGGCGAGACGTCGGGCTCATCCACCAGCACGTCGAGCCGATAGCCATAGGCCAGACCCTTCACCCAGTAGAGAAGGTCGCTGTCGGCGATCGAAATCCACCAGCGGTCCTCCGCAAGTTTGACCGCCACCGGATCGTTCAGCATGCCGCCGGTCTCGTCGACGATCGGCACGTAGTAGCACTGCCCCAGTTCCATCGCACGCAGGTCACGCGGCGTGAGCAGTTGCATCAGCCGCCCGGCGTCCGGCCCGCGCAGCTCGACCTGGCGCTCGCAGGCCACGTCCCAGACTTGCACCGCCTCTTTCAGATGCCGGTAATCCTCTTGCATGGACCGGAAGACAGTCGGCAACAGCATGTGATTGTAGACCGTATAAGCCTTGATGCCGGCAGCCTCGACCCCTTCGGAGAATGGGGTGCGCCTAGTCCGGCGGGACGGGGTGATGAGCGCCATTCAGCCAAGTTCCTTGATGCGGTTGCGGAGTTGGAATTTCTGTATCTTGCCGGTTGAGGTCTTGGGGATAGCCTCGAAGATCACTGACTTGGGGGTCTTGAATCCGGCCAGATGCTCTCGACAGAAGGCGATGATGCCGGCCTCGTCGGCCTGCGAGCCCGGCCGCAATTCGACGAAGGCGCAGGGCGCTTCGCCCCATTTGTCATGCGGCCGTGCCACGACGGCAGCCGTCTGCACGTCGGGGTGGCGATATAGCACCGCCTCAACCTCGACCGAAGAGACGTTCTCGCCGCCAGAGATGATCACGTCTTTCAGCCGGTCGCGGATCTGGATATAACCGTCGTCGAACACAACCGCGCCGTCGCCTGACCAGAACCAGCCATCCTGCATCGCGTCCGCCGTGGCCTCGGGGTTCTTGTAGTAGCCCTTCATCACGGTGTTGGCGCGGATGGCGATCTCGCCCTGGGTTTCGCCGTCACGCGGCACCGGCTTACCGGTCGCACGGTCTATGACCGCGACGCCCTCGACCATTGGCAGCGGCACGCCTTGCCGTGCGCGGTGGCTGGCCTGCGTCGATGCGTCAAGCTCGGCCCATGCGGGCTGCGGCAAGCATTGCGAAATATGGCCATAGGTTTCGGTCAACCCATAGACATGCATCACCTCGGCCCCGAGCGCCGCCATGCGCTCCAAAATGGCCGGGGGCGGGGGGGCACCCGCTGTCATCACGTTGAGCGGCGGATCGAAGGGTGTCTTCGGCGCGGCCTCGCTTTCGGCCAGCATTTGCAGGATCACGGGCGCGGCGCCGAAGTGGGTGACGCCTTCGGCCTCGATCGCGGCGACAAGGTCTTCGGGCGCATTTGAGGCCGGGAACACCATGGTGCCGCCCAAAATGGCAAGCATCCAGGGATGCCCCCAGCCGTTGCAATGGAACATCGGCACCACGGACATATAGACCGGCCGGGCCGGGACTGCCCAGGCCGCGACCGTCCCCATTGCCATCAGATATGCGCCGCGATGGTGATAGACCACGCCCTTGGGCCGCCCGGACGTGCCAGACGTATAGTTCAGCGCCATCGCCTGCCACTCGTCGGACGGCAACCCGTCGCCCTCCAGCGGATCGCCCAGCAGGTCGGCAAAGGTCATTTCGGTCTGCACGGGCGTGCCGGGCAGAGGTATCTCGATGACCTCCGGCCGGTTCTCGGCCTGATCGAGAGCCTCCCGCACCAATCCGAGCATATCCGTCGAGGCAAGGATCAGCCGGCTGTCCGAATGGTCAAGGATATAGGCGATCGTCGCTGCCTCGAGCCGCGTATTCAGCGCCGACAGCACCGCCCCCGCAATCGGTACGGCGAAGTGCGCCTCGAACAGTTCCGGCAGGTTGGGCGCCAGCACCGTCACCGTGTCGCCCAATCCGATGCCCCGCGCCGACAGCCCACCGGCAAAGCGCCGCACTCGGTCGTGAACCTCGGCCCAGGTCCGGCGCACGTTCCCCTGAATAGTCGCGGTATGATCGCGATGAACCAAGGCCGCCCGCGTCAGGAACGACACCGGTGAGAGCGGCACATGATTGGCCGCTCCCGCTTCTAACGCGTCGAAATGCTGCTGCATCTCCTGCCTCCCGGCTTCAGCGTGGTCCGCGCCAGTCGATCTGGCATATCTCGGCCGAGCGGCCGTCGAAATCCCAGACCCGACCATGAGCCCGTACCCGGCTCTTGGTGGCGGTGGCGACGGTGATGTCGGCGCCCATCCAGTAATCGGTGTTGGTAATCACCGTTTCCTTGCCCTCGGAGTTGGTGACCGGCACCACCTCGCCCTGAATTTTCTTGCCGACCATCAGGCGCCGCGCATTGCCTTCGGTCTCGAAGGTCACGGGCGCGCGCTCGGCGCCAAGGAACTCGGACACCAGCATCCCGAACAGCCCCGTCGTGCCGCGTGCCGCGCCAGAGAAGACGTTGACCAACGCCTCATAGGCGGCCTCGCTGGCGTTCTCGTCAATATAGGCGGCGGCCTTCCAGTTGCCGCGTCCCATGTTGCCGGGGATGTCCATGATCAGCCCGACGTTCAGGCCCGACAGCGACTCGTCGCCGTATTGGCCTTCGTCGATGCGGATGCCGACCCAGGCCTGGCAATAACCCTCGGTGGGCGGGTGCTTGCCGAGGCTGACCACGCAGGGGCAGAACACCGTGCAATTGCAGTTCAGGATCAACTCGCCCTTGATGGACCAGTCGGGAATCTTTGTGGCGTCGAGTGGCATGTGTCCTCCCTCAGAACAGCGGTAGTGCAAGGCCCGCGCCAATTAGCGCAACGCCCAGCGGTTTCGTCAGATACCGCCCCAAGTCGGGCAGTTTTTCCAATGTCATCAGCACCATGGCGAGCCCCATGAAGGCCAAGTTCATGGTGCCGCCGATAAAGGCCAGCAACATCAGCGCCCAGCAACAGCCGACGCAATCGATCCCCAGCCGAAGGCCGTTGCGGAAGGGTCCTTCCTCCCAATGCTGCATGAAGAACGTCAGGGGCGCTCGGCAGCGCGACAGGCAGGCAGCCTTGGTGTCGGTAAATTGCCAAGCCCCCGCGCCGATCAGCAACGCCGCGGTCAACCAGACAGACAGGCTTTGTCCTAGTGTCCCGATCAGCCCGACCCGGTAGAGCGCCACCTGGGCCGCCGCCGCAGCCACGGAAAACCCCAGCCAGACAGCCAAGTAACCGCCGGTCAGAGCGCCGAACCCGGTCGAGGTCACGTGACCCAGATCATCGTAAGTGCGCAAGGCGGGCAGGGCGGTCGGCGCCATCATTGCGGCACTCATCAAGGCCCACATCACGAAGGCCGGCGTGAAACCCGAAGCGCCCAGCAATCCGCCGCAGAGCGCCTCGATCAAACCGCCGCCGTAGCTCGCCTCCAACGCACGCAGCTCGGGTGGCACCGCCATGGCAAAAAGCGCGGCCCAGGCCAGCAAAAGGCCCGAATAAAAGGCAATCCAGTGCCCTCGGCCGACCGATATGCCACGCAATGCCAGCATGTTTCTCCCTGCGCCTTGCCACGGACACCCGTGTCAGGGTATAAAATGCCTGACAATTAAATGTAAGACAAATGAAAAAAGCACCTAGAAATCAAGGGCCTGACCTTCCGGCACAAATCGCGAAATCGCTTCGAGACGCGATTCTCTCGGGCGAACTGACTGCTGACGACCGTCTGCCCTCCGAATCGGACCTTGCCGAAACCTTTGCGGTATCCCGTCCGACAGTGCGTGAGGCGCTTAAGCGACTGGCGGCGCAATCGCTGATCAGGACCGAGCGCGGTGCATTTGGTGGGGCCTTTGTTCGCCGGCTTTCTTACGCCGAGGCGCAAACGCTACACGCAACCACTTCGACCCTGCTGCTGTCAATCAACGAGGTCGATTTCAAAGTGGCCTGTGAAGCGCGCTACGCCATGGAGAAGTCCTGCACCGCTCTGGCCTGCGCACGACGCGGTGAACAAGACGTCGCCGCGATGCGCGCCGAGATCGCGCGTCAGGGAACCCAAGGTCTCAGCGACGAGGATTTCTGCGCCTCAGACGTTTCGCTGCACCGGCGGCTCGTGGACGCCGCGGGCAATCCGATCCTGTCCTATCAGTTGGCGGGGGCGGTGGAGGCGATGCAGCCATTGATGAACATGATCACCTTTTCGGCCCGCTCGCGCGAGCAGATCGTCGGGTTGCATACGCGGCTGACCGACGCCGTCGAGGCCCGCGATGCGGCGCAGGCGGATGAGGCGCTTTCCGACCTGGAGCTGTATACGCTGGAGTTGGGACAGGGTTTCATTGCGGCGCGCAAGGCCCGGACGGAGTAACATCGTCTCAGGCTTCGTGACGATGTCCTCGAGTGATTTGCGGCTCCAAGCCTGATCCGGGTTTCAGCCCAAGGTCGTTCCAGGGGCATGTGTCCCGTTCTGGACAGGTGGGCGATTGCCGTCCGCCTCGACAGGTTCAAGGCCACGACCTTCCAGACTGTTTTACCTTGCTCATAGCGCGCTTCGGTGTAAAGCAATAGCATATCAATTCACCGATCCGGACCCTACCCGCTGTGACAACGCCCACCCGCACCCAAGCCTTGCCGCTGTTCCTGCAGATCAGCGAGTTCCTCATGCGCGAGATTGCGGCAGGCCGGCTGGTGGACGGCGAACGCCTTCCGCCCGAGCGCGACATGGCTCGGCTGCATAACACCTCGGTCACCACTTTGCGCAAGGCACTGGCAGAACTTGAAGCGAAGGGCCTGCTGGAGCGTATTCAGGGGTCGGGCAACTACATACGCGCGCGGCACGGACAGGTTTCAGCCGGGGAATATTCGATGTTCCGGTTGGAACTGCGCGAAGGGGGCGGGCTACCCACGGCCGAGCTGCTCTCGGTCGACTTGACCGGGAAAGATCACTCATGGGGCACGTCGGAGCAGGCCACCCGCGTTCGCCGCTTGCGCCTGTTGGGCGGTCGGCCCGTTGCGGTCGAGGAGATTTGGCTCGACGCGGATGTCGGGCAGGTCGAGGCGCACCAGATCTCGGAATCGCTCTATCGCCATTACCGGCTAAAGTTGGGTCTCTGGATCACCCGCGCCGAGGATCGCGTCACCATCGCGCCTGTGCCCGACTGGGCGCCGGCCCGGTTCGGCCCCAGGCCGGGTATGGTCACCGGTTTTGTCGAGCGCTTCAGCTGGGGCCAGCGCCCCGAGCCGGTTGAGTTTTCCCGCACCTGGTTTGACACCGAGGCCGCGCAATACGTGCAACGCATGATATGAGGATTCCGACATGACCACGACCCGTTATGGCGTCATTGGCTGTGGCATGATGGGGCAGGAGCACCTGCGCAACATCGCGCTGCTCGACGCCGCCGAGGTCGCTGCGATATACGAACCGGATCCCGGCATGGCAGCCGCCGCGCAGTCCCTTGCGCCTGACGCTGTGCTTTGCGACAGCCTCGACGCTGTGCTCGATACCCCGGGGCTTGACTGCCTGCTGATCGCCAGCCCCAACTTCCGCCATGTCGAGCAATTGCAGCTGATCGCAATGCGGAACCCCCTGCCGCTGCTGGTCGAGAAACCGCTATTTACCGACCCGCTGCACCAGCCGGACATCGAAACCCTGATAAGAGGCTACCCTGCGCCGATCTGGGTCGCGATGGAATACCGTTACATGCCGCCGATCGCCGCGCTGCTGGCCGAGGCTGAACAGGCCACCGGCGGTGTCCGGATGTTGACTATCCGCGAACACCGCTTCCCGTTCTTGCACAAAGTCGGTGCCTGGAACCGGTTCAATCGTTTCACCGGCGGCACATTCGTCGAGAAGTGCTGCCACTTCTTCGACCTGATGCGGCTGATCCTGAAATCCGAGCCGGTGCGCATCATGGCTTCGGGCGGGCAGGCGGTGAACCACATGGACGAGGATTACGACGGTCAGCGTCCCGATATCTTCGACCACGGCTTTGTCATTGTCGACTTCGCCAACGGCACTCGCGCGTTGCTTGAGCTCTGCATGTTCGCCGAAGGCGCGCGCTATCAGGAAGAGGTTAGCGCAGTCGGCCCTTTGGGCAAGATCGAGGCACTGGTGCCTGGCCCCGGCCGGTTCTGGCCCAAGGATCTCGGTCCGCCGCCAGTACCGCAGCTTATCGTCAGCCCGCGCCATCCCAAAGGCCCCGAATCCCGCGACATTCCTGTCGATCCCACGCTGCTGGAGGCAGGCGATCACAATGGCTCTACCTTCTACCAGCACCAGAGGTTTCTGGAGTTGGTGCGCGGAGAGCGGCAGACCCCTGACGTCAGCCTTCGCGACGGGCTAATTTCCGTGCTCATGGGGCAGGCAGCGCAGAACTCGATCCTGCAGGGGCAGACCGTAGAGCTGAAACTCTGACCGCACACCGCATAATTGATACACTATTGATATAGGTTTGGCTTTGCCCTAGTTTGCCGCCCACGCCGCCCGCTGCAGGAGCTTCACCCATGACCATCGTTCCGGTCACATCCGCCGACCTCGACGCCGCCGAAGTGTCGTGGTTCGCCGCGCTCTGCGCAGACGATTACCGCTTTCTTGGCCAGCCTGATGGCGACCTTCGTTCCAGCTGGGAGCATTGCTCGAACATTCTCAAGACCGCCGAGGACTATGGTTTCCGCAACATCCTGTGTCCCTCGTCCTATCAGGTGGGCCAAGACACGTTGAGCTTTGTCGCCGGCTGTGCCTCGATCACAGACCGGATCAACATGCTGGCCGCCGTGCGCTGTGGCGAGATGCAGCCGATCATGCTGGCGCGCACGCTGGCGACGCTGGATCACATGCTCAAGGGCCGGCTGACGGTCAACATCATCTCTTCCGACTTCCCTGGTCAGCGCGAGGACAGCAAGTACCGCTACCGCCGCTCGCACGAGGTGGTCGAGATCCTCAAACAGGCCTGGACGCAAGACGAGATCAATTACGAAGGCGAAATCTACAGATTCGACGGCGTCACGACAGACCCCGCCAAGCCCTACCAGACTGGCGGCCCTCTGCTCTACTTCGGTGGCTATTCCCCCGACGCGCTGGAACTGTGCGGCAAGCATTGCGACGTTTACCTGATGTGGCCGGAAAAGCAGGAGGATCTGGCCGAACGCATGAAGGCGGTCAATGCGGTCGCCGAACGCCACGGGCGCACCCTCGACTATGGCCTTCGAGTGCACATGATCGTTCGCGAGACCGAGGCCGAGGCCCGCGACTACGCCGATCATCTGGTCAGCAAGCTGGACGATGAATATGGCAAGCTGATCCGCGACCGGGCGCACGACAGCATATCACTGGGCGTCTCGCATCAGGCCCGCGCGCGTGAACTGGCCGACCAATTCGGCTACGTGGAGCCGAACCTCTGGACCGGCATCGGCCGCGCACGGTCAGGCTGCGGGGCGGCGCTTGTCGGCTCGGTCGATCAGGTCATGTCGAAGATCGAGGAATACAAGAAGATGGGCATGCGCAGCTTCATCTTTTCGGGTTACCCGCATCTCGATGAATGCAAGCACTTCGGCGAACTGGTCATGCCGCACCTCAAGACATGTTCGCTGCCACACGAATACGGCCGTGTGCCGTCCGAGACACCGAAGACGCCGCTCGGCGCAGGAGACCGTAAATGACTCAACGTCTGTCCCTTGGCGACACTCTCGCGATCTCGCGCATCGTCTATGGCATGTGGCGGGTGGCCGACGACAGCGACACTTCTGCCGGGCACGTTCAGTCCAAGATCGAAGCCTGCCTGGAGCAAGGTATCACCACCATCGACCAAGCCGATATCTATGGCGATTACGGGGCCGAGGCCGTGCTGGGTGCAGCGATCAAGGCGGCGCCCCATCTGCGCGACCGCATCGAGATCGTCACCAAGTGCGACATCGTCGCGCCGATCGGGAAATATGCCGATCGCCGGGTCAAATATTATGACACCTCGGCCGCGCATATCACCGCATCGGTCGAAGCCTCACTGACCAACATGGCGACCGACCGCATCGACCTGCTGCTGATCCACCGCCCGGATCCCTTTATGGACCACCACGAAACCGGCGGTGCGTTGGATGGCCTCGTTTCCTCCGGCAAGGTTCGCCACGTGGGCGTATCGAATTTTCGCCTCAACGACTGGACCCTGCTGCAATCGGCGATGAAGACGCCGCTGGTGACCAACCAGATCGAGGCCAGCGTGCTGCACCCCGCACCCTTCCTCGACGGCGAAGTCGCCTGGATGCAGGAACGCGCCATTCACCCGATGGCCTGGTCGCCGCTGGGCGGCGGACGGCTTTACGCAGAAGATGGCCTGTCGGTCCGCGCCGTGCTGGACCGGATCGCCCAGGATCAGGGCACCGACGCTGCCGCCGTCGCCGTGGCCTGGCTGCTGGCGCACCCGGCGGGGATCGCGCCGGTGCTGGGCACAAACAACCTCGACCGCATTCGCGCCATTGGTCAGGCGGAGACCGTCACCATGGACCGCGAGACCTGGTTCGAGGTCCTGACCGCCGCCATGGGGAGCGAGGTGCCATGAGCCTGCAAGAGAAAATGGCTCATTTTACCCCCAATGAGACGCCCAGTCCGGAAGACAGCCGTGCCCTGCGCGGCGCGCTGTCGCGCTTCGGCACCGGGGTCGCCGTGGTCACCACCGAGGGTGATGACGGTCCCGTCGGCATGACGATCAACAGCTTCTCTTCGGTGTCGCTCGACCCGCCGTTGGTGCTGTGGTCGGCGGCCCGCACTTCGCGCCGATATCCGCATTTCGCGAAGGCGCAGCACATGGCGATCCATATTCTAGGTGCTGATCAGCTTGACCTCTGCAACAATTTCGCCAAATCGGCCTCAGCCTTCGATCAGGCCGATTGGCAGCGCGACACCAACTTCGTACCTGTCCTGAACGGTTGCCTCGCTCGGTTCGACTGCGCGGCCTACGCGGAATACGATGGGGGCGATCACGGTATCCTCGTCGTTCGTGTATTGCGCGCGGCGTTCCGCGACGGCGCCCCGCTGCTTTGCTATCAGAGCGGTTTCGGCCGCTTCGACCCCCAGCGCTGATGGAGACGGCGCGGCTTCCTGACCGGTTGGCCGCGTTGCTCGGCCCGCGCTTTGCCGAGGCCTTGCCTGCCTCGGTCACCTCGCGCGGTCAGCAGGACTTCAACGGTTGGGTGCTTGAGGATGTGATTTTTTCCTTCGCGGACGGCGAAACCGCCCCCGCTTGGTTTGTCCGTCCGCCAAACAGGCACCCCCCGGTACCAGCGATTATCTACGCCCACGCCCATGGCAACAGGTATGAACTGGGCCGCGATGAGCTGGTTCAGGGTCGAAGCTCGCTGCAAACCAATTATGCCAGCGACCTGATGAAGCTCGGCATCGCGGCGCTCTGCATCGAATTGCCCTGCTTTGGTACCCGCCAGACGCCGTCGGAATCCGCTCGCGCCAAGGCCTGCCTGTGGCGCGGCGACACGCTGTTCGGCCAGATGCTTGTGGAATTGCGCGCGGGCGTCGATTTCCTCAACTCGCATCCGGGGATCGCCCCTGACCGCATCGGCGCCATGGGCTTCTCGATGGGCTGCACCCTGGCATGGTGGCTGGCCGCGCTGGACCCGCGGATCCGCGCGACTTCGGCCCTCTGCTGTTTCTCCGATCTGGATGAACTAATGACGCAGGATGCCCATGACCTGCACGGGATTTACATGACGATACCGGGACTGCTGACCCTCGCACGCACCGGGCAGATCGCGGGTCTGATCGCACCGCGCCCTCTACTGATCACGATCGGAGCGCAAGACCCGCTTACCCCGGCCTCGGCCTTTGCCATCGCCCGGGCCGATCTGGAGACCGCCTACGCGGGCGCGCCCGACGCCCTGATGTTTCACATCGAGCCCGACGAAGGTCACCGTGAAACCCCTGCGATGCGTACCGCGGTGCTGGATTTCCTCAGCCGCTCGCTGGCCCCTGTGGACGAGGCGACGACGGGTGTTTGACATCTGGTATACCATTGTGCGTGATGGTCGCTGGGACCGGTGGAGGGACGGGCGGACATGACCGCGGAGACACTGAAAAGCGCAGCGCTGATCGGAGCAGGGATGGTGGCCCGTACCCACGTTGCTGCCATCGCGGCGTCAGAAACCGTGACCCTCGCAGGCATCGTTTCACGGAGCGGAGACCGGGCAAGGGCGCTTGCTGGCGAGGCGTCCAAGCGGGCCGGTACGGATGTCGGCACCTACACCTCGGTCGAGGAGGTCGCCGCCGATCCGCAGGTCGACTTCGCCATCGTCCTGACCCCGCCCGATGCCCGGGCCGAGATTATCCGCCCGCTGGCCAAGGCGGGCAAGCATATCTTGCTGGAAAAGCCCGTCGGGCGCAGCGCCGAAGAGGCCCGCGAGATCGTGCAGATCGCTTGCGATGCAAAGGTGCGCCTTGGGATCGTCTTTCAGCATCGTATGCGTGCGGCTTCACGCAAGGCTGCCGAATTGGTCCTATCAGGTGATCTTGGCGCGCTCGGCCTCGTGGAAATTGCCGTGCCGTGGTGGCGCGAGCAGGTCTATTATGACGAGCCCGGTCGAGGCACCTATGCCCGCGATGGCGGCGGGGTGCTGATTTCGCAGGCGATCCATACCATCGATCTTGCGCTCAGCCTCGCCGGCCCGATCCGGACCGTTCGCGCCATGGCGGCCACCACGCGTTTTCACGCCATGGAGTCAGAGGATTTCGTCGTCGCGGGGCTGACCTTCGCGGGTGGCGCTGTGGGGTCACTGACCGCCAGCACCGCGTCCTTTCCCGGCAAGCCCGAGACAATCACCCTGCATTTCGACCGCGCCAGCCTGCATCTCGAAAGCGGGACCCTTCAGGTGCGCTGGCGCGATGGCCGGCAGGAAAGCTTTGGCGCGAGCGGCGGCACCGGGGGAGGGGCCGATCCCATGGCCTTCACCCACGAATGGCATCAGGACATCATCGAGGATTTCGCAGCCGCGCTGTCGGAGGACCGCGATCCTGCAATCACCGGCGAGGCGGCGCTGGCAAGCCACGAGTTGATCGATGCCATCATCCGCTCGGCCCGGTCCGGCGACACTGTGGAGGTGACCCAATGACCCTACGTTTCGCGGTCATCGGCATCGACCATCGGCACTGCTACGGCATGGCCGGCAATATGATCGACGCCGGTGCCGAATTCGCCGGCTGGTGGACCGAGGGCCATCCGGGCACCGAGGAGGGTTTCCTCAAACGGTTCCCTGACGTGCCCCGCGCGAAAAGCGCCGATCATTTGCTGGAAGACGCCAGTATCGGTCTGATCCTGCTGGCCGGCATTCCACGCGACCGCGCCGCCATGGCGATCCGCGCGATTGATGCGGGCAAGGACGTTATGTCCGACAAACCCGGCTGCACGACGATAGAGCAGTTGGACGCGATCAGGGACACCGTGAAACGCACCGGCCGCATCTGGTCCATCGACTTCTCCGAGCGTTTCGAAGTGCCCGCAGCTACAATGGCCGCCGACCTCGTGGCCGAGGGCGCAATTGGCAAGGTCGTCCAGACTGTCGGTCTTGGCCCGCACCGGCTGAACCGTCCGACGCGGCCAGACTGGTTCTTCGACCGCGATGCCTATGGCGGCATTCTGACGGACATCGCCGGCCACCAGATCGACCAGTTTCTGTTCTTCACCGGCTCCACCGACGCCGAGGTGACGCTGGCCCATGTGGCCAATTACGCCAACCCGGATGACCCGGGCTTGCAGGACTTCGGCGAGGTCGCGCTGCGCAGTGCGCAGGGCCACGGCTATGTCCGCGTTGACTGGTACACGCCGGGCGCGCTGCCCAACTGGGGCGACGGGCGGCTGACGATCCTCGGCACCGAAGGATACATCGAGCTGCGCAAATACGTTGACGTCGGCCACGAGGGCACCGACCACCTTATCCTCGTCAACGGCACGCGGTGCGAGCGTTTCGATGCCTCCGACGCCGGGCTGCCCTACTTTGGCAGGCTTATGGCGGACATCCGCGACCGGACCGAAACCGCGATGACGCAGAGGCATGTCTTCAAGGTCTGCGAATTGGCGCTGACCGCTCAGGCGATGGCCGAGGCGAAATGATCCGCGTCGCGATCATAGGGGCCGGCATCGGCGTGGAGCACCTTGCGGGGTATCGCGACCTGCCGGGACGCTTCAAGGTGTCCACGCTCTGCGATCTCAACCTCGACCGGGCGCGCGCAGCGGTGGGGAAGGACCCAATCACGGTGACCGACGACCTTGACGCCGTGCTTGCCGATCCGGACATCGACTTGGTGGATATCTGCCTGCCGCCGCACCTGCATTTTCCCGTCGCCAAACGGGTCTTGTCAGCCGGAAAACACGCGATCTGTGAAAAGCCGATCACCCGGTCGCTGGCCGAAGCCGATGCGTTGATCGAGGCCGAGAAAGCCTCGGGCCGCCGAGTTTTCCCTGTGTTTCAGTACCGCTACGGCCGAGCCATGGCGCAACTGAAGGCCCTTCAAGAGGCAGGCGTCACCGGCAAGCCCTATGCCGCCAGCCTCGAAACCCACTGGAGCCGTGACGCGCAGTATTACGCGATTCCGTGGCGCGGGACATGGCATGGCGAGGCGGGCGGCGCGCTGCTCAGCCATGCAATCCACGCCCACGATCTGTTGTGTCACGTGATGGGTCCGGTCGCGGAGGTTTTCGCCATGACCGACAGCCGCGTCAACAAGATCGAAACCGAAGATTGCGCCGCGCTGAACTTCCGCATGGAAAGCGGCGCTCTGGCCACCAGCTCGGTCACGCTGGGGGCGGCCAGCGATGAGACCCGGCTACGCTTCTGCTTTGCCGGCCTCACCGCCGAAAGCGGCCGCTCGCCCTATCGTCCCGCGCAGGAGAGTTGGCGCTTCATTGCCCGCGCCCCGATCACTCAAGCCGAGGTTGACCTGATAACCGAGGCGGTGCCGGAAACGTCGGGAGGCTTCACCGGCTTCCTCTCCGCCGTCGCAGATGCGCTCGGCGGGCAGGGCGGGGGCGAGGTGACGTTAAGGGACGGGCGACGCGCGATCGAACTGGTGACTGCGATCTATGCCTCTGCCCGGAATGGTGCCAGTATCGCGCTACCGTTGGAGAGTGACGCAGAAACCTACCACGGCTGGATGCCCGACCCGGCATCCCAAAACCAACCAACAGGAAACCAGAGAGGATCCTGACACATGAAAAAAACCATTCTCACATCCACGGTGCTCACCGCCGGTCTGGGCGTTCTCGCCACCGCTGGCGCGGCGCAGGAAATCCGCTTCATGTGCTATTCGGACGGCAACGAATGCGAGGTCTACGATGACCTGCTGACCCGGTTCGAAGAGCAGAACGAAGGCGTCGACATCGTCGTCGACGTGGTGCCTTATCAGGCCATCGTCGAGAACCTGCCGGTGCAGCTTGCCGCCGGCACCGGGCCGGACATGGCCAAGATCACCGACACCGGCGGTCTGAACGAATACTACCTCGACCTCGCGCCGCACATTGACACGGCCTATTGGGACGACGCCTTCGGCGAGACCCTGAACTGGTACCGCGTCGGCGACCGCAACAGCTATTACGGCATGCATTCGCAGCTGACCATCACAGGTCCTTTCGTCAACGCCACACTGTTCGAACAGGCCGGTGTCGAGATGCCGGGCGAGGGTGCGACCTGGGACGATTGGGCCACCGCCGCGACCAAGGTGGCCGAAGCGACGGACGCCGATTTCCCGATGGCCATCGACCGCTCGGGTCACCGCGTTGCCGGGCCGGCGGTTTCCTATGGCGCCAAGCTGGTTCAGGACGGCAAAGGCACATTCGAGGGTTTCGGACCTTTCGCCGAGGCCTTCGTCGGCTGGAACGAGGATGGCACCATGGCGCGTGACGTCTGGGCCAGCCAGGGTGGCTCGACCTACGCCGACGCAGCGCAGGAGTTCATCAACGGCGAGGTGGTATTCTACTACTCCGGTTCGTGGCAGGTAGGCCGTATGGACGAACAGGTCGGGGACTTCTTCGACTGGAAAGTCGTAGGCTCGCCCTGTGGTCCGGCAGGCGCCTGTTCCGGCATGCCCGGTGGTGCCGGGATCGTCGGGTTCGAGCAGACGGAGCACCCCGAGATCGTCGCCAAGGCGATCGACTTCCTCGCGCAGGAAGACATCTATGCCGAGGCCGCGGCCCGCACCCGCAATCTGCCGGCGCATCTGGGCGTCGCCAAGTCCGGTGTCGATTTCGAAGGCGCGACGCCTGCCGCGCAGGACGCGCTGACCGCCTTTGCCGCGTCCCTGCCGGACGTTGCCCCTGAAGCCTTTGCCTATCAGGGCTATTCCGGCAACCGCGCCATGTTCGGCATCACTGTCGAGCGCCTGAGCCAGGCCATCGTCGGCGAACTGTCGGTCGAGGACGCCCTGGCGCGGATGGACGAAGACCTCGCCTCTGCCATGGAAGAAGCGCAGTAAGCGCGACTGTCCCCCGCGCCATCGCCGCGCGGGGGGCCACCGAAGGGGAGGGACAGATGCTGCGGATCATCACGCCCGTCATGCGGGTGATCGAGATACCCATGCTTGCCTTGCAGCGGATGCTAGGTATTAACCGCCTGGCTTGGGTGTTCCTGGCGCCGAACCTGATTCTGTTCGGGCTGTTCGCTTTCCTGCCGGTCATCCTCAATGTGTTCTACGCCACCACCGGCAGCGATAATGTGCTGCTGGCCGACCGTCCCTACATCGGCGCACGCAACTTCGTGACGCTGACCGATTGCGCCAGCTATCTGGACCCCAATACCTGCCGAGAGGACAAGTTCTGGCGAGCGGTCTGGAACACAATGTGGTTCGTAACGCTACAGGTGGGCTTCATGGTGGGCTTCGCGCTTCTGACCGCGGTGATCCTCAACCGCGACATCCGCGCGCGCGGCTTCTTCCGCTCGGTGTTCTTCTTCCCGGTGCTGCTGTCGCCTGTGGTGGTGGCGCTGATCTGGAAGTGGATTCTCCAGCGCGAAGGCGTGCTGAATGCCTTCCTCGACTGGACCGGCGTCGGCGGGGTCAATTGGCTTGTCCATGCCGACTGGGCCTTCGGCTGGTCGGTCTTCATCTCGGTCTGGGCGCACATGGGGTTCTACACGCTGATCCTGCTGGCGGGGCTTCAGGCAATCCCGCGCGACGTCTACGAGGCAGCCATCATGGACCGCGCCTCGGCATGGCGCACCTTCCGCCGGATCACCCTGCCGCTTCTGTCGCCCACCATGCTGGTGGTGCTGGTTCTGGCGCTGATCAAGGGCGTGCAGACCTTCGACGAGATTTACGCCTTCACCGGTGGCGGGCCCGGGACGGCGACGACCTTCATCATCCAATACATCTACGAGGAGGGCTTCGCCGGCGCGCCGCGTCTCTTTGGTCTTGCCGCTGCCGCGTCGCTTCTGGTGGCGGCCGTGCTGGTGGTCCTGACGCTGGTGCAACTGTGGGTCAACCGGAGGAACGTCAATGGCTGATCCGGCAGCGCCGGCACAAAAGGCACACGTGGTCGGGTGTCAATACCGCGTGACACACCCAAGGGAGCAGCCGCATGTCTAGGATATGGTCCTTCCTCACTGCCACCCGCGGCCGCGACAGGCTCCACTGGACCGATTGGGTGTCCTATGCCTATCTCACCCTCGGCATCCTGCTGATGTTCGGCCCGGTCGTCTGGCTGCTGCTCTCCAGCTTCAAGACCCCGAACGAGCTTGACCGCTTCCCGCCGCGATTCCTGCCCTATGCGCAAGAAACCCTTGAGATAGACGGCTTCGACGACCCGCTCCTTGCCTTCACCGTCACCGAGGGCGAGCTTGCTGGAGAAGTCGTTGGCCAGACCCGCCGCGCCGCCGGCCGCGCCGAGGTGGTCCTACCGTCGGACCCCGACAGTCGCATCCGGCTTCAGGCCAGCCAACTCGAACCCATCGAAGACGTCGCCTTCGCCACCGAGAACTACACCTCGCTCTTCGAACGCTTTAACTTCCTTCAGTTCTTCTGGAATTCCACCTTTATTACTGTCATGGCCACGGCGCTGATGCTGCTGGTCAACTCCATGGCCGCCTTCGTCCTGTCGAAATACGAATTCCGCGGCCGCACAACCGTGCTGCTTCTTGTCATCGGCACGCTGATGATCCCGCAGACCGTGGTGCTGGTGCCGCTCTTCCTGATCGTCACCGAGATGGGCATGTTCAACTCGCTCTGGGGCGTCATCATTCCCGGAGCGGCCACGCCGACCGGGGTCTTCCTGCTCCGGCAATACATGATCACCATTCCCGACGAGATTCTCGATGCTGCGCGGATGGACAAGGCCAGCGAGTGGAAGATCTTCTGGCGCATCATCGTGCCGCTCTCCGCGCCGGCCATCGCAGTGCTGGCGATCCTCGCCATCATGTGGCGTTGGAATGATTTCCTCTGGCCGTTGATCGTGCTGACGCGGTCCGAGAACTTCACCCTGCAACTGGCGCTGAATTCCTTTCAGGGCGAATTGCAGACCGACTGGCCCAGCCTGCTGGCCATGACCGTTCTGACGCTGCTGCCGATCGCCTGCGTCTTCATGTTCCTGCAGAAATACATTGCCACCGGCATCGCCTCGACCGGCGGAAAATAGGAAAGGGCTGAGATGGCCAGAGTCGAACTTCGCAACGTGAAGAAATCCTTCGGTGCGGTCGATGTCATCGAGGGCATCGACCTCGACATCGCGCATGGCGAATTCTGCGTCTTCGTCGGGCCGTCGGGCTGCGGCAAGTCCACGTTGCTCAGGATGATCTCGGGGCTGGAAGGCATCACCAGCGGCGAAATTGCCATCGGCGACGAGGTGGTCAATCACATTCCCGCCGCCGACCGGGGGCTGGCGATGGTTTTCCAGAGCTACGCGCTCTACCCGCACATGTCCGTGCGCCAGAACCTCAGCTTCGGGCTGGAGAACATCAACACCCCCAAGGCCGAGATCGACCGCAAGGTCGAGGAGGTCTCGAAGATGCTGCAGATCGACATGCTGCTCGACCGCCGGCCCAAGGACCTGTCGGGCGGCCAGCGTCAGCGCGTCGCCATCGGACGCGCCGTGGTGCGCGAACCCAAGGTCTTCCTGTTCGACGAACCGCTGTCAAACCTCGACGCCGAGCTGCGCGTCGGCATGCGGGGCGAGATCGTGGCCCTGCACCGACGCCTGCAGAATTCGATGATCTACGTCACCCACGACCAGGTCGAAGCGATGACCATGGCCGACAAGATCGCCGTGCTCCGCCTTGGCGAACTCGAACAATTCGGCCGCCCGCTCGATCTCTACAACCGACCCGAGAACCTCTTCGTCGCCGGTTTCATCGGCTCGCCGCGAATGAATTTCATCAAGGGCCACGTGGACCAGAACGACCGTCGCGCCCTGATCCTCGACACCGGTGAACGCCTGCAACTGCCCGAAACCGGTTTCGCGCAGCGCCCCGGCGAAGCGGTCACGCTGGGCATTCGCCCCAACCACCTGCAAGCCTCCGACGACGGCCCCATCGCGCTCGAGGTCGCCTCGGTCGAGCAACTCGGCGGCGACAGCTATGTCTACGGCCAGCTTGCCAACGGCACGCCGATCACCCTTCACTTGGCCGGCCAAACGGCAGTGACCATGGGCGAAAGCATCGCCATCACGCCCGCAGCCCAGGAAGTTCACCTCTTCGATACGCAGACAGAGCAATCCCTGCGCACCGGTTGACCCTTCATCTTGCCGGGTAAACTCCGGGGGTTTGGGGGCCGGCCCCCACCAAACAAACCTGCGCGCGCAGCGCTCAATATGAAAAGGGCGGCCCGAAACGGACCGCCCTCATCATGTCCAATGCGGCCGCGGCTTACTTCCAGCCAACCTGATTGAAGATTTCCTGCGCGTTCGGCAGGTTCTTCGCCACCGCTGACAGCGAGACTTCGTCAGCCTTGAACGCGCCCAGTTGGTCCACGGCTGCCGTCATTTCGACCGCTTCTACAACCGGATACTCATTGTTACCGGCGGCGAAGTACTGCTGCGCCTGATCCGACGCAAGGTACTCGAGGAACTTCACCGCGTTGTCACGGTTCGGCGCGTGCGCCGCGATGCCGCCGCCCGACAGGTTCATGTGCGCGCCGGTGCTGTCCTGGTTCGGGAACACCCAGCCGAAGGTGTCGATGTGTTCGCTCACCCCGTCGACCTCGCTGGCCAGAGCACGGGCGAAGTAATAGGTATTGCCGACTGCAATCTCGCACTCGCCCGAGGCGATACCGCGTAGCTGGTCGGTGTCGCCGCCCTGCGGGTCACGCGCCATGTTGTCCAACACCCCCTGCGCCCAAGCCAGTGCCGCCTCTTCGCCGTCGTTCTCGATGATCGAGGCCAGCAGGGTCTGGTTGTAGGTGTTTGTCGAAGACCGAATGCAGATCATGCCCTTGTATTTGGGATCCGCCAAGTCGGCATAGGTCTGCGGCGGTTCGCTCACGTCGTTCTTGTCATAGAATATTATACGTCCGCGCTGCGAGAAGCCGAACCACTGGTTGTCGCTGTCTTGTGCCGAGGCCGGCACGCGCTCTTCAAGGATGTCACTTTCGATTGCCTGGAACACGCCCTCGTTCTTGGCACGTTCGAGCCGCGAGGTATCGACGGTCAGCAGCACATCGGCCGGGCTGTTCGCGCCTTCCGAGACCATGCGCTGGATCAACTCGTCAGCCTTACCTTCGATGCGGTTGATGACGATGCCGGTCTGGTCGGTGAAATCCGAATAGAGCCGCTCGTCGGTGTCGTAATGGCGGGATGAATAGAGGTTCAGCTCACCGCCGTCCTGGGCAATTGCCCCGGTCGCGGTGGCGGCCATCAGCAGGGCGGGAAGCGTGAGTTTCGGTGTCATGTGACGTGTCCTGTGCTTCGTGAAACGTAATGACACAGTGAATTGCAGGTCTTCCGGAACAGTTCAACCCTTTCTGATAGAAAAACTCGGGTATAAGCTGCATTTCTGATTTATTTAGTCGGAATTTGGGTCGGAGCAGTCTCAGAACTCCGCGAACCCGCGACGTTCGAGC
>NZ_JBXEQG010000013.1:0-83824 GCF_056858395.1 Litorisediminivivens sp. KMU-197 | reverse complement strand
CAAACCCGCAGACTCTCGTTATGAATGAGGGAGCCTTGGGGGGCAGGTCATCGGCAATGACAGTCCCGCGCATCGTATCGGCGTTACGGGACCGATGCTGGCGACCCCGGCAGGATTCGAACCTGCAACCTGCCCCTTAGGAGGGGGCTGCTCTATCCAGTTGAGCCACGGGGCCGTCCGAGGTGGAATAACGCGGCCGGGGCCGCGTGTCAGCCCTTGAATCGAGGGGGCTCAGAAAAGTCCAGGCGCGGTGTTGTCGGTCGGCACCGTAGCAGCCTTGGCCTGAAGTGCCGCGGCCGGGCTGCCCTTGATCGGGGTTCCAAGGCCGGGCAGCGGGCTTCCGCGACCCATGGCGGGGGCGCCCTCGCCGCGGATCGCCATCAGGCCTAGCCGATGATCGGCACAGGCCGCAATGGTGGCCTTGCGCTTGCGGTCGTGTTCCTTGAGGTATCTCAGCCAGCTGTCGCGATTCATCGCGGTCCGCCGGTGGAAGCTGCCGTCGCCGTAGCCGGTGTCGTAGACCCGCTTGCCCATCAGCACCGCCTGGTAGGTCGGTGCCCCGAACAGGTGCCCCGTCTCGAGGTCGAGCGGATGGGTCGGCTGGGTCTTCCACAGCGCGAGGTTATGAGCCAGCCGGTCCGGGACCTCCAGCGCCTCGCGGGCATCGATCCAGTACTGGCTGTCGGTGCGGTTGCCCAGCGCGTAGTGCAGGCAGATGAAATCGAGAACCTCGTTGTAGAGCGCATCCATGGTCTGATTGTAGCGCTTGCGCTTGGCCTCGTCGTAGTCGCTGTCGGGGAAATAGAGCAGCAGGCGCTGGATCGCCATGTCGATCATGTGGATGGCGGTAGATTCGAGCGGTTCGATGAATCCCGAGGAGAGGCCGATGGCGATACAGTTCTTTTCCCAGAAGGTCTGGCTGCGGCCAATGCGCATCGGGATGACGCGGGGCTCTGCGCCCTTGGGCGCGTCGCTACCGAGGTGCGCCATGAATTCGTCGCGCGCAGCGTCATCGGTGCGGTGCGCCGAGGAAAACACGTAGCCGGTGCCGATGCGGTGAAACAGCGGCACGCGCCAGCTCCAGCCGGCGCCGAGCGCGGTGGCCGCGGTGAATGACGCGATTTTCGTCGGGTCGGGGTGGGGGATCTGCAGGGCGAGGGCACGGTCGTTGCCGAGGTATTTCGAATAGTCGATGAACGGCACCTTGAGCGCCTTGTTGATGATCAGCCCGCGGAAGCCGGTGCAGTCCACCACCAGTTCGACCGGATGGCGGCCCCGCTCTTTCAACTGCACCGCGGCAACATGGCCGCGCGCGTCCAGCTCCACGTCCTCGACATCGTCGAGAATGTGCTCGATGCCGCGGCTTTCGCCGAGTTCGGACATCATCGTGGCGAAGGCGCCGGCGTCGAGGTGGTAGGCGAAGCCGACACCGGGTTGCAGCTTGCCGGTCTTGAGGTTCATCGGCCCCTTGCTGGCCCAGGCCAGATCGAGCGCCGCGGTGAAGGTCTGTTCGAAACTGCGGCCGCCTGAGCCGAAGGTTTGATGGTAGTAGGCGGCGTCGACGCCATCAACGGTGGCGGGTTTGCCGAAGGGATTCATGTAGTCAATCAGCTTGCCGGAGGGATCGGTGTTCCACTGGCGAAACATCACGCCAAGCTTGAAGGTGGCGTTGCAACGGCGAAAGAACTCGCGCGTCGGGATCTTCAGCATGTCGAGGGTAATGGGCATCTGCGGCACCGTGGCCTCGCCCACGCCGACCGTGGCAATGTTGGGGGATTCAATCAGCTGCACCCGCAGCGATTTCTCGGACATGGTGCGCAGCATCAGCGCGGTCAGCCAGCCGGCGGTGCCTCCGCCCACGATGGTCACTGTTTGCAGCGGTTTGCCCAAGATCCTGTCCCCCGGCCCGGATGTTTTCCGAGACTAAAGCACGGATTGCCGTCGCGGCATAGCGGGTTGCAGGTTTCGTCGCCTGTGGCGGGCGCCCATTGCCTTGATAAGTGCCACTGGCATGCTCTAGTCTCGCGCCATACCAATCGGGAATATTCCAAGTGACATCAGACCATAACCGCCCGTTGACCCTGCGCGACGTCTCCGAGGCTTCGGGCGTATCGGAAATGACGGTGAGCCGGGTGCTGCGCAACCGTGGCGACGTCAGCGCGGCGACCCGTGAGAAGGTGCTGGTTGCCGCCAAGCAGCTTGGCTACGTGCCCAACAAGATCGCCGGGGCGCTGGCCAGCCAGCGCGTCAACCTGGTGGCGGTGATCATTCCGTCGCTGTCGAACATGGTGTTCCCGGAAGTGCTGAGCGCGATCAGCAGCGTGCTTGAGACGACCGAACTGCAGCCGGTGGTAGGGGTCACGGACTACCTGCCCGAGAAGGAAGAGCGCGTGCTGTTCGAGATGCTGTCGTGGCGGCCCTCGGGGGTAATCATCGCCGGGCTCGAACGGTCGGATGCCTCGACGGCGATGCTCAAGGCGTCGGGCATTCCGGTGATCGAGATCATGGACACCGACGGAACCCCGATCGACGCCGCGGTGGGCATTTCGCACCGACGGGCCGGGCGGCAGATGGCCAAGGCGATCCTCAAGCAGGGGTACGAGAACATCGGTTTCATGGGCACCAAGATGCCGCTGGACCACCGCGCGCGGAAACGCTTCGAGGGCTTCACCGAAGAACTCGCCCGCAACGGCGTCGAGATCATGGACCAGGAGTTCTATTCCGGCGGTTCGGCGCTGGCCAAGGGGCGCGAGATGACCAAGGCCATGATGGAGCGGTCGCCGGACCTCGACTTCCTTTATTATTCCAACGACATGATCGGTGCCGGCGGGTTGCTTTGGTTGATGGAGCAGGGCGTGGACATTCCCGGCGAAATCGGGTTGGCCGGGTTCAATGGCGTCGAACTTCTGCAAGGCCTGCCGAAAAAGCTGGCGACCATGGACGCCTGCCGCCGCGACATCGGCGCCAAGGCGGCGGAGATCCTTGTCCAGCGCATGGCGGATGGCGAGGACGACGGCCAGCGGGTGTTCGAAATGACGCCCACGATCAGCTTTGGCGACACGCTGAAACGGTACTGAGGCAAGACGGGTGACCCCGAAGCCGCAGGTTTCGGAACCACCTATCCTACAGGCGGTCGGGAGCGGCGGGTGACGGAGCGTATTCTGGACAATGCCTCGGCCCGGCGGCTGTTTCTGGACCGCCACGCGCTGGGTGAGCGTCCCTCGGGACCGGCGCAGGGGCCCGTGCTTGCGGACCTGATCCATCGGCTGGGCTTCGTGCAGCTCGATTCGATCAACACCGTCGCGCGCGCCCACGACCTGATCTTGTTCTCGCGCCGGGCGCGTTATCGACCGGAGAACCTTCAGCGCCTGCTCGCGCGTGACAGGGCGCTGTTCGAGCATTGGACGCATGACGCCGCCGTAATTCCGATGGCCTTCTATCCGGCCTGGGCCATGAAGCGTCGCCGCGATGCCGAACGGCTGGTTCAGCGCTACAAGGACTGGCAACGACATGATTTCGAGGCCGAGATCCCGCGCGTCTTGGCGATGATCCGCGAACGGGGGCCGGTCTGCAGCAGCGACCTTGGGCCCGATACGCCACGCAAGGCCGGCGGTTGGTGGAATTGGCATCCGGGAAAGACTGCGCTGGAATACCTGTGGCGGTCCGGAACTCTGGAAATCTGTCACCGGGAGTCCTTCCGCAAATACTACGATCTGGCCGAGCGGGTGGTTCCGGATGGTCTGCGTCAGGCCGAGTGGCAAACGGCTCAGACGATCGACTGGTTGATGCGAGGCGCGCTTAACCGGCTCGGATTTGCCACCAGCGGTGAACTCGCGGCCTTCTGGGATATTGTCACGGTGCAGGAGGCCAAAGCCTGGAGCGAGGCAGCGCTGCGGCAGGGCGAGGTGGTGCCAGTGGATGTCCGCTCTGCCGACGGCAGCCTGCGCAGGCACATTGCCTGGGCCGGGATGGAGACGGCCGCACGGGATACGCCGCCCCCTCCTACGCGACTGCGTGTCCTCAGCCCGTTCGATCCGGCCCTGCGCGAACGCAGCCGCGCCGAGCGGTTGTTCGGGTTTCGCTACCGGATCGAGGTTTTCGTGCCGGAGGCGCAGCGGCAGTATGGGTATTACGTCTTCCCGCTGCTCGAAGGGGATCGCTTGGTAGGCCGTATCGACATGAAGGCCGACCGCCGGGCGGGAGTGCTGAATGTCACGTCGCTCTGGCCCGAGAAGGGCGTGCGTTTCGGCGCAGGGCGCTGCGATCGGTTGGAAACCGAACTGGACAGGGTGGCGCGGCTGGCCGGGGTGGAGCACGTGCGTTTCGCCGCGGGTTGGCTGCGGGACGCTGCCGGCTGAACTTTCATGACGGTGCGATCGGATAGGCGTGGCCGGGTCCGAAAGCTGCGACCGACAAGCGAAAACATGTGGTTCATGTGCAAGCAGCCCCAGAAAAGGGGCTGCCTGGTCCGGTCCGATCGCGTCAGGGACGGGTCACACCGGTCCCTTGGGAGGAGACAGGACGCAGTGCAAGAAGCGCAACGGCGCGACGGGGACGGACGATTGAAGCAGGATGCAGGCCTGCGACGCGTCTGTCAAGGTTTTCGCGGCGATGATCTATTTTTCACCATGTGAATCAAGGGCCTAACCTCTCGACCTCAGCGCAGTGGGAAGCTGGCCGAAGTCCATCGCCAGACTTCTAGCGGCGCGGCAGCCCCGGGATCAGGGAAGTCCGGGTTCGCGCGGGTCCGTCCGTGCCATGCAGCCAGTGCAGAGCGGGGTTTCGATCCGATCACTGGAAGCCAATGCTGCAGGTGCATAGTTACGCATCAGCCGGGCCGAGTTGACCCTGCCACGGAAAGGATACCTGTCATGGTACAAGCAACCACGAATATTCACGTCGAGGGTCCCGGGCTCTTCGATCGTATCGCCAACTTCCTCGCCGATATTGCCGGCAACAACCATCGTGTCCGCATGGTCGAGTTCCTGAACTCGCTGTCGGACGAGGAACTGGCCGCGCGCGGCATCCGCCGCGACCGCATCGTGCAGCATGTCTTCGCCGACGTGATGCACATCTGACGACCTCGCGCCGTGGACCCTCAGGTCTGCGGTTTGCCCATAGCGCGCGCCCGGAGGAATGCCGGACGCGCGCGCATTTGCGACAGGTAGCGGGCCATCCGGTCGTCCGGTTCAGGAAATTTCGCCGAGACCGCCCAGTTGCAGCAGTGGGTCAGCACGATGTCCGGGACGGTCATCGCATCGCCCATCACGAACGGCCCTGCGATCCGCTCGCCCAGGCCTGCCAGATTGCTCGCGAATTCGGTGCGCAGGCTGTCTTTGATTTCGGGCACGCGCTGATCTTCGGGCAGCACGAAGCTGTGCCTTGCCGCGGTCCAAAGCACCGCATCCAATTCATCCAGCACCGCGAAGGTAAAGGCGTCCTGACGGGCACGGTCAAGGCTGCCGGCCGGATACGTCAGCGCCTCGTGCCGGTCGGCGAGATAGGTGAGAATGGCCGTGCTGTCGGTAATGGCCACGCCATCGGTCAGAAGCACCGGAACCTTGCCGCGCGGGTGATGGGCGGTGACAGTGTCAGAGCGGGGCGCGGCGGGCCGGTGTTCGTAGCTCACGCCCAACTCTTCCAGAAGCCACAGGACACGAAAGGTGCGGCTCTGGACGTTGCCGATGACGGTGAACATGAAGCGGCCCCTTGCGTTGCAATAGGGCGAGGGTAAGCCGCGCGCAGTGGCGGCTGCAATGGCAGAATTGTGGGCGGCAGAAGGTCTCTGCCCCGTGGCCCGCGGCCAAAGCTGAATGGCGGTCAGCCCGTTTTGGCAAACTCGGTCCGGGCATAACCCTGTAGATAGAGCAGGGCCGTCAGGTCGCCGTGGTTTACGCGAATGTCGCACTGCGCGGCAACGGCGGGCTTGGCATGCAGCGCGACGCCGGAACCGGCGCGCGACAGCATGCCCAGATCGTTGGCGCCATCGCCCACCGCGATCACGTCGGCCTCTGAAATTCCAAGCCGCGCCGTGATTTCCTCCAGCGCCTTGACCTTGGCCTCGCGTCCGAGGATCGGCAGGCCGACGGCGCCGGTGAGTGCGCCGCCCTCGATCAGCAGCGTGTTGGCCCGGTTCTCGTCGAAGCCGAGCCGCTCTGCCACCCGGGCGGTGAAGGCCGTGAAGCCCCCGGAGACCAGCGCGCAATAACCGCCCTGCGCTTTCATCGTCGCCACCAGTTCCGGTCCGCCGGGCATGAGGGTGATGCGGGTGTCGAGAACTTGCGCGATGATGCCTTCGGGAAGGCCTTTCAGAAGGCCAACCCGCTCAGTCAGGGCACCGTCGAAGTCCAACTCGCCGTTCATGGCGCGGGCGGTGATGTCCTTGACGCGCTCACCGACGCCGGCCTCGTCCGCAAGCTCGTCGATGCATTCCTGCTGGATCATGGTGCTGTCCATGTCGGCCAACAGCATCTTCTTGCGCCGGCCCTCGGCCTTCTGCACCACGAGGTCGATGCCCAGCGCCTGCATCTCTTCCCAGACCTGCCAACGATTGTCGGGCAGTTGCGCGACTGGGAACTCCGCCGCCTCGTCCGCGGCCAGCCATTGTAGCGCTCCGCCGCCCCACGCATTGCGCAGGGAATCGGCAGCGGCGGGATCAAGCGTGCCGGGTTTGGCGATCAGGGTGGTGACATACATCGCTGGCGCTCCTTCGTTTGCGCCTGCCTTTAACGCAGAGATGCCGCAAGGGCCATGGGGTCTGGCCGCGATGGTGTTACGAACGGGTTTGGAAGATGAACGCTCGGGTTTTTGCAGCCAAGAGGCACGGGTGCCGAAGAACCTGTTTCAAAGAACTACGGCGAGAGCGGATGCAAAAGACGCTGCGGCGCGGCGACGGATTGGCGGCGCAGTTCGAGATCGGGCAGGGCGGGTTTCCTATCGGAACCTCAGCCTTAGGACGAAGGACGAAAAACGGCGCTTCATGGTCATTTTCCGGCTTGCCTGCTGCACGCGCTGGCCGTATGTCCGGCGGTGGGACACCCCTCCCCAACGAGGGGCGCTTATCTGGAAGGGTAGCACATCATGGCTATGCAAGAACCGGCAACGCGGCCGGCAAATCCGCGTTTTTCCTCTGGCCCCTGTGCCAAAATCCCCACATTCGACCTGACGAAACTCTCGGACGCGCCGCTTGGCCGCTCGCACCGTGCTGCCGTTGGCAAGGCGAAGCTGAAAGCCGCGATCGAAGAGACGCGCGCGATCCTCGGTATCCCGGCGGATTACAAGGTGGGCATCGTGCCTGCTTCGGACACCGGTGCGGTGGAAATGGCGATGTGGTCGCTGTTGGGTGAACGCAAGGCAACGATGTGCGCTTGGGAAAGCTTCGGTGCGGGCTGGGTGACCGATGTGGTCAAGCAGCTCAAGCTCGACGCCGAAGTGAAGACCGCCGACTATGGCGAGATCGTCGACATGAACGCGGTGGATTACGACACCGACGTGGTGTTCACCTGGAACGGCACCACCTCGGGGGTGCGGATGCCCTCGGGCGACGTGATCCCGGCGGATCGCGGCGGGCTGACCATCTGCGACGCGACCTCGGCGGCCTTCGCGATGGACTTGCCCTGGGACAAGCTGGATGTGACGACCTTCTCCTGGCAGAAGGTCCTGGGCGGCGAGGCAGCGCACGGCATGCTGATCCTCAGCCCTCGCGCAGTGGCGCGGCTGGAAAGCTACACGCCGGCGTGGCCGCTGCCGAAAATCTTCCGCCTGACCAAGGGCGGCAAGCTGATCGAGGGCATTTTCGAAGGGGCGACGATCAACACGCCCTCGATGCTGGCGGTCGAGGATTACCTGGTCGCGCTGGATTGGGCGCGCTCGGTCGGCGGTCTGCGCGGGCTGATGGCGCGCGCCGATGCCAATGCGCGGGCGATCTGGGATTTCTGCGACGCGAACGACTGGATCGCCAATTTGGCGGCCGACCCCGCGACACGGTCGAACACCAGTGTCTGCCTGAAGTTCACCGACGACCGCATCACCGATGGCGCGGCATTCGCCAAGGCGGTGGCCAAGCGGCTGGAATCGGAAGGCGTGGCGCTGGACGTCGGCGCCTATCGCGACGCGCCTGCGGGCCTGCGTATCTGGTGCGGTGGCACGGTGGAGACCGCGGACATCAATGCGTTGCTGCCGTGGCTTGCCTGGGCATATGAGGCGACGCTGGCCGAACAGACCGAGGCGGCCTGACCAGTGGCCGGCGATCCCGTGACGGCCCGGCTCCTCGAGTTCGTGCGCGGTATCGGGATCGACGTCCGCTGCGGCCCTCTGGAGCACGAGACCTTCATCTCCGGTCTCGACATCCAGAGCGGCGCCCTGCTGGTCGACCTCGACCGTCTGGACCAAACCGGAGACATCCTCCACGAGGCCGGACATATCGCGGTGGCCGATGAGGAGCGTCGTATGCAGCCGGTCCTGAAGCCCACCAAGGCGGAGGAAATGGCTGCCGCCGCATGGTCCTACGCTGCGGCGCGCCATCTGGACCTGCCGCCGGAGGTCGTTTCTCACGAGATGGCCTATCGGGACGGGGCGACTTCGCTGATCGATGCGTTCACGCAGGGACAGGGCCCCGGTCTGCCGTTTCTGGTCTGGATCGGCCTGACCGCAGATCCGCAGGGTCAGCAGCCGGGATCGGCCAAACAGCCCTATCCGCGCATGGATTGCTGGCTGCGCTGAGACTTCACGGGCCCGCCCCGACGGGCGGCCTGCTTCACATCTGACAAGACACAATCCCGGCGTTGCCGGCCATCCATGAGGAATCCTACCCATGACCGCACCCAAAGTTCTTATCTCCGACAAACTCTCTGACGCCGCCGTGCAGATATTCCGCGACCGCGGCATCGAGGTCGATTTCCAGCCCGACCTCGGCAAGGACAAGGACAAGCTGGCCCAGGTGATCGGACAGTACGACGGTCTTGCGATCCGCTCGGCCACCAAGGTGACAGAGAAGATCCTCGATGCCGCCACCAACCTGAAGGTGATCGGCCGCGCCGGGATCGGCACCGACAATATCGACAAGTCCACCGCCTCCAAGAAAGGCGTGATCGTGATGAACACGCCCTTCGGCAACATGATCACCACCGCCGAACATGCCATCGCCATGATGTTTGCGGTGGCGCGGCAGATCCCCGAGGCCAGCGCATCGACCCACGCTGGCAAGTGGGAAAAGTCCAAGTTCATGGGGGTCGAACTGACCGCCAAGACGCTGGGCGTGATCGGCGCCGGCAACATCGGCGGCATCGTCTGCGATCGGGCGCGCGGGCTGCACATGAAGGTGGTGGCCTACGACCCCTATCTGAGCCAGGAGAAGGCCGACAAGATGGGCGTCGAGAAGGTCGAGTTGGACGAGCTTCTGGCGCGGGCCGACTTCGTCACCCTGCACGTGCCGCTGACCGACCAGACTCGCAACATCCTGTCGAAGGACAACCTTGCGAAAACCAAGAAAGGCGTTCGGATCATCAACTGCGCCCGTGGTGGGCTGGTTGACGAGGAAGCCCTCGCAGAGGCGCTGAAGTCCGGCCATGTCGCCGGCGCGGCTTTCGATGTCTTTTCGGAGGAGCCGGCGAAGGAGAACCCGCTGTTCGGGCTGCCCAACGTGGTTGTCACGCCGCATCTGGGCGCCGCCACCACCGAAGCGCAGGAGAACGTCGCGCTTCAGGTCGCCGAGCAGATGTCCAACTACCTGCTGACCGGTGCGGTCGAGAACGCGCTGAACATGCCGTCTGTCACCGCCAAGGAAGCCAAGGTCATGGGCCCCTGGGTCAAGCTGGCCGGGCACCTGGGCGCATTCATCGGCCAGATGACCGACGAGCCGATCAAGGCGATCAACATCCTCTACGACGGGTCAGTGGCCGAAATGAACCTCGAGGCGCTGAACTGCGCGGTGATCGCCGGCATCATGAAACGCGCCAACCCCGAAGTGAACATGGTCTCGGCTCCGGTGATAGCGGAAGAGCGCGGCGTGAAGATCTCGACCACCAACCAGCACAAATCCGGTGCCTTCGAGGGCTATATCAAGGTGACGGTGGTGACCGACAAGCGCGAGCGCTCGATCGCCGGCACCGTGTTCTCGGACGGCAAGCCGCGGTTCATCCAGATTAAGGGTATCAACATCGATGCCGAGATCGGGGCGCACATGCTCTATACCTCGAACGAGGACATGCCGGGGATTATCGGCACGCTGGGCCAGACCATGGGCGAAAATGGTGTCAACATCGCCAACTTCACCCTTGGACGCCATGACAAGGGCGGCGAGGCGATCGCGCTGCTTTATGTCGATGACCGCGTGCCCTCGCCGGTGCTCGACAAGCTGACGGCCACCGGCATGTTCCGGCAGGTCAAACCGCTCGAGTTCGACGTCGCCTCCTGACCTGACGGTTAGTTCGCCGTGACGCCGCTCTCTGCCGAGGGCGGCGTTTTGGTTTGCGGGGCAGGACGGGGCTCTGCCCGGCTTGCGGGCCCCGACGTATTTTGGAAGGCTGTATCGCCGATTTCGGCGTGGTATGCCGGCGGCGAAGAAAGTGAGATGACATGGCACCGATCTATGCGATTGGCGATGTGCACGGGCAGCTTGGCATGCTGCGTCGGGCGATGGACTGGATCGAGGACGACGGCGGTCCGCGCGCGCGTGTCGTACTGCTGGGCGATCTGGTGGATCGCGGGCCGGACAGCCGTGGTGTGATCGAATTGCTTCAGCGCGGTGTCGCCGAGGGGCGCGACTGGCAAGTCCTGCTGGGCAATCATGACCGCATGTTCCGGAGATTTCTGGACAGCGGATCTGTGCACGACGGGCGGATTGCCTCGGGCGCGGGCTGGCTGCATCCGGCGCTGGGCGGGCCGGCGACATTGGCCTCCTACGGGGTCGAACTGCACGAGGTCATGTCGGTGGACGAGGTGCTGAAGGCGGCCCGGACGGCGGTGCCGGAGAGCCATCGCAGGTTCCTGGCTGGCCTCAAGGTGATGCACCGCGAGCCCGGGCTGATCTTCGTTCATGCCGGTCTGCGGCCGGGGATCGCTCTGGAGGATCAGGCGGAGGACGATTTGGTCTGGATCCGCGACGAATTCCACGAGGTCAGGACATCCTGGGAGGCGCTGGTGGTGCACGGCCACACGCCGGTGGAGGTGCCGATGCATTACGGCAACCGGGTGAACCTCGACACCGGGGCGGGGTATGGCCGGCCATTGTCGGTGGGCGTGTTCGAAGACGGCGATGTCTTTTCGCTGAACGAACTGGGCCGGACCGTGCTGAGCTGACTACGTCCCGGGCCTGACTCGGGGCCTTACACTCGACGGCGCGGTTCCGCCGTCAGACCTTTGCGACGTGATGGTGGAAGGTCGCGCCAGCGCGGCCCCAGACGCCCGAGGACAGATCGCCGAGCGCAAGCAGCGAGGGCAGAAGCTGCGCCGCGTAGTCCTCGGAGCTTTCCACCGGCAGCATCGACGGCAGGTTGTCGATGGCGGTGACGTCGAGCGGCGGGCTGTCATGGACGCGGAGTGCCGGCTCGTCCCATGTGGTCGTGCGGTCATAGACCTTGATGGGTGAGAAGTCGGAGGTCGGATCGCAGGCGATATCACCGATCACGCGCAGGGTGCGGGGGCCGGTCAAGGCGTTGGCCGGGACAAAGACCGGTGTGCCGGGGCGGGCGAGGATGCAGTTGAGGAAAATGGCGTGGTCCAGCACTTCGGGGAAGGGGCCTCCGTGGGCGGTTTCGGCCAGGTCCCAGCGCGTCGTGTCCACGCCCATCGCATCACACAGGTCGGCCGCACCTGTGCCGACCCGGCCCAGCGCGCCGATGATAAGCGCGTCGGGGCGGGGCTTGCCGGTGGAAGAGAGCAGCTCTTCGAGGTCCTCCTTCAGGTGCGTCGCGGACGGGTGCGTGGCGACCGGGGGGCAGAGCCTGCCCTGTTGCTGCGCGGCCCAGCACCGCAGCGTGACGGCGGCGCCGGCGAAACCGGCCCAGTAGCCGAAGGCGGCGACGCGGCGGCCGGTGTCGTCGACGAGGTATTCGAGGTCGTAGAGCGTTCCGCCCCCGGCCTTGAAGCGTTTCAGCAGCACCTGTCCGTCAGGCTGGCCTTTGTAGGCATGGCCGAACATGATGTGACGGTGGGTGAGCGGCGTGCCGTCCTCGGGCAGTTCCTTGAGGCCGAAGATGACGGCGTCGGCGGGGGCCTCGGGCCAGCTGTTTTCGGGCGCAATGGCGCAGCCGGCGGAGCGATAGCCATCGACCGAAATTGCGCGCACAGAACTTTCCTCGACGGTGACATCGATGTCCCGGGACAGCAATTGCGCCGCGCCCTCGGGGCTAAGGCCAACCCGTTCCTCGTTGGCGCGTTGTTCGGCGCGGACCCAGAGATGTGTCATGGTCTTTCCTTCAAATGAACGTGCGGGCGTGGGCACGCTCGGGCGGGGCGAGGTGCGGGACGGCGTTGTAGACCGAGAGCATGAGATGACCGTGGACATATTCGATCTCGGTCACCGAGGAGTTGCGCAGGAGGAACATCAGCCGTGTCATCTCGGGGATGTCGAGACGTAACACCTGCCGGAGAACCATGGATATCAGGCCGCCGGAGGTAATCACCAGCGCGCGGCCGCCCTGATTCAGGATGTCGTCGACGGCGCCCTGCGCACGGTCCTCGAAATCCTGAAACCGTTCGGGTGCGTCGGGAAAAGCGTCGTCGCGCCAGAACTCCATGAGTTGCGGGATATTGCGGGCAAAATCCTCCGAACTTTGCGGAGCGGGCAGACCCTGTTCCAGCTCGGCGAGGCGGGCGATCGTGAAATAGTCGAACTCATTGAGCCGCGGGTCGATACGGGGCGCGTCGTGTCCCATGCCGCTGGCGGTCGCGCGATGGCGTGACATATCGCCCGCCCAGACATGATCGAAACTGGCCTGCGTATCGCGGAGGTACTGGCCAAGCCACTTGGCCTGCTGCGCGCCAAGCTCGGACAGCTGGTCGTAGGCCTCGGCAGTGGTGGCGTGGGTGTTGGCCTGGCCGTGGCGAATGAGGGTGATGTGGGTCATGCGGCGTCTCCTGATGCGCTTGTTCCTACCTAAGCGGCAGGGCAGGGGGAAGAGGCGGCGGACCTGCCGACCGGAGGCCGGGTCTCGCAACGACCCATCGGGCGGTGGGCGCAGGGCAGATTGCCTTGCTGTGCTTTGGCTTCTAGGGTCGGCGCATGTTTGAAGCCCTGTGCGACACCGGATACCAGATCGCGTCGACGAACCACGCCGAGGCGATCGTGGCGCATGACTTTCCCGACGAGATCGGCGAGCTTTGCGCCGCGCTCGGCGCGTTCCGGATATCGGCGGAAGATCTGATCTCTTCAGGCGGCGGCGAGGCCGGATCGACCCAGCGTCTGCGCCGCGACCTTGCGGCCAAGGGCTGGCACAAGCACAATTTTATCCAGCGCTCGACCATCGACGGCATGGAACGTGAGGCAATCAGCCACGAGATCGATCATGTCCGACGCGGTGCCAAGGGGACGATCGCGCTGGAGATCGAGTGGAACAACAAGGACCCGTTCTTCGACCGCGACCTCGAGAACTTCCAGCGGCTGCACGCCTTGTCGGCGATCAGCTTCGGGATCGTGGTGACCCGCGGCGCCTCGCTTCAGGCTCAGATGGTCAACCTTGTGTCGGCCTGCCTTGCGACGCACGGGGTCGAGGGCGAAGACGGCCTCGCGGTGTTCGACATGAAGGAGCGCACCGCCCGCCAGCGGGAAATCGTTGCGCGGCAGATGCGGGCCGGCGTGAGCTTTCGGGATGCCTTTGCCCGCGCCTTCGTGGCCGACAAGTTCGGAACGGCCACTACCCATTGGGAGAAGCTGCTGGACAGGGTGCGGCGCGGCGTCGGCAATCCGTGTCCGCTAATCCTGATCGGCATCGGGGTGGAGCGGGTGACGATGGACCGGCTACCCGGCGTTGAGGAGGCCGCACGGCTGTTGTGATGTGGGCCTGGAGATCCCGGATCAGGTCCGGGACGCGGGATCACTCGGCCGCGACCGAAGAGTTGTAGGAATAGGTCTTCCAGTCGGGCTTGTAATCATCGGACGCCTGGTTGCCCCAGACCGTCCAGCCATCACGCACGCCCCGACCGAAGAGCTCAAGGTAGGGACCCCAGCTGCATTCTTCGATCAGCTTGTACTGCTCGTCGGGCTTGCGCGAATGTTCGCGCTTGCGGGTCTGGATCATGTTCACCTGGCGACGGCCCGGCGGCAGGGTGCGGGCGTTCTTGCCGCGCACGCCGAACAGCACGATCTCGGTCACGTTGCGGAAATAGAACCCCACACCACGCCCGTCAGACCCGCCGTCCTTGCGGATCTTGTGCCAGATCAGGTTCGACTTGTATTCGAATCCCCAGGCCTGCAGCACGCGCAGCCCGTCAGGCAGCAGGGCGTTTGGCACCCAGAGATAGCAATGCGCCGCATCTTCAAGGTGCGCGGCCACCGGCAAGTCACAGATCGCGTCCAGATCCAGCGTGGGATAGCGCGCCAGCCGGCGATGCTCGGGCGCGACCTTGCCAGTGCGATTGGTGAACCGCCACGGCGGATCCGCCAGCACGGTACCGAACCGGCGACCGTCCAGAAACTTTTCCAGATCTTGGGAGGCATCACTTTGCATGTCGTACATGTTGCGTTTCTCGGGCCGTGGAAGCAAGTGAACATTATGCGAACATTTGCTAAAGATCAATGAAGCAAGACGGTGACGCTGCAAGAGTTGTGATGCGGCAACGTTGGCCGGGTTTGACGGCACCTGCGTTTCGGGTTTCAGTGCGCCGACAGGAGGACATCATGCAGGTCAATCCCACCCGCTTTCTCTCATCCTTGCACACATTGCGCACCTTCGGGGCGTCGGGTGTCGGCAAGGGTGTCGTGCGCCCTGCCTTCTCCGGGCCCGACATCGCAGCCCGCGACTGGCTGGCCGATCAGATTCGCGAGGCCGGGCTCACGCCGCAGGTTGATCCGGTGGGCAACCTCTTCGGTCTCGTCGAGGGGCCGTCGCTGCTGCTGGGCTCGCATAGCGACAGCCAGCCCGAGGGTGGCTGGCTCGACGGGGCGCTCGGGGTGATGGCGGCGCTCGAAATTGCCCGCGCGGCGCAGGAGGCCGATGGACCGCCGGTCTCGGTCGTCTCCTTCGAGGATGAAGAGGGACGGTTCGGGGTTACCACGGGCAGCGCGATCTGGTCAGGAACGCTGCCCCTGAAAAAGGCCGACACACTGTGCGACCGCGACGGTGTGAGTTTTGCCGAGGCGCGGGCCGCGCTGGGCGACAGGACCGGCGCCTTTGTCGATCCGGCACGGTTCAGCGGCTTCATCGAGATGCACATCGAGCAGGGGCCGACGCTTGACAGCAGCGGCGAAAAGATCGGCGTGGTCGATGGCATCGTCGGCATTCGCGACATGAAGATCACGCTGGAGGGCCAGCAGAATCACGCCGGCACGACGCCAATGGACCTGCGCCGCGATGCCTTTCAGGCGCTGGCCCGGTTCAATACCCTGATTACGGAACGGTTCCGCAATGTGGTCACGCCGGCGACGGTCTGGACCATCGGCCACGTCAGCCTGCATCCGAACGCCTCGTCGATTGTTCCAGGCAAGGTGTCCTTCTCGATGCAATGGCGCGACGGCGATGCCGCGCGGCTGAAGCGGATGGAGGACATCATCCGCGCCACGGCGGCCGAGGTGGCGAAACAGGGGTTCCGCCTGAGCTTCGGACCGATGCTGGGGCTGGAGCCGGTGGCGATGGACCCCCGTCTGCGAGGCGCGCTGGAAGAGGCCGCCGAGGCGCAGGTGCCTGGTCTCTGGCGCCGGCTGCCGTCAGGGGCCCTGCACGATGCCACCAACGTGGCGCGGCTGATGCCGGTGGCGATGCTCTTCGTTCCCTCGATCGGGGGCATCAGCCACGACTTTACAGAGGATACCGCCGAGGCCGACCTGGTGACCGGTCTCGAGGTCATGGCGGCAGCGGTCGCGCGGTTGACGGTGTAGGATGGGTGCTTCGCATCCACCGCTTCGTTCAGATCACGCCCAGCACCCGCAAGCCCAGCGCCACGGTGGACAGCGCGGCCAGCGCGAAGGCCAGCGTCCTTAGCACCGGGATGCCGAGGCAATAGATGATGTAATGCGCGAAGATGCCAATGAAGTAGGTCATCGCCAGGATGCCGGGATAGGTGTCCTCGGGCTGCCGGATCATTGCCAGGACAGCCAACGGTCCGAAGGCGACGAAACTTTCCACCGCGACCGTGTGCGCCCGCATTGCCCGCTGCGCCCAGGCCGATTGCTCGACCGCCAGCGGATCATAATTCGCAAGGGCGCCCATCAATCCGCGCACCATGAGCCGGTCAAGGATATAGGGCAGCCAGGCCACAGCGATCCAGGTTGCGCTGAGCGCCGTATAGAATTCCAGGGTGGTCATCATCCGCCCTCCTGCAGTTTCGACAGGTGGACGATAACACAGTGTGCCGAAGCTGCGCAAATTGCTGATTATGCGTGACAATCGTGCTAGGCTCGGCGCATGGACATAATCACCGTGTCATATTACGCCGTTGTCTGCGGCATCCTCGGGCTTGCAAGCCCTCGTTTGGGCATGCCGGTTCTGCGCCTGATCATCGGCGGTATCGTGGGGGTGCTGGCGGCCACGCTTCTGCCGGCCCTGAAGTTGATTGTCAGCCTGTAAATTGGTGACCGGATCCTCAGCCGCGTAACGCAGAAGGCGATCGGGTTACGCCCGCCGGCGGGTGGGGGCGTCCAGCGGCGCGGCAAGACCACTATCAGGCGGCGCATCCGCCTCGGTGGGGCGCGCCGTGTCCGAGGCGGAGCCGCCCGGCGCATCGTCCCAGCCCGGTCTGGCCTCCAGCGCACGGGCGGGCAAGTCCAGCGCATAGCTCAGGCCGTCGGTGGCGAAATCCACTTCGGCGCGCCCGCCCAGCCGCTGTGGCACGGTGATGTTCAGCACGCGTGAGCCAAAGCCCACGGGGCCGCCGAGTGAATCGCCCACTGTCTCCATGGCGCTGACACGCGCCCGCGCGAGCCTTTCGTTCCAGAGGACCTGAAACCGGTCGTCGGCATCGGGCCAGCCGCGGTAATGAACCCAGCTGAGTTCGACAGAGCCCTCGACGTCGCGTAGGGCGCCGTGCTTGATGGCATTGGTGGCCAGTTCGTTCAGCGCCAGCCCGATCTGGCGCGCCGCCAAGGTCGACAGCGGCTGATCCTCACCCACGAGGCGGATGCGGCCGGGGTAAGCCGCGATATAGGGGGCAAGCTGCAATTCCGCCAAATCACGCATCGTCGATGGCAGCTGCGACGTGCTTTGGATCAGCGCGTCCGAGGCTTCGACCATGGCTGCGATCCGGCCCTGAAAGGTCTCGACGAATTCCGCGAGCGTCTTCGATTGCTCGGCGGTCTGCCGGGTCAGCGCTTCGGTCAGCCGTTTCAGGTTGGCGCCACGATTGCCGGCCTCCCACAACACGATGTGCAACTCCTCGTTCGCGCGCTCAAGTTCCAGCGTCCGGCCGGCGACCTTGTCTTCCAGCCGGTCGCGCGCCTTGCGCAGCTGGATCAGCGTGGCTTCATGCGCCGCAACCTCGTCCCGAAGCTCGGAGTTGACCTGTCGCAATTCCACCGGAGAGGGCAGGGCGATGATTCTGGGAATGAGCGGAAACAGCACCACGACCGTGGCCAGAGACACGACGGCGGTGATCAGTTTGATGTAGCCCTGCACGGCATAGATTGGCACCCAGATGGTGAAAACAGCCATCAGGTGGGTCAGGCCGGACATCAGGATAAAGGCCACGAACAGATAGGCCAGCCCGCGGTGTTCGATGTCAGGACGTTTCCGGAGAACACGAAGCAAGGCAATCGGGATCAGCGCATAGGCCGCGAAGATCACCAGGTCCGACCCGGCGGTCATCGCGATCAGCCAGGGCTGCCACGACATGCATATCCCTTGCGCCAAATACCCTAAATCCTGAGAAAAGGTGGTGATCACTGCCTGCACCGTTGGCTCCTGCGGACCGACTGATACGGTGAGTATTCGCAGCTCGTGGCTAACGTTTTACTAACATCGCACATAAAAAAGCTCCGGTTTGATCGGTTCCGGGGCTAGACCAAAGTAGGTGGACGCTAAGGAAAGCGTTGACCCTGTGGCCGAGTGCTGACCAAATAGGCGCAGCAAAACGCGCAAAGCGCGATCAACTCCGAAAAACGGGGTGAATGGGAGGAATACGATTGCCTGAGATGTCTCGGGGTGCGGAAGATGTGCGCTCGATTCCCGCGCTGTTGAAGCGTAACGCCGCGCAATACGGCGACAGTCCAGCCTATCGTGAGAAAGAATACGGCATCTGGCAGACCTGGACGTGGTCGCAGGCCGCGCAGGAGATCGAGGCGCTGGCGCTGGGGCTTCTGAATCTCGGCGTGAACGAGGGCGATTTCATCGCCATCATCGGCCGCAATCGCCCCTACCTCTACTGGTCGATGGTCGCCGCGCAGTCCGTGGGCGCGGTGCCGGTGCCGCTCTATCAGGACGCGGTCGCCGAGGAGATGGCCTATGTCCTGGGCCACTGCGGGGCACGCTTCGTGATCTGCGCCGATCAGGAGCAAGTCGACAAGGTGATCGAGGTGCAGGACGAATTGCACCAGTTCGAACACATGATCTATCTCGATGCCCGCGGACTTCGGAAATACGACCACTCGCATCTGCACCAGTTCGATCATGTGCAGGATCAGGGCCGCGCCGCGCGTGATGAATACCTGCCTGAGCTGGACCGCCGCCGCGACAAGCTGACCTACGACGATACCTGCGTGATGCTCTATACCTCGGGCACCACCGGCAAGCCCAAGGGCGTGGTGCTGTCCAATCGCAACATCATCGAAACTGCCAAGAACTCGTCCGAATTCGACCACCTGCGCGAAGGCGACGAGGTGCTGGCCTATCTGCCGATGGCTTGGGTCGGCGATTTCATCTTCTCGATCGGGCAGGCCTATTGGACCGGTTTCTGCGTGAATTGCCCGGAATCCGCTGAAACCATGATGACCGACCTGCGCGAGATCGCGCCATCCTACTACTTCGCGCCGCCGCGGGTTTTCGAGACGCAGCTGACGCAGATCATGATCCGGATGGAGGATGCGGGCCCCCTGAAGCAGAGGATATTCCGCCACTTCATGGCGCACGCCCAGAAAGTCGGGCCAAAGATCCTCGATGGCGGCAAGGTCGGGGCCTTCGATCGGGTGAAATACCGCCTTGGCGAATTCATGGTCTACGGGCCGCTTAAGGACACGCTTGGCTTTTCCAACGTGCGCGTCGGCTATACCGCCGGCGAGGCGATCGGGCCGGAGATTTTCGATTTCTATCGCTCGCTGGGGATTAACCTGAAGCAGCTTTACGGCCAGACCGAGGCCAGCGTCTTCATCACCCAACAGCCTGACGGCGAGGTGCGGTCGGACACCGTGGGCGTGCCGTCGCCCGGCGTGGAGATCAAGATCGCCGAGAATGGCGAGGTCTTTTACCGCTCGCCCGGCACCTTCGTAGAATATTACAAGAACGCCGAGAGTACCGCCGACACAAAAGACCCAGAGGGCTGGGTGGCCACCGGCGACGCGGGTTTCTTTGAAGAAGGCACCGGGCACTTGCGGATCATCGACCGGGCCAAGGATGTCGGTCAGATGTCCGACGGCGGGATGTTCGCGCCGAAGTATGTCGAGAACAAACTGAAGTTCTATCCCAACATCCTCGAAGCCGTGGTCTTCGGCGCGGGGCGTGACCGTTGCTGTGCCTTCATCAACATAGATCTGTCGGCCGTCGGCAACTGGGCGGAGCGCAACAACATCGCCTATGCCTCTTACCAGGAGTTGGCCGGACATCCGCGCGTGCTGGAAATGATCCAGAACCACGTGGAAGAAACCAACGCGAGCGTGGCGCAGGACGAGATGCTCTCGGGTTGCCAGATCCACCGCTTTCTGGTGCTGCACAAGGAGCTCGATGCCGACGACGGCGAGTTGACGCGTACCCGTAAGGTCCGTCGCAAGATCATCGGCGAGAAGTTCGAAGACCTCGTGACCGCGCTCTATGACGGCTCGGACAGCGTTTATACCGAGACCGAGGTGACCTATGAGGACGGCCGCAAAGGCAAGATCCGCGCCACGCTGGAGATCCGGGATGCGAAGGTGGTGCCGGTGACCCCCAAGGCGGTGGCTGCGGAATGAGCACACGGCCCCGATTTCCGGCGCGGTTTCGATGGTCCTTTCTGACCGCGGCACTGGCCGTATGGCTTGCCGTGCCGGGCGTTGCCCGCGCGGATATCGAAGACATCTGGAGCGACGCTTTCGAGCGCTGCCGCATCCATATGGAGACCGGTGAGCCGATGATCCCCGATGGCTTGGAACCTGCTCCCGAAGCCGAACGTCTGGCGCTTGGACGGGCGCCGAGGATCGTAGAGCAGGCTGGCCGGACGGTCACTCTGCCCGGCCAACCTGCGCCTGACGTACTATTGTACCTACGGGGGGATACACTTGCGATGGCGCTCACGCCGACCAACTGCAAGGTTTTGCAGAAACCCGGTCGCAGGATTACGCACTCGGACAGGCAGCTACTGATCAAGAGGTACAAGGCGGATCGGGATGTGCTTATCGCGGCAGGCACCCATGCAATCGTCATCGAACAATCGCCTCGCCCCGTTCAGCAATTCGCGCACCGGCCTTTGCAACGCAACGTGTTTGGCGAATGCACCCTGTCTCGGGTGATCTGGAACATGACCTTCATCACGGGGGAAACGGAAGCTTTGCCCGACACGGATTGCAACTTGCCGCCTCGAGGAGCAGAGGGATGAAAGACACCGAAGGCTACACCACCGCCGACGGCCGCCAGATCGGCGGCGTCCTGATGGAGATGAAAAACATCACCCTTCGGTTCGGCGGCGTGGTGGCGATCCAGGATATCTCGTTCGATGTGCGCGAAGGCGAGATCCGGGCCATCATCGGGCCTAACGGGGCCGGTAAGTCCTCGATGCTGAACGTGATCTCGGGCTTTTACCACCCGCAGGAGGGCGAGGTCTGGTACAAGGGCGAACGCCGCCCAGCGATGAAACCCTATGAGGTGGCGCGGCTGGGCGTGGCACGAACGTTCCAGAACATCGCGCTGTTCGAGGGCATGAGCGTGCTCGACAACGTGATGACCGGGCGGCTGACGCATATGCATGCGAGCATGGGGGCGCAGGCGCTGTGGTGGGGCAAGGCCCGCGACGAAGAGATCGCCAACCGCCGCAAGGTGGAAGAGGTGATCGACTTCCTCGAGATCCAGCACATCCGCAAGACACCGGTGGGCACGCTGCCTTACGGGCTGAAAAAGCGGGTCGAGCTGGCGCGGGCATTGGCCGCCGAGCCCTCGATCCTGCTTCTCGACGAGCCGATGGCCGGGATGAACGTCGAGGAGAAGGAGGATATGTCCCGCTTCATCCTCGACGTGAACGACGAGTTCGGCACTACCATCGCCCTGATCGAGCACGACATGGGCGTGGTGATGGATATCTCGGACCGGGTGGTGGTGATGGACTACGGCAAGAAGATCGGTGACGGGACGCCGGAAGAGGTCCGCACCAACCAGGACGTGATCGACGCCTACCTGGGGGTGGCACATTGAGTACTTCACCGACGCGTCCCGGACTTGATCCGGGACCTCATCGCCAGTTTCGCGACGGCCCGACGAAAGTGCGGGACGCAGTTTGCAGGAAGGCGCAGACATGCTGAAAGACATCTTCATCACACCCTTCGTCGACATGGTTGAAGCACCGGACTTCCTGCTGCAAGTGCTTTGGGAAGGGCTGGTCTCGGGCATTCTCTATGCGCTGATCGCGTTGGGCTTCGTGCTGATCTTCCGCTCCAGCCGCATCTTCAACTTCGCGCAGGGGATCATGGTGGTCTTTGCCGCGCTGACGCTGGTGGGGCTCTACGCCATGGGGGTGCCAGCATGGATCAGCGTAGGCCTCACTTTGGTGGTCATGTTCGTGCTGGCCGTCGCCATTGAGCGCATCGTGTTGCGCCCGCTCGTCGGCCAGCCGGACATCATCCTCTTCATGGCAACCATCGGCATCACGCTGTTCCTGATCGGGCTGGGCGAGATCATATTCGGCGGCGAGAACAAGGTGATGATCACCGAGGAACTGGGCATTCCTACTGGCGACACGGTGCTTGAGCCCTGGGGCGGGTTGCTGATCCTGCAGCACCTCGACATCACGGTGGTCGTGGTGGCGACGCTGCTGGTGGCGGCATTGCTGGCCTTTCTCAATTACACCCAGATGGGCCGGGCGATCCGGGCGCTGGGCGACGATCACCAGGCGGCGCTGTCCGTTGGGATCTCGCTTCAGACGGTATGGGTGCTGGTGTGGTTCATCGCCGGCATCATCGCGCTGGTGACGGGCATCGCCTGGGGCGCACGCGCCGGGGTCAGCTTCGCGCTGGAAGTGATCGCCTACAAAGCGCTGCCGGTTCTCATGCTGGGCGGGCTGGAAAGCATCACCGGGGCGATCATCGGCGGGCTGATGATCGGCATCCTCGAGAAGCTGTTCGAGATCTACTGGGGACAGCCGCTGCTAGGCGGCAATACCGAGACATGGTTCGCCTTCGTGCTGGCTCTGGTGGTGCTGCTGTTCCGGCCGCAGGGGCTGTTCGGGGAGCGGATTATCGAAAGGGTCTGATGCAGCGCGGGGCGCGCAACATCGGGTAGGATGGGTGCTCTGCACCCATCTTGGACTGGTAGATGGGTGCAGAGCACCCATCCTACGCGAAGAACGGAGCGACAATGCTTTATCGGACGGCAGGACAATTCAAGACCAGCTACAAGACGGACCAGGCGTTGTTCCCGGTGCGGCAGGATGCCATCCTGCTGATGATCATCCTCGCCTTCGCCTGGGTGATCTTTCCGCTGACCGCGTCGGAGTTCACATTTCAGACGCTGCTGATCCCGATCCTAATCTATTCGCTGGCCGCAATGGGGCTGAACATCCTGACCGGCTATGCCGGACAGTTGTCGCTCGGCACCGCGGCCTTCATGGGGGTGGGTGCCTATGCCTGCTACAAGCTGGTCACCATCTTCCCGTGGATGAACCCGATCCTCGCGATCCTGCTGTCGGGCGTCTTCAGTGCCGGCATCGGCGTGGCCTTCGGCATCCCCTCGCTTCGCATCAAGGGCTTCTACCTCGCCATCGCCACTCTTGCGGCGCAGTTCTTCCTGGTGTGGCTGTTCGAAAAGTGGGCCTGGCTATATAATTACAACGCCAGCGGAGCCATCCAGGTGCCCAATCTCGAGATCTTCGGGGTTTACGTGGCCGGGCCGCAGGCGTCGTCGGTGACGCAGTACTTCGTGGTGCTCGCGATCGTCACGCTGATGACGGTGCTCTGCATCAACCTGACCCGCGGCAACCTGGGCCGGACGTGGAAGGCCACCCGCGACATGGACATCGCCGCCGAGCTGATCGGTATCAACCTGATGAAGTCCAAGCTGACCGCCTTTGCCGTGTCGTCCTACATCGTCGGCGTCTCGGGGGCGCTCTTCGTCTTCATGTGGCGCGGCGCGGCCGAGCCCAACCTCTTCGACATTCCGCTGTCGTTCCGCATCCTGTTCATCGCCATCATCGGCGGGCTGGGGTCGATCCTCGGCAACTATCTGGGGGCGATCCTGATCGTGGGGCTGCCGGTGGTGCTGAATATCGTGCCGGGCGCGTTGGGCATCCCGGTGTCTTCGGCCATGGTCGAACACCTGAACATCATGATCGTGGGCAGCCTGATCATCTTCTTCCTGATCATCGAGCCGCATGGCCTCGCCCGGCTGTGGGCACTAATCCGCGAAAAGCTCATTCTCTGGCCGTTCCCGCATTAGGGGCGGCCCAATAACTCGACCTATGGGACAGACAACAATCCAAACGGGAGGAATACATGAAAAATTTCAGTAAACTGGCCATCGCCGCGGTGGTGGCGGGCATGACCGCCGGCGCCGCCATGGCGCAGGATCTCTATACGCCAAACCTCAGCTACCGCACCGGTCCCTTCGCGGCGACGGGCATTCCGTTGATGAACGGTCAGGCCGACTACATGAACATGCTGAACGCGCGCGACGGCGGCGTCGGCGGGGTCAAGATCGACTTCGAGGAATGCGAAACCGGCTATTCCACCGAAAAGGGTGTGGAATGCTATGAGAAGACCAAGGACCGCGCCATCGTGACCCAGCCCTGGTCAACCGGCATCACGCTGCAGGTCCTGCCCAAGACCAACGTCGACCAGATCCCGATCCTCGCTCCCGGCTACGGCTTTTCGCCGATGATGGACGGCAAGACCTTCCAGTGGGCCTTCAACACGCCCGCCGGCTATTGGGATGCCGCCGACATGATCGTGCAGTACCTCGAAGGGCAGGGTGACCTCGACGGCAAGAAGATCGCCTTCCTGCACCTCGACCACCCCTACGGCAAGGAGCCGATCCCGGTCTTCGAACAGATGGCCGCCGCCAAGGGTTTCGAGTTCCTGCCGATCCCGGTGGGCCTGAAAGAGATGCAGAACCAGTCGGCACAATGGCTGCAAATCCGCCGCGAACGTCCCGATTACGTGGTGATGTGGGGCTGGGGCGCGATGAACGCCGGCGCCATCACCGAAGCGGTGAAGACCAAGTTCCCGATGGAGAATTTCATCGGCGTCTGGTGGGCCGGGCACGATGCCGACCTGCGGATCGTGGGCGACGATGGCAAGGGCTACAAGTCGATCTCGTGGTCGTTCCCGAACCTCGACGCGCCGGTCGTGGCCGACATCAAGAAACACGTCGTCGATGCCGGCAATTCGCAGTCGAACGAGGAAGAGATGTCGGGCGTGTTCTACAACCGCGGCATCATCATCTCGGCGATCCTCGCCGAGGGCATCCGCATGGCGCAGGAACATACCGGCAATGCCGAGATCACGGCCGCCGACCTACGCTGGGGCCTCGAGAACATCGACATGACCGAAGCGCGGATCTCCGAGCTTGGCCTCGACGGCATGGTGCCGCCGTTCAAGACCTCCTGCTCCGACCACACCGGCAAATCGGGTGGCTGGATGCTGGAATGGGACGGCGAAAAGTTCGTCAAGGTGTCCGACCACCTGACACCTAACACCGACAGCTATGCCGAACTGGTGGCCGAGAAGTCCGGTGAATACGCCGAGGCCAACGCACCCTGGCCGGTGAACGAAGACTGCGAGGGTTAAACCCTTCCTCCGGCGGCGGCGCATGAGGCCGCCGCCGGATTTTGCGTATTTGTGAAAGAGAAGAAGATGCTGGACGCCGCCCCGACCGCAAACGACACCGATGAGGCGCTTCTTGAGGTCAACAATATCGAGGTGATCTACAACCACGTGATCCTTGTGCTGAAAGGCGTGTCGCTGAAGGTGCCCAAGGGTGGGATCACCGCGCTTCTGGGTGGCAATGGCGCTGGCAAGACCACCACGCTCAAGGCGATTTCGAACCTGCTGCATTCCGAGCGCGGCGAAGTCACCAAGGGTTCGATCGTCTACAAGGGCGAGCGGGTGCAGGATCTGGACCCGGCGGCACTGGTCAAGCGCGGCGTGATCCAGGTGATGGAAGGCCGGCACTGTTTCGAGCACTTGACGGTCGAAGAAAACCTGATGACCGGCGCCTATACCCGCAAGGACGGCAAGGGCGCGATAGAGGCGGACCTCGACATGGTCTATACCTATTTCCCCCGCCTCAGGGAGCGGCGGAAAAGTCAGGCCGGCTATACCTCGGGCGGCGAACAGCAGATGACGGCAGTGGGCCGGGCGCTGATGTCGCGCCCCGAAACGATCCTGCTGGACGAGCCTTCGATGGGACTGGCGCCGCAGCTTGTGGAACAGATCTTCGAGATCGTGAAATCGATCAACGAAAACGAAGGCGTGTCTTTCCTGCTGGCCGAACAGAACACCAACGTGGCGCTGCGATTTGCACATTACGGCTATATCCTGGAATCGGGCCGGGTTGTGATGGACGGCAAGGCCGCCGACCTGCGCGAGAATGCCGACGTCAAGGAATTCTATCTCGGGATGTCGGACCAGGGACGGAAATCGTTCCGCGACGTGCGCTCCTATCGTCGCCGGAAAAGATGGCTGGCGTGACCCGCCGGATGTGAAAAAGGACAGACGATGAGCGAATTCTACGATGCCTTCGAGACCCGCTCGCAGGATGAACGCGCGGCGGCCCAGCTCAAGGCCCTGAACGCGCAACTGGCGCAACACGGGAAGGAGCCCCTTGCGGACCTTTCGGAGCTTGCCGGTCTGCCGGTGCTGCGCAAGGCGGACCTCGTCGAGAAGCAGAAGGCACAGCCGCCGTTCGGCGGCCTGCCGGTGAGCAACCTGACCCACGTGTTCCAGTCTCCGGGTCCGATCTACGAACCCGCCAGCTCCGGGCATGACTGGTTCCGTATGGGCCGCTTCCTGCATGCAGTGGGGATCGGCCCGAGCGATATCGTGCAGAATTGTTTCGGCTATCATCTGACCCCCGCCGGCATGATGTTCGAGAGCGGCGCCAAGGCCGTGGGCGCGGTGGTCCTGCCCGCCGGGACCGGCCAGACCGAGCTGCAGGCGCGGGCCGCGCATGATGTCGGCGTCACCGCCTATGCTGGGACGCCGGACTTCCTGAAGGTGATTCTCGACAAGGCCGAGGCGCTGGGCCTGCCGCTGAAGATCTCCCGCGCGGCGGTGGGCGGCGGCGCGCTCTTCCCCTCGCTCCGGCAGGAATACGCCGATCGCGGTATTTCCTGTCTGCAATGTTATGCCACCGCCGATCTCGGAAACATCGCCTATGAAAGCGCCGCGAAGGAGGGCATGATCGTCGATGAGGGCGTACTTGTCGAGATCGTCACCCCCGGCACCGGCGACCCCGTTCCCGAGGGCGAGGTGGGCGAAGTCGTGGTCACCACGCTCAACCCGGATTACCCGCTGATCCGCTTCGCCACCGGCGACATGAGCGCCGTGATGTCCGGCGAAAGCCCTTGTGGACGCACGAATTTGCGCATCAAGGGCTGGATGGGCCGCGCCGACCAGACCACCAAAATCAAGGGCATGTTCGTCCGGCCCGAGCAGGTTGCCGAACTTGTCGCCCGTCATGACGAAGTCACGCGCGCCCGTGTGATTGCCGGGCGGGAAGGCGAGGCCGACACCATGACCGTGCGGATCGAGACTACCGCCGGCGACCCCGACCGCTACGAGGAAACGGTGCGAGAGGTGCTCAAGCTGCGTGGCGCTGTCGAACTCGTGACTCCGGGCGACCTTCCCAAGGACGGTGTGGTGATCGAAGATACGCGCAGCTACGACTGAACGATCCGGGAGGACCGAAATGTCCCTATCCTTTCCGCACGCGCTGATGCGCGCCTTCGCCGCGCTTGCTTTCCTGGCTGCCAGCCAGGCCAGCGCCGCTGACCTCGCCCTTGTGCTGGGCGTCTCCGACTATGACCGTCTCAGCGACGTGCGCGAGGCTAGGCAATTGCGCGCTCTCGTGCGGCGGCTGGACCGCGCCGGCTTTGACGTGATCGAGCTGATCGACGGCAAGACCGACGACATGCTCGACGTTGCCGACACGTTCCGCCGCAAGGCCGAAGATGCCGACCGTATCCTGATCCTGCTGGAAGGGCATTTCGTCAGTTCCGACACCGACGCCTGGTTGCTGGGCCGCGAAGCCCGCTCGGTCGACCTGCTGAAAGCCTCGGCCCAGGGCCTGTCGCTGTCGGGCCTCGCCGAGATCTCGGCGCAGGCTGCCGCCGGCCGTGCCGTGGTTCTTGTCGGGCGCTCGAGCGAACTTAGGCCCGATGACGGCCTGCGGTCCGGGACCCAAGGCATGGTGCTGCCGCAGGGCGTCACACTGGCCCGCGGCACGCCCGACCTGTTGAACGATGCCATCTTCGACGGGTTGCTGAAAGAGGGCGTCAGCCTGAACGAAGCGCTGTCGCAACTGGCCGCGCGCGGGTTCCTCTCGGACAGTGTCGGCTTTACCGAAGGCGGCGTCGTCACCCTGCCGGCGCCCGAAATCGACACCGATGCGATCACCAACCGTGCCCTGGAACGCGGGTTTTGGGATGCCGCACGGGCGCTCGATACCAAGCAGGCGCTGGAACTCTACATTCAACGCTATCCGAACGGACGCTTCACCAAGGAGGCCAAGGACCGGATAACCGCGAAGGAGGTGGACGAAAAGGACCGCTGGGAGCGTGCCGAGGAAGATCTGAGCATCAGCCGCAACGGCCGCCGCAAGATCCAGCGTGACCTGACGCTGCTGGGGTACGATACGCGCGGCGTCGACGGCATCTTCGGGCAGGGCACGCGCAGCGCCATCGGTCGCTATCAGCGCGACAAGGGGCGGCAGGTCACCGGCTATATCGACCGTTCGCTGTGGCAGCAGATCACCCGTGACGCCAGGGCCAGACGCGACCAGCAGGCGGAAGAGGCGCGGCGCGCAGACGATGCCTATTGGAAGGAAACCGGGGCCGGCGCCAATGAACGCGGCGTGCGAAACTACCTCGATCGCTATCCGAAGGGCCAACACGCGGAAGAAGCCCGCCGCCGGCTCGAGGACTTCAGACTGGCGCGAGAAGAAGAAGAGCGACGCGTGGCCGAGCGCGCGTGGCGTCGTGCGCAAGAGATCGACACGCTCGCCGGATATCGCGATTTCCTCGACGCATATCCTGAGACGCGGTACACCGATGCCGCCCGCAAGCGCATCCGCGAGCTGACCCCCGATAAGGAGGACGAGCGCGTCGCCGCTGCCCGCTCGCAAGAGAAGCAGATCGTCAACAACCCGGTTGTCCGGGTGCTGGTCGAGCGCAGGTTGACGCAGATGGGCTATGATCCCGGCGCCGGTGACGGCAATTTCACCAAGACGACCCGCGACGCCCTCAAGCGCTTCCAACGTGACCGCGGGCTGTTCCCCAGCGGTTACGTCAGCAACGAGACCGCGGCTTTCCTGCTGAGCGGCCGCTGAAGCCTCCCCGGCCTCGTCATGCGCGGGGTCGGGGATTGCCATTGGATCGGGTGCTGGGACAGTCCGCGCACACCGATCGCCGTCTAATCGCGCCATCGCACTGGACGCCCGCGCCCGCAGGCAATATCACCGCCCGGATACCGCTGAACGCACGCACGGGAAGATACGCATGTCGCGCTACGATGCCGCCTCGATCGAGGCGAAATGGCAAGAGGCCTGGGACAAGGCCGGAACCTTTACCGCCACGATGGAGGGCGGCAAGCCGAAGTACTACGTGCTCGAGATGTTCCCCTATCCGTCGGGCAAGCTGCACATGGGCCACGTGCGCAACTACACCATGGGCGACGTGATCGCGCGCTACAAGCTGTCGACCGGGCACAACGTGCTGCATCCGATGGGGTTCGACGCCTTTGGCATGCCCGCCGAGAACGCCGCCATGGCAAGCGGAGGCCATCCGAAGGACTGGACCTATTCCAACATCGACGACATGGTCGAACAGATGAAGCCGCTGGGCCTCTCGCTCGATTGGTCACGGATGTTCGCCACCTGCGACCCGGAATACTATGGCCAGCAGCAGGCATTGTTCCTCGATTTCCTTGAAGCGGGGCTGGTCTATCGCAAGAACGCGGTGGTCAACTGGGACCCGGTGGACATGACCGTGCTGGCAAACGAACAGGTCGAGGACGGCAAGGGCTGGCGCTCCGGAGCCGAGGTTGAGCGGCGCGAGTTGACGCAGTGGTTTTTCCGCATTTCCGACATGGCAGAGGAACTGCTTGATGCCATTGACGGGCTCGATGATTGGCCTGCCAAGGTCAAACTGATGCAGCAGAACTGGATCGGCAAGTCGCGTGGTCTGCAGTTTGCCTTCGGTCTGGTCGACGGGCCCGAGGGACATGACCGGGTGGAGGTCTATACAACCCGTCCCGACACGCTCCTCGGCGCGTCCTTCCTTGGTATCTCTCCGGACCACCCGCTGGCCAAATCGATGGAAAAGGACAATCCCGAACTTGCCGCCTTCAACGCCGAGTGCCGTAAGGGCGCAACCACCGAGGAGGCGCTGGAAAAGGCCGAGAAGAAGGGCTTCGATACTGGCCTCCGCGTCCGTCACCCCTTCGATACCGCATGGGAACTGCCGGTCTATGTCGCCAACTTCATCCTCATGGATTACGGCACCGGCGCGATCTTCGGCTGCCCGGCCCATGACGCCCGCGATCTCGAATTCGCGCGCAAGTATGACCTGCCCGTCACCTCGACCTATGCCCCGGCCGAGGACGAAGGCCGCGACCTGCCCGAGGACGGTGGCGAAGCCTATGTCCCGCCGAAGTCCGAAAAGGTGATCTACATCCGCGGCTTCGCCGGCGAGACCGAGCAGACCGGCGACGCCGCGATCGACGCCGCCATCGCCTTTTGCGAGGCCAATGGCGTGGGGCAGGGGGTGACCAAGTTCCGCCTGCGCGACTGGGGCCTTTCCCGTCAGCGCTATTGGGGCTGCCCGATCCCGGTGGTGCATTGCGACAGTTGCGGAGTGGTGCCCGAGAAGAAGGAAAACCTGCCCGTCGAACTGCCCTACGACGTCAACTTCGACACCCCCGGCAACCCGCTGGACCGGCACCCGACGTGGCGCGACTGCACCTGCCCCGCCTGCGGCGGCAAGGCCCGGCGCGAGACCGACACGATGGACACCTTCGTCGACAGCTCATGGTACTTCGCCCGCTTCACCGCACCGCGTGCCGAAACGCCCACCGACATGGAGGCGGCGCAATACTGGATGAACGTCGATCAATACATCGGCGGCGTCGAGCACGCGATCCTGCACCTGCTGTATTCCCGCTTCTTCGCGCGGGCCATGAACGTCACTGGCCATTTGCCCGACAGCGCCCGCGAGCCCTTCAACGCGCTCTTCACGCAAGGGATGGTGACCCATGCGATCTATCAGACGCGGAATGCCGACGGTCGCCCGGTCTATCACTACCCGGCAGATGTCGAGGAGCGGGCCGGCGGGGTCTTCGTCAGGGCCACCGGCGAGCAGGTTGACGTGGTGCCCTCGGCCAAGATGTCGAAATCCAAGAACAACGTCGTCGACCCGGCCGAGATCGTCGCCAATTTCGGCGCCGACACCGCGCGCTGGTTCGTGCTGTCCGACAGCCCGCCGGAACGCGACGTCGAGTGGACCGCTTCGGGCGCCGAGGCCGCGGCCCGCCACCTTGCCCGCGTGCACCGCATCGCCAGCGACGCGGCGCAGTCCAGCGAGGGCGCGAACGGCAACGACACCGCCCTGCTGAAAGAGATGCACAAGGCGATCCGCGACGTCACGCTCGGCATCGAAAGCTTCGGCTTCAACGCCGCCATTGCCCGGCTTTATGCCTTCACCAACACGCTGGCCAAGGCCAAGGCGGGGGCCGAGGCGACGCGGCAGGCCACCCGCACGCTGGCACAGCTTATGGCGCCGATGACCCCGCACCTGGCCGAGGACATCTGGTCAATGCTCGGCGGCGAGGGGCTGGTTATCGACGCGCCCTGGCCGCAGCCCAACGAGGCGATGCTGGTCGAGGACAGCGTCACCCTGCCGATCCAGATCAACGGTAAACGCCGGGCGGAAATCAGCGTCGCGGCGGACCTGGGCAAGGAAGAGGTTGAAAAGCTGGCGCTCAGCCATCACGCTGTGGTCAAGGCGCTGGAGGGCGGCGCGCCGAAGAAGGTCATCGTGGTGCCGGGACGGATCGTAAATGTGGTTGTCTGACCGACGTCTCTTCCTTGTGGGTGTGCTGGCGCTGGCGGGCTGCGGCTTCGCGCCCGCCTATGGCACTGATGGCACCGCCAGCAAGTTGCAGAACGCGATCCATGTCGAAGAACCTGACGACCGCAATACCTATCTCGTGACCCGCCGGATCGAGGAACGTTTCGGCGCGGGCGGGCCCTCGTCGCCCTACAAGATGGACCTTGCGATCAGCGTCGATCAGGACAGCCTCGGCAGCACCGCCGACGGTAACCTCAACCGCTATCATGTCACCGGCACGGCGACATTCGCCGTGCGCTCCGCCGGAACGGTCATCGAGGCCGGCACGGTGCGCAACTTCACCGGCTATTCCGCCTCCGGTTCCACCGTCGCCACGCTGGCGGCGCGGCGCGATGCCGAGGAGCGGCTGATGCAGATTCTCGCCGACCAGATCATTGACCGGCTGGTGCTGGCCGCGCCCGTCCTGTGACGCCATGAAGCTGTCGCCCCGCGAAGCCACGGGCTATTTCGCAAAGCCCGACGCGGGCCGCACCGGCCTGCTGATCTACGGCCCCGACGGCATGCGCGTGGCGCTGAAACGGCAGCAGGTGATCTCCAATCTGGTTGGCCCGGAGGGCGAGGCCGAGATGCGCCTGACCCGCATCCCCGGCAGCGAATTGCGCAAGCAACCCACGTTGCTGATCGACGCGGTCAAGGCCATCGGTTTCTTCCCCGGGCCGCGTGTCGCCTTTGTCGAGGAGGCCACCGAACACGCGGTGCCCGCGATCATCACGGCACTCGAGGACTGGGCCGACGGCGACGCGCAGATCGTGGTCACGGCAGGTCAGCTCAAGGCCACATCCAAGTTGCGCAAGGCGTTCGAGAGCCACCCCAATGCCTTTGCCGCCGCGATCTACGACGACCCGCCGTCGCGCGCCGAGATAGAGGCCGAGCTGAACCGTGCGGGTGTCACCATCGGCGGCGAGGCGATGGAAGACATCACTGCGCTCAGTCGCGCGCTGGACCCCGGCGATTTCCGCCAGACGCTGGAGAAGCTGGCGCTCTACAAGCATGGCGATGCCGGTCCTGTCACACCCGAGGATGTGGCGGCCGTCGCCCCGGTCTCGACCGAGGCGGAGCTTGCCGACGTGCTTGCCATCGTGGCCGAGGCCCGCACCGGCGAGATTGGCCCGATGCTGTCGCGCCTCGCCGCGCAGGGGGTGCAGCCGGTGGGTCTGGTGATCGCCGCGATGCGCCACTTCCGTGCCCTGCATGCCGCTGCCTCCCACCCCGACGGCGCCGCCCGCGGCATCGCCGCAATGCGCCCGCCGATCTTCGGCCCGCGCCGCGACCGGATGACCCGGCAGGCGCAACAATGGGGCGCGGCGAAGCTGGATCAGGCGATCACGCTCTTGACGGACACAGATCTGCAACTGCGCTCGGCCAGCCAGAACGCACCGGCAATGGCGCTGGTGGAGCGGATGTTGATCCGGCTGGCGATGCTGGGCCGTTAGGGCCGGGCAGGGCAGGGCCCAGAAATATTCCCCCGCCCGTCCCGGACCTGATCCGGGACCTCACGGCCAGCGCCGACGCAGAGACCTCAAAGTGGGGCGCGGCCCTTGCGCGCCCGGCTATTTACGCGAACCGGGCAGGATCCAACGCGGCGACTATGTCGGAGGGCAGTTCCGGCCGCCGCGACAGCACAAGATCGGCCACCAGTTGCGAAACGGCCGCGGCGGTCTGAAAGCCATAGCCACCCTGACCGGCCAGCCAGAAGAACCCCTCCGCCTCGGGCGCGGCGCCGATCACCAGCGTCTGGTCAGGAGCGAAGGTGCGCAACCCCGCCCAGTTGGCCACGAGCCGTGTCACCGGTTCGGTCACCATCGCCTCATAACGGGCCAGCCCCTCGGCCAGCACCATGTCGTCGGCCCATGCGTCCTGTGGCTCCACCGGGTCCTCGTCGCCGGGCGATACGATCAGGCTGCCCGCGTCCGGCTTGGCGTACCAACGCTCGTCCACCCCGTCGAGCATCGGCCAGCCCGAGACGTCATGCCCGCTCGGCGCCGGTATCCGCGCCATTGACCGGCGCATTGGCTGCAACCCGATCGGCGTGAGCCCCGCCATTGCCGCCACCGCGTCGGCCCAGGCCCCGGCGGCGTTGACGACCACGTCGCCGCCGTATCCACCGTGCGGCGTCTCGGCCCGCCAACGACCAAAGGCGCGTTGCAACGAGCGCACGAGTGCTCCGGTAACGATATGCGCACCATGCGCCAGCGCTGTACGCCGGAAGGTCTGGATGTAGAGGTCTGTGTCAATGTCATAGGCGTCGCCGGTCGCGACGAAGGCACAAGTCTCGGGGTTCAGGATCGGCACCTGCGCCTGTGCCTCGGCAAAGGTGATTTCCTGCAGACCGGTGTCGGCGACATGCGCCCGAAACGCCGCTTCCTCTTCCGGCCGCCCGATATAGAGAAACCCGCGCGCGCTGGTCACCCCGTTTTCGTGCAGATGCGCCGCCCCGGCACGGTTCAGCGCCCGCACCACGTCATTGCCGTAGAAGTCGAGGAAGGCCGCCGCCGATCGTCCCGATGCGTGATAGGCAAGGTGCGGCTCCGCCTCCAGCAGGGTGACCTGCCCGTGCGGAGCAAGCCGTGCGGCAGCCGAAATCCCGGCGATGCCACCGCCGATGATCAGGATATCGGACATGTCAGCCCTTGCCGTAGGGGTCTTTCGGCGACCGGTCGTCGCTCAGCGACTGCTGGCTGCGCGTCACCAGCTTTTCGATCGCGTCGGCCAGATGCACCTCGGCGATATGGTGGTCGCCGGCCTCGACACGCATCCGGTGCGCCTCGATCATCACGTCGGCATGGGTGCAGCCCACCGGCGGCTCGAACCGATAGCAGGCCAGCTCGATCAGCAGGCCCAGCGGGTCCTTGAAGTAGATCGAATCCATGAAGCCCCGGTCCTTGACCCCGGAATGCCCGATCCCGCGCGTGTTCAGACGCTCCACCGCCTGACTGAAGGTGGCCTTCGAGACGTTGAACGCCAGATGATGGACGCAGCCCGGATCGGTCGGGGTGCGGCGATGCTCTGGTTTGCGGCCTTCATTGGTGAAGATGGTAATCAGCCGGCCGTCGCCCGGATCAAAGTAGAGGTGTCCCTCGTCAGGATCGTCGAGGTTTGGCTGATCGAATATGAAGGGCATCCCCAGCACGCCTTCCCAGAAGTCGATGCTGGTCTGCCGGTCGGCGCCAGTCAGCGTAATGTGGTGGACACCCTGGGTCTGAAGCTTGCGCATGTCTGAAATCCTCCCTGACCCGCAGGATAGCGGGCCTGTGGCAAAAGGCGAGGGGCTTCACCCCGCAACCAGCCCCAGCTCCTCATCGCTGACCTGCTTGTACTTGTCACGCGGGGGCCAGGGGCGCTCGGGCCAGTCCGGCTCGAACTCGAACGAGGACCGTTCACGCCCTTCCGGAAGGGCGCCATTGCCCGCGCCGAGGGCATAATCGTAGTAAAGCTTCACGATCTCTTCGCGGCTGACCTGTTGGGTTGCCGCGTGGTTCAGGCAGGCCTTGCGCCATTTGCGGACACGCGCGTAATCGGCGGTCTGCGGCAGGTCGAAATCCTCGTAGTATTCAAGAAACCAGAAGCGCATGAACATCGGTGTGAAGACCGCCTCGGCCAGTCCGAAGTCGTCGAACAGCCAAGGCCCGTCGCCCCGGCTTTCGTGGACGAGGAAAGCGTCGATCTCACGGTAGAGGCGGAGCATTTTCACTTCGAAGTCATCACGCTTGTCGGGATCGCGATTCATGACGAAGGTGTAGCCCGTCATCGTGAAGTCGCCCTCCTTGGCCACCAACATGGACTCCACCGCGTGCTCAAGCGGATCGGCGCGACGCAGGCGCGTGTCGCCGACGGTTTCATCCAGGTAGCGCAGGATCACCAGGCTTTCCTTGACGATCTGCCCGTCGGGGGTCTCCAGAATCGGAAGGGCCGTTGTGCCGCGGGTCTTTTGCAGAAGCTCCGGGTCGCGCGGTCGAGTGATGTCGACAACGCGGAAATCCACCGCATCGCGCGCCCCTTTCAACTCGAGCATGATTTCCAGCCTCTGCGAGAACGGGCAGACGGGAATGTGATAAACGATCGGCTTTTCGGGCATGACGCGGCTCCTGTCCGTTGACTTCAAATATTGGCCGACGCCGGGATTTGTCAAAGCCGGGTCGGTCGTTGCGGGCGGTGTTCAGCCGGCATGACCGGCGAGGGCAATGGGGTTTTGACGCAGATCAACGCGAGCAATGCGCTCTTCTTCTAAGGTGCAAGTCGCACGACGGTGGCCACTGTCCGGCCGCCTCGATTTGCAAGGAGACCTGCGAATGAAACGGTTACACAGACTGTGGTTCCTTACCCTTGTACCATTCTCCGGCCCCGCTTCGGCGGACCCGTCGGACGGCTTGGGCCACCCTCATATGTACGGCGATTTCGGTGTCGGAATGTTTCTGGGGCCGATCTTCATGTTGCTGCTGCTGGCCGCACTTGTGGTGGCGATCGTGGCGCTGGTCCGCTGGATGGCGTCTGATGCAATGAATGGCAAGAGCTCTGGCCGTGCGGCACTCGACGTGCTTGATCTGCGCTTTGCCAAGGGCGAGATCGACAGCGAGGAATATGCCAGCCGCAAGAAGTTTTTGACCTGATCGCTGGCTAGCGGACACAAGAAAAAGCCTCCGCCGTGATGGCGGAGGCCCAGGATCTGCCCTGTGGGCCGGATCAGTTCGGGATGTCGCCGGTCAGACCTTCGACATAGAAGTCCATGCCGGCCAGCGTGCCATCGTCGGCCACTTCACCCTCCGCCAGCCATGCCGAGCCGTCCTGCTTGTTGATCGGCCCGGTGAAGGGGTGATAGTCGCCCGAGGCAATCGCCTCTTTCATCGCCAGTGCCTCGGCCTTGACGTCCTCAGGCACCGCGTCCGAGATCTCGCCGATCTCGACCATGCCCGGCCCGATGCCGTCCCAGGTGTCCATGCTTTCCCAGGTGCCGTCCATGACCGCCTGCACGCGCTCGATGTAATAGGGCGCCCAGTTGTCGATGATCGAACTGACGCGCGGCTTCGGCGCGTAGTCCGCCATGTCCGACGCCTGCCCGAAGGTGATCACGTTGCCCGCCTTCTCGGCCGCCGCCTGCGGCGCGGTGGAGTCGGTGTGTTGCAGGATCACGTCGGCGCCCTGTTCGATCAGCGCGTTCGCCGCATCGGCTTCCTTGGCAGGATCGAACCAAGTGTAGGCCCAGACGATCGAGAACTCGACATCGGGATTGACCTTCTTGGCGTGGATGTAGGCCGAGTTGATGCCGCGAATGACCTCGGGGATCGGGAACGACGCGATGTAACCGATCTTGTTGGTCTCGGTCATGTGGCCCGCGATGGTGCCCTGAATGGCGCGGCCTTCGTAGAAGCGGGCGGAGTAGGTCGATACGTTGTCGGCGCGCTTGTAGCCGGTGGCGTGTTCGAACTTCACGTCCGGGAACTTCTTGGCGACGTTGATGGTGGGGTCCATGTAGCCGAAGGAGGTGGTGAAGATGATGTCGGCGCCCGACAGCGCCATCTGCGTCATCGCCCGTTCGCTGTCCGCCCCTTCCGGCACGCTTTCCTGGAACACGGTCTCGACCTTGTCGCCAAAGTGCTCCTCGACCGCGAGGCGGCCCTGTTCGTGCTCATAGGTCCAGCCGCCGTCGCCCACCGGACCGACGTAGATGAAGCCGACCTTGGTCTTGTCCTGCGCCATGGCAGTGCCCGCCAGGCCCAGTGCCAGCGCCGCGCCGGCGAGTAGGGTTCTTCTGTTCATGTTGATACTCCCTGGGTGTTTTTTTGGGATTGGCCTCAGTGCGAGGCATGGAACGACCGGCCGAGCGAGGCCGGAGCGCCGTGGTAACCGCGTGCCGAAATGATCACGAGCACGAGGATTGTTATCAGATAAGGCGACATCGACAAGTATTCGACCGGCAGCCTGGTCCCCGCCGCCTGAAGGTTCAGCTGCAGCACGGTGACGCCGCCGAAAAGATAGGCACCGATCAGCACCCGCCACGGCTTCCAGCTTGCGAAGACCACGATGGCCAGCGCGATCCACCCGGCTCCGGCGGTCATGCCTTCGGTCCATTGCGGCACCCTGACGAGGCTGAGGTAGGCGCCGCCGAGACCGGCACAGGCACCGCCGAAAGCTATCGCCATCAGGCGGATGCGCACCACCTTGTAGCCCAGCGCATGCGCCGCGTCGTGGCTTTCGCCCACAGCGCGCAGGATCAGCCCGAAGCGAGTGAATTTCAGCACCGCCCAGACCGCAGCCACCAGCGCGATGGACAGGTAGACCATGATGTCGTGCTGGAACAACATCGGCCCGATGACCGGGATGTCGGCCAGCAGCGGCAGATGCAGGTCGGGCAGGGTGGGCGACTTCATGCCCTCGTAGGGCTTGCCGATCAGCGACGACAGGCCCAGCCCCACCAGCGTCAGCCCCAGCCCCGTCGCCACCTGGTTCGACAGCAGGAACTGCGTCAACACCCCGAAGCTCAGCGACAGCACCGCCGAGGCCAGTGCCGCCCCGCCGAACCCCAGCAAGGGCGAGCCGGTATTGATGGCAATGGCGAAGCCCACCACCGCGCCGGTGATCATCATGCCCTCGACGCCGAGGTTCAGCACGCCGGATTTCTCCACCACCAGTTCACCGATGGCCGCCAGCAGGATCGGCGTCGCCGAGACCATCAGCGAGGCCACCAAGAGTACCGGGTTAATCGTTCCAAAATCCATCAGGCCACCTCCGCCTTGCCGAAGCCCACCCGGTAATTGGTGAACACATCCGTCGCCAGCAGGAAGAACAGCAGCATCCCCTGGAACAGCTGGATCGAAGCGCCGGGGACCCCCAGCATCAACTGCGCCAGCTCGCCCCCGATGTAGGTCAGCGCCATCAGCAGCCCCGCCATCAGGATGCCTACCGGGTGTAACCGGCCCAGAAAGGCCACGATGATCGCGGTGAAACCGTAGCCCGAGTTGAAATCGATGGTGATCTGCCCCGCCGGCCCCGAGACCTCGAACAGCCCCGCCATTCCGGCCAGCGCACCCGACAGGCCGAGGCAGAACAGCACCACCCGCGCCGGTTTGACCCCGGCGAAGCGGGCCGCCCTGGGCGCCTCGCCGGTCAGCCGGATCTGGAAGCCGCGGATGTGGCGTGTCAGCAGCACATAAGCGAAGATCACCGCAATCAGCGCCGCGATCACCCCCCAGTGCATGCCGGTGCCGGCGATGATCTCGGTGTTGGCGGCGCTGTCCCATTGCTGAAGGTTGCGCGAGCCCGGAAAGCCCCGCCCTTCAGGGTTCTTCAACAGCCCCGAAGAGACCGACGCCAGCCAGGCCTCGGCCACGTAGACCAGCATCAGCGACACCAAGATCTCGTTGGTGCCGAACTTGACCTTGAGCACGGCCGGGATCATGCCCCAGGCCCAGCCGCCCAAGGCACCGGCGATCACCATCAGCGGGAAGATGAGGACGCTTTCCATTGGATAGAAGGCCAGCCCGACCCCGGCGCCGGTGATCGCGCCGATGACGTACTGACCCTCGGCCCCGATGTTCCAGATGCCGGCCCGGAAACCGATGGAAAGGCCGATGGCGATCAGGATCAGCGGCGCGGCCTTGACCAGAAGCTGCGGCCGCGAATAGGCCGCGAACTGCGGATGGAACAGCGGATCCCAGAAGATCGTCCGGATCGCTTCGAGCGGTGGTTTGCCCAAGGCCGCGAACATGATGCCGCCGACGATCATGGTCAGCAGGACCGCCAGCAGAGGCGTCACCGCGGTCCAGACCCGTGACGGCTGCGGTCGTTTCACCAGGTGGATCATGCGTCCAAGCCTCTCGAGGCCGCGAAATCTTTGTAAGATTTCGGCCCGATTTCCTTCAAGGAAATCGTCCAGCCGCCCGCGTCATGCGTCCACATGCGCCACCTCCATGTCATGCGCGCCGCCCATCATCAGCCCGATCTGCTCGACCGTAAGGCCCTGCACCGGCCTGATCTCGGACAATCGTCCCTCGTTCAGCGCCCCGAAGCGGTCCGCCACTTCCATCAGTTCGTCCAGATCCTGGCTGATCACCACCACCGCGGCCCCCTCCGCCGCGAGGTTCAGAAGCGACTGCCGGATCGCCGCTGCCGCCGCCGCGTCCACACCCCAGGTCGGCTGGTTCACCACCAGCACCTGCGGACGCTGCATCACCTCGCGTCCGATGACGAACTTCTGCAGGTTGCCGCCCGACAAGGCCCGCGCCGCCGTTCCCGCGCCGGGCGTGCGCACGTCGAAAGCCTCGATCACCTTCTCGGCAAATTCCGTCGCCTTGGGCCAGTTCAGAAACCCGTTTTTCATCAGCGCTTCGCGGCCTGCCGCCGTAAGTACCGCGTTCTCGGTCAGGCTCATGTCGGGCGCGGCCGCGTGGCCCAGCCGCTCCTCCGGCGCCGAAAGCAGCCCCGCCGCGCGCCGCGCTTCTGGCCCCTGCGCGCCCACCGGGGTGCCGTCGAACTCCACCATCCCCGGCGCTGTCACGATCTCGCCTGAAAGCGCTGCCAGCAGTTCGTCCTGCCCGTTGCCCGCCACACCGCCGATGCCCAGCACTTCGCCCGCGCGGACCTCGAACGATACCTCCTTCAACGAGGTGCCGAACTCGCCCGGCGACCGCGCCGAAAGCCCCGAGACCTGCAACCGCACCGCGCCCAGGTCCTTGGCCTCACGGTGCACCGCGTCGAAGCTTGATCCCACCATCATCTCGGCCAGTTCCCGGGCCGAGGCCTCGCGCGGATCGCAGGTCGCCACCAACTTGCCCAGCCGCAGGATCGTCGCGGTCTCGCAAAGGCTGCGGATCTCTTCCAGCTTGTGCGAGATGTAGAGGATCGCGGTGCCCTCGGCCGACAGCTTCCTGAGCGTCTGAAACAGGATTTCCACCTCCTGCGGCGTCAGTACCGACGTTGGCTCATCCATGATCAGCAGGCGCGGGTTCTGCAACAGGCAGCGAATGATCTCGACCCTCTGGCGTTCGCCCGCCGACAGCCCGCCCACCGTCCGCCCCGGATCGAGCGGCAGCCCGTAGGTTTCGCTTACCTCGCGGATCTGCCGCGCCAGATCGCGCGGTTTCGGCGGGTTCTCCATGCCGAGCGCGACGTTCTCGGCCACCGTCAAAGCCTCGAACAGCGAAAAATGCTGGAACACCATCGCCACACCGGCCGCCCGCGCCGCGTGGGGGTCGGCGGGTGCGAAGGGCTTGTCGTCCAGCACCATCGATCCGCTGTCGGGCGTGACCAGCCCATAGATCATCTTGACCAGCGTCGACTTGCCGGCGCCGTTCTCGCCCAGAAGCGCGTGGACCTCGCCCTTGCCGATGTCAAAGGACACGTCGGAATTGGCCACCACGCCGGGATAGGCCTTGGTCAAGCCCTTGATCTGCAAAAGGCGGTCTTTCACGCGCTTATCTCCCTCGTCGCAGTCTGGCGCTGCATGTCTTTCAGGTACCGCGCCGCGACGCCCACGGCAATTGCCTGCGGATGCTTTCCAAGCGCCGGGTCCCCGATCGGGCAGACAATGCGCGCGATTTGCGCATCAGTGTGGCCGAGCGCGGACAACCGCTTGCGGAACCGCGCCCACTTGGTGGCCGAGCCGATCAGTCCGGCGCTCGCGAATCCATGGGTCAGCGCGGCATGGCACAGTTCCAGGTCGAGCGCGTGGCTGTAGGTCAGGATCAGGTGGTGCGCCCGTGCTGGCGCATGTGGCATGAGCGCGGCGGGCTGGGCCGCCGGGATGCAGGTGACACCGTCCGGGGGATCGGCCGGAAATCGTCCCGGTGCGGTGTCGACCCACGTGATGGCCATGTCCGGCAGCGGGGACAGGACCGCCACCAATGCACGTCCGACGTGCCCCGCGCCCCAGATCCACAGATCGAATGCAGGTTGCGCGATGGGTTCGATGAACCACGACCCATGCAACTCGGTGACCAGCGTTCCTGCATTTCGCGCAGTGGCTTCCGCACGCTTGACCGCCATCGGCTTGGCGCCCGTGCCGCGTGCATAGCCCCCCGTTTCCGGCACGGCCTCCAACCGCTCAGCGTCGTAGACCTCGGTCAACAGGACCACGGCGCCGCCGCAGCATTGCCCCAGCTCCGGACCCAGCGGGTGCCGGCTGAGCGTGAAGGCCGTTCCCTCCCGCAATGCCTCGCGTGCCACGCGGGCGGCCTCGAACTCCAGTGCACCGCCACCGACGGTGCCACTTTGCCCGTCCTTCCAGACCAGCATCGCGGCTCCGGCCTCGCGCGGCGAAGAGCCCGCGACATCGGCGATCACCACGCGGGCGACGCGGCCTCGCTCAGCGATGGCTTCGGCAAGGGCGGCGTGGTCAAGCATCGCGCAGCCTCTGGATCGCGGTCAGGATCCGCTCCGGCGTGGCGGGAGCGTCAAGCATCGGATAGCCCGCGCCGCAGGCCGCCACGGCGTCGGAGATCGCGAAGAAGGCCGACATCCCCAGCATGAACGGCGGCTCGCCCACCGCCTTTGAGCGATAGATCGTGTCGGACCGGTTCTGATCGTCCCAGAGCGCGACGTTGAACACCTCGGGCCTGTCCGAGCAGGCGGGGATCTTGTAGGTCGAGGGCGCATGGGTCCTGAGCGCGCCACGGTCGTCCCAGACCAGTTCCTCCATCGTCAGCCATCCCGCGCCCTGCACGAAACCGCCCTCGATCTGGCCAACGTCGATGGCCGGGTTCAGCGAGGCCCCGGCATCGTGCAGGATGTCGGTGCGCAGAATGCGGTTCTCGCCGGTCAGCGTGTCGATGACGCATTCGGTGATCGCCGCGCCATAGGCGAAATAAAAGAACGGACGTCCCTGACCCTTGATCCGGTCCCAGGCCACGTCCGGCGTCTTGTAGAAGCCGGTGGCGCTTAGGCTGATGCGGTTCTCATAGGCCGATTTCGCGGCCTCGGCAAAGCTCAGGGTATCGCCCCCGACATGCACCTCGCTGTCCTCGAAACACACATTCTCCACCGGCTGCTGATGCAATTCGGCGAGGTGCCCGGCGATCCGGTCGCGGATCTTGTCGCAGGCGTCCTTGACGGCCATGCCGTTCAGGTCCGATCCCGATGACGCCGCCGTTGCCGAGGTGTTGGGCACCTTGGCGGTGTCGGTGGCGGTGATCTTTATGGCGTCGATGGGCAGTCCGAAACGGCTGGCGGCGACTTGCGCCACCTTCTGGAACAGCCCCTGTCCCATCTCGGTGCCACCGTGGTTCAGGTGGACCGAGCCGTCCTGGTAGACATGCACCAGCGCCCCGGCCTGGTTGAGATGGGTCAGCGTGAAGGAAATGCCGAACTTCACCGGCGTCAGCGCCAGCCCGCGCTTGAGGATCGGGTTCGCGGCGTTCCAGTCCGCCACCTTCGCGCGGCGGGCGGTGTAGTCGGCCTTTTCCGCCAGCGCGTCGGTCATCTCGTGCAGGATGAAGTCGGTGACTTCCATCCCATAGGGCGTGGTCTGCGCGCCCGGCGCCGGCTCTGGCACGTCCGGCGGTGCCACGTTGGACGCCGCCCCGCGCGAGGCAAGGTCTTCGGCAGGCACGGCGGCGGGGCCGGGGGCCGCGTAGCGTGCGCCCTTTCCCGTGTGCTCACCGGTGTAGCGCCGGCCGGTGCCGGGGCCGGTCTTCGCGGGGGCGTGGTAATAATTGGCCCGTCGCACATCCAGCGGGTCGAGACCCAGATGGTGCGCGATATGGTCCACCACCCGCTCGATCCCCAGCATCCCCTGCGGGCCGCCGAAGCCGCGATAGGCGGTGGCGCTTTGCGTGTTGGTCTTCAGCCGATGGCTTTCAATCCGCGCATGTTCCAGCAGGTAGGCGTTGTCTGCGTGCAGCATGGCGCGGTCGGCCACCGGCAGCGACAGGTCCTGCGCCCAGCCGCAGCGGGCGTATTGCACGAAGTCGACACCGGCGATGCGGCCTCGATCGTCGAACCCTACCTCATAATCGATGCGAAAGTCGTGCCGCTTGCCGGTGATGATCATGTCGTCATCGCGGTCATAGCGCATCTTGCAGGGCTTGCCGGTCAGCCGTGCCGCAACCGCGCAGGCCACGGCCAGCGCATTGCCCTGGCTTTCCTTGCCTCCGAAACCGCCGCCCATGCGCCGGGTTTCCACGCGGACGCCGTGCATCGGCACGCCGATCGCCTCGGCCACCTTGTGCTGGATCTCGGTCGGGTGCTGGGTGGAGGAATGCACCAGCATGTCGCCATTGTCCTGCGGCAGCGCCAGCGCCGCCTGGCCTTCAAGGTAGAAGTGCTCTTGCCCGCCCATGGTGAGCGAGCCCTTCAGCCGCTGCTTAGCCTCCGCGATGGCCTTGGCGGCATCGCCCTTGGCATAGATCCGCGGACCGTCCTCGAACCGACTGTCAGCTTCGAGCGCCTGTTCGATGGTCAGAAGGGCGGTCTCCTCCTCGGTCTCGATCAGGCCCAGACGCGCCGCCTTGCGGGCGTTCAGGTGGCTGTCGGCGACCACGAGGAACAGCGGCTGGCCAAGGTAGTGGATGCTGCCGTCGCTGAGCAGCGGCTCGTCGTGGATCGACGGCGAGACGTCGTTGGCGAAAGGCAGGTCTTCGGCGGTCAGGACGGCGACGACGCCTTCAGCCTCTCGCACCTCCGACAGGTCCATCGCGGTGATCCGTCCCTTGGCGATCTGGCTCAGGCCGAAGGCAAGGCTGAGGGTGCCACGCGGCGTCGGGATATCGTCGACATAGCGCGCCGCGCCGGTCACATGCAGAGCGCCGGCGTCATGCGGAAGGGGCTTGGCGACGCTCATGGCTGCACCTCTAGCACCGACACCGGGGTGCCGTTCATTTCGTGGAAATAGCGCAGCAGCATGTTCCGTGCCGCCGCCATGCGATACGCGGCAGAGGCGCGCATGTCGGTCATCGGCGTGAAATCCTTCTCCAGTGCCGCGGCAGCGGTTTGCACGCTGTCCTCGGACCACTCCTGACCGGTAAGCGCCTGCTCAAGCGCCGTGGCGCGTTTCGGCGTGCCGGCCATGCCGCCAAACGCGGCGCGGGCCCGGGTGACCTTGCCCCCTTCGACGGTGATGTCGAAAGCCCCCAGAACGGCGGAAATATCCTGATCGAAGCGTTTCGACAGCTTGTAACAGCGCAGGCCGGTCCGGTGTTTCGGCACCGTGACCGCCTCGACGAACTCACCTTGTTGGCGGTCCTGCTTGCCGTAGTCGATGAAGAAATCCTCCAGCGCGATGTCGCGGCGGGTGTTGCCACGGCGCAGATGCAGGCGGGCACCCAGCGCGATCAGCACCGGCGGGCTGTCCCCGATGGGCGAGCCGTTGGCGATGTTGCCGCCCAGTGTGGCGGCTTCGCGCACCTGCACGCTGCCATAGCGGCGCAGGACTTCGCCGAAGCTCGGGTAGAGGTCGGCCATCAGCGGCCAGAGCCGGGCGATGGTGACGTTGGCGCCGATCTTCAGCGTATCGCCCCAGTCCTCGATCTCGGCTAGGTCGCGGACATTGTGGAGGAAGATCGGGCGGTCGAGGTGGCGCAACTGCTTGGTGACCCAGAGGCCGACGTCGGTGGCGCCGGCGATCAGCGTGGCGTCGGGATCGGCGGCGTAAAGCTCGGCCAGTTCGTCCGAGGATCGGGGGAGGAGGGGGGCGCTGCCCCCCGCTTCGCTCCCCCCGGGATATTTTTCGCCAGAAGAAGCATCAGAGGCCACCCACTGCGGGACCGGCACGCCTTCGCTGGCCTTCGCGGCGCGGATGATCGGAGCGTAGCCGGTGCAGCGGCAAAGATTGCCGGCCAGTCGGTCGTCGTGATCGGTCTGGCCGTTGGCATGCGCCACCGCCATCGAGGCGATGAAGCCGGGCGTGCAGAAGCCGCATTGCGAGCCGTGATGCTCCACCATGGCGCGCTGGACCGGGTGCATGCCGCCGTCGTCGCCCCTGATGCCTTCGACCGTGCGGACCGCCTTGCCTTCGAGTTGCGGCAGGAACAGGATGCAGGCGTTGAGCGCGCGAATGCCGCTTTCGTCCTGCACCATCACCGTGCAGGCACCGCAATCGCCTTCGTTGCAGCCCTCCTTGGTGGCGGTGAGGCCGCGATCCTCGCGCAGCCAGTCGAGCAGGGTCCGGGTGGGATTTTCAAGGCGGATCCGGACCGGTTCTCCGTTGAGAAGAAAGCCTATGTCCATGAGATGTGAACCTGCCGCTCTACCATGCGCACGCGATTGCAGGCCCTCGATGCGGCGTAGAAAACCTGCGTGCTTGTCGGGGACAGATTAGGAAGCGCCGTCCGGGGCTTGCAAGCTTTTCCTTGGCCGCAGTGCAGAAAAATCGGACCCGCCCGCCCGACGGAGTGGCGGGTTCAGCCGAAAACCGACCAGCCGGTGAAGCGGGCCAGCCGTTCGGCCGCCTCGGTCCCGACTTGGCTGTTGCCCCAGGCGTTCAGACCGGGCGACCAGATCGCCACCGAGGCACGGCCGGGCACCGCCAGCAGGATGCCGCCGCCGACGCCCGACTTGCCGGGCAGCCCGGTGCGAAAGGCGAAATCGCCGGAACCGTCGTAATGTCCGCAGGTCAGCATCAGCGCGGCGATGCGCCGGCGCTTGACCAGCGACAGTTGCAGCGGCGCATCTGGCAGGCCGGCGATGCCGCGGCCCGCGAGGGCAAGCTGGTCAGTGGTCATCTCGACGGCGCACTGGTGGAAATAGGTGCCCAACACCAGCTCGGGCTCTTCCTTGAGGTTGTCGAAGCTTCTCAGGTAATGCGCGAGCGCCCGGTTGCGGTGGCCGGTCTCGTTTTCCGAGGCGGCGGTCTCCGGGTCGATGTGGATGTCATCGTCGCCGGCGCTGGCGCGCATGAAGCCGATGATCTCGGACAGAGCCTCTTTCGGGGCGCGGCCGGCGAGCAATTCGTCGGTGGTGACCAGCGCGCCGGCGTTGATGAACGGATTGCGCGGACGGCCTTCCTCCTGCTCGAGCAGCAGGATGGAATCGAAACGGTCGCCTGAAGGTTCGCGGCCGACGCGGTGCCAGATGCTTTCACCGAAGCGCGACAGCACGCAGGCCAGCGAAAACACCTTGGAGATCGACTGGATCGAAAACCGCTGATCGTACTGTCCGGCGTGCATCAGCCGTCCGTCGGCCAGTGCCACCGAGATGGCGAATTGCGCCGGGTCGACCTCGGCCAGTTGCGGGATGTAGCCGGCCACCTTGCCCCAGTCGCCCTCGGCGCGCAGTTCGGCATCGAGGGTGTTCAGGAAATCGGGCAGGCGGTCCAGTTCGGTCATGCATCGAAGCTACTTCAATTGCCGTCCGTGTCCACATACTGTGGTGCCATGAGCAGCACCCCCCGATTCATCCACCTCCGCACCCATACCGAATATTCCCTGCTGGAAGGCGCCATGCGGCTGAAGAAGCTGCCGGGGCTGTGCGCCGACATGGGCATGCCGGCCGTGGCGGTGACCGACAGCAACAACCTGTTCTGTGCGCTGGAGTTTTCGGTCGGTGCGCAGGGCGCGGGCATCCAGCCGATCATGGGCTGCCAGGTCGATGTCGCCTATGTCGATCTCCAGCCCGGCGACAAGCCGGTGGCGCCCGCTGCCGTGGTGCTGCTGGCGCAGAACGAACGCGGCTACGAGCATCTTATGAAGCTCAACACCTGCCTGTACGTCGACAAGGGCGGTCAGCTGCCACAAGTGACGCTGGACGAGTTGGAGCGCTATTCCGACGGCCTGATCTGCCTTTCGGGCGGACCGGACGGGCCGGTGGGACGGCTGTTGCAGCGCGGTCAGCGCCCGGCGGCGCAGGCGCTGATGGATCGGCTGAAGGCGATCTACGGCGATCGGCTCTATGTCGAGTTGCAACGCCACCCCGGCGAGGGTGGCCTGCCCGAGTCCGAGGCGCGCTCGGAACGGGGCTTCGTCGAGATGGCCTATGCCATGGACTTGCCGCTTGTGGCCACCAACGACGTCTATTTCCCGAAACCGGAAATGTACGAGGCCCACGATGCGCTGATCTGCATCGCCGAGGGCGCTTACGTCGACCAGCAGGACCCGCGCCGGATGCTCACGCGCGAGCATTACTTCAAGTCGCCGCAGGAAATGGCGACGCTCTTTGCCGACCTGCCCGAAGCGCTGGAAAACACCGTCGAGATCGCGCAGCGCTGCGCCTTCGGCTGCTATCGCCGCGACCCGATCCTGCCGAAATTCGCCGACGACGAGGTGGCGGAACTGCGGCGCATCGCCAACGAAGGCCTGCAAAAGCGGCTGGCGGTGATCCCGCATGCGGTGCCGGTCGAGGACTATCAGGCGCGGCTGGATTTCGAGCTGGGCATCATCGAGGGCATGGGCTTTCCCGGCTACTTCCTGATCGTCGCCGACTTCATCCAGTGGGCCAAGGACAATGACATTCCGGTGGGGCCGGGGCGGGGGTCGGGCGCGGGCAGCCTCGTCGCCTATGCGCTGACCATCACCGACCTCGATCCGCTGCGCTACAGCCTGCTGTTCGAACGGTTCCTCAATCCCGAACGGGTGTCGATGCCCGACTTCGATATCGACTTCTGCATGGACCGCCGGGAAGAGGTGATCCGATACGTGCAAGAGAAGTACGGCCGTGACAAGGTGGGCCAGATCATCACCTTCGGCGCGCTGCTGTCCAAAGCAGCGGTGCGCGACATCGGGCGCGTACTTCAGATGCCCTACATGCAGGTCGACCGACTGTCAAAGATGATCCCGGTGGAGGGGGTGAAGCCGGTCAGCATCGAGAAGGCGCTGCGGGACGAGCCCCGCCTCAAGGAAGAGGCGAAGAACGAAGAGGTCGTGGACCGGCTGCTTACCTACGGCCAGCAGGTCGAGGGGCTGCTCCGGAATGCCTCGACCCACGCCGCTGGGGTGGTCATCGGCGACCGGCCCTTGGATGCGCTGGTGCCACTCTACCAGGATCCGCGCTCGGACATGCCGGCCACCCAATTCAACATGAAATGGGTCGAACAGGCCGGGCTGGTGAAGTTCGACTTTCTTGGACTTAAGACCCTGACCGTGATCCAGAACGCGATGGATCTGATCTTCAAGTCGGGTCGTCCGCTGCATGTCTCCGCCTCGGGCACCGAGCTCTATGAACCCGCCGAGGGTGCCGAAAACCAGATCAACGCCATCCCGCTGGATGACGAGGCGACCTACAAGCTCTACGCCGCCGCAAAGACCGTCGCCGTCTTCCAGGTGGAAAGCTCGGGCATGATGGACGCGCTGAAGCGCATGAAGCCCACCTGCATCGAGGACATAGTGGCGCTGGTGGCGCTCTACCGCCCCGGCCCGATGGAGAACATCCCAGTCTATTGCGAGGTCAAGAACGGCCTGCGCGAGATCACCAGCGTGCATCCCCTGATCGACCACTTCCTCGAAGAGACGCAAGGCATCATCGTCTATCAGGAACAGGTGATGCAGATCGCGCAGGTCATGGCGGGTTATTCGCTTGGCGGCGCCGACCTGCTGCGCCGCGCCATGGGCAAGAAGATCAAGGAGGCGATGGACGCCGAGCGCCCCAAGTTCGAAAGGGGCGCGGCCGAGAATGGCGTCGAGAAGAAGAAGGCCACCGAGGTCTTCGACCTGCTGGAGAAATTCGCCAACTACGGTTTCAACAAGTCGCACGCGGCGGCCTATGCGGTGGTCAGCTACCAGACCGCATGGCTGAAGGCGAACCACCCGGTCGAGTTCATGGCCGGGGTGATGAACTGCGATATCCACCTGACCGACAAGCTGGCGGTGTATTTCGAAGAGGTGAAGAAGGGCCTGAACCTGCCATGGGTGCCGCCCTGCGTGAACCGCTCTCAGGCGTCCTTCAACGTGGTTGACGGTGCGCTGGTTTACGCGTTGGGTGCGCTCAAGAACGTGGGTCTGGAAGCCATGAAGTTGGTGGTCGATGGTCGCGGTGACAAGCCTTTCGCCACGCTCTACGACCTTGCCCGCCGGGTCGACTTGAAGCGTGTCGGCAAGCGGCCGCTGGAGATGCTGGCCCGCTCCGGCGCCTTCGATCAACTCGACAGCAACCGCCGTCGGGTGTTCGAATCGCTCGACGCGCTGGTGAACTATTCGGCAGCGGTGCACGATCAGAAGAATTCGAACCAGGTGTCGCTGTTCGGCGAGGCGGGCGAAGATCTGCCCGAACCGCGCCTCGCGCCGGTCAACGACTGGCTGCCCGCCGAAAGGCTGGCGGAAGAGTTCAAGGCGGTGGGCTTCTACCTCTCGGGCCATCCGCTCGACGATTACATGGCGCCGCTCAAGCGCAAGGACGTGCTCACGCTGGACGAGGTCATGGCCAAGGCCGAACGCTCGCCCTGCGTCGCCAAGCTGGCCGGTGTCGTCGCCGGGCGGCAGGAGCGCAAGTCGGCGCGCGGCAACCGTTTCGCCTTCTGCCAGCTTTCCGACACCACCGGCGCTTACGAGGTCACGCTGTTTTCCGAGACGCTCGAGAAGAGTCGCGAACACCTCGAGACCGGCGCAAAGGTCGTGGTCACCGTCGAGGCCACGATGGAGAGCGATCAGCTCAAGCTGCTGGGCCGCTCGGTGGCGCCGATCGACGTGGCGGTGGCGGACGCGGGATCGACGGGACTGAAGGTCTTCGTCGAGATGCCCGATGCGATCCCCTCGGTGGCGACAATCCTCGCGGAGGCGGCGGAGAAGGTGCAGCGGGCCGGCCGCGGGCCGATCCTGCTCTACCTCATGGACCCCGCGCTGCCCGGCGAGGTCGAGATCGATACCGGCGCCGAATACCCGGTAACGCCGGAAATCAAGGGCGCGCTGAAATCGCTGCCGGGCGTGATGGCGGTTGAGGAAGTCTAGACGGCGTTGGGTGGTCTCCACCCATCTTGCCTTACGCCAGGAGGGCTCGCCGCATCAGGTTCAACCCCGCCAGCAGCAGCACCACGAGCGTGGCGCGCCGAAAGGTTTCCTGGTCGATCCGGTCCTGCACGAGCCCACCCAGCCACATCCCCGCCAGCGCCGGAACGCACAATAACGCCGAGAACCACAGCGTCTCACTCCGCACCACGCCGCTGCCGCCGTGTGCCAGAAGCAGCAGGACCGAGCCCAGCGCGAAGGCCACGCCCTGGGTGCGCATCTGCATCCGCTTCTCGGTATGAAGCGCCGTCAGGTAGGCCACCAGCGGCGGGCCCCAGACGCCCGACAGCCCCCCGATGAAACCCGATACCCCGCCCAAGGCGACTTCGACCGGTGTGCTCTGCCGTGCAAGCTGGAAACGCAGTCCCAGCAGTTGCATCAGGCTGAACGCCGTCACCGGCAGGCCGATGGACAGAAACAGTACCCACACTGGCAGAAACACGTATAGCTGCGCCGAGGCCACCAGCATCACTCCGGCCGCGATCAGGTAGACGCGGAACTGGATCACCGCCTGCCACGCGGCCCCTGCGCCTTGGCGCAACGCCTGAACCCCGTTTGTCACAAGGGTCGGCAGGATCAGACCCGCCAGTGCTACGTTCGGCGGCAGGAACATGCCCAATAGGGATATCATGATCATGGGCATGGCGAAGCCCACCATGCCTTTCACGATACCTGCAAACAGTCCGACCGCAGCGCTGGCAAGCAGAATGGACAGGGTGAATTCGGTGCCGAGGCTCTCCATGGGCTGCGCCTAGCACACTGAAACCGGGGGTGCATTTCAAATCGCACGCGTAATTTTCGGTACGGTTTCCGGCGCTGAGCGCATTTTTGTTGCGCTGCAACTGCGAAGGCTTTATGCAGGTGCAGGATCGATGATGGAGGGCGTAGAAATGGCGCATGACGGACAGGATCAATTCATGGAGGCGCCCGTGCTGCTGCCCGATCTTCTTGCACTGACCAATGCGGCGATTGCCCCGGTCGAGTCGATCTTTGATCACGCCCGAAGCCATCTGCGCGACCTCGTCGTCCGCGACGGAAGGGTTTCGGCTGCCGAGGTCGAGGTCAACCAGGACGCCGCCCATGGCTTGGCCTGGCTGGCCACCTATCTGGAATCGCTTAGACAAATGCAGGGCTGGGCCGAGCGTCAGCAGGCCGAGGGTCGGTTCGGTGAGCTTGAGCAATTGATCCACCAGATCGCCTTTGGTGAATACCTTGCGCAGATCCGCGGCGGCATCCCCATGAACCAGGGCGAAATCGTTCGGCCCCGCGACTTCGGCGTCGCATCGCAGGAACTCAAGGTCCTCGATACGCCCGAGATTGAGACGCTGCTGACCCGAGGCAACTCCACCGCCGCGCGGGTCAGGCTGGTCGAACTGATGCAGGCGCAGCATGGCGCGACGATGTTCGGCGCGTCCGGTCTCGACGAAGAGCTCGAAATGATCCGCGAGCAATTCCGCCGCTATGCCGTCGAAAAGGTCATCCCGCATGCCCACGAATGGCATCTGAAGGATGAACTGATCCCGATGGAGGTGATCGAGGAATTGGCCGAAATGGGGGTCTTCGGGCTGACGATCCCCGAGGAATACGGCGGCTTCGGGCTCAGCAAAGCCTCAATGTGCGTGGTCTCGGAGGAATTGTCGCGCGGCTATATCGGCGTCGGTTCGCTTGGCACCCGGTCCGAGATTGCCGCCGAACTGATCCTCGCCGGCGGCACCGATGAGCAGAAGCAGAAGTGGCTGCCCGCGCTGGCCTCGGCCGAGAAACTGCCGACTGCGGTCTTTACCGAGCCCAACACTGGCTCCGACCTTGGAAGCCTGCGCACCCGCGCGGTCAAGGATGCGAACGGCGACTACAAGGTGACCGGCAACAAGACCTGGATCACCCATGCGGCACGGACCCACGTGATGACCCTGCTGGCGCGGACCGACCCCGAGACCAGTGACTACAAGGGCCTCAGCATGTTCCTGGCCGAGAAGACGCCGGGCACAGACGAGGCGCCGTTTCCCACCGAGGGCATGACCGGCGGCGAGATCGAGGTGCTGGGCTATCGCGGCATGAAGGAATACGAACTCGGCTTCGACGATTTCCACGTCGAGGGCGAGAACCTTCTCGGCGGCGAAGAGGGCAAGGGCTTCAAGCAGCTGATGGAGACCTTCGAGAGCGCCCGCATTCAGACCGCCGCCCGCGCCATCGGCGTGGCGCAATCGGCGCTCGACGTGTCGCTGCAATACGCGATGGACCGCAAGCAGTTCGGCAAGTCGATCATCCATTTCCCTCGCGTCGCCGGCAAACTGGCGATGATGGCGGTCGAAATCATGGTTGCGCGGCAACTGACCTATTTCTCGGCGCGCGAGAAGGACGAGGGCCGGCGCTGCGACCTCGAGGCAGGGATGGCCAAGCTGCTGGGTGCGCGTGTCGCCTGGGCGGCAGCGGACAACGGGTTGCAGATTCACGGCGGCAACGGCTTCGCGCTGGAATACACCATTTCGCGGATCCTCTGCGATGCGCGGATCCTGAACATCTTCGAAGGCGCGGCCGAGATTCAGGCGCAGGTCATCGCACGGCGCCTGTTGGCCTGAGCGCCGGTCATCGCGCAGGTGATCGCGCCCCGGACCTGATCCGGGGCCTCTCGCCGCAAGCCTGCTGAAACGTGCCCCACGGCAACCTTGGCCGGCCCAGCACCATCTGGTATCGGGTCAGCCGAGGGACGGCAACGCCCATCAAGCGGCGCGGTGGTGCAGCAAGGCGCTTTCGCTCGTGGTCAGATTGCGCCGGGCATACGGGCCGTAGGCCATCGGGTTGCCCGTCACATCCGGCAGGCCCGAGGTCAACCGTTCGCGGTCGCCAGCGTCCAGTGTCGACAGTGCGGCGCTGGCCGGATGAAAGCTTTCGGTATCAAGCCCGTTGGCGGTGATGATTTCGTGCCGCCGCAGCAGCAGGTGCACATAGGTCACCTCGCGGACGGTCAGATCGGTCTGGGCGCAGCGCGTATCCGTGAGGTCCTTGGCGCGGACCAGCACCTCCGGCGTATTGAACAGCGCGTTTATCTCGGCCCCTTGCAGCAGCAGCCGGTGGTGCGGGGACACAAGGAACGAGGTCTCGGGCCGGTCCGGACCGAAGGTATGGGCGAAGATGCGCACCGGGCGCAGTTCGGGCATGGCGTGAAGCCGGGCGCCCGACATGCGCCGCGCGCCGGTCCAGAGCACCTCTTGCGGGCCGTTGTCGCGGGTCAGGACCCTGTCGCCTTCCCGCAGGTCCTCGACCGGCCGCTCACCGTCCGGGGTGTCGATCATCGTGCCGGGAGTGAAGCAGATCACGCCGGGGTCGTCGTCGCTGCCCGAGGCCGGGGCTTCGAAGGTCAGGTCGATCAGCCACATGTCGGTTTCGCGCGGGGGCAGGTTGCCGGTGAACATCAGCAGGGGCCGCGTTCCCGGGTGCGCCGCAATCAGCGTGACGGTGTAGCTGCGGATGCCATCGGAGACCACGAAGCAGTTGTCGTCCATGGCGACCTTGGGCTCTACAGGTGCGGTCGGCAGCGCCGCGCCCACCATGCGTGACACCTTGCGCGCCGCCCGGCGCCGCATGTCCTCGTCTCCGTCTGCTCCGCTCAATCGCAGGACGTCCGTGGGCCCGTCGACGCAAAGCGCCTCGCCCCGCCAGCGCCATGTCGCGCCGACCCTCAGGGCCGACAGCTCTGCGGCGTCGAACCCGTCGATCTCTACCTGCGACCATGCGATGACAAACGTGCCGCGATAGCCCGCTTCCATTGCCTGATCCTGCCTCATCTTCTTTTTATTGCGAAAGACTTAGCAGGAAAAATCGCGGAATGAAATCTCTGCTGCCGCTGGGTCGCGCGTCGCCGTTGCAAATCTGCCAGCACTCAGTAATGCGGCGGCCGCTCGTCACCCAGCACGATGCCGCCGGTCTGCTCCGCCTGCCGCTCGGCCTCGCGCTCCATCAGCCGTTGGACACGATGTTTCAGGCGGCCGATGTCGGCGTCCTGGCGGGCGATGACGTCGGACAGGTCCTCGACCATGCGGGTGAGATGGGCGAGGCGTTCCTCAAGGGCTTGCATCGGGTCTGTCATGGGGCCGTGTTTCGTACAAAAGGGGCGCTTGTACAACGGTTTTGTACAAAAGCCCCGGGGCGACCCGGCTTGCCCCTGCGCGGCCTTCCGGCTACACGTCCGCGCGACACGCACCAGCCGGAGCCGGACATGGCCAAGCAGAAGAAACAGCCCCGCCCCAAGGCCGTCACGCCGAAGGGCTTCCGCGACTATTTCGGGCATGAGGTCACCGAGCGGGCCGAGATGCTGCAGGTGATCGCCGGGGTCTATCACCGCTATGGCTTCGACGCTCTGGAATCCTCCGCCGTCGAGACGGTCGAGGCGCTGGGCAAGTTCCTGCCTGATGTGGACCGCCCGAACGAAGGCGTTTTTGCCTGGCAGGAGGAAGACAAGGACTGGCTGGCGCTGCGCTACGACCTGACGGCGCCGCTGGCGCGGGTCTACGCCCAGCACCGCAACGATCTGCCGACGCCCTATCGCCGCTATGCCATGGGGCCGGTCTGGCGCAATGAGAAGCCGGGGCCGGGGCGGTTCCGGCAATTTTACCAGTGCGATGCGGATACCGTGGGCGCGCCCTCGGTGGCGGCGGATGCCGAGATCTGCGCGATGCTCTCGGACACGCTCGAGGCGGTGGGGATCGCGCTCGGTGACTATGTGGTGCGGGTGAACAATCGCAAGGTGCTGAACGGCGTGCTGGAAGCGATGGGTGTGGCGGACGCGGGCCAGCAGGCCGCCGTTCTGCGCACCATCGACAAGTTCGACAAGGTCGGCGAGGCAGGGGTGCGTGAGTTGCTGGGCAAGGGGCGGCTGGATGCCTCGGGTGCCTATATCGACGGGGTCGGGCTGAGCGAGACGCAGGCCGAACCGGTGTTGGCGTTCCTGACGTCGAAGGGTGCGGATGCCGAGGCGACCCTCGCCAACCTGCGCGAGGCGGTGGGCGAGAGCGCCATCGGCGCCGAGGGCGTGGCCGAACTGGAAGAAATCGCGGCGCTGCTGGCGGCGCAGGGCTATGGATCGGACCGGATCGAGATCGACCCCTCCGTCGTGCGCGGCCTCGGTTACTACACCGGGCCGGTGTTCGAGGCGGAGCTGACCTTCGAGATCACCGACGAGAAGGGGCGGCCGCGGCAGTTCGGCTCGGTCGCGGGCGGCGGTCGCTACGACGATCTCGTCAAGCGCTTCACCGGGCAGGCGGTGCCGGCGACCGGCGTAAGCATCGGCGTCGACCGGCTGTTGGCGGCGCTGCGCGAAAAAGGGCGGGTTGCATCGCAGGCGCAAGGCCCCGTGGTGGTGACGGTGATGGACCGCGACCGAATGGCTGATTACCAGTCGATGGTGGCGGACCTGCGCGGTGCGGGCGTCCGGGCCGAGGTCTACCTCGGCAACCCGAAGAACTTCGGCAACCAGTTGAAGTACGCCGACAAACGCGGCAGCCCGGTGGCGGTGATCGCCGGCACCGAAGAATTTGAACGCGGCGTGGTGCAGATCAAGGACCTCGTGCTGGGCGCGCAGATCGCCGAGAATGCGACACTGGAAGAGTGGAAGGAACGGCCCTCGCAGTTCGAGGTGCCACGTGACGAACTGGTTGCCAAGGTGTCGGACATTCTGAAGGCCAAGGCATGAGGCCGGATCGTTCGGAGGTCATTGCCGAGGCGCTGCGGCTGCGGGGGGTGTTTGCGGGCTCGGGCGCGCAGGTGGTCCAGACCCCGGTGCTGCAACCGGCGGAAACGCTGCTTGACCTCTATGGCGAGGATATTCGCGGCCGGGCCTATGTTACGCAGGACCCGCTGCGCGGGGAACTGATGATGCGGCCGGACTTCACGGTGCCGGTGGTGCAGATGCACATGGCGCATGGCGCGGAGCCTGCGCGCTACACCTACGCGGGCGAGGTGTTCCGGCGTCAGGAAGAGGATCCGGAGCGCGACAGCGAGTATCACCAGACCGGCTACGAGGTCTTTGACCGGGCCGAGCCCGCCAAGACCGAGGCGGATGTCTTCGTGCGCATTTCGGGCGCGCTGGGCGATCTGAAGCTGCGCGCCGCGACCGGGGATATCGGTCTGCTGAAGGCGGCGGTGCAGGGGCTGGAGACCTCCGACAAGCGCAAGGCGGCGCTCTTGCGACATATCTGGCGGCCCAAGAAGTTTCGGGCGCTGCTGGAGCGTTTTGCGGGCCGCGTGCCGGTGCCGGCCAGCCGCAAGCGGCTGCTGAAGGCCGAGGACCCGATGGCTCAGGCCGGGCCCCAGATCGGGCTGCGCTCGTCCCGCGAAGTTCAGGCGCGGATCGACAACCTGCGCGAAGAGGCGGCGATGGCGCCGGTGTCCGCGGCACAGGTGGACCTGATCGAGGCGATGCTGGCGGTGCGCGAGACCTTGCCGTTCGCGCTGGAGCATCTGCGTGACATCGCCGTCGATCTGCCTTGGGTGCAGCACGCGGTGGACCGGTTGGCGGCGCGATGCGACGCGCTGGCGGCACGGGGGATCGACGTGGACGGGCTGGAATTCGAAGGCAGCTACGGGCGGACTTCGATGGAGTACTACGACGGCTTCGTCTTCGGTCTTTATGCCGAGGGCCGGCCCGACCTGCCTCCGGTGGCCCTGGGCGGGCGCTATGACGCGCTGACAGCGGCGTTGGGTGGCGGGCGCAGCATCCCGGCTGTGGGCGGGGTGATCCGCCCCGGCCTGGTCTTGCAGTTGCGGGAGGGCCGGTGATGGCGATCAAGCTGGGCGTGCCGTCAAAGGGACGGCTGATGGAGAAGACCTTCGACTGGTTCGGCGCGCGCGGCATTACGCTGGAGCGCACCGGATCGGACCGGGAATATGCCGGTGCTGTCTCCGGGGTCGAGGGTGTCGAACTGGTGCTGCTGTCGGCGGGAGAGATCCCGCGCGAGCTGGCTGCGGGGCGCATTCATCTGGGCGTGACCGGGACCGATCTGGTGCACGAAAAGCTGCCGATCTGGGACCGGCAGGTGGAGCCTTTGGCCGAGCTGGGCTTTGGCCATGCCGACCTGATCATCGCGGTGCCGGCTTGCTGGGTCGATGTCGACACGCTGGACGATCTCGACGCCTGCGCCGCCGCCTTCCGGCTGGCGCATGGCTTCCGCCTGCGGATCGCGACCAAGTATCACCGGCTGGTGCGCGAGTTCCTGCGCGAGGCCGGAGTGGCGGATTACCAGCTTGTCGACAGCCAGGGCGCGACCGAGGGTACGGTCAAGAACCTGACGGCAGAGGCGATCGCCGACATCACCTCGACCGGGGAAACGCTGCGGGCGAACCACCTCAAGATCCTCGGCGATGGGTTGGTGCTGAAGTCGCAGGCGACGCTGTTCCGAACGCGACGCAACGCGATGGCACCGGAAGAGCGGCGAACTCTGGAGGCCCTGCTGGGCACGCTCGGTCTGGACGGCTAGGTCTTCTGGCGGTGCGGCTGCGCCGCGCAGGCAGGTCTGCGTTCACGCCACGCAGGCGCTGGGGGCGCTGCCCCCCGGACCCCCGGGATAATTTCGAACCAGAGAAGAGGCCAGTCTCTCAGAGCACACCGATTTCCGCCAGCGCCGCGTTGAGGCCGGCGGGCAGGGGTTCTTCACGCTGGGCGCGGGCCGAAAGGTCGGCGGGGGCGTCCTCGGGTTTGAGGTAGCGCCAGCCCTGGAACGGGCGGCGGGGCATGGGGGTGGTGCGGATGATCTGCGGGTCGAGCACGATGCCGCAGCGGGGGATGCCATCCTGACCAATGACCTCGTCAAGCCGCAGGATGCGCTGGCGGGCGAGGCAATTGCCTTTGAACACCCAGTAAAGCGAGCCGCCCGAGAGGATCTCCTCGGCCCGTTTCGGCCACATGCGGGTGACGTGCCGCGGCAGGTTGTCCGGCAGTTGCTTGCGCCGCTGGGTTTGCCAGCGGGCCAGATCATCCGGGGTTTCAGTGCCAACGCAGAGCTTGATCAGGTTGATGTGATTGGTCATGCCGACATGCGCTCCCCAGTAGACTATATTGTAGGCCGGACGGGCCGAGCTTCAAGTTGTTGTGGGTCCGTCCATCGGGTATAGTGGGCGTCCTCAATTCAAGGGAATCGCGCCATGACCCGTTTTGCAGCCCCCATCGCCGAGCAGATATGGGACATGAAATACCGTTTCAAGCAGGCGGACGGAACCCCCGTCGACCTGTCCGTGGAAGACACCTGGCGGCGCATCGCCCGTGACATGGCGCGGGTCGAGGCGAATCCCGAGGTCTGGGAAGAGCGGTTCTACGCGGCGCTGGAAGATTTCAGGTTCCTGCCTGCCGGGCGGATCACCGCCGGGGCCGGGACGGCGCGGGCGGTGACGCTGTTCAACTGTTTCGTCATGGGCACGGTGCCCGACAGCATGGGCGGCATCTTCGACCAGCTGCGCGAGGCGGCACTGACCATGCAGCAGGGGGGCGGGATCGGCTACGACTTCTCGACCATCCGGCCCAAGGGCGCGGCGGTGTCGGGCGTGGCGGCGGACGCCTCCGGGCCGCTGAGCTTCATGGATGTCTGGGACGCGATGTGCCGGACGATCATGTCGGCGGGCTCGCGCCGCGGCGCGATGATGGCCACCATGCGCTGCGACCATCCGGACATCGAGGCCTTCATCGGCGCCAAGCAGGATGCCGCACGGCTGCGCATGTTCAACATGTCGGTGCTGGTGACCGATGACTTCATGGCCGCGGTCAAGGCCGACGGGCCGTGGGACCTGCAGTTCGACGGCAAGGTCTATCACACCGTGCAGGCACGTGACCTTTGGAACCGGATCATGAAGGCGACCTACGAATACGCCGAGCCGGGGGTAATCTTCATCGACCGGATCAATGCCGCCAACAATCTGAACTATGTCGAAACAATTGCCGCCACCAACCCCTGTGGCGAGCAGCCCCTGCCGCCGTACGGAGCCTGCCTGCTGGGGTCGATCAACCTGGCGCGGCTGGTCAGCGATCCGTTCTCGGACGCCGCGCATATCGATGAGGACGCGCTGGACGGGCTGGTCGCCACCGCCGTGCGGATGATGGACAACGTGGTCGATGCCTCGAACTTCCCGCTCGAGGCGCAGGCGGCGGAGGCCCGGGCCAAGCGGCGGATCGGGCTGGGTGTCACCGGGCTGGCCGATGCGCTGCTGATGAAGGGGCTGCGGTACGGTTCGGACGAGGCTGCCGCGCAGACCGAACGCTGGCTGAAGCGGATCGCGCGGGCGGCCTATCTGGCCTCGGTCGAACTGGCCAAGGAAAAGGGCGCGTTTCCGCTGTTCGATGCCGAGAAGTTCCTCGCCAGCGGCAACATGCGGCAGATGGACGACGATGTGCGTGGGGCGATTGCGGAGCATGGCATTCGCAACGCGCTGCTGACCTCGATCGCGCCCACCGGGACGATCTCGCTCTATGCCGGCAACGTGTCGTCGGGGATCGAGCCGGTGTTCGCCTATCGCTACACCCGCAAGGTATTGCAGAAGGACGGCACGCGGACCGAGGAGGAGGTCGTCGACTACGCGGTGCAGATGTGGCGCGACATGAAGGGCGACGCGGAGTTGCCGGAGTATTTTGTCAATGCGCAGGTGCTGCAGCCGTCCGAGCATGTGAAGATGCAGGCCGCGGCGCAGAAATGGGTGGATTCGTCGATCTCGAAGACGATCAACTGCCCGGAGGATATTTCCTTCGAGGCGTTCAAGGACGTCTACATGCAGGCCTATGAGACGGGGTGCAAGGGCTGCACCACCTATCGGCCGAACGAGGTGACGGGGTCGGTGTTGAGCGTGGCGGAGGAAAAGGAAACTGCGCTTCCGAAACTGGACCGGGCCGCCGACCGGCTGCGCTGGGCCATGGAGAACCAAGGCTATGCAAAGCCTTCAGAACTCGCGGATGCGATGGGGATCGAGCGCACTTACGTGAGCCGCTTCCTCAACGGGCACCGTGACCTGACGAAGGCTCACGCCGAGAGTTTCGCGAGAAAGCTGAAGGTCCCCGCAGGATGGCTCATGTTCGGTGTATCAGACACCGCCCCCGAAGTCACCGCCACCCCCGACGCCGAACCGCTCCAGCCGCATGGCGACGTGGTCTACATGTCCGAGCCGCTCGACCGGCCCGAACACCTCGACGGCAATACCTACAAGCTGAAGTGGCCGGACAGCGAACATGCCATCTATCTGACGATCAATGACATCGTCGTCGGCGGACGGCGGCGGCCTTTCGAGGTCTTCATCAACTCCAAGAACATGGAGCATTTCGCCTGGACGGTTGCCCTGACACGGATGATCTCGGCCGTGTTCCGGCGGGGCGGCGACGTGTCCTTTGTCGTGGAGGAGCTCAAGGCGGTGTTCGATCCGCGCGGCGGCGCGTGGGTGCAGGGCAAGTACATCCCGTCGATCCTCGCGGCCATCGGCGGCGTGATCGAGCGCCACATGATCGCGACCGGCTTCCTCGAGGGCGAAGGCATGGGCCTGAAGGCGGACCCAACGGCCCAGGTCGTGGGGCTGGAGGCCGCAGGCGGAGGAACGCGTGGCAAGGCGTGCACGTCCTGCGGCCAGTTCGGAATGCGAATGGTGGAAGGCTGCATGACCTGCGGGTCGTGCGGATACAGCAAGTGCGGGTAGCGCCCGGGTGGCACGGCAGTAGTTGTCGGACACATGAAATAGTGTCCATTCGCACTGTTTTTTGACCTCTCGACGCAGATCAAATGTCCAGCAGACGCGCTGTTTGTGGAGATTCCCTTTTTAATCAACGGCTTGCGTTCCGTCTTCAGCTTGGTTGATTGGGTGCGGCCTGGAGATGGTTCGCACCCATGGACTGCTTGATCTTGATCGATGTTTGTTCACTATATGTTCCAATGGTTCCGGAACCTTTCAACTCACGTCTTTCAGGCCTGACCAGGCCGAAAGCACTGCCGCAGCACCAGCGCTGCGTCTTGAAAGGACTCCACCATGACCGGTGCCACAACCAAGATCCCCTTCTGCGCAGCGCGGCCGCTCGACGACATCCCGCTTCTGTCTGAACTCCAGAACCGGTTTACACAGAAGCTGCGCGAAATCCGTATGGAGCTGAATCACCGCAAATCAGAAGGGCTGAAAGCCGAGAACTTTCGTGCCTTGATCACTGCCGCCGATACCGCAAAGATCAAGCGTCGCGCCGTGCGGTATCGCGAGCGTTTGCGCAGTCAGAGCGGAGCGGGGCATCTGCCGCAACGTAATGAGGTGATGCTTACCCCGCTGCGAGACGGGTTGCCCGTCGCACGGATCATGACCGAACATGAAGCGGACGAAATTGCGGCGGCACTCCACGAAGAGATGCCATGGATGGCTCCGGCGACGGAAGTCGTCTGGAACGGTCTGAAGGCGTCTGCCCGCGATGGATTGCCGGGCCTGAGGTTTCATCCGCTTGTGCTGGTCGGGTCGCCCGGTATTGGCAAGAGCTTCTGGGCACGACGTCTCGCGCATCATCTCGACGTACCTACCACGTCCATCGATGCCACCGGAGAGCCTGCGGCGTTCTCCCTGGTCGGGTCGCAACGTGGCTGGAGCACCGCGAACCCGGGAAAGCTGATGCAGACTGCGCTACGGGAACGGCACGCCGGGCCAATCGTGATCATTGATGAACTGGAGAAGGCCGGAAATGTTCAGTCGGCTCAGGGATCGCGCCATACTCTGACCGATGCGTTGCTGCCGCTCCTGGAGCGAATGACGGCCGCAACCTGGGAGTGTCCCTACTTTCAAGTCCGGTTCGACATGTCTTGGGTCAACTGGGTCATGACGGCCAACAGGCGCCGGGGATTGCCTGCGCCATTGCTCAGTCGCTGCGTCGCGCTCGATCTGCCAGAGCTGACAAGATCGCAGTTGCGGGGCTTTGTCGAAACACAGGGCGGGAAACGGGGGCTGTCGCGAGTGGCAATCGATGCTGTTTCAGATGCTATCCAACTGACGGTTTCGGGCGGTCGCCAGCCGAGCCTACGGACTGTCAGCCGCATGTTAGAGAACGCTGAACTACTGGCGCAGAGGCCGGTGCTGCATTGATGCCCGCGGTGCCCGAAGAGCGCCAAGGCGCTGGCGGGAAAATGCCTTTGCACTTGACGCTGCACGGTCCAAACTCAGCTCTCCGCAAGATTTCGAAGGCCCTACAGGTCCGAATAAATCCGTCATTGGATCTCCGTGGACCCTATGTTGCCATCCACGGTATAACACCCTCGGACGTCTTATTCATTGCGCAGGTTCTAGAGGATTGGGGAGCCACTACTCCGAGATAGAGCGGGCCTAACAACGGCTTAGTGTATCGATAAAACGTAGGTGACACTCCGGGAGCCAGATCGCCGCGATTCCCCGCGCCTCCGACCGACACTGAAGACCGGGCGGATTCCGGACATTCGCTGCGGGTGCAAGGTTACTAACCTGACGGGCGTGTTGCGGACTTTCGTTGTAAGTGACACAAACAGAATCGAAATACTCAAAAGCGAACACTCGACAAACAGTATCAACAGCTATTACTGAGCCGTTTAACGGAACTAAACCAGTTGCCTTAAGAGATGATTTCATCTCATAGGATGATCAAACGCTCACTTTAGCGCCGTGTATTTTGGTTGACAGTGCTAGCGAAAGATTCGACCGTTGGTTGGCTTGTTTGACATTTGATTGGGGTGGTGCAATTTGACAGAAAAGCTTGAAGCACTCCTAAGAAGTTTGACCTTTGAAAATTCCAGATCTTTCGCCCCCTTTGAAGTAAGACAAGACGTCGACCAAATCTACAGGCTGTTCGACCTAGAACGCACCATACGGTTCTTTGGGCAACGGTATTGGGAAAGTGAAAGCCGTTTCGAGAGTGCAAGACCTGGTCAATTACAATTAGAAAACGTAGCGGCTCATTCTTTTCAGGTTGCCAATACCGTTATGCTATTGGGTAATCGGTTTCCTGAACTCGATATTGGTAGGGCAATCGAGTTGGCCATCGTGCATGATCAGCTTGAGATGATTACTGGGGATAAAGATCCGGTAGGAAAACACGGCGACGGCTCTGACACTCACGCTTTCAATATTTCTGAAAGGAGTGCTAAATCTGCCGAGGAAGCCGCGGCGCTTGAAGAGTTTACTAGCAATTTAGCTCCAAAGACTGCTGTTCGGTATCATGATCTGATCTCTGAGGCTGCTGCTGAAAAAACTTTGGAGGCGAGATTTGTCAAAGCAGTCGACAAGCTACAAGCGTTGGCTTTCGTCAGGGTCAAGAAGGTAGGCGACGTTGGCCCCTCTCATCTTTCCTTCACTATCAGGTACTCACGAGAAGGCGTTAAGAAATTTCCTGATTTACAAGGGCACTATAGCTTGATTTTAAGAGACCTTTTGGCGGACATTGAACAAGCCTTTCCTGCAGACTTTCACTCCTATTGCGAAGTCACTTGCGAGATTCTAAGTGGTGATTTTATCCCACCGCGAGACCACTTGATGCGGGTTGCCTTAATTGGCAAATCTGGCGTGGGGAAATCGACTGTGGCCAAGCTACTGAACTACCATTCAGGAGCGGAAAGGGTTTCGTCGGGCACCATTTGCCGCCAGATCGCAAAATTGCTTTTTGGCAACGATGACAAGTCAACTACCCAGACACTCGATGATGCACTGACAAAAATCGATCCATCAATATTTTTGAATGCCGCACTGCTCGCCGCGCCAGCTGGGCGTTCGATATGCTTAGATTCTTTGCGCTTTAAGTCTGATTACGAGATCGCAAAGAGACGTGGTTTCACAATAGTAAGAGTGACCGCACCTGATGACGTTAGGGTAGAGAGATTGTACGAACGTGGGCAGAGATTTGATCTAGTGAAAGATGGCTCACATCGGTCTGAAATTGAACTGGACGAAGTGAACGTTGACTACACTGTTGAAAATAGCGGAGACATAGATGCGCTTGAATACTCCGTCCAGGCCCTGATCGGTTCGTAAATGCGCAAGAACATTTTTCTCCACTTCTTGAACCGTGATACTCGCGAAATTTTTCGAGTTTATGATGTCTTCCAGCGGCCTGCTCACGCGGCAATCTTGCGCCAACCTTTGAACGCTGCTGCCATTCTTTGCGAAGATGCGTGCTACGCACCACCTGGCTTTGTACTCGAGGATGACATCGCGTTCGAATTGTTTGAGGGTCAGTCGGCCTATCTTCGCACCGGCTTAGTGAAGTTGCCTATTCGTGAGCGGAGCTTGGCAGACTATGCCGAAAAGAAGCGAGGCGAATATGCTCCCGCAAGGAATAGATACTCTGGCTTGTTTGACGACAGCAGGCTTATGTCTTTGTCTTCTTACAGCGATGCACTGGTTGGCCGAAGGGCGCAAATTGGACCTGCCATAATCGCAGGTTTTGAGCAAGGTGTTGATACCAATGCAAAAGTTTGGAAACGCATCAAAGACAATGCTTCGGCGGAGGCAATTGCAAATCTCAGAGAAACACCTGCAATTCTTGCTGACCAAGGAAAAGCCCTGACTTGGTCGATCATATCACCTCATCTGATCGATGAAGCAACCCCTATGCATAAGGAGATGAGGGACGCACTACAAAATGTGTATTTCAAAGAATATTGCAGCGAATTTAGGCTGATTTTGCTGTCCGATGTCCCTCACATGCCAGAACTGTTTTTTTTGCCTTCCGAACGTACGATTTACAGCTTCCGAAGGCTGAAAGTGTTCCTTGACACCTTCGGAGGGTCGGCGCTCTTTCTCAGCGCGTCCGCTGATTTCATAGTAAGGATGAGACGGGCTTCAGGTTTTACTGAGTTATTCGATGCGTATGTACAACTCGCGAATTTGTTCCCAACGGACGGCGACTTGGCCTACCAAGTTCGACGTTCCGTTGAAAAAGCCAGCTTCAAATGGGACGATCTTGCGGCCAGAAGAAGTGATGCTTTGAGTGATCCCACTGAAATTGAATCCATCGAAATTGCAGATGCTTGTGCCGAATTAGCGGCTTCGCTATCGGCGGAGCACGGGTTAACTGGACGAAGGGATGGTTCCAATAAGCCCCATGCAACCAGATCGACCAGACACACTGGAGTTAGAAAGTTGAAAATAGCAATATTTGTTGCCTTGGAAGAAGAACTTGATGTTTTGCTGAGGCAGCTCGATTTCAAGCGCAACTCGAATGGCGGCGCTAGTGGTTCGATTCGCGAGGTAGAAGTTGATGTGCTTTGCCCTCGCGAAATGGGCCGAGTTGCTGCGGCGGTCGAAATGACTCAGTACCTTAGCCAATCTAAGCCAAAACCGGAGATGGTTTTCTGCATCGGCCTCGCTGGGGGGTTTGTCGAAGCCAAAATTGATCCGGGAACGGTTATTTGCTGCGATACAGTAGTCGATCTAGCGAACCGCAAAGTCTCGGACGATGAAGGTGGTAACGCGAACTCTAAATTCAGGAGGCGGGACTTCGATTGTAGCAAGACTGTATACTCTATAGCGAAATCAGTGGATTTCGACATCGACGATTGGGAAAAATACTGCCGTAATAACTTTGAATGGCCAGACGGTCGTGTTCCATCCCTAAAAGAGGGGAAAATCGCAAGCGTCGATGAGGTTGTGGCTAGTGACGATCACAGGGCCAAGATGGTTGAAAATGTTGACAAGCTTCTTGGTGTGGAAATGGAAGCTGGAGGAGTTTGCGCTGCCGCTCATAAATTCAGCGTACCTGTGTCCGTGCTGCGAGTAGTATCAGATATGGCAGACCCGTCGAAAGCCGATGATCGATGGCGGTCCACCGGTATGAAAACGCTAGCAGAACTGGTGAAGCGACTTCCCTTAGGTCAGGTAATTGATCTTGCTAAGAACTCATAGATGCAAGAGCCACTTCGCTTGCGAATATCTTCTGGGATAATGGCTCTAAAGAATCTAAATCGTTGATTTCACTCGGTAATCGGACCCATCTAGGGCTTCTGTGATCTGGTATATGTGATGCAAATTTTTCAGGCTGATCACACTCGAATGAGGTCAACACCACAACTGAGTTTTGCGCTTCCGAACTGTCTAGTAGACGCAGGCAATCGATTGCATCAAGTTCAACTGTTTTGATTATCTCTTCTACGAGCTGGCGCGGCAAGCCAGTTTGCTCTTGGAGTGTGCGGAATGACGCTTCTTTCAAGCCCAAGTGATCTCTGGAGAAGAGGTCGATATCAACGCCTTTGAGATATCCGAGGAAGCCGAAGGATCTTCCTTGCCCATAGCTAGGATCACGTTGCGAATTCACAGTTAAGACTCGGCCAAGGCTCTTGATTGACACCAAGAGCCGAAGGTGGACTAACTGCAAGGATTTTTCTGCTTCGACCAATGGAACCTGCTTCGAGAACGCTGCCAAAACTGACGTCAGCGGAACAAAACTCTCGCGGTCCTTCCAGATGCTTTCTAGGTCTTCTCTATCTGCACAAATAACGTCGAATTTCTTGAGTTGATACGCCCTCAATGGTGCAATGAACTCTTCAGATGACTGGTCTTCAACACCCAGACGCGACCTTAGAACAAACCTACCAGGTGCCACTCTGGCAAATGCTGTGCGTTCTCGGTTTCGCAGCAAATCTTCCGACAGGCGAGCTTGCAGCGTTTTATGCTGTGTCTTTCCAAATAGGTGTTCTGGAACCAGCTGCAGACGGTAGGCGGCCTCCAATATCTCAGGAGCTGAGAGTGGTTGGTTTGTTTTTCTAAGGACCGCTTCGGCAAGCTGAAGATAAGAGTTCATGACAATAACGACTTTGCTGACGAACCTTTGTTGAGCAAACGAGTTTCCATTGTCTCTTCACACTGGAGTACATCAAGATGTTTGCGCAAGTGTACGATGAAGAGACTGAGTTGGCCACCCTGTCTGACGTCAGCACTTGTGGAACAGGTTTGAGGTTTTCGAAACGGAGGTTTTCTGGTTCATCGTAACCTTGATGGAGTGAAGATGAACAAGAAAAACGTCTGCGGACTGTGAGTTCGCCGTTGGCATGATTGCGCGGCCGCAGCGAACGGCTAGTTCGACGGGCCGCACCGCAACATCCAACTTGCCATTTGGTCGACAGGTCTGGGCCGGGCTTCACTGCCGAAGCAACCGCTACCGCCCGACTTTGCAAACTCAGCTTCCTGCGCGTTGCTGTCGTTCGTGGTCCGCGCAGCGAAGGTCCGGAATCCGCCCGACCTCCAGTGTTGTTCGCAGACGCGGCGAAAATCGAGCACGCGCGGTGAACGGCAGGAACGTCCGCACTGCCGACCTTCGTCTTCAAGGCCGTGCTGCACGATGCCATGGGTGACCGGTTCGGGGAAACTGCATCGCAGCGATAGCCGAGCCGGCGAAAGTCCGGATTGGGCCGTTCATGCCGCCGCGGAGCGTGTGCGATCTGAGAGATGCCGCGCTGCATCCGAGGTCGGCTCAGAGCCCACAGGAGACCGATCGAATTCTCGCTGCGAGCGCTCGCGGCGCGAAAATCGCCGCGCCTGCTCGGTTGATAACACTGCGCGGCGGCGGAGATTCCTGCCATTCGTCGACGCCACAGCAATTTTCAGACAAAAAAGTTACGGGGAGCGGGACCAAGTTGCCGTTGGTCTAACTTCGGTTCTTCGATCTTGGCGCGCTACAAGGTATACGATTAAAGTCCATTTATTGGCTCAACCGCATAGTACCAGCTGTTTCTTTCAGGGTAAGACTTTACAGAAGCGCGGAAAAGGGTGGCTTCACCAATCAGGGAAGTTGCCACTGAACTTCACGCGCCCATTCTGGCACTTACCACTTATAGGCGTACTGACTCCAGGTTTTGTACCAACCGGTGCCGTAATAGCGGTTGGTGTCCGTGTTGATGATTACTACATGCCCGCCCCAATAGCCGCCGGGTTGGTGCTGAAACACCGCCCAGATTCCCTCTCCTGTCGGGATTGTCGTGCGGTGCTCCGTGTGCATTTTCTTGAACCAGCACCACATGTTGCGGGCTCGAAGCGGGCGTTTCGAAGACGTGCCGCAACGTCCGTCACCATCGATGCAATCGTTCGGCGGCAAAAGCTCAACATAACCAGCGCGGATGAAGGCATCCGACAACTTGTGGGCACAGTTATTCTCATAGTTTGCGGTATCACCACCGGTGCAATTATCGTTATAGGCCACCGCAGCCGCTGCGATGGATTTCGCTTCAGCCAAGCTATTGCGTAGGCTCTCGACATCGTGTTCATCGGCTGGAAGCGGATCACCGGGCTCATGGGGCGGCATGGGTGGCGGTGCATGATTTTCCATGTCCGCAGCGCTCATCGCCGCGTTTTTGATTTTAGGCGTTTCGGGCATGATTTCCTCCAACGGTTGACAAAAAATATTGCGAAACAACTGTGCTCCGTGCAACACTGAGCAATCAAGAGGGATTGCGGCAGACAAATGTCAGTCGGATTTAGAAAAACGGATTTCACATTCCGCGGCGAATAAAGTGCCGGGCATAGAGGCAGAATTCAGGACGACTCTCGAGTGCGGGTAACGCGTGTTATGGGGACGTTTTGAATAATGGCTGACCGTTGGGATGAACTGCGTAATTTTCAGGACGACGCGCATTGGTCCACGATCTTTGATCGCGTAGTTGCACAGACAATACCTATGGGTCGGCGCGCCTTTCTGATCGCCGGACTGGCTTCGATCGCGGCCACTTCGTTCAGACTGGAAGCCTTGTCACTGTCCCTGCGCAAAGGCGCGCTGATCGTTCGGTTGGGCGAGCGCAATTACCGAATTCCGCTATCCCAATATGGCCATGCCGCGCGCTATTCCGTCGCGCGGAAGGGCCCGGTCTGGCAATTCCACGCGCGGCGGCTTCGGACTGCTCCAACCGGTGAAGGCACTATCCTTGATCTGTGCTTTGCTCAGCGCGGCGGAGGTTGGTATGTGTCAGCTACCGGCGGAACGATCGGTGTCACTCGGCCGGTTGCCTTGAAGGACTGGCTTGCAGGAATGGCGCCCCTGCAATTTAATCGCCCCTTTGCGTTGGCCCCTCTCGGCTCGGCCAGATTCACAGGCATTGCCAAGCATCTGGCGCTCTTTGCTGACGGCTCATGGCAGACGGTTGGGCGGCACAAGATCGAAATCAAAGCTGCGGACCTGCGGTTTACATGCGGTGGCGTCAGCTGGGTACCGCGCGAGGCGGAAACCGGAGGCTGGCTGATTCGCGCCGACACGGCATCGTTGAACGGTGCCGGGCTCTCTGCCCGGCTCGATAGCCGACGCAAGTTGACCCTCCAGGCCAAGAACGAAAGCCGCATAGCCATTGAGGTCACGCGAGCGGGCCGCTCTCTGCTTTATCTCGACGGCGGCGTTCAGATGAATATTTCGACCGCTGGGAACGGGGCATCATTCGACATCCCGTCGATACGCTTGGTCCAGTTGCTGTCTCGCCGCGCTCGTCCAACGCACATTCTCGCCGACCTGACCGATCTGAGCGGGCATCTCGATCTGGTAGGTGCGGTGTTCGCACTTCGCGGAACGCAAGATCGATACTGCGAGGTCGCCATCAAACACGGGCGTGCCGAACCCTTTGCGATGGACCTCGCCCTGACAGGCGCGAGCCTGCCGGTTTCGGACAGCGACATGACCAACTGGGAGTTTCCGGGAACGCCGCTCCGCCTTAATGTCGGAACCCCGCGCCCAGCTGCCACTCCGCCGGACCGTTTGCACCTGGCAAAGGGTGGATCTGCCGGCGATCCTGATCCCGGCGACCCAGTGCCGGGCTATCCGCCGACGCCGGATTACCCTGACTCGTCCATCACACTGGATGCTTCGGGCGAGGTTTTCGCAATCGACGCTGAAAAATCGTTGCTGAGAGTATTGCGCGCTCGAGACCTACTGGATTTGAAATTCGGGTTCTCGGGTCTGTGGCTTGATGGCACAGGCTCGCGCGGACGCCTGCCGACGCTGCGGGTCGCTAAGCCCGGTGAGATTCCCGCCTCGCTGGTGGTCCATTTCGGACCACAACACATTTACGAACGAGCGGAACCAGCTCAGATCGACGATCAGGGCAACGTCACCTGGACCTCGCAGAATGGCGACGGCCCTGAAGAGGTGGTCGAGGCGCGCGCGTCGGGGCCGAGCCGTCTGGTCTTCGGTCTCGCTCGGCGAACTGAAATCCCCTTGAGTGTTGCCGACTTGACCGCTTGGTCGGATCTGTCGCTGAGGGTCACCGGGCGGGCGTTCAAGCCGGACAGCGATGTTCAGGAACAGCTCGACTATGTCGGCATTCGCCCGGGTGTCGGGCGCGCCAAAGCGATGGAGCTTATCCGAGCATCAGTTGAAAAGGACCGCGATCTCGAAAACCCTGATCCCTCCGGCGACCAGTATCTGGAAACCGCGCTCGAGCTGCGGTACCGCACGATCATATCGCCGCCCGCCGAGGGATCGCATCCGGAAGCGGTCGCGTCCCATCCCGATGAAGTGGAGTTGCGTGGCGCGCAATTGTTCAGCGCCCGCCTCAGAGCGACCGGCGCCACACCCGCACCATCCGCCCTTGACCTCGAGGAAGCCCAAGCGCCAGATGGCGAGGCTGCCGATGCACCGAGCGATCCGGGCCTGGATGATTACATCCCAAGGATCGACGTCGCTGCGAACGAGCCGCGCGATTTGCGCGTGGTCTGGGCGCGCGGCGTTGATCTTGGTTTCCTGTCTGGCATTGAAAAGGACGAAACGAACGCGGCCCCGTGGGACGGCGGCCCCGATCCGCGCCCATTCCCCGCGCCACACAATGCGCAGGATATGCGCGAACTGATGGCGCAGACCTCGATCCCGGCGCTCAACGCGCTTCTGGGCCTGCGCAAGGTCGAAAATCAGGACAAGGAACCCATCAGCGAACCGACCTATCAGGCGGTCCCGGGTCAGGTCGTGCCGCAGCCTGACAACTACACGTTTGCCGATAACGGCACGGGCAAGATGGATGCCGGCATCGCGGTGGCAACGACCATGGGACCGTCGCGGATGGTCTTGACGTCCCAGGGGGCCAGCTTTGCCTCGACCAGCAGTTTTGCGCCTTTCGCGCCCTACTATCTGGACAAGACCATAGACAAGACCCCCGAAGAACCGACGATCCTTCATGACTGGCATCCGGCCATGACGCTGGAGAAATTCGATGCTCATTCGGTGCTGGGGCGCGACATCGTGGTCACTGTGGCCAGCAAGGGCTTTCTCTTTCCCTTCGGCCACCGGGCGAGCCTGATCAAACTGAGTGACCGGATGTTCCTGCCGCACGCCTCGCGCAAGGAAACAGCAAAAGAACAGGACCCGACCTCCTATCTCGTTCAGCGGCATTTCATCGTCGTCGGCAAACCGGAAAAAACCTTTCCAGCGGTCGGACAGCCCTTTGCCGGCCGTGCCGGTCTGGCGCTGAGCGCGATCCGTTTGTTGACGACACGTTCGCCCGATTTGATTGATCCACGCACGCCCTACCCAGACGAGCCGGATGAGGACCCCACCAAATTTGTGGACCGCAATGGTCGCATTCTGCGCGATGCCCCTAATGGCTATGAGTTTACGGGCCTTGTCTTCTGGCCGCGCGTGGAAAGAAAAGGCAAAAACGAACCCGGAACAGATGTTCTCTTTGAATATCAGCGCGACAAAGAAGAGGCCGCACTCATCGCCCCGCTGATCTTTGCCGACAACGCGGCGGTGCATCACGGCAAGACCATAGAGGCGCTGGCCGGCTACTACCGCGACAAGGACAAACAAGCCGCGCGCACGATCATCGCGCCCGGCAAGCAGCACAAATTCGCGCCCAGTCAGCGGCGCGACGACACCGCGTTTGAAACCGATGCCATTATCATGTCCGTCTCGGGCCGTGGCATCGGGGCCGAAACGCCGGAAGAGGCTGTTTTTCAGAATGGTACGCCAACTCAGGCATCCGCCAGAAAAACTGGTTTTGTGATTGAACAGGGCGACAAACCCGGCCAGCCCAAGACCGAGAATTTCTCGATGGACGGCGTCATGGAGGGCGCCGATCAGCCACCCTTCTATCCGATCATGGAGACGGCAACGGCGCGTGTACAGCCGGTTAACCGGCTCCTGGGCCGGCCCACCGGTACTGTCGAACTGGGCATGAACCGGCTCTACGTTGCGCGCGGCTTTGATGTGGTGCGCAACCCGTCGGAGCTGTTTCTCGACGTCAAGACACCGAACCTCTACCTTGATCTGGCCTCGGACGGCACTGCCTCGGGCGGCATTGCCAAGCCCAATATGCGCATCGCACAGCTGTCGCGCAGTGTCGGCCCCGTGGGCGGACCCGCGCAGCCATTGCCCGGATCATCGCGTGCGATAGCGGCCGAAAAGGCGGCCGAGCCCGCCAAGGCCGCGGCTACCAAGACGGTTGGTGCAGCATTAGAAACGGAAAATGCGGCCAATAGGCAGACAAGCACGGCGCTGGTCACCAATGCCGCCGAGGCGGGGCGCTTTGATCCGGTCGAAATGCTGGGCGGGGCGCTCAACGATGCCAAACTGCTGGGCCTCATATCGCTCAAGGACGTGCTCAAGGTCGTGAGCTTTGCCACTGGCGCGCCCAAACTGATCGAATCCACGGCCAATGAGTTTGCCGATTTCGTTGGCCTGCCGGACCTCGGTGACAATGACAATGACAATGGCGACGCCGAGAGACTTGAAAAACTCATCTCCGCCGCAATCAGCACGATAGAAGGCGCGATCAACGGCTTCCTTGACACGGTCAATGAACAACTGAAATTACTCGAATATGGCGATGTCACCCTCGCCGACCTCTACCCGCAACTGGACAAGGCGCTGCGCGCGGTCGAACTTGCGGCAGTCGCGCTCAAAACCCAGTTCGACGCCTCGGTGGAGGCAGTCACGAAAGACCCCAAGAAACTGGCCGCCGAATACGCCAAGATCACCACCGCGGCAGGCACGCTGGTTTCGCGCGTTGAGGATGTGGCGGATGCGGTCGAGACGATCATCGACAACCCGACCCCGGCTATCATCGGCAAGATCGTTAAGGACTTCACGACCCAGTGGAACCGGATACAGGCGGCGGTCAAGGGTGAGCTGATACCGCTGATCGAGGCCGAGTTGAAGGCCTATGTCTTCCGCGGCCTTTTGGATGAGTTGCGCGCGACCTTCCCCATTCCGGGTCAAGACGACAACTGGCAGGAATTCTATGCCGTCTTCTTCGGATTCCCGCATCTTTCGGAACGTGTCATCACTGCAGCGGCGCAGAATGCGGTAGCTAAGAAACCCGGCAAACTGCCACCTAAGGACCAGCTGCTGAAAGACGTCGGTGACGCCGTTGGCGATTTCGCTGCGGACAAGCTCGACGATAAGGCGGCGCTGCTGCTCAAGCATCAGGCCGAGAGCCTGCTGAGTGCCCATTTCGGCCTGCCCCTAACCCGCGCCTACGAGGCGCTGGCCGAGTTCCGGGCGGCGCTTAAAAAAGACGGTACCGAGGCGCGCGAGGCGCTGATCGAGAAACTGGTCGATCTGATCCTCAGGGCCACCGAGGCGATCCTGGATCTGGGGTATCTGCAGGAGGTATCGAGCCTCCTCAAGGATATTGAGGCGTTCTGCGAGGAGGCCACGAATTTCCTGTCTGGCAAGAGCGCCGGTCTTGCCGCGCATTTCGACAAGGCCGAAGAACAAATTCTGAAGCTCAAGCAGACGATGACCAAGGCACGCATCCCGCCCGAACTGCCCGATCTGGATGCGGCACGGGCGCGGGTGCTGATTGCGGCGGGCGAGTTGCAGGCGCTCTTGGCCGAGGGGCGTGAAGTCAAGGGCGATCTGGATGAGGCGCTGAAGGACGTGAAATGCGCCAAGCTCAGCCATCTCGACCCTATCACCCACCTCTTCCGCCTGCAGGCCCGCGCGCTAGACCGGGTGCGCGATCTGGGCACGGCCATATCCGACGTCCAGCGCGAGGTCACCGGCGCACTGGCAGCTCCCGCCGCCGCCTACTCCGTGCAGCGCAAAAGCGAACTAGACGAAATGAACGCGGCCCTCAGGGCGGCCATCGGTGCTATTAAGGGCGCACTCGGCTCACTCGCGGGTCTGGACATCGGGTCTCTGGATACAACCAACCTCGGCAAAGCGATTGACCAGCTAAAAGCTGAAAAATCTGAACTGGAGGGTTACCAGACTGATGCCAAGGAAGCCCTTGGCAAGTTCAAGACGGTTTGGGGGGAGCTACAGCAACGCATCGCGAACATCCCCGCAGAGCCCGAGGCTGCGGTGAAAGAGATCAACGCGCTCGGACAGGATCTTGTGGATTTCATCTCGTCGCAGAGCAAGACATTGGCCAGTTTGCTGACCATGGGCGGGGATTTCTTTGGTGAGAATGTCAAACCCCTGGCCAATTGGGCCAAAAAGCAGGCCATCGGCGATCCGGACAATAAAAAAGACAATGGCGTGTTCGGCATTGCAAAGGACGTCAACCAACACGCTATCGACGTCACAAGCAATATTCTCGACCTCATTGATGTCAACCCGGCGGTCAAGACGCTGATCCGCCAGGAGCTTGTCGAGAGCCTGGGCAGGGCGAAAGAAGCGCTTGAAACCGAGCAGGGCGAAATCAAGAAGCTCCTTTCACCCGGGGGCTTTGACATCTTCAAAGCCCGCACATTCGTCAAGACATACTGGATCAACAAACCGCCCGCGATTCTGGGCGCGGTCGAACTGGTGCGGCGGCTGGCCGAGGCGCTGCTCAACGGACAGCTCAGCGCCTTTGTCGATCTGCGCGATCTGGAACGCAAGCTGAAGGATGCGGTGCGCGAGATCGTACCCACACGCGTCAATCTGAGCTATGACTGGGGCACAGAGATTGGCAATTACCCAAGTTCCAGCCCGATTTTCGAAATCACGGAAGGCGCTCGTGAAAACCCCGCATTCTGGGAAATCGACGGACCTGTCCGGGGCGACGCCCTGAAGGAAAAATTCTATTCCGAAAACTCCAAGGACGAGCATCATCTAGTCATCGAGGCTGGGGCCAGTATCGACCTTCTGACCGGCGACCGTGAGGCCTTTGCCGAATGCTACCTGCACCCGTTCACGGTCAATATCCTGCCCGATTTCGACATCGTGACACTGCGGTTCACGGCCGCCAGCTTCGGTGCCGGTACCGGGCGCAGCTCAAAATTCCGAGCCACCCCGGCAGAGGTCGAGATCGGTGACAAGCTGAGCTATGTCCAGATGCTCGCCAGTTTCCTGTCGGGCGGCGGCGAACAGGGACCCTATTACGAAATCACCCTGCTGCCCCCGTCCATCGAGGTCGGCTACCGACTGTCGCTGGATCAGGTGCCGCTGGGCGCGCTGATGTTTTACAATATCTCGCTCAACCTGTCGGCCACCCTGCCGCTGGATGACCGCGATGCGCGCTTCCGCTTCACCTTTGCGCGGCGCGATCTGCCCTTCATCATTTCCGTGCCCCCCTATGGCGGCGGTGGCTATGTCGGCTTTACCGCCAATGCCAAGAAGATCACTGGGTTTGAGGCGTCAATAGAATTCGGGGCCATGGTCGGGCTCAGCTTTGGCCTGATCCAGGGCTATGGCCAGATCACCGCCGGCATCTACATCGCCAAGACGGAACGCGATACGACGATTATCGGCGGCTTTGTGCGCGCGATAGGCGAAGGTTCAATCGCGATCTTTTCACTGGCGGTCTATATCGAAATTTCGCTGCAGGACGAGGACGGTCACATGACCGGCTCGACGATCATGTCCTTTACCTTCAAGATCAAGATCGTCGAGTTCAACTTCACCTTCACCGCCACCTACAACGTCAGCGGCAGCGAGAAGAGAAACACCGCCTTTACAAAATCGTCCCGCCTTGAACTCGCCGAAAATGAGATGGGAGGCACCGTCGAGGTCGAGCAACCCTCGGATGTCGAAAACTGGCGCGGCTACAAAAGCCTCTATGGCAACGGCATTCTGGACAAGGGGTGGTCGTGATGACGGATGGCATTCACATGACGGTCGTCGCAGACGGGACCAGTGAGGATGGTGACGTCCTGCACCTCGCGGTCTGCTTCAAGCCTGTAGGCGGGATTTCAGATGATACACTGCAAAAGTGGCCCGAGGTCATTGCGGGCCAACTCGATGCGCTAAGCCTAAATGTCCAGAGACAGGCTGAGTTCGGCTCGAAGAAAGCTGCTCAGAAAAACGAAAATTTCAACCCAGCCTGGAAACTGGATGATCTGGCAATGACGCGCTGGGAAGCTCTTTTCAAAGGCAAGTTCGGGCCCATTCTAGAGGTGCTGAAATCCGACCTTGAGACAGCGAGTAGCGAAGAAGCCGAGCCTCCCCAACGATTTCAGGTCAGACCGGAAGGGCGCGCGGCGCTGACCGAAGGCCTCGCCGCCATCAAGGGGTTTGAGCTTTTCCAGAATATCTCGGTGCGCCACCGGCTGAACGCGGCCTATACCGCGCCTCTCGAAATGCAGAAACTGCGACAGACGCTGGGCAACGGGTTGATCGAAAACCCACTGTCACTGTCCTTTGGCGCCGATCTGCTGGCGCGAACGGTCCAGAACGACCTTCTTGGCCCGCTTGTGACGGATAAACCTGTGGGCGATCAGGTCATAAGCGACGACGAGCTGCAAGTCATCGTCAACCAAGCGATTGAAGACAAACAGGCATTCGAAAAGATCAAAGCAGAAGACATTGTCGCGACCGTGAAACAAACGGTCCGTCAACTGGAACACGAGCATCCAGGAGACGAGGTGAAGCGGCGCCGAATCGGCTGGGTTCCCGCAGATGTCGTCCGCGCCATCGCCCTAGCGGAAGTGGACGTCGCACTCTATGACCAGTCGGAAAATCAGTACAACACAGCTGTTTGGAGAGAGCTGCTCAACAAGGGATCGCTGACGGGCAGCGTCCTGTCAGACCGCGTCAACAATCCCGCGCTAGTCCCGTCCGACGTTGCCGCCAATGTAATCCAGACATTGCACGCGGCCTCGCCACATCTCGGAGTTTCTCCTGACTTTGACCTCGACCCTAAGGTTGCCTCCGCGGCTGCCGCAAAATCTGAGAATGAGGCAAAGATGACCGGCCTTCATCGCGCCATGGCGATGGACCTTCTGGCGCGTTCTGTAGAGTTGGAGACCTGGACGGACCGCGCTAAGAATTTCCGCAAAAAAACCCAGTTGGACCTGCACCAGACGCCCGAGTACCGGCGGCTGATGGAGATCATCAACCATCCGGTTCTGGCGCGCTATTTCGGCTTTGTCGTGGATTTCACCTGGCGTCCCGGTGACGGTGTGGAACCCGGGCTGATGGCCCTCAGGGTGACACCGGAAGACGTAGAGCCCACCTCCTGGACCATCGCCAAACTGGACCGCGATGCAGCGCCCAGCCTGGCCTTCCGTCCGGCCTCGATAAATGAGGTCGTTTCGTCCCTCCCCTCCCCTGAGGCCCTGAAGGATGGGATTGTCGATCTGAGCGCGAACACAGACCGCGTCACACGCTTTCAACTGACGGCGGTTGATGGTCAGCAGAGCCTGCATGCCTTCAAAACCGCCGCCCTGGGGGCCAGCCAGGAGGCCGCATCGGGTGAGCTGACCAGTAATATCAACGGCCATCTTCCCCCGCTGCGCACCGTCGGACTGTCACTGCTAGATCAGGGCCGGGCCGCAGCCGCCATCACCGATCAGGCTGCCGCCGAAGCAGCGGAGAAACTGGGGAAGGCAGGCTATCTGACCGCCGAGAACCTGATGATCGGCTTGCGCGTCGATTTCGGTGTCCACACAGATGACAGCACCGACTGGTTCTGCCCCTACGAGCGCGAGATCGAGTATCGTTTTACGGAAAAGAAGGGCGCGCCCGACCTGACAACGAAGCGGGACGACGCCCGCGTGATCGAGCGCAGCTATGGCATGATCGCTCCGCTCAACCGGCACAGGGACGACGAAAGCGTTGTGGCGCAGGAAACCCTGGTCACCTGGGGCGGCGGCAATCTGGCGCTGCCAAGCCGCCGGAACCATACCCCCGAAGACGTCTATGATCCGACCAATGGGCGCGCCGTGCTGCCGCTGGCCATGCATATCACCTATCGGGCTCCCAAGACGCAGGTCGATAAACCGACAACCGGGCGCGCCCGTGGCTACGCCCCACTGCGCGACCGGTTCGGATATTTCACCGCCGCACGCCCCGTCTTTATCCATCGCGGCGGACCCACGCTTGCCGATGCCCTGACGCTCTATGATGGTGGCATGCGGATAGGCAAGACGCCGCAAGAGGCTTTGCGCTTTGGCGTGAACGAGCCGATTGAACCGCCCGAGATCCTGCTGCGGTCGGAAAAATGGGAGCCCCTTTTCCAGGCCGAGAACCTGGCCTCGATGCCCGGCACGCAGGATGACGCGATGATCCTGCGCGATGGGGTTTCGAACCTGGACAACGATCACGAGTTTCCGACGGGCGGGTCGCAATGGAAGGCCAACCGCCGTGTCGAGCGTTACCTCATCCCGCCCCGTGTCTCGTTCCAGGCTGCCAAGATCGGCGGCGTGTTTGACCACAGCGACGAAAAAAAGCCGCGGGGAATTTTCAGCAAGCTGCCGTTTCGCCGTGTGCGCTGGAGCGGCGGATTCCCCGAGGCGACGGGCGGGGGCCGGCCTGGGCTGCGCGACCCCGAACAGCCCGAACTCAAGGGCGAGGCCGATCCCTTTCACCCCGGTGAGCCCACGGAAGAGACCGAAAGCGCCCTGACCGACCGAGCCAAAAAAGTCTCTCGCGGGCATGTGCTGGATCACGGCAATAATAAGGTTGATACGCCCTATTATTCCGATCCTCTGGCACAGCTCTGCTGCATCCTGCCGCTGCGTATGGGACAGCCGATCACCGACAAGCTGACCGTTGTGCCCTATGCGCCGGGCGCAGCCGGTAAAGGCCCCGACCGCCGCGACGCGATCTTGCCGATCATTCTGCGCATGGAGGTGGGCGAGGAATTCGGGGTCACGGAAGGCAAAACGAACGTCTATTCCGGCGTGAAGGCGTTTCGGACCGTCGTTTTTACCGTCCCAAAGGGCGAAGAGATCGCGATTTGCTGCTGGTCCGCGCCCGAAAGCTGGTCCGATCTGGCCCGGCACGGGCTGTGGCATGTCACCGCCGGGGCGTTCGAAGCGCTTGGACAATTGAATTTTTCGGCAGAGCAGGAGGAAGGTCTCAGGATAATCTCCATGAACACCGATGACGGCCGCGCCGCGATGCACAATCTCGTGACGGCCTGGCCGCTGCCGGGGCTGACCGGGCATCGCGTCATCCGCGCTGTCACGGCGCTGCAAAAACCCCTGCGCGCGCCCACATTCGATGACCGCTGGCCCGCCGGGGATGGTGCCAAGCTGCCCTTCGTGATGCAGGATTTTTCCACAGAGGTTGCCGACAAGATCGCCGCCGGGGATCAGCGCGACCCGGTCGTGATCGCCTGCGAGGTCTGGTCGAAATTTGTCCAGGCACCCTCGGGATACGCCTGCCCAGACCCTGCGCCGGGCGAACCCGCAACCGGAAAAAAGGACTGGCGCGACTGCCATGAAAAGGGCGCGCATATCGCCTGGTTTGGTGGCGGCATCAACCTGCACCGCTCGTCCACGGGTAAAGTGGTCCTGCAGGCCAGATGGAAAGAATATGATGACGATCCTGCCCGACCGATGCCGCGAGACAAAGCCAATCCACTATGGCCCTTTAAGCCGTGCGACGGGAAATGGAGACCCATCGAAACTACGCAACAATTGCCGCTCAACACCGCCGCGCTCGAAAACGTCCCGCTTGATCTGCTGACCGGAGATGACGGTGCGCCCGCCTGCGCCTACCTCGATTTCGGAGACAATCGGGCGCGTGATGTCGAACTGCGCCCGGTTGGCACATCGCGTTTCGACGGCCTCTATCAGGATCCCGCAGGGATCAGTCCACCCGAAGGGAAAAAGCATGACCCCGAGCCGCATCATTTCGAACGGCCCGACGCTTCGGACCCCAATGATATTGGCGATACGCGCCTCTTGCAAATCCCCGCGACCGCGCGGCCGCCGGGCCTGAATTTCGAGCAGGATCCGCTACCGCTGTATCACGAAGAGCGCGTTGATTTCCTCTTCCCGGACATCGCAAACGGCACCAATTGGACGGGGCGGCATATCATACGCAAGGCCTTTATTCGCGTTTTTTTGAAACGCCCGTGGTATCAAAGCGGTGTCGGCCAGAAACTGGCGCTTCTATTCTATCAGGACGCGGATTTTCAACCCTTCGACAACAAATCGCCAAAGGGCAATGCCAATGCTATCACGCTTGATGTGCTCAAGGGCAAAGGCGCGCTGCGGTCGATGATTTCCATGCGCGGGCGCGACCCCGTTTTTTCCTCTGGCAGTTTGCCGAATTTCCTGACCGGAAAGGACATCTTTAGCCAAAACAAGCACGGCCCTGACAAACTGGAGCTCCAAAAAGCTCTGAAACTGCCGCTCGGCGTGGGTGAACCGGAGCACGAGGTGGCGGCGGCGCTATTTGAGGTCCATGCCGACCGCAAGAATGACTATTGGATCGCCGATATCGGGATCGATCCCAGCGGAACCTACATGCCCTTCGTTCGGCTCGGGCTTGCCGCGTGCCAGATGCAATGCCTTCCGGGGCTGCAGCTGTCTGCGCCCAGTACAGTTTCGGCGCAGGTCCCACCCAAGCGCAGCATTTCGGTTCTGCACAGCGTGTCCGCGCCTGGCCGGTTGCGGCTCATCGTGGACGGCGAAACCTTCAACGAGCGCAACCCCGGTCAGGAGTTGGATGAGCACAAACATCTAGTGTCCCGACCTTGGCTCAGCTTGCGCCATCTACAGCGTCAGCGCGACCCCGAGGCTGATCCGCGCCGCGGCTGGAAAACCGACCTCACTCAAGAGGCGGTGCTGGTCCAAGCCGAAGACCGCGAGGCGGGGTCTACATATCTCTGGGACTTTGAGTTTGCCCTTCTCGATCAGATCGACGGGCTGGAACATGCCATTGCCATCGAGGAGTTTGAAAAGGTTCCGGCAGACAGCCAGCCGATCCCCGGTAAAGGCTCTGCAAATTCCAAGGCCGTCCAGGTTACCGAGGGATTTGGCCGCAGCCGGGATGGCCTGTCGTCAATCGTACGCGGCAGCACGCGGACAGCCGCAATCTTTACCCTCGACGAAGTCTTGTCTGCCAGGCCCGGATCTAGTTCGGACGGCTAGACTTGACCCGCTTTTAGAAGACCAATGCCAACCAAGGAGAATTGCCATGGCACAAGGAAACATAAGAGTTACAAACACCGAAGGCGCGGACCTGTTCGTGACGATCAAAGACCTCAACACGAACAACAACAAGGTCCTTTGGAATGGAAAACGTCTCAACGAGGACGATAGCGAGCAGTTGGTATGCGAAATCGACGGAAGTGGCGAGGCTAACCTCGACTGGTACGCTGAGCGGACATCAGACCCGGACACCAATCACACCCAGACGGACGTCGTCGATGAGAACGATGAACTTGAGGTTTTTGCATCCTGACACTATTCTTAAGTGCCGCTTGATGGTGTTCATGCCGGAATGGTATCGGAACGCCGCCAAAAAGTGGTTATTTGGAACGAACATGATTGGAACTAATATGTTTGCTGGAAATTCTATGCGGTGGTCCATGGCCTCGCTGAGTGCCTCGACGCAGGAATCGGCATGCATTGTTTCGACTGGGAGGCAGTCTGTGCAGCTCATCGGATATTTTGCTGCGGTGACTTAACGTAACCTGCTTCAGTCGCTCGCAATGGGTTTAAGCAAACCACAATTGAAAGGGTCTCACGATGTCAAATCTATTCTGCAAATTTGAAGATGACAAAGTTTATGCTGAAATCGAGAATACTAAACCATTTAAGCAGAATTTCGACTTCGAATGTGTCTACGAAATGGAGACTGGTAATCCAAAATTTCTAAAGGGAAAAAATATCGGCGTCGAGGGAAATACTAAACAATATGCCGCCGGGGACTCAACGAATAGAAAACCCACTGGCGTAAAATCGAAGAAATTGGATGTGGTGTAAAAACTATGACATTGGGTGCGGATGCGGCCACTAGGCTCAGGACCCATTAATCGGCTTGCGACCACCTTTCCGGCGTGATTCACGCTCCCGAACTGATGGGGGCATGATGAGCAATCTTTTCTGGCTGAGCGACGCGCAGATGGCACGGCTGCGGCCGTTCTTTCCGAAGAGCCATGGCAAACCGAGGGTCGATGATCGACGGGTCTTGAGCGGATAATCTTCATCAATCGCAATGGCTTGCGTTGGTCCGATGCGCCGCCGGAGTATGGTCCTGCGAAGACGCTCTACAACCGATGGAAACGCTGGAGCAACATGGGCGTTTTCGCCCGGATGATGGAGGGGCTTGCTTCCGAGGCCGCAGACCGAAAGACGGTGATGATCGACGCCACCTATCTCAAGGCGCACCGCACGGCTTCAAGCCTGCGGTTGAAAAAGGGGTGCGTGGCAGGCTGATAGGGCGGACGAAGGGTGGCATGAATACCAAGTTGCATGCCGTCACGGACGCGAACGGGCACCCGATCAAGTTCTTCATGAGTGCCGGCCAGGTGAGCGACTACACCGGTGCGGCGGCCCTGCTGAGCAGCCTGCCTGAGGCCGAATGGCTGTTGGCCGATCGGGGCTATGACGCCGACTGGTATCGTGGCGCCTTGCAGGACAAGGGCATAAAGCCTTGCATCCCGGCCCGGAAGTCCCGAGGCAAGCCCGTCAAATACGACAAGCGCCGCTACAGGCGGCGCAATCGTATCGAGATCATGTTCGGCAAGCTCAAGGACTGGCGCCGCGTCGCGACCCGCTATGACAGATGCCCGAAGGTCTTTCTGTCCGCCGTAGCCCTCGCCGCAACTGTCATCTTCTGGCTTTGAAAATTAACGAGTCTGGAGCCTAGGTCTAATCCTGCCGCCGCGCAGGCCTTTTGGTTGCGGGGTGATGCACTTTCAAGTGATAGCAAGAAAAAAAATCAGGCTGGAATGAGGAGATAGCGGGCACCGAAACAGTGACACTCCGATCTCCCTATCAGCGATGGGTAGATAATCTGGCATCTTGTACTGCTCCCCAACCTTGGACCGCCGGAAGCTGGAATTTTCCGGCTGTTGTACTGCTCCCCAACCTTGGACCGCCGGAAGCTGGAATTTTCCGGCTGC
>NZ_JBXEQG010000012.1:0-96095 GCF_056858395.1 Litorisediminivivens sp. KMU-197 | reverse complement strand
CTATCTAAGGATTACTCCCCGAACCCGCAAGCAGTTTTTTCCGCGTTGCCGCATCTTTTTTCAAGTTCTCCTCGAAGTCCCCTGAAATCAGCATGTTACGAAGTCATTTTTTTGACCATTCGGTTTGTTTCCGGGCGCTGGCTTGGATCTCGGAGAGGGGCTTGGCGGCCTCTGACGACTCGGATCCGGGTGGTCCACAGGGTTATCCACCGAAATGGCCGCAAATCAGGCCGTGTGAATCGAAAAACGGCCCCGCGGGGCCGTCCTCCGAACCGACTCGGGGTCGAATCTATTGCGCGGCCTTGGCCGTCAGCGACTCGAGCGCCTTGGCCATTGGCTGGGTCACCGCTTCCGGCAGCGCGCCGTCGGCGAGATCGGCAAGCCGTTCGGCCGGCTCCTCGTAGGCCAGCCAGACGCCGCCCTCGCGGTCTTCATAGACCAGCACCTTCAGCGGCAATCCCAGCCCGGTCTCGCGATATTCGACCATCGCTGGCGTGCCGACCTTGGGATTGCCGAAGATCAGCAGTTCCGAAGCGCCGATGTCCATGCCGACATCCTGCGCGCCCTTGCCGTGATTGACGCGGGCAAACAGCGTGGCCCCTGCCCCGTCGATCGCGGCTTCCAGCGCGTCGGCGGCTTCGGGCACGGTCTTGTCGGTGGCGACCTTGACGGTTTCCGCCGCAAGCTGGCTGGCAGCACAGAGCGGCAGGGCAAACAGAAGCGTACGCAACATGAGATATCTCCAGCGGGTTCAGGCCGCGCTCTGCCGGGCAAAGCGGCGGCGAAGTTTCCTGGGCTCGATCCGCAGGACAAGCAGACCGACGATACCTGTCAGATAGGCCAGCGGCTCCAGTTGGAAACCTTTCGCCAGCATCACGTAATGGACAGCGCCCAGCAGGACCGCCGCATAGGTCAGCCGGTGCAGCTTGCGCCAGCGCGGCCCCAGCCTGCGCACCGACCAGTTGTTCGAGGTCACTGCCAGCGGGATCAGCAGGGCGAAACCGGCCATCCCCACGGTGATATAGGGGCGTTTCACGATATCGGCCCAGATCTGCGACAGAAGCTGCACGTCCAGCACCAGCCAGACCAGCAGATGCATCGCGACATAGAAGAAGGCCATCAACCCGATCGCCCGGCGGAACCGGATCAGGTTGATCCCGGCAAACCGGCGCAGCGGGGTCACCGCCAGCCCGGCGATCAGCAATTGCAGTGCAAACTCGCCCAGCCGGTGCTCCAGCGCCTTGATTGGCTCGGCCCCCAGCCCTCCGGTCAAGCCGAGGTAAAGGAACCAGGCCGCCGGCAGCGGCAGCACCAGATAAAGCAGCCAGGCCGGCACCCGGCGCAGCGCGGCATTCAGCGTGTCGATCATCAATAAAACTTCCGCAGGTCCATGCCTTCGTAGAGGCCGGCCACCTCCTCTTCGTAGCCGTTGAACATCAGCGTCGGGATCTTGCGTGCGAACAGCCCGCCGCCGATGCGCCGCTCGCTGGCCTGCGACCAGCGCGGATGGTCCACCGTCGGGTTCACGTTGCTGTAGAAGCCGTATTCGCGGCCCAGCGCGGTATTCCACGCCGTCGGCGGCTGGGTGTCGGTCAGGGTGATGCGGACCACCGACTTGATCGACTTGAAGCCGTATTTCCACGGCACCACAAGCCGGAGCGGCGCGCCGTTCTGGTTGGGAATGTCACGGCCGTAGATCCCGGTCGCCATGATCGTCAGCGGGTGCATCGCCTCATCCAGCCGCAGTCCCTCCAGATAGGGCCAATCCAGCACCGGGTATTTCTGGCCCCACATCTCTTCTGGACGGTAGAGCGTTTCGAAGGCCACGTATTTCGCGCCCGACTGCACCCCGGCCATATCCAGCAGGTCGGCCAGTTCGAAGCCGTTCCACGGCACCACCATCGACCAGGCCTCGACGCAGCGGAACCGGTAGAGGCGTTCCTCGACGGTCATCTTCTTCATGATGTCCTCGAAGGCATAGTCGCCGGGCTTGTCGACCAGACCGTCGATCTTCACCGTCCAGGGATCGGTGGTCAGCACATGGGCATTGCGGGCAGGATCTTCCTTGCCGGTGCCGAACTCATAGAAGTTGTTGTAGCCGGTGATGTCTTCCCAGTCGTTGGGCTCCAGCGCCTCTTCCATCGCCAGCGCCGGGCGGGCCAGCGACGCCAGACCCAGCCCTGCCACACCACCCATCAACTGCCTGCGGTTCAGATAGGCGCTTTCGGGCGTGACATCCTTGTCTGTGAGTGTGTTGGTCCAGCGAAAGGCCATCGTTGTTCCCTTTTTTCATGGGTTATGGGGTGCGGTCGCCAGCACCCCGGTCAAGTCCTTATCTAGGCCGACCCTTGTCGGGCTCAAAACCACGTCTGCTCAACTCTGCGTGGCCTTCCTGTAACGTTCCCGCCCGCCCCGCCTGCGCGGCCTGCGTCGGGCGAACGCCCATGCCGGCCTTGAGATGGCCCAACTTCAACCACAATCGCCCGGCAACACTGATGTGTTTCATGGTTAATGCAGCGACAGGAGGTTTGCGTTGCAGTTCTCAAAGTATCTGCCCGACGGCACCCGCCTGTTCATCGATCCCGCAACGCCGGCTTACGGCAGCCCGTTTGCGGCCTTGCTTCGCGGCACCTCGCTCGACGATATCCTCGAAGGTTTCGGCGGTGCCGATGTCCTGCGGGGCGGCTATGGCAACGATTTGCTGATCGGCGGGGCCGGCGATGACAGCCTGCGCGGCAACTGGGGCGCCGACACCCTGCGGGGCGGCGACGGCCACGACTGGCTGTCCGCCGGCGGAGACAACGATCTGCTGTACGGCCACGCCGGCAACGACACGCTGCGGGGCGGCAACGGCCACGACGCGCTGCACGGCGGATCAGAGGACGATCTGGTCAACGGCGGCAACGGCAATGATACGGTGAACGGCGACGCGGGCGATGACGAGCTGATCGGCGGCAAGGGCAACGACCTGATGTCCGGCGGGATCGGCGACGACATCGCCTTTGGCGGCAATGGCAGCGATACAATCAACGGCGGCGCGGGGAACGATTTGCTGTCCGGTGCCAGCGGCAACGACACCCTGTCGGGCGGCCACGGCAACGACACCCTGCGCGGAGGCAATGGCAACGACAGGCTGGAGGGCGGCAGCGGCAACGATGGCCTGCACGGCGGCTCGGGCGACGATATGATGGTGGGCGGCGCGGGCCATGACCGGATTATCACGGGCAATGGCAATGACACCGCCTCGGGTGGCGCAGGCAACGACATGCTTTCGGGCGGAAACGGTGCCGACGACCTTGCCGGCGGGGACAATCACGACCGGCTCTATGGCGGCACCGGCAACGACACGCTGTCGGGCGACCGGGGAAACGACCACCTTTTCGGTGGCAGCGGGCACGACGTGATCGACGGCGGCGGCGGACGTGACATGATCTGGGGGTCTTCGGGACGCGACCAGATGAACGGCGGTGCCGGCAACGACAGCCTGCGTGGCGGATCCGGCGACGACACGCTCAATGGCGGCAGCGGCGATGACCTGCTGCTTGGCGGCCATGGCGCCGACCTCTTTGTCTTCGAGGCAGGCTTCGGCCATGACAGCGTGCAGGGCTATGGCCACGGGGCGGACCAGTTGGACCTGACGGCACTCAACCTGACCGACGTGACCGACCTTGTATTCAGTGACACCGCGGAAGGCCTGTCCATCTCCGTGCCGGAGGGCGACACGATCCTGATCGAGGGCGCGACGCTCACCAGTTTCGACTTGGACACCATCCTGATCTGATGCCCATCGAAGGCAGGCCCTCATCACCACACAGGCCGCTCACGTGAAAAGGCGCGCCGGTCTCCCGGCGCGCCTTCATCATTTCTCAAGCATTCAGTGAACCACGGCATCGTCCGGTTTCGGACGATTGCTCGCCGCGACCCGGTCGCCGATGATCAGCCCCTCGGTCCCGGCGCTGACGTGCACCGTGTCACCGTCGGCGATGTCGCCCGCCAGCAGCATCTCGGCCAGCGGATCCTGCAGGGCGCGCTGGATCACCCGCTTCAGCGGACGTGCGCCATAGACAGGGTCATAGCCCTCCTCGGCCAGCCACTTGCGCGCCGCGTCGTCCAGATCGAGCGTGATCTTGCGCCCCGCCAGCCGCTTGAGCAGCCGTGCAAGCTGGATTTCGACGATGCCCGCCATATCCTCGCGTGCCAGCCGGTCGAAGATGATCATGTCATCCAGCCGGTTCAGGAACTCGGGCCGGAAATGCGCCCGCACCGCGTCCATCACGTCCTGCTTGGCCTTGGCAGCATCGGCCCCTTCCGGCAGCTGGCTCAGCGCCTGCGACCCCAGGTTCGACGTCAGGATGATCAGCGTCTGCTTGAAGTCCACGCGATGGCCCTGACCATCGGTCAGCACACCGTCGTCGAGCACCTGCAAGAGCACGTTGAACACCTCCGGGTGCGCCTTCTCGACCTCGTCGAACAGCACAACCTGATAAGGCCTGCGCCGCACCGCTTCGGTCAGGACGCCACCCTCGTCATAACCGACATAGCCCGGAGGCGCACCGATCAGACGGCTGACGCTGTGCTTTTCCATGAACTCCGACATGTCGATCCGCACCATGGCGTTATCGTCGTCGAACAGGAAATCGGCCAACGCTTTGGTCAGCTCGGTCTTGCCGACGCCCGTCGGCCCCAGGAAGAGGAACGAACCCAGCGGCCGGTTCTCGTCCTGAAGGCCCGCCCTTGCACGGCGCACCGCATTGGATACGGCCTTGAGCGCCTTGTCCTGCCCGATAACGCGATCGTGCAATTGCTCTTCCATGCGCAGCAGCTTGTCGCGCTCGCCTTCCAGCATCTTGCCGGCGGGGATACCCGTCCAGCGCTCCACGACCGAGGCGATCTGGTCCGGCCGCACGGCCTCTTCGACCATGACACCGTCCTGCTCCTGCTCCTCGGCCTCGCCGAGCTGCTTTTCAAGCTGCGGGATCACGCCGTAGCTAAGCTCCCCGGCCTTGGCCAGGTCACCGTTACGCTTGGCGATGTCCAGTTCCGCGCGGGCGTGGTCGAGCTGCTCCTTCAGGTCACGGGCCGAAGCCAGCTTGTCACGCTCGGCCTGCCACTTGGCGGTCAGTTGCGCCGACTGGTCCTGAAGATCGCCCAGCTCCCTTTCCAGCTTCGCCAGCCGGTCCTTGGACGCCTGATCGTCCTCTTTCCGCAGCGCTTCCGACTCGATCTGCTTCTGCAGGATGTCGCGGTCGAGCGCGTCCAGTTCCTCGGGCTTCGAATCCACCGCCATCCGCAGCCGCGACGCGGCCTCGTCCATCAGGTCGATGGCCTTGTCCGGCAGGAACCGATCAGTGATGTAGCGGTGCGACAGTTGCGCCGCCGCCACCAGCGCCGAATCCGAGATCCGCACACCATGGTGCAGCTCGTACTTCTCCTTGATACCGCGCAGGATCGAAATGGTGTCTTCCTCGGTCGGCTCCTCCACCATCAGCGGCTGGAACCGCCGGGCCAGGGCCGCATCCTTCTCGACATGCTTGCGGTATTCATCAAGCGTGGTCGCGCCGACACAGTGCAGTTCGCCGCGCGCCAGCGCCGGTTTCAGCAGGTTGGAGGCGTCCATCGCCCCGTCCGCCTTGCCCGCGCCCACCAGCGTGTGCATCTCGTCGATAAACAGGATGATCTCGCCCGCCGCCGCAGTCACCTCAGACAACACCGCTTTCAGGCGCTCCTCGAACTCGCCGCGGTACTTTGCGCCAGCAATCAGCGCACCCATGTCGAGCGACAACAGGCTCTTGTTCTTCAGGCTCTCGGGCACATCGCCGTTGACGATGCGCAGGGCAAGACCTTCGGCAATCGCCGTCTTGCCGACGCCCGGCTCACCGATCAGAACGGGGTTGTTCTTGGTCCGGCGGCTCAGCACCTGCATCGCGCGACGGATTTCCTCGTCCCGGCCGATGATCGGGTCGATCTTGCCTTCGCGGGCACGCTCGGTCAGGTCCAGCGCGTATTTCTTCAGCGCGTCATACCCTTCCTCGGCCGATGCGGAATCCGCCGTCCGACCCTTGCGGATGTCGTTGATCGCCGCATTCAGCGCCTGCGCGTTGACCGCACCGGCCTCAAGCGCCTTACGAGCCTCGGATTTCACCATGGCCAGCGCCATCAGGATGCGTTCGACGGGGACAAAACTGTCGCCGGCTTTCTTTGCCAGCTTCTCGGCCTCGTCCAGCACCTTGCCGGTGGTGCTGTCCAGATAAACCTGCCCCGCGTCACCCGACACCGCCGGGATCTTCGTCAGCGCAAGGTCGTTGGCCTGCACCACGCGCTCGGGCGCGCCGCCCGCACGTTTGATCAGGTTGGCCGCAAGGCCTTCCTCGTCGTCAAGCAGGGCTTTCAGGATGTGTTCGGGGGCAAGCCGCTGGTGGCTTTCCCGCATTGCGATGGTCTGGGCGGCCTGAATGAATCCGCGCGACCGTTCCGTGAACTTCTCCAAGTTCATGGTGTCTCTCCTTATATCAAGCGCCCGATTGTGGGTCTGCCCGGCTGCGCGGCACATCCCCTAGTGGGCCTTCCGGATAGATTTGGGCACGGTCCCGGTTGTTTCAAGAACCTGTGAGGAGGTTTTGCGACAGCCTGAATTTTCGCCTCGGGAACAACTTGACAATCCCCGCGTTGTCGGAGTGCGGACCGATGATCCGCAAGAGCAGTAAATGGAGGCAGGAAACATGCCACTCAAGACCCGTATCACCGATGTCCGTCACGACGCCGAGACAGGGTGCTTCCACGCTCACGTCACACTGATCGACGGCACCGACAGCTACACCTATCCGGCTGAGTACGCCGCCCCGATCGATATCGAGGCCAGCCAGATCAGCGCCGGGCTCACCGCGGCCGCACGCCGGATGCACGACCCGAAGACCTGCACCCTCACCAAAAGCCGGGTCGAACACGCGCCGGACGTAGCCAGCCACGTGTTTCAGACACAGCCCAACTACCTCGGCCAGATCATCGATCGGCTTTGCGCCTGAGGCAGCTCCCCGCCACATCATGACACCGCAGTCCCGGATCTGATCCGGGACCCTCCTCCCCCTCCCCGTTGCATCTTGGTCGCCCTGACAGGCAGAAACCCCTTGCATCGCGGTGCCCACTTGGCAAAACCCTCCCCAGCCCGTCCCTCGCGCCAAGGAGCCTTGCCAATGCCCCCCCATGACGACCGCCTGATCGTTGCTCTCGACGTCCCCAACGCCGTCGCGGGCCTCGACCTTGCCGACCGGCTCGGCGACACAGTCAGCTTTTACAAGATCGGCCTCGGCATGCTTACCGGCGGCGGGCTGGCACTGGCCAACGAGCTCAAGCAGGAACGCGGAAAGCGCATCTTCCTCGACATGAAGCTGTTCGACATCGGCGCCACCGTCGAGGCGGCCGTGCGCGGCCTGGCGCAGTTCGACCTCGACTTCCTGACCGTGCACGGCGATCCGCAGGTGGTCCGCGCCGCCAAGGCGGGGGCTGCCGGAAAGGACCTGAAGATCCTCGCCGTCACCATCCTCACCTCCTCCGACCGCTCCGATCTCGATGACAACCTCATCATGGCCGGTGACGTCCCCGACATTGTGGCCACCCGCGCCACGCGGGCCTTCGAGGCCGGTGCCGACGGGGTGATCGCTTCGGCGCAGGAAGCCGCGATGATCCGCGCCCTGCCCGAAGCGCAAGGCCGGCTGATCGTCACGCCCGGCATCCGCCCCGCCGGCAGCGCCGCCGGCGACCAGAAGCGCATCGTGACCCCGGCCAAGGCCGTGGCGGACGGTGCCGACCACATCGTCGTCGGCCGCCCTGTGTGGCAGGCCGACGATCCGCGCGCCGCGGCACAGGCCATCATCACCGAACTCGCAGGCTGACATTGGAAGGGTGCGCCGCACCCATCCGCCCCCCTCTGGACCTCTCCCGCCCGCCCGCATAGGGTCCGCCGCAAGGAGGACCGCAGATGGCGACAGGCACCGATATCCGCACCTATTTCGATGGCCGCTGGCACGACGGGGACATCCCCGTCATGAAGGCCGCCGACCACGGATCCTGGCTCGGCTCCACGGTCTTCGATGGTGCCCGCATGGCCCACGGCCTCACCCCCGACCTCGACCGCCATTGCGCCCGCGTCAACCGCTCGGCCGAAGCCCTGATGATCACCCCGACGGTGACCACCGACGACATGGTGGCGATCATCCACGAGGGCCTGAAGGCCTATACCCCCGACACCGCCGTCTACATCCGCCCGATGTACTGGGCGCTCGAGGGCGATTACCTCGGCGTGGTGCCCAAGCCCGGCCACACCGGCTTCGCGATCTCGCTCGAGGCGATCCCGATGGCCCCCGAGGATTCCACCACCACCCTCACCCGGACGCAGTTTCACCGGCCGGTGCTAGCCGACGCGGTGGTCGATGCCAAAGCGGGTTGTCTCTATCCCAACAACGCGCGCATGCTGGCCGAGGCCCGCGCCAAGGGCTTCGGCAACGCGCTGGTCGCCGATGCGCTGGGCAACGTGGCCGAGACCGCGACTGCCAACATCTTCATGGTCCGCGACGGCGTGGTCTTCACGCCGGTCCCGAACGGCACCTTCCTTGCCGGCATCACCCGTGCCCGGCACATCGAGAACCTGCGCGCCGACGGCACCGAGGTGGTGGAAAAGGTGCTGAGCTTCGCCGATGTCCATGCCGCGGACGAGGTCTTCATGTCCGGAAACATGATGAAGGTGACACCGGTCACCGGGTTCGACGACACGCAATACCAGGTCGGGCCGGTCACGCGCCGGGTGCGCGAACTTTACTGGGATTGGGCCGCGTCGGGGCGCTAGGCGCGTCGGGGGGTCTGTTGTGGCGTTGGCGGACCTTCGCTATGAACGCCAAGCGCATCAACAGCGGCCGCAGGCCGCCGCGCATCGTCATGCCGAACGCATGCCTCCGGCGCGACGCCGCCCGCCGGCACGGCGATGCGCGGCTTTGCGTCCGGCGGCAACTCCAAGGTCCGCTCAAGGCAAGACCTCCCCGCTCCCTCCCCCCGGATCCCCCATTGTCCCCTTGCACAAACCCATGCATGATCCCTGCGCAAGGAGAGACCCGATGCGCAAGTTCCTCGTCGTGCTCGACGACAGCCGTGAATGCCTCAACGCAATGCGCTTTGCCGCCATGCGCGCCAGTCGTACCGGCGGCGGCGTGGCGATCCTGTCGGTGATCCCACCGGACGAATTCAACCACTGGATCGGCGTCGGCGAGGTCATGCGCGAAGAGGCCCGCGAACGTATTCACGCGCATTTCGAGGTCTTCGCCAAGTGGATGCGCGATCGCCAGAACGTCGATCCCGAACTGGTCATCCGCGAAGGCGAATCCGTCGACCAAATCATCGCCCAGATCCAGGACGACCCCGAAATCGGCGTCCTCGTCCTCGGCGCCGGCACCGGCAAGAAGGGTCCCGGCCCGCTGGTCACCCAACTGACCCGAAATTCCGGATCACTGCCCATCCCAATCACCATCGTTCCCGGCGATCTGTCGAAGGAGCGACTGGAAGCGATCACCTGAGGCGTTGGGAACGCAAGCGTAGACCGAGGAACCGTGATGCACACTGCAGATTGCCTTACCGAAGGACGGGGGCCAGCGGTGGTGCTTCTGCACTCCAGTGTCGCCGGAGCAGGACAGTGGCGCGGCGTCATGGCCCAGCTGAAGGACAGCTACCGTCTCATCGCGCCCAATCTGCACGGATACGGCGCCACTCCGGGCTGGAGCAGGCACCACCGCCAGAGGCTTGCCGATCAGGCCGACCTCATCGACCCTCTCCTGCCTCCGGATGATGCTCCCTTTTCGATCATCGGTCATTCCTTCGGCGGTGCCGTCGCCATGGAGCTTGCCGCGCGGCACAGCACGCGTGTGCGGCGCTTGGTGCTGATCGAGCCGAACCCTTTCGCGATCCTTGCCTTTGCGGGACGCGGCACCGCCCACGCCGAGGCAGTGACGTTGCGCGACTGTATCAAGCGCAACGGCGCCACCGGCGACTGGTCCGCCGCGGCCGAGGTCTTTGCCGACTATTGGACCGGCAAGGGAAGCTGGGCGGCGATGCCCGCGCCACGGCGTGTGAAATTCGCCGAAGCCCTGAAGCCCAACTTCCACGAATGGGATGCGGTGATGGACGACCCCCGGACAGCGGCGGACTGGGCCGCTCAGCTACCAGGCGACGCCACCGTCATATGGGCCGACGATACCACCCGGTCGATCCTCGAAATCGTGGACCTGCTGCGCTTGGCAGCGCCGTCGTGGCGGTATGAGACGCTGCCACGCGGCGGCCACATGGCCGCCCTGACCCACTTGGGCGACATCCTTCCGCTGCTCAGGCGGGGGTTGGCCTGAAGCCGTTTAGAACCATTCCAAACATTGACATCCGCGCCGCCCGTCCGCATATCTGAGCCAAGCGATAAGGACCCCAGCCGATGTTCATCCAGACCGAATCCACCCCAAATCCTGCGACGCTGAAGTTCCTGCCCGGCCAGACCGTGCTCGAAACCGGCACCGCCGATTTCCCCAACGCCGACGGCGCGGCGGCGTCGCCCTTAGCGACGCGCCTTTTCGCGGTCGAGGGTGTCGAGGGCGTGTTCTTCGGCCATGATTTCGTCACCGTGACCAAGGCCGAGGCCAAGGAATGGGATCATCTGAAACCCGCCGTTCTCGGCGCGATCATGGAGCATTTCCAGTCCGGCGCGCCGGTCATGGCGGGCGACGTCGGCGGGTCTTCCGGCCATGCCGAACACTCCGGCGAGGATGGCGAGATCGTAAACCAGATCAAGGAGTTGCTCGACAGCCGGGTGCGGCCCGCGGTGGCGCAGGACGGCGGCGACATCACCTTTCACGGCTTCGACCGCGGCGTCGTCTACCTGCACATGCAGGGCGCCTGCGCCGGCTGCCCGTCGTCCACGCTGACGCTGAAGATGGGCATTGAGAACCTGCTGCGCCATTACATCCCCGAGGTGACCGAGGTCCGCCCCGTTGCGGTCTGAACCTCTGGTTCTGGGATTCGATACATCGGCCGCGCATTGCGCGGCCGCTTTGCTGTGCGGCGACCGGGTCTTGGCCGCGCGGCGCGAAGACATGTCGCGCGGACAGGCGGAACGGCTGTTTCCCCTGCTGCAAGAGGTGCTGGCCGAGGCCAGCGTGACATGGCACGACCTGTCGGCGCTCGGTGTCGGGATCGGTCCGGGCAATTTCACCGGCATCCGCATCTCGGTGGCGGCCGCCCGCGGATTGGCGCTCTCGCTCGGGATCCCCGCGGTCGGGGTCGGCGCGCTGGAGGCCGCCGCCTTCGGCATCGAGGCACCCGTCACGGCCGTGATCGACGCTCGCCGCGAGCGCATCTATGCGCAGCGCTTCCCGGGCGGAAGCCCGGCGCTGCGCGACATCGCCAGCGTCTCGCCCGACACTCCGGTCACAGGCCCCGCCGCCGACCTCATTCCCGGTGCCGAGACCGTGCCGCCGCGCCACGCCATCGCCGAAGCCACCGCCCGCATTGCCGCGGAACGCTTCGCCACACATACCAGCCCCCCCGCACCGCTCTATATCCGCGCCGCCGATGCCGCGCCGTCGCGCGATGCGCCGCCGGTGCTGCTCGATGACGCCTGACGCGCTGGCCGCGCTGCATGAAGCCGCCTTCGCGCCGTCGCGCGGCTGGAGCACGGATGAATTCGAAAACTTCCTCGCCGATCCCGCCTGCCTGCTGGTCGCCCGGCCACAGGGCTTCGCACTCGCCCGCGTCGTCCTGGACGAGGCCGAACTGCTCACCATCGCCACCGACCCGGCGCATCGGCGGCAGGGCGTGGCGCGTGCACTGATCGACACCCTCCTCGCCGCGCTGGCGGACCGGGGTGCCACGGTGGTCTTCCTCGAGGTTGCCCAAGACAATGCCCCCGCCCGCGCGCTTTACCGCGCCGCCGGCTTCACCGAGGCAGGTCGCCGCAAAGGCTACTACCCGCGCACCGGGGCGGCGCCGGTCGATGCTCTTTTGCTGCGAAAGACCGTGCACCCGGGCGGATCTCCGTCCCGGACCTGATCCGGGACCTCACCGCCAGCCCCCTTAACCCCCCGTTTCCCCAGCGGAAGCGCGCAAGAATCGGTTGACCCTCCGGCGCCAACCCGGCCTTAATCGGCCATGATCCGGGACAACCCGGACAGTGACCCAGTTGCGGGGCTGCTTCGCCTCGCCTTATTCCAACGGGAGCAACCATGACCTTCATGCACAAAATCCTTGCCAGCACAGCCACTGTCGCGCTGACCGCAGGCGCCGCTCTGGCCGAACCGGCGCTGATCTACGACCTCGGCGGCAAATACGACAAAAGCTTCAACGAAGCCGGCTTCAACGGCGCCGAGCGCTGGAAAGAGGAAACCGGCGGTGAATACCTCGAGATCGAACTGCAATCCGAAGCCCAGCGCGAACAGGCCCTGCGCCGCTTCGCCGAGGCCGGCGCCAACCCAATCGTGACCACCGGCTTCGCCATCGCCCCGGTGCTCGAGGAAGTCGCCCCCGATTATCCCGACACCAAGTTCGTCAACATCGACGGCTTCCTGCCCGAAGTGCCCGAGAACGTGCAGATGATCGCCTTCCAGGAACACCAGGGCTCCTACCTCGTCGGCATGCTGGCGGCGATGGCCTCCGAGAGCGGCACCGTCGGCTTCATCGGCGGCATGGACGTGCCACTGATCCGCCACTTCGGCTGCGGCTATGCCCAGGGCGCCAAGGCCGTCAACGAGGATATCGAGATCGTCGCCAATATGACCGGCACCACGCCGACCGCCTGGAACGACCCGGTGAAGGGCTCGGAACTGGCCAAGGCGCAGATCAGCCAGGGCGCCGACGTGATCTATGCCGCCGCCGGCGGCACCGGCGTTGGCGTTCTTCAGACCGCCGCCGACGAAGGCATCCTGTCGATCGGCGTCGACAGCAACCAGAACCACCTGCATTCCGGCAAGGTCCTGACCTCGATGCTCAAGCGCGTCGACGTGGCCGTCTACAACGCTATGATGGCCGGCGAAGACCTCGAAACCGGCGGCACACAGGTGCTGGGCCTCGAAGAGGACGGCGTCGGTTATGCGGTGGACGAGCACAACGAAGCGCTGCTCACCGACGAGATGAAGGCTGCGGTCGAAGAGGCCAAGCAGAAGATCATCGACGGCGAAATCGAAGTGGTCAGCTACTACGAAAACGACAGCTGCCCGGTCCTGAACTTCTGAGCCATCACGCCCGATTGGACTGAGGCCGTGCCGGGCGACCGGCGCGGCCTTTCCCATCGCGCGGCCCCCCCCTGCCGCGACGCGATGGGCAATTGCCTCTTTGCAAACCGCCCGCGCTTTGCAACTCTGGCCCCGACCACGAGGGAAAAACCGGATGACAGAAACCGCGCCCGCCATCGAACTCAAGGGCATCTCCAAGGCGTTCGGCCCGGTGCAGGCCAACAAGGATATCTCGATCCGGGTGATGCCGGGCACCATCCACGGCATCATCGGCGAGAACGGCGCCGGCAAGTCGACGCTGATGTCGATCCTTTACGGCTTTTACAAGGCCGACGCGGGCGAGGTCTGGATCGCCGGCAAGAAGACCCTGATCCCCGACAGCCAGGCCGCCATCGCCGCCGGCATCGGCATGGTGTTCCAGCACTTCAAGCTGGTGCCGAACTTCACCGTGCTGGAAAACGTCATCCTCGGCGCCGAGGACGGCGAACTGCTGCGCCCCTCGCTGGCCAAGGCCCGCAAGGCACTGACCGACCTGGCCGCCGAGTATGAGCTCAAGATCGACCCGGACGCGGTGGTCGAGAACCTCTCGGTGGGCCACCAACAGCGGGTCGAGATCCTCAAGGCGCTTTACCGGCAGGCCGATATCCTGATCCTGGACGAACCGACGGGCGTTCTGACCCCCGCCGAGGCCGACCAGTTGTTCCGCATTCTCAACAGGTTGCGGGAAGAAGGCAAAACCATCATCCTGATCACCCACAAGCTGCGCGAGATCATGGAAATCACCGATACGGTCTCGGTCATGCGCCGGGGCGAGATGACCGCCACGGTCAAGACCGCCGAGACCAGCCCCGAGGAACTGGCCGAACTGATGGTCGGCCGCAAGGTCCTTCTGCGCGTCGACAAGCAGCCCGCGCAGCCCGGCGAACCGATCTTGCAGGTGAAGGACCTTCGGGTCGTCGATGCCGACGGCGTCGAACGCGTCAAGGGCATCAACCTCGAGGTGCGTGGCGGCGAGATCCTCGGCATCGCCGGGGTGGCGGGCAACGGCCAGTCCGAGCTGCTCGAGGTGCTGGGCGGCTTCCGCCAGGCCACCGGCGAAATCCGCATGAACGGCGATGTGATCGACCTGACGGGGCGGCATTCCGACGGGCAGTCGCGCCGCGCCCGCGGCATCGCCCATGTTCCCGAGGACCGGCAGCGCGAAGGCCTCATCATGGACTTCCACGCCTGGGAAAACGTCGCCTTCGGCTACCACCGCGATCCCAAGTACCAGTCCGGCATCCTGATGAACAACAAGGCGATCAAAGACGACACCGAGCGCAAGATCCAGAAGTTCGACGTCCGGCCGCCCAACGGCAACCTCTCGGCCAAGAACTTCTCGGGCGGCAACCAGCAGAAGATCGTCGTCGCCCGCGAGATCGAGCGCAACCCCGACCTCTTGCTGGTGGGCCAGCCCACCCGCGGCGTCGACATCGGCGCCATCGAATTCATCCACCAGCAGATCGTTTCGCTGCGCGACGCGGGCAAGGCGGTGCTGCTTGTCTCGGTCGAACTGGACGAAATCCTGTCGCTGTCCGACCGCGTGGCGGTGATGTTCGACGGCCAGATCATGGGTGAACGGCTGGCGTCGGAGACCGACGAAAAAGAACTGGGCCTGTTGATGGCCGGGATCACCGAGGCGCCGGACGACAAGCCGGTGATCGACATGGTCGAGGAGAAACTGGCCGCCAAGGAAGCCCGGGAGGCCAGGCAGCATGGTTGACCCGCGGCGCACCGTCCCGTTTTCTTCACAAGAAAACGATCCGAAATCCTTCAAGGATTTCGGTACTCTGACCGGAGACATCCATGGATAGAATGCCCGCCTGGGCCGACGCGGTCCTCGTTCCGCTGATCTCGCTCGTCCTTGCCGCGATCCTCTCGGCGCTGGTCATCATCGGCATCGGCGAAGATCCCGTCGCCGCCTTCAAGCTGATGGTCGATGGCGCGCTCATGCGGTCGTCCGGCTGGGGCTACACGCTTTACTACGCCACCAACTTCATCTTCACCGGGCTCGCCGTCGCCGTCGCTTTCCACGCGCGGCTGTTCAACATCGGCGGCGAGGGTCAGGCGATGATCGGCGGCCTTGGCGTGGCGCTGGTGGCGCTGTTCATCCCGTGGCCGCACTGGACGCTGGCAATCCTCGGCACAGCCGTGGGCGCGGCCACCTTCGGCGCCGCATGGGCCTTCATCCCGGCCTACCTGCAGGCCAAGCGCGGCAGCCACATCGTGATCACCACGATCATGTTCAACTTCATCGCCGCGGCCTTCCTCAACTACGTGCTGGTCAACCTGCTGCGTCCGCCGCGCAGCATGGACCCGGCCACCGCCAAGTTCCCCGAGCCCACGCACCTGCCGACCTTCCGCGACATGTTCTCGACCGCCGAAAACATCCTGTTTCGCGGCTCGCCCGCGAACGTGACCTTCTTTCTGGCCGTGCTGGCCTGCGTCGGCGTCTGGGTGCTGCTCTGGCATACGCGGCTGGGCTACGAGATCCGCGCCTTCGGCCACTCCGAGTCAGCCGCGAAATACGCCGGCATCTCACCGGTGCGCATCACCGTCGTCGCCATGCTGATCTCGGGCGGGCTGGCAGGGATGATGGCGCTCAACACCACGCAGGGCGAGGCCGAGCGGCTGGTGATGAACGCCACCGAGGGCGCGGGCTTCATCGGCATCGCGGTGGCGCTGATGGGCCGGTCGCACCCGGTGGGCGTGTTCCTGGCCGCGATCCTGTTCGGGTTTCTCTACCAGGGCGGGGCGGAACTGGCGCTCTGGACGAATATCCCGCGCGAACTGATCGTGGTGATCCAGGCGCTGGTGATCCTGTTCACCGGCGCGCTCGACAACATGGTGCGGATGCCGCTGGAACGCATATTCCTCGCCTTCCGGCGGAAAGAGGGCTGATCCATGGACCTGAACACCATCCTGCAGATCCTCGATTCCACCGTTCGACTGGCAACCCCGTTGCTGCTGGCCTGTCTGGCCGGTCTGTTCTCGGAACGCGCGGGGATCTTCGACATCGGGCTGGAAGGCAAGATGCTTGCCGCCGCCTTCTTTGCCGCCGCCTTCGCCTCGGTCTCGGGCTCGGTCTGGGTCGGGCTGCTGGCGGGCATCGGCGCCTCGCTGGTGCTGTCGGGCATTCACGGGCTGGCCTCGATCACCTTTCGCGGCAACCAGCTGATTTCGGGGGTGGCGATCAACTTCCTTGCCGCCGGGATGACCGTGCTGGTGGCACAGGACATGTTCAGCCAGGGCGGGCGCACGCCGTCGCTGATGGCGGGCGGACGGTTCGAAGGGATTGACCTGCCGCTGGCCGATACCCTGCAGGGAATCCCGGTGCTGGGCCCGATCTATCACGACCTGATCTCGGGCCATTCGATCCTTGTCTACGTGGGCTTCCTGATGGTCCCGATCTCGTGGTGGGTGCTGTTCCGCACCCGCTTCGGGCTGCGCCTGCGCGCGGTGGGCGAAAACCCGGCGGCGGTCGACACCGCCGGCGTCTCGGTGGTGGGTCTGCGCTATGCGGCTGTGGCGATTGCAGGGGTGCTTTGCGGCATTGCCGGGGCCTACTTGGCGACCGGGCTTCAGGCGGGCTTCGTCAAGGACATGACGGCGGGGCGCGGCTTCATCGCGCTGGCGGCGCTGATCTTCGCCAAGTGGCGGCCGTGGTACGCGCTCTGGGCCTGTCTGCTGTTCGGTCTCTTGCAGGCGGTGGCGCTGCGCTATCAGAACATCGACCTCGGGGCCTTCGTGCTGCCGGTGCAGTTCATGGACGCCCTGCCCTACATCCTGACGGTGGTGATCCTTGCCGGTTTCGTCGGCAAGGCAATTCCGCCGCGCGCCGGCGGCGAGCCCTACGTCAAGGAGCGCTGAGGACATGGCGTCTCGGGCCGCCCCGGATGCCGGCCCGAATGTCGTGGGACACGCCGGTGACGGCCTGACGCGGGGAGTGCTGCACTTGCAAATCCCCGCGAATGCGGCTTAGGAAGAGCAATGCAAATATACCTGCCGATAGCCGAGGTCTCGGTCAACGCCTTCCTCCTACTGGGGTTGGGCGGGATGGTGGGCATCCTGTCGGGCATGTTCGGCGTCGGCGGCGGGTTCCTGATGACGCCGCTGCTGTTCTTCATCGGCATCCCCCCCGCCGTCGCGGTGGCCACCGAGGCCAACCAGATCGTCGCCTCGTCCTTCTCGGGCCTGCTGGCCCACCTGAAGCGCAAGACGGTCGACCTGAGGATGGGCACGGTGCTGCTTGTCGGCGGCCTGATCGGCGCGGGCCTGGGCGTTCTGGTCTTCAACTACCTGAAATCCATGGGCCAGGTCGATCTGCTGGTGCGGCTCTGCTACGTCGTCTTCCTTGGCATCATCGGCGCATTGATGTTCGTCGAAAGCCTGCGGGCGATCCGCAAGTCGCGGAAAGCCGGCGGCGTACCGCCCGCCAAGCGCAAGCACCGCGGCTGGGTCACGGCGCTGCCGTTCAAGATGCGGTTCCGCACCTCGGGGCTTTACATCTCGGTGATCCCGCCGGTGATCGTCGGCATCCTGGTGGGTATCCTCGCGGCGATCATGGGGGTCGGCGGCGGCTTTATCATGGTGCCGGCGATGATCTATATCCTGCACATGCCGACCAAGGTGGTGGTGGGCACATCGCTGTTCCAGATCATCTTCGTCACTGCCTTCACCACTCTCCTGCACGCCACCACCAACCAGACCGTCGACATGGCGCTGGCGGTGCTGCTGCTGGTGGGCGGCGTGGTGGGCGCGCAGATCGGCACCCGCATCGGGGTCAAGCTGAAGGCCGAGCAATTGCGCATCCTGCTGGCGATACTGGTGCTGGCGGTCTGCGGGAAACTGGCGCTGGACCTGCTGTTGCAACCTTCGGAACTTTACTCCATCGCCCAGCCGGGAGGTCACTGATGCGGCACCTGCTGGCCCTTCTGCTGCTGTTACCGGGGGCGCTGCTGGCGCAGCCTTCGGAGGTCGAGGAAGACGTCGTGCTGGGGCTGTCGCAGAACCAGGTGCGGATCACCGCCAACTTCGACGGCTCCGAGATCCTGGTTTTCGGTGCGATCAAGCGCGAGGCGCCGCTGCCAAAAAGCGATCTCGACGTGATCATCGCGATTGCCGGACCGTCGGCGCCAGTGGTGGTGCGCAAGAAGGAGCGTCGATACGGCATCTGGATCAACACCGAGTCGGCCGAGATCCACTCGGCGCCCAGTTTCTATGCGCTGGCAACCTCTGGCCCCTTGAACGAGATCCTGACCGAGGATGCCGACACGATCTATCGCGTCACCGCCCCGCGCGCCGTCTGGACGCTGGGATCGGAGAAGGAGTTCGCCGACGCGGTGCTGCGCATCCGCGAGGACAAGGGGCTTTACCAACTGAACGAGAGCAGCATCACCGTGGTCGATCAGACCCTGTTCCAGACCTCGGTGCAGATGCCCGCGAACCTGACCGAAGGCACTTATCGCACCAGGGTCTTTCTGCTGAGAAATCAGCAGGTTGTGTCTGATTTCGAGGGCGAGATCGAGGTCCGGAAGGTGGGGCTTGAACGCTTCCTGTTCAATCTCGCGCATGAGCAGTCGCTGATCTACGGGCTGTTGTCGCTGGCAATCGCCATAGCTGCTGGCTGGGGCGCGTCGACGGCATTCCGGTTGCTCAACCGGGGTTGAGCCGGGGTTTCGCATGCGAAACCCAAGTGACTGTTATCAAACGATTAATTAACCGAACGCGGGCTATTTCTCGGTCAGCTTCAACTCGATCCGGCGGTTGCGGGCACGGGCCGCAGCGGTGTCGGAGGCGTCGATCGGCTGGTACTGGCCGAAGCCGTTGGCGGCCAGACGGTCGGGCGGGATGCCAAGGAAGTTGATCATGTAGCGCACCACCGACAGCGCCCGGGCCTGGGAAAGCTCCCAGTTGTCGTCGAATTCGGCGGAGCCGACGATCGGCACGTCGTCGGTGTGGCCGTCGACGCGGATCACCCAATCGATGCCTTCGGGAATGTCGTCGGCGACGGACTTCAGGATGCGCGCGACCTTGGCGATTTCGCCCTGGCCGTCCTGCGATAGCTGGGCCCGTCCGGATTCGAACAGCACCGAAGAGGCAAAGACGAAACGGTCGCCCTCGATCCGCACGCCTTCCTGATTGCCCAGCAGATCGCGCAGACGGCCGAAGAACTCGGACCGGTAGCGTTCGAGGTCCTTGGTTTCGGCTTCGAGCCGCTTGCGCTCTTCCTCGAGCAGGGCGGCGTTGCGGGCTTCGGCCTCGGCGCGGCGCTTTTCTTCCAGCGCCTTCTGCGCCAGAGCGGCGTTCAGGTCGGTGCCGAGGTTTTGCAACTGGATGTCCTGCGCGGCGTCGCGGTCGCGGTAATCGTCGAGCAGCGCCTGCAACTCGCCCAGTTGCGTGCGCAGCGCGCCGACCTGCTGGTTGAGCAGCGCGGCGCGGCGCTGCGCTTCGGTCGAGACTTCGGACTGCTCGGCCAGTTCCTGTCGTGCGGCGGCCAGCAGCGCATCGCGATTGTCCAGTTTCGACTGCGCGGCGCGGGCCTCGGCGGTGGCGGCTTCGGCGCGGTCCTCGGCAGCGAGCTTCAGCGCCAGCGCATCGGCCAGCTCCTGGCGGATGTCCTCGGCCGCGGTCTCGGCCTTGACGGTGGCGGCCAAGGCGGCCGAAAGCTGGTCTCGCAGGCTGGTTTCTCCGGTTTCGGTCTCATCCAGCGTGGCGCGCAGGTTGGCGAGTTGCTGGGTCAGCGCGGCATTGGATTCCTGCGCCTGTTCCAACTGCCCGCCCAGCGCCTGCGCGTTTTGCTGGGCCGCCAGTTGCGCGGCCAGCGCCTGCGCCAGCTTGTCTTCGAGGGTCAGCGCCTCGTCCCGGGCCGTGGCAAGGCTGGCCTCGGCGGTCTCGAGAGCGGCATTGGCGTCGGCCTTGGCCTGTTCGGCCACGGCCTTGGCGGCGAGCGCCTCGGCCAAGCTGTCCTGAACGCCCTGCAGGTCGGACTGCGCGGCCAGCGCCCGGGCCAGTTCGGCCTCGAGCGAGGCCTGACGGTTCTCTGCGGCCTCAAGCGACTGCGAGGCTTCGCGGGCGCTGCGCTGGGCCGAGATGCTGTCGGCCAACGCCTGCGCAAGCTGCGCCTCCAACGCGCTTCTTTCGGCCTCGGCGCTTTTGCGCAGCGCGGCGAGGCTCTGCTCCAGTTCGCCGATACGGGTGCCCTGATCCTGCGATTGCAGCAGCGCGGTGGCGAGTTGCGCCTCCAGAGAGGAGAGTTGCGACGACGTCTCGCGGTCTTCGCTGAGCGCGGCCTGAAGGTCTTCGGTCAGCGCGGCGTTGCGCTCTTCGGCGGAGCGCTGCGCCAAGAGGGCGGCAGCGAGTTGCGCATTCAGATCCTCGGACTGCGCCGCAGCCTCGGTCAGTTGCGTGTCCATCTCGGCCAGGCGGGCTTCGGACGCCTGCTGTGCGATCAATGCGGCGGAGAGCCGGGCGTCGAGGTCCTTTTCCGCGGCCTGCACGGCGGCCAGCATCGACAGGGTGTCTTCGGCCTCGCGCCGCTGTTCTTCCAGCGCGAGGGTCATGGCGGTCAGTTCGGCATCGGCGGTCTTGAGCTTTTCGCGCAGGGCCTCGGCGGCCGCGATCTCGGCCAGGCGCCGCGCTTCTTCCTCGCTGAGGCTGTCTTGCAGCGCGGCGATCCGGGCGTTCATCGCCTCGGCCGTGTCGGCCTGCTCGGCCCGTATTTCGGCGATCATCGCCTCCAGCGCCTCGGCCTGGGCGGCGGCAAGGCGCGCGGTCTCGGCCTCGGCGTCGATCTCCGAGCGGGCTTGGGCGAGCGCAAGCTGCATCGCCTCCTGTTCGGTCAGCAGCGCGGTTTCGCGATCTTCCAGGTCGCCGATGCGCTGCGCGGCGGTGGCCTGATAGGCCAGCAGGGCGGCAACCTGATCTTCGAAGTCGGTGATCCGGGCGTTGGCCTCACCCAGCGCGGCGTCGCGGGCTTCGACGTCGCCTTCCAGTGCAGCGATGCGGCTGTTGGCGGCGCCCAGCGCGGCATCGCGGACCTCGACCTCCTGCGTGAGCGAGGCGATCAGCGCGGCCTGCTGCTCGGCCTGTACCTGGGCGTCGCCCAGCGTGGCGATCAGGTTGCCGACCTCGCCTTCCAGCGCCGCCGACCTGTCACGTTCGAGCCCGAGCGCCTGGGCCAGCGCGGCGATTTCGCCGGAAAGCTCGTCAAGCTCGGATTCCTGCCCGGTGATGGTTTCGCGGAGGGTGAACTGGACCACCATGAAGATGGTGAGCACGAACATCAGCACCAGCAGCAGGCCGGTCATGGCATCGACGAAGCCGGGCCAGATACTGGCCTGGAACCGCTGCCCGGTGCGACGGGACAATGCCATGAGTTAACCTTCCTGTTCAGGGCTTTCCATGCGGGGCCGCCGGATATTGCGCGCCGGACGCGTGGCGGAATTGGTGGTGATCTGCCGTACGGCGGTGTTGAGCGCACGGGTGAGCGCGGAAATGTCGGTGCGCAGCTCTGCCATGCTTTCCTGTCGACCGGCGGACATCTCTTCGAGGATGCGCAGCATCTGCACGTCGATCGAGCGCAAGCGCATACGGCTTTCGGCGTCGATGCTGCCGTCGCCCTCGGGCTTGCGGTTTTCAAGCGCGTCGATCAGGCGCTCCTGCCCTTCGGCAAGGCGGGTCAGCGCGGCGGTGGGCGCGGACTGGCGCTCTAGTTGTTCGGTCATGCGCTCGACGGAATCGGCCAGCGTCGACAGCTTGTCATCGACCTCGGCGCGGCTTTCGTCGGATTGGGCGAACATCGCCTGCAGGCCTTCCATCTGCTCGGACATGTGGTCGACCACCGCCACCAGAAGCTGCTGGTCGGCCGAGCCTTCGCCGTCGCCCGTGCCGGCATATCCGAGGCGGGTGATCGACGACAGCCATTCCTCGAGCTCGCGGTAGAAGCGGTTCTGGCCGTGACCGGCGAACAGTTCGAGCAGTCCCACCACCAGCGATCCCGCAAGCCCGAGAAGCGACGACGCAAAGGCGGTGCCCATGCCGCCCAGCTGGCTTTGCAGGCCGACCTGCAGGCGTTCGAACACCTGCACACCGGTTTCGCCGGGACGCGGCGTCAGCGAGCGAATGGTCTCAACCAGGGCCGGCACGGTGGTGGCGAGGCCGTAGAAGGTGCCCAGAAGCCCGAGGAAGATCAGCAGCGAGACGATGTAGCGGGTGATCTCGCGCGCCTCGTCGATGCGCTGCACCACCGAATCGAGGATCGAGCGTGACGAGGTGGCCGATATCTGCATCCGCTTGCCGCGGGCCCGCATCAGGGTGGCGAGCGGCGCAAGGATGCGGGGGGCGGTGTGGCCGGCATCGCGGTCCGCGACGAAGTTTTCAATCCAGCGGACCGATCCGATCAGCGCCAGCACCTGCCAGAAGGTCGCCACAACGCCGATCACGAAGACCACGAGGATGAACCCGTTGAGATAGGGGTTGGTCAGGAACACCGGCCAGACCCGTGGCAGGGCGAGGAACAGCCCGGCCACGACAAGCCCGAGCACGGTGATCATGAAGAGCACCTGCCGCACGGGTTGGGAGAATTTTGGCTCGGCCTCGCGGTCCGGCGTGTCCATCATGGACGTTTCCTGACATCGTTAATTGCGGGAGGACTCTAGGCAGGTTGGTCAGTCAAGCCAAGGCGTTATCGGCACATGTCACGAACCCGGTCGGCCAGCCATTGCAAATCTGCATCCTCGATACCGAGTTCGGCAAGATGCCGGGCGGTGTTCCACAGGTACTCGGTGTTGGGACCGCGTCCGCCGACGGCGCTGGCGATGATCTTCGCCTGATCCTCGAGCGGGATATCGCAACAATATTGCCAGTGATCGCGGTTGATGACATAGGCCAGCGCCTCGACGGTGCGGCCATCCTCGAGCCCCAGCATGACGTGGCGTTCGACATAGGCCGATGACACCAGTTCGCGTTCGCGCAGGTAGGTCAACGTCTCTTCCTCGGTGCCCGGCTCGGCCCGGAGCGCCACCCCGTCGCAGACTGCCCCGGGGGCTTCATCGAGCGCCAGCACGAGGCCCGGCGCCTCTTCGGTGCCGCGGTGATGGATCGAGTGCATGCAGAAGCTGCGGTGGTAATGCTCGAGCGAGGCCAGCCGCGTTTCGGCGACCTTGAAACCGGGGTTCCAGAGAAGAGACCCGTAACCGAAGACCCAGAGCGCCATGATGCTTTTCCTTCCGACGCCCGGGATGTAAAGCATCGGGCAACTGGGGGAAAGCCCGTGGAGTGTGCCTAATGATGAAACGTCTTGCCATTGTGATCATCGTCGCGGCGCTGGGCTGGTCGGGCTACTGGTTCTGGGGCCAGCGCGCGCTGCTCTCGGCCTATGAGGGATGGTTCGCAGATGCTCGGACCGAGGGCTGGGACGCCTCCTACGACGCGGTCAGGGTGCGCGGTTTTCCGAACCGGCACGACACCACGTGGACCGGGCTGGAACTGCGCGATCCCGACAGCGGCTGGGGCTGGCAGGCGCCGTTCTTTCAGCTTTTCCTGCTGAGCTACGACTGGCACCACGCCATCGCCGCCTGGCCCGAGCGGCAGGTGATCCTGACACCGGACGGCGCGGTCGACGTGACCAGCGACAGGATGCAGGCCAGCCTTGTGACCGACGGCGCGGAGCATGTGCTTGAGCGCGCCAACCTGGTGGCTGACGTGCTCAACATGACGGGGCCACGCGGGACGACGGCGCTGGCGCAGTTGCGGGCCAGCCTCGGGCGGGTCGATCAAGCGGCCTATGACGTGGCGGTGGCGGCGGGCGGGTTAGCGCTGCCAGCCAGGGTGGTGCAGGCCACGGCGGGGGCCCTGCCCGGAACCTTCCGGACGGCACGGCTGCGCGCCCGGGTCACCCTGGATGCGCCCTATGTTCTGGCAGGACCCGCGCGGCGACCTGCGCCGCAGCGGATCACGGTGGACACGGCAGAGCTGGAATGGGGCCCGATGGCGCTGCGCCTGACCGGTGACCTGGACGTGGACGCACAGGGGCGCGGCACCGGCGAGGTGCACCTGCAGGCCGAGGACTGGCGCGAGATGCTGGCGGTGGCGAAGGCCTCGGGGCATGTCGCGGACGCGGTGATGGACGGGGTCGAGACGGCGCTGGCCTTGATCTCGCAGATGTCGGGCGATGCCGTGTCGCTGGACGTGACCCTGCGGCTTGAGAAGGGGGCGATGTTTCTCGGACCCCTGCCCCTGGGCGAGGCGCCGCGCATCCGCTTGCCCTGAGCCACGACGGGCAAAAGTTGAGCATCCTGCGGCGGGCGGCCTTGCGTCGGCCGGTGTCAGGGGCAAGACTGCCGGCATGGACATCAACGACCGTCTGAGACAGGAAATCGCCGCGCGGCGCGACGACCTGGTGGCCCTTACGCAGGAACTGATCCGGTTCCCGACGCTGAACCCGCCGGGGGCGCATTACCGTGAAATCTGCGATTACCTGGGCGCGCGGCTGGACCGGCGCGGGTTTGACGTGCGGATGATCCGGGCCGAGGGCGCCCGCGGCGACAGCGACCGATATCCGCGGTGGAACCTGCTGGCCCGGAAGGACGGCACCGCGACCGGGGACTGCGTGCATTTCAATTCGCACACCGACGTGGTCGAGGTCGGCAAGGGCTGGACCATGGATCCCTTCGGCGGCGAGGTGAAGGACGGCCGGGTCTATGGTCGCGGCGCCTGCGACATGAAGGGCGGGCTGGCGGCTTCGGTGATCGCGGCGGAGGTGTTCGTGGACCTCTGCCCCGACTTCGCCGGCGCGGTGGAGATCAGCGCCACGGCGGACGAGGAATCGGGCGGTTACGGCGGCGTGGCCTATCTGGCGGAACAGGGGCTGTTCACGCCGGAGCGGGTGCAACACGTGATCATCCCGGAACCGCTGAACAAGGACCGCATCTGCCTTGGGCATCGCGGCGCCTGGTGGGCGGAAATCGAGACCCTGGGCGAGATCGCGCACGGGGCGATGCCGTTCCTCGGCGATTGTGCCGTCCGGCACATGGCGGCGGTGATCGACACCTTCGAGGCGAAGCTCTACCCGGCGATGGCCGCCCGGCGGACCGACATGCCGGTGGTGCCGGAGGGAGCGCGGTCCTCGACCATGAACATCAACTCGATCCACGGCGGCGAGCCGGAGCAGGCCAGCGACTACACCGGCCTGCCGGCCTATTGCGTGCCGGACAGCTGCCGGATGGTGATCGACCGGCGCTACCTTGCGGAAGAGACCCACGAGGAGGTGTCCGGCGAAGTGCGCGCGCTGCTGGAGGAGTTGAAGGAGACGCGCGCAAAGTTCGAATACCGGCTGGAAGAGCTGAACCATGTGGCGCCGTCGATGACCGCGCGGGAGGCGCCGGTGGTGGCGACCGTGGCGCAAGCGATCGAAGAGGTGATGGGCCGCGCGCCGGAATACGTGGCCTCGCCTGGGACCTATGACCAGAAGCATATCGACCGGATCGGGCGGCTGAAGAACTGCATCGCCTACGGGCCGGGGGTGCTGGAACTGGCGCACAAGCCCGATGAATGGGTGGGCATCGACGACATGGTGGAGGCGGCGCAGGTGATGGCACTGTCCCTTGCGGCGTTGTGCCTGCGGCATAGGTAGCGCAGATGGGGGCGCTGCCCCCTTGCCCCCCGTAGTTTAAGGGCAAGATGAAGAGCAGGCTCCGTCTTCATCTTGCCAAGTAAACTCCCGCCGGAGGCAAGAAAGTTCTTGCGCTACCCCGTCGCCGGTACGTCGATATTGTCGATCAGCCGGACCCCGGCCAGATGCGCGGCGGCGAACAGACGGGCGGGCTCGGTCGGGGTTTCCAGCAGGGCCAGGGTGTCGCAGCTGCGCAGTTCGAGGTAGTCGACCTTGAGGAAATCGGCGTTGTCGAGGGCCTTGAGTGCCGGAGGGACCAGCTCGGACATCGGCTTGCCGTCGGCGAGGCCTGCCGCGATGTCCTCCATGACCTCGTGCAGGCGGGGCGCCTTGACGCGGGCGCGGTCCGACAGCAGAAGGTTGCGCGAGGACATGGCGAGACCGTCGATCTCGCGGATCGTGGGGCAGCCCACGACCTCGACCCCTAGGTCGAGATCGCGCGACAGGCGGCGGACCACCTGCAACTGCTGGAAGTCCTTTTCGCCGAAGAAGGCCAGATCGGCGGCGGTCTGGGTGAAGAGCTTGGTGACAACGGTGGCGACACCGTCGAAGTGACCGGGACGGTGGGCCCCGCAGAGGCAATCCGTCAGGCCCGCGACCGAGACGCCGGTGGCGAAACCGGGCGGGTACATGGTGTCGCCGTCCGGGGCCCAGATGGCATCGACCTCGTAGCGCTCCAGCTTGCGGGCGTCGTCGTCCTCGGTGCGGGGGTAGTTCTTCAGGTCCTCGGGATTGTTGAACTGCTTGGGGTTCACGAAGATCGTCACGATCACCCGGTCGGCCCGCTTCTTGGCCGCAGCCACGAGGCTCAGGTGGCCGTCGTGCAGGGCGCCCATGGTGGGGACGACGCCGATGGTCTCCTCTGCCCGGTGCCACTGGCGGGTCAGGTCGCGCAGACCGGCAAGGTCGCGGATGATGGGGACGCTCACGCCTTTTTCTCCGGCGATCCCTTGGGCGCTTCATCCGCGAAGACATGCTCCGGCCCCGGGAAGCTGCGGTCCCGGACCTCGGCGGCATAGTCTGCGATGGCGGCTTCGGCCTGTTCGCCCAGCGTCGCGTAGCGTTTGACGAACTTCGGCTTGAATTCGGTGAACAGCCCCAGCATGTCGTCGACTACCAGCACCTGCCCATCGCACCCGGCGGAAGCGCCGATACCGATGGTCGGGATCTGGATCTTGAGGGTGATCGCATCGGCCAGCGTCTCGGTGACCTTCTCGAGCACCACCGCAAAGGCGCCGGCATCGGCGACGGCAATGGCGTCGGCGGTCATCTGTTTCGCCGCCGCGCCCCTGCCCTGCACCTTGTAGCCGCCCAGCGTGTTGATCGACTGGGGCGTCAGGCCGATGTGGGCCATCACCGGGATGCCGCGCCTGACGAGAAACGCGATGGTTTCGGCCATGCTCTCGCCGCCTTCGAGCTTGACGGCGCCGGCGCCGGTCTCGGCCATCAGGCGGGCAGCGTTGCGGAAGGCCTGCTGGGGGCTTTCCTCGTAGCTGCCGAAGGGCATGTCGATCACCATCATCGCGGTGGACAGGCCGCGCGCCACGGCCTTGCCGTGCAGGATCATCATTTCCATGGTCGCGCCCAGCGTCGATTCGAGCCCGTGCTGCACCATGGCAAGGCTGTCGCCCACCAGCACGAAATCGCAATGCGCATCCACCATGCGCGCCATCGGCGTGGTATAGGCGGTCAGCGAAACGATGGGGGTGCCCCCCTTCATCGCGCGGATCTCGTCGGGCATGGGGGCTTTTTGGCGGGCGGTCGCGCTCATCTGGCGGGCCTCCGGTTGCTGAAAGTCGCCTCGATGTAGCAGCGCGTTGCCGGGGAATCCAGATGTCTTGACGCCCTCCGCGCAAGATCCCGTCCGAGGCGAAGACTGTCACGCAAGGTTATTCCGCGCTTGCAGTCGCGGCGAGGCTGGCGGATGGTATACCAAAAGGGAGGATGAGATGGCGGGACCCGACATGCGGTTCGATCCGTCGCTGATGCTGATCGGCGGGCAGTGGCAGGCCGCGTCCGGGGGCGAGACGCTGGCCCTGCTTGATCCGTCGGAGGGCACGGAACTGGCGCGGATTGCGCGCGGCGGTGCGGACAACATCGACGCCGCGGTCACCGCGGCGCAGGATGCGTTGCAGGGCGACTGGGGCCGGATGCCAGCGGCGGACCGCGGGCGTATCCTGACGCGGATCGGGGTTCTGGTGCGCGAGCGGCTGGACTGGCTGGCCGAGCTGGAGGCGCATGACGTCGGCAAGCCGCTGACGCAGGCGCGCAACGACGCGGTGGCGCTGGCGCGGTATTGCGAATTCTACGGCGGCGCGGCGGACAAGGTGCACGGTCAGACGATCCCCTATCTCGACGGCTACACGGTCTATACCCTGCGCGAGCCGCATGGCGTGACCGGGCATATCATCCCGTGGAACTACCCGATGCAGATCATCGGCCGGTCGGTCGGCGCGGCCTTGGCGATGGGCAATGCCTGCGTGCTGAAACCGGCGGAAGAGGCCTGCCTGACCGCGCTGGCCTTTGCCCATCTGGCCCAAGAGGCGGGACTGCCGGCCGGTGCCCTGAACGTGGTGCCAGGGCTTGGGGCCGAGGCCGGGGCGGCGCTGGCCGGCCACCCCGGCGTGCGGCATGTCAGCTTCACCGGATCGGTGGCGACCGGCAGCGCGGTGCAGGCGGCGGCGGCCGCGAACGTGGTGCCGGTGACGCTTGAGCTTGGCGGCAAGTCGCCGCAGGTGGTGTTTGCGGACGCCGATCTGGACGCGGCGCTGCCGTTCCTGATCAACGCCGGGATACAGAACGCCGGGCAGACCTGTTCGGCCTCGTCCCGGGTGCTGGTGGCACGAGAGGTCCATGCCGAGGTGCGCGACCGCATGGCCGAGCGCTATGCGGCGTTACGGGTCGGCCGGGCCATGGCCGATCTGGACGTGGGGCCGATGATCTCGGCCCGCCAGCAGGGGATCGTGCGGGGCTTTTTGGATCGGGCCGGCGACCTGACCATCGCGGCGCAGGCCGATACGCCCGACGGTCCGGGGTGCTATGCGCCGCCGACCCTGTTCGATGCGGTGCCGCCCGATCACCCGCTGGCGCGGCAGGAGATCTTCGGCCCTGTGCAGGCCATCATCCCCTTCGACAGCGAAGACGAGGCCGTCCGCATCGCCAACGGCACCGACTATGGCCTCGTGGCAGGTGTCTGGACCCGCGACGGCGCGCGGCAGATGCGGCTGGCGAAGGCGCTGCATTCGGGGCAGGTCTATATCAACAACTATGGCGCGGGCGGTGGGGTCGAGCTGCCGTTCGGCGGTGTCGGCAAGTCCGGCCACGGTCGCGAAAAGGGCTTCGAGGCGCTGTACGGGTTTTCAACGCTCAAAACGGTGGCGGCATATCATGGGTGACATCTTCACGGAACGGTTCAATGGGCGCAAGGCGGTGGTCACCGGGGGCGCCTCGGGCATCGGTGCAGCGGCCGCGCGGCGGCTGGCGGCAGAGGGCGCGACGGTCACCGTGTGGGACCTGAACGCGGCTGCGCCGGCAGAGGGCATTCGCGCCCGCCAGGTCGACGTCACCCGCGCCGAGGCTGTCTCGACCGCGATGCAGGCCGCCCGCGATGACATGGGCGGGCTGGATGTTCTGGTCTGCTCGGCGGGGATAACAGGGCCCAACCTGCCGGTCTGGGAGTACCCGGTCGAGGACTGGCAACGGGTCTTCGAACTGAACGTGCACGGGCTGTTTCACTGCAACCGGGAAGCCGCGCCGCTGATGCGGCAGGCGGGTCATGGCCGGATCGTCAATATCGCCTCCGTCGCAGGCAAGGAGGGCAACCCCAATGCCTCGGCCTACTCGGCATCCAAGGCGGCGGTGATCGGGCTGACCAAATCGCTGGGCAAGGAACTGGCCGATACTGCGGTGACGGTCAACTGCATCGCCCCGGCGGCGGTCGAAAGCCCGATCTTCGAGCAGATGACGCCCGAACACATCGCCTATATGAAATCGAAGATCCCGATGGGCCGCTTCGGCACCGTGGACGAGATCGCGGCCATGATCTGCTGGCTGGCCTCGGACGAAGCATCCTTCACCACCGGTGCCTGTTTCGACCAGTCCGGAGGCCGGGCGACCTATTGACGGAGGCAAGACATGAGACTTGAGGGCAAGACCGCCATCGTGACCGGCGCGGGGTCCGGCTTTGGCGCGGGGATCGCGCGAAAGTTCATCACCGAAGGCGCGCAGGTTATGCTGGCCGACATCAACGAGGACGCGGCGCGGCGGGTGGCCGGCGAATACGGCGGTCTCGGCCAACGGGTCGACGTCGCGGACGGCGCGAGCGTGCAGCACATGATCGACAAGGCGGTCGAGCTGATGGGCGGCGTCGACATCCTTGTGAACAACGCCGGCGTTACCCACTTGCCGGCGGCGATGGAGGAGGTCACCGAGGCCGATTTCGACCGGGTCTTCGCGGTCAACTGCAAGTCGGTCTACCTTGGCGCCCGCGCGGTGGTGCCGCTGATGAAGGCGAAGGGGGCGGGCTGCATCCTCAACATCGCCTCGACGGCCGGGGTGTCGCCGCGCCCGCGACTGAACTGGTACAATGCCTCCAAGGGCTGGATGAACACCGCGACCAAGGCGATGGCGGTGGAACTGGCCCCCGAGGGCATTCGCGTCAACGCCATCAACCCGGTTGCCGGGGATACGCCGCTTTTGGCGTCGTTCATGGGCGAGGACACGCCCGAGATGCGGGCGAAGTTCCTCGCGACCATTCCGCTGGGCCGGTTCTCGACCCCCGAAGATATCGCGGGCGCCGCCTGCTACCTCTGCTCGGACGAGGCCGGCATGGTCACAGGCGTCTGCATGGAAGTCGACGGAGGGCGCTGCATATGAGGCAACCGGCCCGACCGACGCGGCGTCCATGACCCCCGGCCCCCGCAACCTGATCACCGACGTCGCAGGACTGCGCGTCGGCAATGCCCGGGACGATGCCCTGAAATCCGGCTGCACGGTGCTGACGGCAGACACCCCCTTCGTGGCCTCCTGTGCGGTCATGGGCGGCGCGCCCGGCACCCGCGAGACCGATCTGCTAGCCCCCGACAAGACCGCCCCCGCGGTGGACGCGCTGGTGCTTTCGGGCGGGTCCGCCTTCGGGCTGGCGGCGGCGCAGGGCGTGATGGAGGCGCTTGCGGAGCAGGGCCGTGGCTTCGCCGTCGGACCGGCCCGGGTGCCGCTGGTGCCGGCGGCGATCCTGTTCGATCTGGTCAACGGTGGCGACAAGGACTGGACGGCGAACCCCTATCCCGCACTGGGCCGCAGGGCACTCGCCGACGCCGGAGAGGATTTCGCCCTGGGCTCTGAAGGCGCCGGCACCGGCGCCACCACCGCGATGCTCAAGGGCGGGCTGGGCTCCGCCAGCCTTGTGCTGCCGGGAGGGGTCACCGTCGGCGCGCTTGTCGCTGCCAACCCTGTGGGCCATGTCACCACGGCCGGAGAGCGTTACTTCTGGGCCGCGCCATTCGAGGTAAATGCCGAGTTCGGAGGCCATGGCCCCGACCCCGCGCCGACCCTCACCGACCTGCATGGTAGCCGCAAATCGGCGATGATTGCGGGTCAGAACACCACCATCGCCATCGTTGCCACCGATGCGCTGCTCACCAAGGCGCAGGCGCAGCGCATGGCCACTGCCGCGCATGACGGCATCGCCCGCGCCGTCGTTCCCGCTCACACGCCGATGGACGGCGATCTTGTCTTTGCCTGCACCACCGGCGCCGTCGCCCTGCAGACCGACCTTCAGCTGGCCGAGATCGGCCATGCCGCCGCGCTCTGCCTCAGCCGCGCCATCGCCCGCGCGGTTTATGAGGCCCGTCCCGCGCCGGGCGACCCGATGCCCTGCTGGTCGAAGGGGATGCCGGGCTGAAGCCCGGCCTACAGTTCACTGGACCTCGCGCCGCCCCCGGCTTATGAGGCGGACAAATTGCCCAGAGCCGCGCAAGGAGATGCCCATGCCGTTCGACCGTTCCGTGAAGATCGCGCCCTCGATCCTCTCCGCCGATTTCGCCAATTTTGGCGCCGAGATCCGCGCCATCGAGGATCAGGGCGCCGACTGGGTGCATGTCGACGTGATGGACGGGCATTTCGTGCCCAACCTGACCTTCGGCCCGCCAGCAGTCAAAGCCTTCCGGCCGCATGTGAAGACCTTCATGGACGTGCACCTGATGATCTCGCCGGTCGATGCCTACATCGACGCCTATGCCGAGGCCGGCGCCGACATGCTGACCGCTCATGTCGAGGCCGGCCCGCATATCCACCGCACCCTGCAGGCGATCAAGGGCGCCGGCATGCAGGCTGGCGTCGCGCTCAACCCCGGCACCCCGGCGGACGCGGTGCGCGAGGTGCTGGATCTCGCCGACATGGTCTGCGTGATGACCGTCAACCCCGGCTTCGGCGGGCAGAAGTTCATCGACATGACCGACAAGGTCCGCACCCTGCGCGAAATGATCGGCGACCGCGAGGTCCACATCCAGATCGACGGCGGCGTCGATCCCACCACCGCACCGATGGTCGTCGATGCCGGGGCCGACGTGCTGGTCGCGGGCTCGGCGGTGTTCCGCGGCGGGTCGGTCGACAAGCCGGAGGTCTACGGCCAGAACATGCGCGCGATCCGCGAGAGCCTGACATGAGCCTGACCATCGCCTTCGACCTCGACGGCACACTGCTGCACTCGGTCCCGCAGATCGCCGACGCGGTGAACGCGGCACTGGCTGAGCGCAGGATGGCGCCGCTGCCGCTGCCCACGGTGCAGGGCTTCGTCGGGCGCGGCCTGCCTGCGCTGGTGCGCCAGGTGATGTCGGAAAAGGGCTTGCCGGAAAGCGACTTCGACGATCTCCACGCCCGGATCATGACCCACTACGTCACCGTCGACACCCCGCCCGAGGCGCTCTATCCCGGCGTCCGCGTCGCGCTGGGCGTGCTGAAGGACCAGGGTCATACCCTGACGCTCTGCACCAACAAGCCACATGCCGCGACGCTGAAATGCCTCGAGGATACCGGCCTCGCGCTGTTCTTCGACACGGTGATCGGCGGCGACAGCCTGCCCACCCGCAAGCCCGACCCGGCGATGCTGCATGCCGCGCTCGACGGCGCCGAACAGGCGCTTTACGTCGGCGACAGCGAGACCGATGCCGAAACCGCCGAGGCCGCCGGCATCCCCTTCCTGCTGTTCACCGAAGGCTACCGCAAGTCCGCGCTCGAAGACCTGCCCCATGCGGCCAGCTTCCGCAGCTTCGCCGAGCTTCCCAGGTTGGTCGCGTCCCGCGCCTGATCTTCATCTTGCCCGCCAAACTCCGGGGGTTTGGGGGCAGCGCCCCCAACCAGACAAGCCTGCGCGCTGAAAGCGCCCATTATAAAGATCCTCACCCCGTCTCGTGGAAGAAGGCATAGATCTTCTCTGCCAGCGCCGCTGAGACCCCGTCCACAGCCTTCAGATCCGCAAGGTTCGCCCGGCTCACCGCCTTGGCCGAGCCGAAATGCGACAGCAGTGCCCGCTTGCGCGCCGCACCCACGCCCGGCACCTCGTCCAGCGGCGTGGCCCCCACCGCCTTGGACCGCTTGGCCCGGTGGGTGCCGATGGCGAACCGGTGCGCCTCGTCGCGCAGGCGCTGGATGAAATAGAGCACCGGGTCATTGCGGCGCAACGCCATCGGACGGGTGCCGACGCGGTGGAATTCCTCCTTGCCCTGATCGCGGTCGATGCCCTTGGCAACGCCCACCATAGGGATGTCCTCGACGCCGTGTTCGCGCATGATCTCGGCCACCGCCGAGACCTGCCCGGCGCCACCGTCGATCAGCAACAGGTCGGGCCACAGCCCCTTGTCGCGCTCCGGATCCTCCTTCAGCAGACGCTTGAAACGCCGGGTCAGCACCTCCTTCATCATGCCGAAATCATCGCCGGGCGTCAGGTCGTCGCCCTTGATGTTGAACTTGCGGTAGTGATTTTTCATGAAGCCGTCCGGGCCGGCCACGATCATCGCCCCCACTGCATGGGCACCCTGGATATGGCTGTTGTCGTAGACCTCGATGCGTTGTGGCGCGGCCTCCAGCCCGAAGGCCTCGGCCACGCCGCGCAGCAGTTTCGCCTGCGTCGCGGTCTCGGCCATCTTGCGGCCCAGGCTCTCGCGGGCATTGCGCACCGCCGATCCGATCAGCTCGGCCTTTTCGCCCCGCTGCGGCACCAGCAGCGTCACCTTGCGACCGGCCTTCTGCCCCAGGGCTTCGGCCATCAGGTCCTCGTCCTCGATGGCGTGCGACAGGATCAGTTGCTTCGGCGGCTCCTTGGTGTCGTAGAACTGGCCGATGAAGGCCTGCAGGACCTCCGCCGCCTCGACACCTTCGCCGACGCGGGGATAGAAATCGCGGTTGCCCCAGTTCTGCCCGGCGCGGATGAAGAACACCTGCACGCAGGCCTGCCCGTTCTCGAGGTGCAGCGCGATCAGGTCGGCCTCGTCCACCGTGCGCGGGTTGATCCCCTGCGTGGTCTGCACCTGCGTCAGCGCGCGGATGCGGTCGCGCAAGCTGGCGGCGCGCTCGAACTCCATCGCTTCCGAGGCGGCCTGCATCTCGGCGGCCAGCTTCTCCTGCACCTTGGTCGACCGGCCGGAGAGAAAGCGCTGCGCGTCGCGGACCGATTCCGCATAGGCTTCCGGCGTGACCTTGCCCACGCAGGGCGCGGAACAGCGCTTGATCTGGTGCAGCAGGCAGGGCCGGGTGCGGCTTTCGAACATCGGGTCCGAGCAGTTGCGCAGCTGGAACACCTTCTGCAACTGGTTCAGCGTTCGGTTCACCGCACCGGCGCTGGCGAACGGCCCGTAATAGGCCCCCTTCTCCTTTTTCGCGCCGCGATGCTTGCGGATCATTGGAAAGCCGTGATCGGTGACATGGATGTTGGGGAAGGATTTGTCGTCGCGCAGCAGCACGTTGTATTTCGGCTTGAGCTGCTTGATCAGGTTCTGCTCAAGCAGCAGCGCCTCGGTCTCGGTCCGCGTGGTGAGGAACATCATCGACGCAGTGTCGCGGATCATCCTTGCGATACGGGGGCTGTGGCCCGTCGGCCGGGCATAGCTGGAGACCCGCGCGCGCAGGTTCCGCGCCTTGCCGACGTAGAGCACTGCGTTCTTCGCATCCAGCATCCGGTAGACACCGGGCGAAGCGTCCAGCGTCTTCAGATGGGCGGCGATACAGGCCTGCCCGGTCAGCGGCGCGTCGGTTTCCGGTGGGGGGGTCTCGGTCATGGCGCCAATCTATGAGTCCCGTGTTGGCGCTGCAATGTCACCTGGAGGACGCATTCGTGAAGTCACCCATCGCAGCTGTGGATAACCGCGGGGATGAAAAATCGGGGGCTGGCAAGATTGGCCTGTCTTTCAGTGGCTTCTCCGACTTTCCCCGGTATTCGCGACGAATTTTCAACGCGTTGTTTCCACGGAGCATTTTCTTCGAAACGACCATTTCAGACAAAGGATTCGGTCGGCCGCGCATGGAGATTTTAGTGAAACTCAAGGCCTGTCGGGCCGGTGAGTAACTTTCTGACGCAACGGCATCTGCGCAAGCGCCGCCAATCGTTCGAAGCATGTTTAATGCGATCTGACGACGGTCTCCGCCGCAAGTGCTGAAATTGCAATTGCGAGAGTGCGAATCTCGCCGATTCTCGATTTTCTAGAGCCAACTCGTCAAATTCCGCAAGATAAAACAAATCCCCCGATCCTGTGGACAAGTTTGGGGGTTACTTCCGGACACGGCGAATTTCCCGTTAGTTTCAGGCGACTTGATTAATCTGCCTGTTTTTTAGGCGCTATAGTAAGCAATTGAATTTGCAAGATAGTTTTTTAAACATCTCGTAACTTTATGAATTCAAAGGTAAATCCTAACGCTGTGCTAACGGGTTCGTGATCGGTGCACAACTTTCCGAAGGTGCTTGGTAGCACACGTATGCAGCGCCTACTCGACCCCCTGCACGTCCGGGGTGCGCCAGCCCAGATGCTGGCCGCCGTCGACGCAGATCAACTGGCCGGTGACCGCCGGTGCATCCAGCAGATAGCCCAGCGCGGCGGTGATGTCCTCGGCATTGGCACCCCGGCCCAGCACTGTTCCGGCGCGTTGCCGCGCAAAGTGATCCTCGCTCTGGCGGGCCCCCCGCAGGGTCGGTCCGGGGCCGATTGCGTTTACCCGCACGTCCGGCGCCAATCCCTGAGCGGCGGTCTGGGTCAGTGTCCAGAGCCCCAGCTTGGCGATGGTATAGGTCGAGAACTCCGGCGTCAGCTTGCGCACCCGCTGGTCGATCATGTTGACCACCAGCGCCTGCGCGCGCGGCTCGCCGTTGGCATCCGTCGCCGCCTTGGGCACCTGCCCCGCCAGCGCCTGGGTCAGCACATAGGGGGCCCGCAGGTTGCTTTCCATATGCCGGTCCCAGCCCTCGCGGGTGGCGCTGTGAATGGTGTCGTAATCGAAGATCGAGGCGTTGTTGACCAGAGCCGTGATCGGGCCTCCCAGCGTCTCGGCAGCCTTGGGCAGAAGCGCCTGGACCTCATGCTCGTTCAGCAGATCGGCCTGCAGGGCCACGGCCCGGCGCCCCAGCCCGCGGATTTCGGCAACCACATCCTCGGCTGCCTCGGCAGAACTGGCGTAATGCACCGCGACGTCATACCCGCGCCCTGCCAGATAAAGCGCCATGGCGCGTCCCAAACGTTTGCCTGCTCCGGTCACCAATGCGCGCATGTTGTCCTCCGTCAGACGATCAGCATGGCTACATAGGCCACGTAGGCGGCGGTCAGCGCAATGCCCCAGCGCCGCGTCAGGTCCCAGCCCTTGAAGACGAAGGGCCACAGCAGCACGGACGCGCCCAGCATCACCCACAGGTCAAAGCGCAGGATCACCGGGTCCACCGGGATCGGCTGGACCAGCGCGGCGATGCCGATGATGGCCAGCAGGTTGAACATGTTCGACCCAATCACGTTGCCCAGCGCCACGTCCGCCTGCCTGCGGACCGCCGCCACCACGGTGGTGGCCAGTTCCGGCAGAGACGTGCCCACCGCCACCAGCGTCAGCCCGATCACCGTGTCCGACACCCCGTATCGCTGCGCGATCACCGTCGCATTGTCGACCAGCAGATCCGCGCCAAGCGGCAGGCCGACAAGACCCAGCGCAAGATAGACGCAGATCTTCCACCAGCGCATGTCGGGATCGGCGCCCTCGACATCCTCGTCCGCGGCGGCGGCCTTGGCCTCACGCCGATGGTGCAGGGCGGCGCGCAGCGCGGTCAGGAGCATGACGCCCAGCGCCAGCAGCAGGATCAGCGCCGACAGCCGCGTGAAGGTGCCGTAGAAGGCGAGACCGATGAACAAGACCGAGGCCACCAGCATCTGGACATAGGATTTCCGGGTGTCGATATGCGAGGTGTGCAGCACCGAGACCAGCGCCGGCACACCCAGCACCAGCAGGACATTGGCGGTGTTTGACCCCACCACGTTGCCCAGCGCCAGGCCCGGAACGCCCTCTTTCACGGCGGCAATGGCGATCAGCAGCTCCGGCGCCGATGTGCCGAAGCCGACGATGGTCAGGCTGACGATCAGCGCCGGGATCCCCACGCGCAGCGCCAGGTTCACCGCGCCGCGCACCAGCGCATCCCCGGCCAGCAACAGGATCACCAGCCCCAAACCACTCAACAGCCATGGCGTCATGAGCGCCGTCCCCGGTCATGTCCGCAGTCGCACGGCCCCTTGCCGATCCGGTAGCGGCCGCATTTCGGGCATTTGGCGTCTGTCAGGCGGGTGATCCACGGCATCCGCAACTTGCCGAACATGGCAAGCACGCCCATGCCGATCAGGAAAAGGGTGACGATCTTGATGATCACGTCACAGCCCGAAACGGGCAAAGGCCGCCCGTTCCTCCATCAGCCCCACGGCGTCCTCGGCCAGCGACAGGCCCATGCGCTGCGCGAACGAGCGCTTGGCGCCGTAGCGGCGGAATTTCACCTTGTCGCCGAAACGGTCCTTCATCACCTGATCCAGATGGCCGATGCCGTCGATCAGCCCGACCTCCTGGGCGCGCTCGCCCACCCAGAATTCGCCGGTGAAAAGGTCGGGATCGTCGGCCAGCTTGGCGCCGCGCCGCTCCTTGATCTGCGAAATGAAGTTCACATGCAACTGGTCCAGGATCCGGTTCAGCCGTGCCACGTCCTCGTCCTTCTCGGGCAGGAAAGGATCGAGGAAGCTTTTCGACTGGCCGGCGGTATGCACCCGCCGCTCGATCCCCTGACGGGCCAGAAAGACGTTGGCCCCGAAACTGGCCGAGATCACGCCGATGGACCCCACGATCGACGAATGATCGGCGTATATCTCGTCCGCGGCGCTGGCCAGCCAGTATCCGCCCGAGGCCGCCACATCCTCGACGAAGGCGAAGACCGGGATGTCCTTCTCGGTAGCCAGCCGCCGGATCCGCCCGGCGATCAGCGAGGATTGCACCGGCGAGCCGCCCGGAGAGTTGATCTCCAGCGCCACGGCATCGGGCTTGCCTCGCCGGAAAGCCTTGTCGACGATCGGTTTCAGACCGGTATCGGTCAGCGATGCCCGCCCGCTGGTGCCAATCGCACCCTGCAAACGGATCACGGCCACGGTGGGCCCGGATTTCAAAAAGGGAAGCCTGCGCATCATGCTGGCAGACATAGAACCCGGCCCCGTCCTAAACAAGCGCCGTCCGAAACTTCTTCGGTTCGGAAATATCCTCAGGGGGTCCGGGGGATGACATCCCCCGGCGCCTGCGTGGCGTGAACGCAAACCAACCTGCGCGCGCCAGCGCTCCGCTCACGAACGGATGCGCCACCCGGTGCGAAAGATCCACCAGACGATGGCAAGGCACAGCGCCGTGAACCCGGCAATCGCCAGAAGGCTGACCCCGATCGGCACGTCGGCCAGCCCGAAAAACGCCCAGCGGAAGCCTGAGATCAGGTACATCACCGGATTGAAATGCGAAATTGTCTGCCACACCGGTGGCAGCATCGAGATCGAGTAGAAGGCCCCGCCGAGAAACACCAGCGGCGTCACCACCAGAAGCGGGATCAGCTGCAACTGTTCGAAGTTCTTCGCCCATATGCCGATGATGAACCCGAACAGCGAAAACGAGACGCAGGTCAGGATCAGAAAGGCCAGCATTGCCAGCGGATGCGCGATCTGGAGGTCGACGAAAAACGCCGAGGTGCCGAGGATCACCAGCCCGATGAACAGCGACTTGGTCGCTGCCGCACCCACGAAGCCGGCGACAATCTCGAGGAAATTCACCGGCGCCGAGAGCAGTTCGTAGATCGTGCCGATGAATTTCGGGAAATAGATGCCGAAGGAGGCATTGGCCAGCGACTGCGTCATCACTGTCAGCATGATCAGCCCCGGCACGATGAAGGCGCCGTAGCTGACCCCTTCGACCTGGTCGATACGGCTGCCGATGGCGGTGCCGAAGACCACGAAATAGAGCGAGGTCGAGATTACCGGCGATATAAAGCTCTGCGCCAGCGTTCGGAAGAATCGCATCATTTCGATGCGGTAGATCGCCCACATGGCTCCGGTGTTCATGCCGCGGCCTCCCTGTCGGCCACGAGGCCCACGAAAATTTCTTCAAGGCTCGACTGGCTGGTCTGCAGGTCCCGCATCTGCAAGCCCGCGGCCGAAAGGTCCGAAAGCAGCTTGGTGATCCCTGTCCGCTCCGCCTGCCGGTCATAGGAATAGCGCAGCGCGCCGCCGCCCTGCACGATTTCCAGACCATAGGGCGCCAGCCCTTCCGGCAGGTCCGACACCGGGTCCTGCAATTCGATCTCCAGCGTCTTCTGCCCCATCCGCGCCATCAGGTCCGTCTTGTCCTCGACCAACAGCAACTCGCCCTTGGCGATCACCCCGACGCGGTCGGCGATGGCCTCGGCTTCCTCGATGTAATGGGTGGTCAGGATAATGGTGACGCCCGAGGCCTTCAGCCCCTCGACCACCTTCCACATGTCCTTGCGCAGTTCGACATCGACCCCGGCGGTAGGCTCGTCGAGAAACAGCACCTTCGGCTCGTGGCTGAGCGCCTTCGCAATCAGCACCCGCCGTTTCATGCCGCCCGACAGCTCCATGGTCTTGGAATTGCGCTTGTCCCAGAGCGACAGCTGCCGCAGCACCTTCTCGATATGCGCATCGTCCCGCTTGCAGCCGAACAGCCCGCGCGAGAAGCGGACCACGCTCAGAACGGTCTCGAAAGGCTCGAGGTGGATTTCCTGCGGCACCAGCCCGATCATCGATCGCGCGGCGCGGAACTCGCTTGAGATGTCATGCCCGCCCACGGACACGCTGCCGCCCGAGGGCGACACGATCCCGCAGACCGCCGAAATCAGCGTCGTCTTGCCCGCGCCGTTGGGCCCCAGCAGTGCGAGGATCTCGCCCTCTTCGATCTGCAGGGAAACCCCTTTGAGCGCCTCGAACCCGCCGTCATAGACCTTTTTCAGGTCGCGTATATCGACAATCGCCGTCATCGGCCCCTCCCGCATCGTAAAGGGTCAAACTAAACCGGTCCGTTCGGATTGCAACGCCGAAGTTGGGTGTAGGATGGGTGCTCAGCACCCATCCTACCGTCACTCGCCGCGCACCGCGTCGATCATCCGTTGCACGTTGTCGGGATCGGCGTCCGGCGTGATGCCGTGACCGAGGTTGAAGATATGCGGACCGTTCCGGAATGCCTCGACGATAGCCCGGGTCTCATCCACCAGCGCCTGCCCGCCTGTTACCATATGCCTTGATGCCAGATTGCCCTGCACGCAGCCGTCCACCTGCACATGCTTTGCCGCCCAGGCTGCATCCACCGAATTGTCGAGCGCTACGCAGTCGGCGCCGGTGGCCTTGTGAAAGCCCACGTATTTCTCGCCCGCCTCGCGCGGGAAGGCGATGACCGGGATGCCGGGGTGCTTGTCCTTCAGCGCCGCGATGATCTGTTTGGCCGGTTCCAAAGCGTAACGGTCGAAGTCCTTGCCCTTCAGCGATCCGGCCCAGCTGTCGAACAGCTTCACCACCTCTGCCCCGGCATCGATCTGCGCCGAGAGATAGAGGATCGTGGCCTCGGTGATCCGGTCCAAGAGCGCCTCAAAGACCGCGCGGTCGCCGTCCTTCAATGCATGCGCAGGCCCCTGGTCGGGCGTGCCCTTGCCCGCGATCATGTAGGTCGCCACCGTCCAGGGTGCGCCGGCGAAGCCGATCAGCGTGGTCTCGGACGGCAGTTCCCGCGACAGGATGCGCACCGTCTCATAGATCGGCGACAGGGTTTCGTGCACCTCGGAGGCGGGCCGCAGCCTGTCGAAATCCGCCTGCGAGGTGATCGTCGACAACCGCGGGCCTTCGCCGGTGACGAACCACAGGTCGGCCCCAAGTGCCTGTGGCACCAGCAGGATATCGGCAAACAGGATGGCCGCGTCGAAGCCGTAGCGGCGGATCGGCTGCAGGGTCACTTCCGCCGCAAGTTCGGGGTTGTAGCACAGCGACAGGAAATCCCCGGCCTTGGCCCGCGTCGCGCGGTATTCCGGCAGGTAGCGGCCCGCCTGACGCATCATCCAGATCGGCGGGGTGTCCAGCACCTCGCCCGCCAATGCGCGCAGGATGGTCTTGGTGGGCTTGGTCATGTCGGGCTCCCTCGTGGCTCACGGTTGGTCTCCCGCACGGGCGGGGATGTCAAGGCGGGCGCTTGTCACCCCCTCGGACCACCGCTAGACAAACGCCCATGACACGCCCCCTTCCCTCCCCCGAGACGCCGCTCAAGATCGGCACCCGCGGCTCGCCGCTGGCGCTGGCGCAGGCGCACGAGACCCGCGACCGCATCGCTTCGGCATTCGACCTGCCCGAGGCGGCCTTTGCCATCGTGGTGATCAAGACCACCGGCGACGACCGCGCGCTGATCGCCACCGATACGCCGCTGAAGGAGTTGGGCGGCAAGGGGCTGTTCACCAAGGAAATCGAAGAGGCGCTGCTGTCGGGCACCATCGACATCGCGGTACATTCGATGAAGGACATGCCGGTGGCGCAGCCCGCCGGGCTCGTACTTGACTGCTACCTGCCGCGCGAGGACGTGCGCGATGCCTTCATCTCGCCCACCTTGGGCGGGATCATCGATCTGCCCGAGGGCGCGGTGGTGGGCACCTCGTCGCTGCGGCGGCGGGCGCAACTGCTCAATCGGCGGCCGGACCTCGAGGTGGTGCAGTTTCGCGGCAACGTGCAGACGCGGCTCAGGAAACTGTCAGACGGGGTGGCGCAGGCGACCTTCCTCGCGATGGCGGGGCTGACCCGGCTGGGGATGCTGCAAGAAGTGCCGGCACGGCCGATCGCTGCCGAAGACATGCTGCCTGCGGTGGCGCAGGGAGCCATCGGAATCGAGCGGCGGACCGAGGATTCCGACACCGCGGCGCTGCTGCAGCCGCTCCACCACATCGAGACGGCGCAGCGGCTGGCCGCTGAACGGGCCTTCCTTGCCGCGCTGGACGGATCCTGCGAGACGCCGATTGCCGGGCTGGCGGAGTTGAACGGCGGCACCCTGCGCCTGCGGGGCGAGATCCTGCGCCCGGACGGTTCGGAGGTGCTGCGCGCAGAAGAGAGCGCCCCGGTCGAGGACGGTGCCGCACTGGGCACCGAGATGGGCAGACGGCTGCTGGCGCAAGCGGGGCCGGGATTTTTCGACTGGCGCGGTTGAGACGATAGCGCTTTGGCCGAAAAACGCGGCGTTCTTTAGCGCTAGCGTGACGATTTTGACCTGTTGCCCCCGGATTTCAGCCTTTATCAACAGCCGCAAGACAATTCAGAGTCGCGCCCGAAAGGGGGCGAGAACCAAGGGAGAGATGCGCAGATGAAGGTCATTGTACCCGTCAAACGCGTGATCGACTACAACGTGAAAGTCCGCGTCAAGGCGGATGGCAGCGGTGTCGATCTGGCGAACGTCAAGATGTCGATGAACCCGTTCGACGAAATTGCGGTGGAAGAGGCGATCCGCCTCAAGGAAGCCGGCAAGGCGGACGAGATCGTCGCCGTCTCGGTCGGCGTCAAGCAGGCGCAGGAAACCCTGCGCACGGCGCTGGCCATGGGTGCGGACCGTGCGATCCTGGTGGTCGCGGCGGACGACGTGCACACCGACATCGAGCCTCTGGCCGTGGCCAAGATCCTCAAGGGGATCGTCGACGAAGAGCAGCCGGGGCTGGTGATCTGCGGCAAGCAGGCCATCGACAACGACATGAACGCCACCGGGCAGATGCTTTCGGCGCTGCTGGGCTGGTCGCAGGCGACCTTTGCCTCGGAACTCGATATCGAGGGCGACAGCGCCAAGGTCACGCGCGAGGTCGACGGCGGTCTTCAGACGATCAACGTCAAGATGCCCGCGGTCGTCACCGTGGACCTGCGCCTGAACGAGCCGCGCTATGCCTCGCTGCCCAACATCATGAAGGCCAAGAAGAAGCCGCTCGACGAGAAGACGCCGGGCGATTACGGCGTCGACGTCTCGCCGCGGCTCGAAGTGGTCAAGACCGAGGAACCGGCGGCCCGGGCGGCCGGTGAAATGGTCGGCTCGGTCGATGAGCTGGTCGAGAAACTCAAAGCTGCGGGGGCTGTGTGATGGCTGTACTTCTTCTTGCCGAAGTCAACGATGGCGAACTGTCGCTTGATGCCACCGCCAAATCCGTGAACGCCGTGACCTCGCTGGGTGACGTGACCGTGCTTTGCGCGGGCGGCTCTGCAGCGGCTGCGGGCGAACAGGCCGCGAAGATCGCCGGCGTGTCCAAGGTGCTGGTCGCCGAGGATGCCTCGCTGGGGCACCGGCTGGCGGAATCCACGGCGGCGTTGATCGTGTCGCTGGCTGGCGACTACGACCACATCGTCGCCCCCGCCACCACCGACGCCAAGAACGTGCTGCCGCGCGTGGCGGCGCTGCTTGACGTGATGGTGATCTCGGACGTTTCGGGCGTCGTGGATGCCGACACCTTCGAGCGCCCGATCTATGCCGGCAACGCGGTGCAGACGGTGAAATCCCGGGACGCCAAGAAGGTGGTCTCGATCCGGACCTCGACCTTCGACGCGGCGGGCGAACAGGGTGCGGCGCCGATCGAGACCGTGGGTGCGGCCGAGAACCCCGGTCTGTCGGAATGGGTCGAGGACAAGCTGGCCGAGAGCGACCGGCCGGAACTGACCTCGGCGAAGGTCGTCGTCTCCGGCGGCCGTGGTCTGGGCTCGGAAGAGAACTTCGCGCTGATCGAGAAGCTGGCGGACAAGCTGGGCGCGGCTGTGGGCGCCTCGCGCGCGGCCGTCGATTCGGGCTTTGCGCCGAACGATTGGCAGGTCGGTCAGACCGGCAAGGTGGTGGCCCCGGATCTCTACATTGCCGTTGGCATCTCGGGCGCGATTCAGCACCTCGCGGGGATGAAGGACTCCAAGGTCATCGTCGCCATCAACAAGGACGAGGAAGCGCCGATCTTCCAAGTGGCCGACTTTGGCCTCGTGGCGGACCTCTTCGAAGCGGTGCCGGACCTGGCCGAAAAGCTCTGAACCACGACGACGGGTGCAAAGCACCCATCCACTGAGACAAGGCCCGGGGACGCGATCCCGGGCCTTTTTCAATGGCGCAGGCGCAGCAGGCCGCTCAGCGCGCTGCCCAGCGTATCCGCCGCTTCCTCGTGCGCGGCGGGTCCCAGGAGTTCACGCGCCGCGGCCTCTTCCGTCGGACCGAAAAGCATACCCTCGGTGCCGCGCCGCCGCGCCTCTTCGCTTGCGGCGACCTCGACGATGTCAGCCACCTTGCCGCGCAACTGCTCAAGCATGTCACGGGTCACGAACAGCGGGTCCGCGAGGGTGCCGTCATCCTCGGGCGGCGCGTGGTCGGCCATCCAGAGCAGCACGACGGGGCTGTGCACCCGGCTCAGCAACATGACCATGCGCGCCAGCCACGCCGATTGCAGTTCCTGACGCACCATCCGAAAACGCTCTTGGCTGAGGCCCTCAAGCACGCGCAAGAGGTGCCGCGTGAAATGGAACTCGGTGAAATCGACCTCGCGGTAGATCGCCTTGAGCATGGCCGAGGCATTGAGGAACCTGTCGTTGCGACGGGGATGCACGGAATACAACCGGTTCGACATGTTGTGCGCGCCCATGACCTGAACGACGGTGGCAGCAGCCCCCCCGGCGGCCTCCAGCAGCGCGGTATCGTTGACGAAGGCGTCCACACCGGCGTTGACGCAGCCGAAGTTGACGCACGGCAGGCCCAGCGCCGCTTCGGTCATCGCCGGATAGGGCATCTCGATGAATTTTCCGAAGGTTTCGGTACTTCCGAACACCGCGATATAATCGCCATCGAGGCGGCGGCGCGGACCACGAAAAGTCAGCCGCGACGTGCCGTATCGACACGGATAATACTCGGGGGACGCACCCCCCGGCAATTCATAGGTCATCTCACCCACCTGAAATTTACTCACCCATGGTCAACTTGCGCCGATTCCGTTTCGAAAAGGCTAAACCGCCAATTTTAGGGAATGATGACCGGTTGGCACGCGGTCGCCTGCCCTTGCCCTTGTCGCGCCAAGCTGCCTATTGTCTGGCGAGCAGAACGAGAGGCTGGGCATGGAAATCAACTCGATCGGTGTGATCGGCGCGGGCCAGATGGGCAACGGAATTGCCCACGTGATGGCGTTGGCGGGATATGACGTGGTGATGACGGATATCTCGGCCGAGGCGCTCGAGGCGGCGGTCGCGCGGATCGACAAGAACATGGGCCGGCAGGCGGGGCGCGGGCTGATCACGGAGGAAGACAAGGCCGCGGCGATGGCGCGGATCTCGACCTCGATGGAGCAGGCCGAGATCGGCCAGACCGATCTGGTGATCGAAGCCGCGACCGAGCGCGAGGCGGTGAAGCAGAAGATTTTCGACGATCTGCTGCCGCACCTGAAGCCCGAGACGATCCTGACCTCGAACACCTCGTCGATCTCGATCACCCGGCTGGCCAGCCGCACCGACCGGCCGGAAAAGTTCATGGGCTTCCACTTCATGAATCCGGTGCCGCTGATGCAGCTGGTCGAGCTGATCCGCGGCATCGCGACCGACAAGGACACCTTCGACACCTGTCTCGCGGTGGTCGACCGGCTGGGCAAGACCGCCGCCAGCGCCGAGGATTTCCCCGCCTTCATCGTCAACCGCATCCTGATGCCGATGATCAACGAGGCGGTCTATACGCTTTATGAAGGCGTCGGCAACGTGACCTCGATCGACCGCGCGATGAAGCTGGGCACCAATCACCCGATGGGGCCGCTGGAGCTTGCGGATTTCATCGGGCTTGACACCTGTTTGGCCATCATGAACGTGCTGCATGACGGGCTGGCGGACACCAAGTACCGGCCCTGCCCGCTGCTCACGAAATACGTCGAGGCCGGCTGGCTGGGCCGCAAGACCAAGCGCGGTTTCTATGACTACCGGGGCGACACGCCGGTGCCGACGCGCTAGCCGGAGATTTCTTGAAAAGAAATCTCGAAATTCCTGTTTAAGGAATTTTTTCGTCCTGCCGAAGACTTAGCGTGTGCTCGCGCAACCAGGCCATCATCCGGCGCGGCTTGCCCTCCCATTCGCGCAGCCGCTCGGGCGGGATCGGCGCGCCGATGATCGGCGCCTGTGGCTGGTTGCAGGCCTGCACGACCTCGTGGATCAGAAGACCCTGCCGCAAGGTCGCCGATAGTTGGTTGGCGATCTGGTAGGCGCGCGAGTTCTGTCCCGGAAACCGGATCGGCACCACCGTCGCGCGCGAACGGATGATCATCTTGGCGGTGAACGGGTTCCAGACCGCCTCGACCGCGTCGCCGAACATAGTCTCGGACGAGGCCACCACGCCCGAGGGAAACAGCACGATTACGCCGCCCGCCTTGAGGTGATCCATCGCCTGCCGGCGCATCTCGAGGTTCTCGGTCCGAGCATTTTCCTCGTGCGGGAACGGCACCGGGATCATGAAATCCTCGATCTCCTCGACACCGCTCAGCAGGTTGCGGGTAAGGATCTTGTAATCGGTGCGCACCCGGCCGATCAGCTCGGCCAGCACCATCCCGTCGACCAGCCCGTGCGGGTGATTGGCCACGACGATGACCGGGCCCGAGGCCGGGATGCGGGCAATCTGCTCCGGTGGAGTCTCCAGTTCGATCCCCATCAGCGCCAGCGCCTGACCAAAGAAACCGTGGCCTTGGATCGGGCCCTGCCGCTCGAACCGGCGCACGAGGCGCAGCAGCGGCAGCTTGCCGGTCATCCACTCCATGGCGCGGATGGTGCCCGACTTCCACGGGTTGGTGAAGGTGTTGGCATAGGACAGCTTGCGCTTGTCATACGGCACATCCGGCCCCGCCGTCGGCGTCTTGCGCCCGGCTGCGGTTTGCGCAGTGTCCTCCATCTTGCCGATTTGCGTCCTTCCCCGGGGCCGTGCTCGGACCCTAGCAGTCCTCTCCGAACCGGTCGGCCACCAGCGCCGAAACCGCGTCGGCCAGCGCCTCGGCATCCGGGCCGGAGGTCTGAACCTCAATAGTGCTTCCCTTGGAAGCTGCCAACATCAAAAGGCCCATGATCGAATCGCCCGACGCGCTCATTCCGTCGCGCGACACCTCGGCGCTGGCGTCGAAGCCTTCGACCACCTCGACCAGCTTGGCCGATGCGCGGGCGTGAAGACCCTTTTCGTTGACGATCTCCAGATGGCGGGTGACGGCGTCTGTCATGTGATCTGATCCGATGAAATGTTCTGGCTGTCTATATACTTGCGTCCCGCCTCTGTCGCCTGCCGTACGGCATCGGCGACCCCGAGGTCGCGGCTTTTCGCCAGTTTGATCAGCATGGGAAGGTTGGCGCCGTAAAGTATCCGGCGGTTGTCGGGCTGGCAGGCGCGCAGCGACAGGTTCGACGGCGATCCGCCGAACATGTCGGTGACGATCACGACACCGCCGCCCTGGTCGACGGAATCGGCGGCGGCGCAGATCTCGTCCTGCTTGTCGTTGCGCGAATGGTTGGCTTCGATGGCGATGGCGCGGATGCCGGGTTGTTCACCCACGACATGTTCGATGGCCGAAAGGTATTCCCTGGCCAATCCGCCATGTGCCACGATCACGATACCGATCAAGTTAGCCGGTCTCCCGTTCATTGCCCCTGCCGTGCGTCGGGCGGGGCGGGCGCCACTGCGCGCCGCTCAAGTTCTCGGTGCCTAATTGACACCCGCCAGCCCTCATGTGCAAGCCCGCGGGCGATGCTTTCCGTCAAGGCAACCGAGCGGTGCTTTCCCCCGGTACAGCCAAAGGCGGCGGCAAAATGCGCCTTGCCCTCCTCGCGTGCGGCCGGCAGTTGAAACAGCAGCAGGTCGAGCACCTTTTCGCGGAACGGCGCGAAGCGCGGATCGCTGGCGATATGATCCGCGACGCGGGCGTCGGTGCCGGTCAGGGGCCGCAATTCGGGCTGCCAATGCGGGTTGGTCAGGAAGCGGCAGTCGAAGACCACATCGGCGGCACGCGGCAAACCCCGCTTGTAGGAAAACGACTGGATCGAGACCGCGAGGTCGTGCCCCCCCTTGATGCCATAGATACGGTGCATCTCGGCGCGCAACTCATGTGGCGAAAGGCTCGAGGTCTCGATCAGCACCGTCGCCTGATCGCGCACCGGGCCCAGAAGATCGAATTCTCGGGCGATGCCGGCCTCGGGCGTGCCGTCGGGTGCCATCGGGTGGCGGCGGCGGGTTTCGGAATAGCGCCTTGCCAGCACCTGTGCATCGGCGTCGAGGAACACCAGATCGGCCGCCTGCCCGGTCAGCGTCGCCACATCCGCCAGCAGTGCCATCAAGGCGGCGGGCGAAAAGTCGCGGGTGCGCACGTCGATGCCCAGCGCCATGTCGCGCGTCAGCCCGCCCTCAAGCAGGCGCGGCGCCAAGGTCAACGGCAGGTTGTCGATGGTCTCGAACCCCAGATCCTCCAACGCATTCAGCGCGGTTGACCGCCCGGCGCCCGAAGGCCCGGTAAGTAGCGCGATGCGCGGCAACAAGTCGGTCATGGGGTCCTGAGTTCCTTCAGTGGTGGCGGCCGTGCAATAGATACTGACGAATGGCAGCGGGAAAATGCCGCTGCGCGCAATTGTGAAGCAGCGGGAGGCGAACGCCAGCCACCTCGCGGCTTCGTGACGGCGGCAGACGCTGGTTTTCGTCGCGGTCGAGGTCGACGATCAGCGCCAGCGGGGCGGGGCCATGGGCCGGGGCGTTCAGAATGCCCACCCAGCGCGCTTCGATGCGGCCGCGGATGGTGTCGGGGCACGAGGCGATCAATCGACCGTCCCGCGGTGTCACGATGGTGCGGTCGTCGGCCACGAGACCAGCTCCCAGTGCCATCAGCTCCAGCGCCAGCGCTGATTTCCCGCTGCCGGAAGCGCCGCAAATGAGAACACCGTGTCCCGCAAGGGCCACGGTGCTGGCGTGCAAGGTGACGGCGTCGGATCCGTCTGCCATTGGGTCAGACCGGCAGACCCACGACGAAGCGGGCGCCCAGCGGCTCGGAGGTGATGTCGGCCTCGGTCGGGCGGATGTTCTCGGCCCAGATGACGCCGTCATGCGCCTCAACGATCTGTTTCGAAATCGCGAGGCCCAGCCCGGAGTTGTTGCCGAAATCATGCTCGGGCCGGTGCGAGTAGAACCGCTTGAAGATCTTGGTCAAGGCTTCCTCGGGGATGCCGGGGCCGGTGTCTTCGACCACGATCAGCACGCGGTTCTGACGCTGACGCGACCAGACGCGGATCGCGTCGCCCTCTTCGCAGAAGCTGATCGCGTTGGTGATGAGGTTGACGAAGACCTGTGCCAGGCGCGCCTCGAGCCCGTGCACCATGATCTGCTCTTTCGGCAGATCGGTGATGAACTCCACCCCCTTGGCCTGCGCGTCGCGGCCCAGGTGTTCGCCGAGATTGCCCAGCAGGTCCAGCAGGTTGAACTGCGCCTGCTCTTCCTTGACCAGCTCGCTGTCGAGCCGCGAAGCATCGGAAATGTCGCTGACCAGCCGGTCGAGCCGGCGCACATCGTGATCGATCACATCGAGCAGCTTGGCACGGTGATCCTCGCGCTTGACCATTCGCAGGCTGCCCACGGCAGACCGCAGCGAGGCAAGCGGGTTCTTGATTTCATGCGCCACGTCGGCGGCGAATTGTTCGTTGGCGTCGATCCGGTCATAGAGTGCGGTGACCATGCCGCGCAACGCGCCCGACAGGCGGCCGATCTCGTCCGGCCGGGCTGTCAGGTCGGGAATCCGGATGCGGCCCTTGGCGTCCTTGCGGCGGTCGCGGTCGCGGCCCAGTTCGGCAGCCTCGGCCAGATCGGAGATCGGATGCGAGATGGTCGAAGCCAGAACCAGCGACAGCCCGATCGACACGAAGGTGGCGACAAGGAACATCTGCAACACGCGTTCACGCTCGGTCCGGACCAGACGATCGATCTCGCCCGAGGCCGAGACCATGACGACCGCGCCGACGGGGCGGCCGTTCTGCACGATGGGCGTGCCCACGGTGAACACTGTCGCGCCATCGGCGGCGGAGGTTGTCCGCACCGTGGTCTCGCCCTCCAGCGCCGGGCCCGCCAGATCGACAAGCTGTTCCTCGAAAGCCGCGATCCGGTCCTGTTCGGTGCCGGTCACGACGCTTTCGACCGCGGTCCAGATCGTCGCCAGCAGATCGGTAATCAGGGTGCGCCCCTCGTCCTCGGCCTCGGCCCTGGCCGTCTCTTCCGAGGCCGAACGCGCGATCATTGCCTGCGCCGGATCGAACACGAAGATCTCGGCCCCGCGGTGCAGGTCGATCCCGTCCAGCGTGCCTTCGACGTCCAGCCCGTCGCCGGTGGCCAGATTGACCGGCGCGCTGCCCGGCAGTTGTGCTTCGAAGATGTCGGCAATCAGTTCGGCTTCGCTGACCAGCCCAGAGGCACGCTGCGCCGCCAGCCCGTCGCGCGAGGAATTGAGGTAGAGAATGCCCCCGACCAGCACATTTAACGCCACGAGGTTGAACATGATGATCTTGCGGGTCAGCGGCGAGGTGCGCAGCGAAAAGAACCCGCGACGGGCGCGACGATCCTGAAGCTCCTGTTCGACGGTGCCGTCGGGCGCGACCCAGTCGTCGCCCAGCACCACGTCACCGCGACGTTTCGACCCCACGTCGGGCACCCCCATTTCCCCGATCAGTGCCATTACTCTTCGTTGTACCGGTAGCCGATACCATAGAGCGTTTCGATTGCGGAGAAGTCGGAATCGACGCTGCGCATCTTCTTGCGAAGCCGCTTGATGTGGCTGTCGATGGTGCGATCGTCGACATAGACCTGATCGTCATAGGCCACGTCCATGAGCTGATCGCGTGATTTCACGAAGCCCGGGCGTTGCGCCAGGGCTTGCAGAAGCAGGAATTCGGTCACGGTCAGCGACACGTCCTGGCCTTTCCAGGCCACCGCGTGACGCAGCGGGTCCATCCGCAGATCGCCGCGTTCGATTACCTTGGTTTCCTCGGTATCGCCGACGGCGCCGGTTTCGACCGCATCCTGCCGGCGCAGGAGCGCGCGAATGCGCTCGACCAGCAGGCGCTGCGAGAAGGGCTTTTTGACGTAATCGTCAGCGCCCATGCGCAGGCCCAGGACCTCGTCGATCTCATCGTCCTTGGAGGTCAGGAAGATCACCGGCATGGTGGTCTTCTGGCGCAGCCGCTGCAACAGGTCCATGCCGTCCATGCGCGGCATCTTGATATCCAGCACCGCCATGTCGGGCATGCGCTTGTTGAAAGCGTCGAGCGCCGTCTGGCCATCGTTATAGGTTTCAACCTCGAAGCCTTCGGCCTCGAGCGTCATGGAGACGGATGTCAGAATGTTCCTGTCATCGTCCACAAGGGCGATCTTCGACATGGGTGTCTGTCCTTATACTGCTCGGCTGCCATTATTTTTCCGCCATTATGCCTTGATTTGCAGAGCGCAATCAATCCCAAACAGCGAATCATACCGCCGGACCCGATCATCAAAGCGCAAAAGTACGAAGGAATGGCTAAATTGTCTCACCCCCGGACCGTAGCACCGGGGGCGCGAAAGATGATTGCGCTAAACCCAAGGCTGGTGGCGCTAAACGTTCGTCTACCTCCTGTTCAGCGTCCGGAAGCGCATGTTACACCGGCCTGACCGGACCCTCGTTGACGCGGGGTCCGGGGGCGGCGTATCGGGTCGCCGGTGACAGGATCTCCGCAGGACTGACGCGGATACATGGAGAACGAAGATGACATTTGGACGGGTAAACCCGCAGTTCCGGCTTGAAGATCAAGGGATCGAAGGCTTGGGCAATGTCTATTACAACCTCATGGAACCGGCGCTGATCGAAGAGGCCCTGCGCCGCGAAGAGGGCACGCTCGGCCAAGGCGGCGCATTCCTCGTCTCTACCGGCAAGTTCACCGGGCGTTCGCCCAAGGACAAGCACGTGGTCAAGACCGACAGCGTGGCCGACACCATCTGGTGGGACAACAACAGGGCGATGTCCTCCGAGGGCTTCGACGCGCTCTATGACGACATGATCGCCCACATGAAGGGCCGCGACTACTTCGTGCAGGACCTTGTCGGTGGTGCTGACCCGGCCCATTCCATCGATGTGCGCATGGTGACCGAACTGGCATGGCACGGGCTTTTCATCCGCCACATGCTGCGCCGTCCCGAGTTGGACGAGGTCGACGAATTCACTGCCGATTTCACGGTCATCAACTGCCCCAGCTTCAAGGCCGACCCGGCCAAGCATGACTGCCGGTCCGATACCGTGATCGCGATGAACTTCGACCGCAAGCTGATCCTGATCGGCGGCACCGAATACGCGGGCGAGAACAAGAAGTCGGTGTTCACCCTGCTCAACTACCTGCTGCCCGAGAAAGGCATCATGCCGATGCACTGTTCGGCCAACCACGCAGTCGGCAACCCGGTGGACACGGCGATCTTCTTCGGTCTGTCCGGCACCGGCAAGACCACGCTTTCGGCCGATCCGGGCCGGGTGCTGATCGGCGACGACGAACACGGCTGGTCGGACCGCGGCACCTTCAACTTCGAGGGCGGGTGCTACGCCAAGACAATCAATCTGTCGCCCACCGCCGAGCCCGAGATCTTTGCCACAACCACCAAGTTCGGCACCGTGATCGAAAACATGGTCTTCGACACCGAGACCAAGGAGCTCGACTTCGAGGACGACAGCCTGACTGCAAACATGCGCTGCGCCTACCCGCTGGAGTACATTTCGAACGCATCGCCCACAGCGCTTGGCGGCCACCCCAAGAACGTGATCATGCTGACCTGCGATGCCTTCGGCGTGCTGCCGCCCATCGCGCGGCTGACCCCGGCGCAGGCGATGTACCACTTCCTCTCGGGCTTCACCTCGAAGGTGGCCGGGACCGAGCGCGGCGTGACCGAGCCGGAGCCGACCTTCTCGACCTGTTTCGGCGCGCCTTTCATGCCGCGGCGTCCCGAGGTCTACGGCAATCTGCTGCGTGACAAGATCGCCAAGCACGGCGCCACCTGCTGGCTGGTCAACACCGGCTGGACCGGCGGCGCCTATGGCACCGGCAGCCGGATGCCGATCAAGGCGACCCGGGCGCTGCTGACCGCGGCGCTGGACGGCTCACTGGCCGACGCGCAGTTCCGCAAGGATCCGAACTTCGGCTTTGACGTGCCGATCGACGTGCCGGGCGTGCCGGAGGTGCTGCTTGATCCGCGCCGGACATGGGGCGCGCGCGATGCCTATGACGAACAGGCCGCCAAGCTGGTGCAAATGTTCGCCGACAATTTCGAGCAATACGTGCCGTTCATCGACGAAGACGTGAAGGCCGCTGCGATCGGCTGATTGCCCGGCCTTCCATTGCAAATAGAAAACCCCCAGGAGCCGATGGGCACCGGGGGTTTTTTTCTGACCGGCCGTGCACAGACATTCCGTTGCGGGATCGTAATTGCGACCCGCCACAGATCGGTCAGGAGATCAGCATCTCCTCAGGCGAAACGCCACGCTCCAAGGCATCCACGAACCATCCCGGTTTCCGGCCACGACCGGTCCAGGTTTGGCTTGCATCGTCCGGATTGCGATACTTGGGAGCCGAAATCTTCCCGCCTTTTCCATTGGTAAGATCGGACAGGCTGAACCCCATTTCAGCCGCCTGGGCTTCCAGTTTCGCAAGCGCTTCTTTCTTCTTCCGATCCTCGAAAGTTCCGATCGCTTTCGTCACATCTTTCTGCAACTGTTTGAGTTCTTTTAAGGACAGACCGTCCAAGTCCATATTCGCCATGCAATCCCCGAGTTCCTGTTGTGAGTGTATATAGATTCGTTAGATCATCGGGTTTATTCCGTCAATTCTATAAATTGTGGAAAAGAGCTAATATTTACAACCATTTCCTAGGGTCAGCGAATAATTGCTCTCTTCATGGCTGCAAATTGAGACAATTGACGCCATTCAGTATCAGCAATCGGACTAATAACGATTTTTTGCCACACAACCCGATTTTCTGAATCGAAACCACGAATAGGGGCTCAACACACTTCTTATCTACTACTTGGTATATATCAATCGTCAATCCCCAGTTGATAGAGTGAAAGCCATTGCGGAGGTCGGTAAACTGGCACACTCTCGCGCCAAAGACCTTATTCACGAACACAGTATGGGAGTCGGACATGAATATCGCCATGTGGTCAGGGCCGCGCAATCTGTCGACGGCGATGATGTATGCATTCGGCGCCAGGTCCGATTGCGATGTCTGGGACGAACCCTTCTATGCGGCTTATCTGGATCGCACCGGGCTGGACCATCCGATGCGGGACGACATCATTGCCGACGGCGAAAGCGATCCCGGAAAGGTCGCCATGCACTGTGCGGGCCCGGCACCGAACGGTGCAGCGCATTTCTATCAGAAGCACATGAGCCAGCACATGGTTCCGGGTGTCCCGCGCGACTGGTTCAGCGCGGTCACGCATGTCTTCCTGATCCGCCATCCTGCCCGCGTGCTGGCCAGCTATGACCGCAAGCGCGAAAGCCCGACGCTGGACGACATCGGCTTTCGCCAGCAGGCCGAGATTTTCGACGAGGTGCGCGCACAAGGCGGTGCTGCTGTCGTGATCGACAGTCACGATATACGCGAGGCCCCCGCGGCAATGCTGCGCGAACTATGCGATGCGATCGGCCTCGCGTTCGACCCGGCGATGTTGCACTGGCCGGCGGGCGGTCACCCCCGCGATGGCGTCTGGGCCGCGCATTGGTATGACGCCGTCCACCGTTCGACGGGTTTCGCCGGGGCCGAGGGCCCGTTGCCGGAACTGTCGGGGGCGCTGCAGACGGTCTGCGACGCCGCCCTGCCGTACTACCGCCATCTGGCAGCACATGCGATCGCCAGCAAGAAAGAGACCACATGACCGAAGCGGAACGAACCACCCATGATGCCGAGGCCGATGCCCGCAACGACGACCTGCTGATCTATGTCGATGGCGATCTGGTGCCCAAGGACGAGGCCAAGGTCTCGGTCTACGACAGCGGCTTCATGCTGGGCGACGGCATGTGGGAGGGGCTGCGGCTTTACGACGGGCAATGGGCCTTCTTCGACGAACACATGGACCGGCTGTTCAATTCGCTGAAGGCGGTGTCGCTCGACCCCGGCCTGACGCCCGAGGACATCCGCGCCATCCTCGACCGCACGGCCAAGGCCAATGGCATGACCGGCGACGCGCACTGCCGGTTGATGATCACCCGGGGGCGCAAGGCCAAGCCGTTCCAGCACCCCTCGCTCAGCCGCTGGGGGCCGACGGTGGTGGCGATCTGCGAACATTCCAAGCCGCGCGCGGCGGTGCAGACCGGCGGCATCCGTCTGGCGAGTGTGCCGCAGGTGCGCGGGCTGCCGCACAGTCAGGATCCGAAATTCAACAGCCACTCCAAGTTGAACTGCGTCATCGCCTGCCTTCAGGCCGAACAGGCCGGCGCGGACGAGGCGCTGATGCTCGATCCCAATGGTTTCGTGAACACCACCAATGCCTGCAACTTCTTCATCGTGCGGCGGGGCGAGGTTTGGACCTCGACCGGCGATTACTGCATGAACGGTGTCACCCGTCAGAAGGTGATCGACCTGTGCCAAGCCAACGGCATCCCGATCTTCGAAAAGAACTTTTCGCTTTATGAGGTCTATGGCGCCGACGAGGCCTTCCTGACCGGCACCTTCGGGGCGCAGACCCCGGTGGCCGAGGTCGACGGCAAGCCGATCCGGGACGGCGCAGGCCCGGTGACCCTGCGGATACGCCAGCTTTACAAGGATCTGGTGTCCCGAAATGTCGCCGAACAGGCTGCGGCGCGTGGCGGGCAAATGGTCTGACGCCACTCATTTCGTAATCGCCATCACAACCTTTTGGCGCACAGGCTTGCGCGACTCGCCCGAACATGACAACCTTTGGGTGAGTTCTTTCGTGTACCTATCCTTTTTTCACCATGAACCGGAGGCCGGTGTCATGACGTCATTGCCCATCCTCAGGCTCGACCGTCGCGGCTTTATGCTCGCCCTGACATCGGCTGCCGCCGCTGCCCTGCTGTCGATGCCGGTGCGGGCCCACCAATCCGGCCTGCGGCTTGAAACCCATCCGGTTGCGGGCGGCACGCTTTTCCGCGTGAGGCCGGGCAATGTCCGTGACATCCGCAGCGTTCAGGTCTTCGCCCTTGGCGAGCGAAAGCCGCTGCTGGCCGAGTTCACACCGAGCGGCGGGCAATTTCAGGGCATGTCCGGCATGGTCACGCCGGGACGCGATCAACACCTTATGGCGCTCGCTCATCTGGCCGACGGCAGGATGGTCCACGCCCGCGCATTCGTTTCGGCCACCACCGGCTGAGACCGCACCACACCGACCGGAACAGACGGGGAGGTCCAGATGAGATTTCGGCCCGGCGGCTTGGCCGCCCTCCTGCTCGCAGGCGCTTTCGGCATGTCCGACGCGCAGGCGCAAGAAGCAGTCGATTGTACCGCGCTGGCGGAATGGTTTCCCCATTCCGAGACCCCGCCGCCGCCCGACACGATGGATTTCACCACGAACTGCGATTTCCACCAGTGGTCCTGGGCGGCTTTCCTCTGGCTGACGCAGGATGACGGCGGCACGCCGCGTTTCCTGAACATGATCCCCGCCGAAGCGGTGGTGTCCGGCAGCAAGGACGCCGCGCCGGATACGCTGGAACTGCGGCCGCGTTCCCGCAAGACCGACCTCGGCACCGCCTTCGACGAGGTCGCGCAGGCCGGGTCCTTCGGCCTGCTGGTCGATCAGAACGGCCGGGCGGTCTATTACTCGATGTACGTCAACGACACCTATTTCGACTTCGTCGTCACCGAGAACAAGTACAACATCCCCGCCAACCTGCTGGCCGCCCCCGCCGATCAGAATTATCCCGTGGGCGCGCTGACGCTCAAGGCCGCGTGGAAGATCGTCGGCGATGGCGAGGATACCTCGACCTACTTCACCACGCCCGCAACCATCCAGCTTCTCAAGATGGACGGCGGCAACGTGACCATAGATCGTGACAAGACCGAGGACGTGACGGTTGCGCTTGTCGGCCTGCATGTGGTGGGCATCGTCAAGGACCACCCGGAAGCGATCTGGGCCACCTTCGAACACCGCCAGAACGCGCCGCAGTTCTCCGAGCCGCAGTTGATCGACGACGTCGTTTCAAGCCAGGACTTCACCTTCTACAAGGGCGGCACCACCGCCGGCGACTGCAACCAGAACAACGCCGGATTTCTTACCCTCACCGACGCCGCCGCGCAAACGCTCGAACCGGTCACTCAGGTCTGCCGGCAATATGCCTTCGGCGGCGGCTCACGCCAGAATGCGGCCAATATCGGCAGCCTCAACACCACCGCGCAGGCCGGGCTGGCCGAAGGCTCGGTGTGGCGCAACTACATGGAGACCGGGGCGATCTGGTTCAACGCCAACAACGGGTTGAAACCCAACATGGCGATGCGCGGCGAGATCCTGACAGGATCGACCACCTTGTCGAACACTGTGATCGAGACTTTCACCCAGAAGGTCGAAACCGAGAACCAGTGCTTCGCCTGCCACCGCACCGACATGGTGTTCCCGCCCAATGCGACCGATCAGCCGTTGCCCGGCAAGAACCTGAACATCAGCCACATCCTGCTGAACGCCTACATCCAGAACCTGGGCGAATGACCGACCGGAGGAGAGATTTGCTATGAAATTCCGCATCCATCCGGCCATCGGCCTCGCCCGCGTCGGCAACAGCAAGGACTACTACATCGAACCGCAGACCATCGCCGGAATGCCGCAGGAAGGCAGCGACCTCAACGGCGGTCTGCCGATCAAGCCCGGCACCGACAATGAGACGATCACCAGCGCCGACATCCGCGATCAGCACGGCGCGCTCAAGCGGCAGGCAGCGCGCTTCACCGTGCACGTCTACGATGACGCCCCGATCGAGACTTGGCCCTCGGGTCAGGGCATTCCGGTGGCGATCGGCGACGCGCTGCCCGACGGGCGCACCGTCACCGACATCATCTGGACGGTGCATCTGGCCAACAAGAAGGCCAACTGCTGGCTGGAGGTCGACGAAGAGGGCATCGACTCCTACGAAAACGGCGCACTGCCGCCCTTGCGCAACCCGGGCTTCGGCAGCTCGGACGACCCTTCGGCCCCCGAGCGGCTGGGCAAGCTGATCATCGACGCCGGTCCTCGTGCCGTGCAGGGGACGGGCGCCAGCACCGAATTCGACACCGCGACCCCGGCCTCCTACTGGAAGGACGACGGTTACGGCGGTGGCGCGATCACCGAGATCCCCGACTATCCCAAGCAGTTCCCGAACACGACCGTTTTCCCTGACCTGCACCTGCCCTCGGGTGAGGCGATCTCCACGCTCGGCGGATTGCGCACCGACGACAAGGGGCGGCTCGAGGTGCTGGGCGGCCACGGTCTGGCCAACGGCTTCGGCCCCGACGCCGTGCCGCTCATGCATGACGTCAACAACGACGGCTGGCTCGACGATACCGCCGACGGCCCGGTGACGGCGGTGCTGGTGCTGGACGACGGTGCGCAGATCCCGCTTGAGGGCAGCGCCTGGGCGGTGGCCACCGATCCCGCCTATGCGCCGCAGACGCTGAACGTGGTCTCATTGTGGGACGACGTCTACAACACCTGGCTGGAGCAGTTGAACCTCAACCCCGCGATCTTCGGCGACGGCAGCTACAACCCCGATTATCAGCCGGATTTCTACACCGACGTCTTCCCGGTGTTCCGCGCCGCCTCGCTTCAGATGTGGAACACCAATCTGCCCGACAGCGCCATTGCCGCGCATGACAGCGTCGACAACATCACGCCCGAGGACGACCCTGCCTCGCGGCTCTATGTCAAGGCGCTGATCCGCGATCCGAACGAAGACCAGTTCGACATCGGTGCGCCGCTGATGCCGCTGTCACTGGGCGATGCGGGCAAGCCATTCCTGACCCTGTCGAAGACGCAGTACTTCTTCGTCACCCAGTGGTTCGATGGCAAGTTCACGGCCGCGCCAGCCGTCACCCCCGGCGCCGGTGAACAGCTTGACCGCACGGTTCTGGCCAACTGCCTGGGCGGGCGTTTCAGCCCCGGCATCGACCTGACCTTCATCGTGCGCGACACCGAGCTTTACAATCCCGACTGGCTCAATCCGGCGATCGGCCCGTTCCGCATCAAGCAGGCACCGTTGGATTACGGCACGGTGGAGGCGGGCCAACCCTTCCTTGGTATCGGCTACGTCCCCACCCGCCCCGGCCAGCCCGGCGTCGAGCCGGGCGACATCTGCAAGTTCATGGCGATCCCCTGGCACACCGACTACAACTCGTGCGCCACCCACCTGCCCGAGCCTAACCCCGGCGCCGATATCGAGACCCGCGACAATCCGCATGTGTTTCAGGCCGGGGTGAACACCTCGCTGTTCTGGTCATGGCCGGCGCAGCGGCCGGTGGCGGTCTATACCTTCGACGACTTTGCCGCCAATCCCGGCAAACTGCCGAAACAAAGATTCTCGGTCCGGGGCGAAGGCACCAAGGCCAAGCCTTCGCCGGAAGGCCCCGGCCCCTTCCCTGCGCAGAACGTCGGGCGTTTCCAGAAGCGCGAAAACATGCTGGATCACTGGCAGAAGATCGGCGTGATCATGCAGGGCCCGGCCATCGAGGGCTATGACGCGTCGTACCCCAAGGCCTATTACCTCGAGGTGATGAGCCAGTTCGAGGATGACGCGGATCCGGTGATCCCCTGGCCCAACACCATCGCCGACAATCCGTCGGGCTGACCCCCGTGGCGACATCGGTCCCCGACTGTGATGTTGCGGTGCTGGGCGGCGGTCCCGCCGGTGCCGCCTGTGCCATCGCGCTGGCGGGGCTGGGGGTCGGCCGCGTGACGATCTGCGAGGCCGAGAAGACGCGCCCGGAACGGCTGGGCGAGACCATCCCGCCCGACACCCGCGCGCTGCTGGACCGGCTCGGCGTATTGCAGGCATTTCTGGCCGAGGGTCACGCCCCCTGCCACGGCAGTTGCTCCAGCTGGGGCAGCGACCGGCTGGGCCACAACGATTTCCTGCTCAGCCCCTACGGCCACGGCTGGCACCTCGACCGCCAGCGCTTCGAGCAGTTTCTGCTGGATCAGGCCCTCGCGCGGGGCGTGTCCCTCCGCGCGGGCGATCGTCTGTGCGGCGCACGGCGGGGGGCCGTCGGTCATCGTCTGGACTTCGGCAGGGGCCGGGAGCTGCAGGCCCGGCTGGTGGTCGACGCCACCGGCAGCGCAGGCATCTTCGCCCGGCTACAGGGCGCACGTCGACAAAGCGCCGAGGCCCTGCATTGCGTTTCCGCACGCTACCCAGTGCGCAGGCCGGACCTGTCGCGCCTGACGTGGCTCGAGGCGGTGTCGGACGGCTGGTGGTATGCTGCGCGCCTGCCTGACGAGAGCCTTCTGGTGATGTTCGCCTCCGACGCAGACCTGATGCGCGGACGGGGGATGACGGATCCTGCCCGGTTCCGGTCGGCTATGCGGGAAACCCGTCACATCCACCGTCTGCCGGACGCCTCCGCGATGGAGGTCGCCCCCCGGGCCTGGGCCGCGCCGTCCTTCCTGCTGGACCGCTGCTCAGGCGCAAACTGGATCGCCTTGGGCGATGCCGCGTCCTGCTATGATCCGATCACATCACAGGGGCTGTACAAGGCGATGGCAAACGGGCTGAGCGCCGCGCCCGCCATCGCCAAGACCCTGCGCGGCGACGTCACGGCGCTGGACGGCTGGTCGGGCACCGTCCGCCGCGACTTCGACACCTATCTTGCGATGCGACGCCATCTCTATCGGCAAGAGCGCCGCTGGCCGGAGGCTCCGTTCTGGCGCCGGCGGCAAGCGCCCGCTCCGCGCGCTGCCGCCGGCTGAGGATCAGGCCCCGGGTGTGAGGATCGCGACCGCGAAGCGTTCCTGTGCATCACACAGCAACGCGTCCACGGCCCAACCCGCCGGCTGCACCAACCGCGCCAGCGAGGCCCGCGTATACTTGCGCGAGGCGCTGACGTGGATCGGCTCGCCTTGCGCAAAGTCGAAGGTCTGGCCGTCCAGCGTCACCCTCTGCGACCGGTTGGCCACAAGCTGCATGTCGATCCGCGCGGCCTCGGTGTTCCAGAGCGCCCGGTAGTCGAAACCGCCGAGGTCAAAGTCCGCACCCGCCTCGCGATTGAGCCGGACGAGGATATTGCCGATGAAATCCGCGGTGACACCGAGGGAATCGTCATAGGCCGCAACCAGTTCGCCCCGGTCCTTCACCAGATCGACCCCGAGGATGAAAGCCTCCACACCCGGCCAGCGGCGGGCATTCTTCAGCAGGGCAAGCGCCATCTCGGGCGGCAGGTTGCCGATGGTCGAACCGGGGAAGAACCCGACCTTCGCGGCGCCGGCCAGCGACTCGGGCAAACCGACCTGCGTTGTGAAATCCGCCACCACCGGTGCAATCTCGATCTCGGGGTAGCGGCGCCGCAGGTCCAGCGCGGTTTCGGCCAGATATTCCGCCGAGATGTCGATGGGCACATAGGCCCGGAAGTGACCGCCTTCGTCCAAAAGCGTCCGGGTCTTGACCGAGGCGCCCGATCCGAATTCCACCAAGGCGCCGCCGCGGGGCACCACGCCCGCCAGACGCGCCGCGTTGTCCCGCAGGATCCCGGCCTCTGTCCGGGTCAGGTAATATTCCGGCAGCGCGGTGATTTCCTCGAATAAGGCGCTGCCGCGCTGATCGTAAAGCCATTTCGGGCTCAGGGTCTTCTGCGGCTGGCGCAGCCCCTGCAGGGCGTCCCGAAGCAGCGCCGATGTGCCGGGCGCGAGGTCCTTGACTGATCCGTCCATCAGTTCACCCCCCGCGCCAGCCGCAGGCCCATCATCTGCCAGCGCTGGTGCGGGTAGAAGAACGTCCGGTAAGTCGGCCGCATCTGCTGGCGCGGCGTGACGCAAGAGCCTCCGCGCAGCACCCGCTGATTGACCATGAACTTGCCATTGTATTCGCCCAGCGCCCCTTCGGGCGCACGGAAGCCGGGATAGGGCGCAAAGTCCGAAGCGGTCCATTCCCAGACGTCGCCCCACACCCCGGCACCGGGCATCGGGCGCAACATGCCGATGTCGTCACCATCGCCCATCAGGTTGCCCGCGATCGCCACGTCGCGGAAGGCCACCTCGTGCTCGGCCTCGGTGGGCAGGCGTGCACCGGCCCAGCGGGCATAGGCATCGGCCTCGTAATAGCTGACGTGCACCACCGGCGCGTCCAGCGCCACCGGTTGCGGGCCGCGCAGGGTGAAGGTCCACCACTCGTCGTCCTGTTGCCACCAGTACAGCGGATGGCTCCAGTCCTCGCCCTGCGCCACCGCAAGACCTTCCATCAGCCAGTGGCGCGCGTCCGAATAGCCGCCGTCCTCCATGAAGGCGATCCAGTCGCGGTTGGTGACCGGGCGGACGGCGATCTCGTAAGGCTCCAGCCAGACCTTGTGGCGGGGTCCCTCGCAGTCATAGGCAAAGCCGTCGCCATCGTGGCCGATCTCCACCAGACCACCATCGTGGCGGGTCCAGCTCAGCGGGGTCTCCGACGTCACCTCAAGCGGTGTGGGCTCCTTGTAGACCGGCAGCAGCGGGTTGAAACTGAGCCCGTGCAGCAGATCCGTCACCAGAAGTTCCTGATGCTGCATCTCGTGGTGGCAGCCCAGTTCCACCAGCGCGGCAATATCATCGGCATCGTCACGGCGCTGCGCCAGAAGCGAGGCCAGGCTGTCTTCGACATGGGCGCGGTAGGCCCGCACCGCATCGCCGCCGGGGCGCGAAACCAGACCGCGCTTGTTGCGCGCGTGGCGCGGACCGGCCTGCGTGTAGTACGAATTGAACAGAAAGGCGAAGCGGTCGTCAGGCGACACATAGTCGGGCAGGCGCTTCTTCAGGATGAATTCCTCGAAGAACCACGTGGTATGCGCCAGATGCCATTTCGCGGGCGAGGCATCCTCCATGCTTTGCAGCATCGTGTCTTCGGGACTGAGCGGCGCCGCCAGCGCGTCGGTCCGCGCGCGGGTCCGGGTAAACAGGTCCATCGCTTCGTTCGGCGTCAAAGTCGCTAACGCTGCAGGCATGAAATCGTCCTTCACTCGGAATGATCACGGCAATCGTTCGCAAGGACATAGAGGCCGGAGCGTCAGTTCAACCCAAGGTCGCTTAATTTGCCAAGGTCGTGACGGTGTGTGGCTGCCCCCGGTGTCACCGCATTTTGCGCATTATGGGAACAACCACGCCGCCATTTTGTTCGACCCACAGGCCATGGGTGTTTTCGACACGGTCCATGGCCATTCGAGCAAACGCCCCCGGCTGGCCGTGGTCCGGGCGAACAGACACACAGGAACGCGCCCGTTGAAACATCAGACCCCTTCAGGACATGACGCCGATTTCCGCCTTCGCGTGGTGTCTGACACGTCGGCCGCACGGCTGTCGCCCAGCCTCCTCTGGGCGCTGTCCGAAAACGCGCTGTCCGAGGATCGCGGAGATCAGGATATCGGCGCTTCGGTCGAGGTCATGCGCGGCCATGGCCTGCTGAAGAGTGCCTTGCCTGTCACGCTGGGCGGTCGCGGTTTCGGCACGGGCGGCGAGGCGGCGGTCGGCTCGGTCCGCCTTCTGATGCAGATCGCACAGGTCAACCTGTCGGCGGCGCGGCTCTATGAGGGGCACGTGAACGCGGTCCAGCTTGTCGACCGGCTGGCACGGGACGATCTTCGGCACGCCATGGCAAAGGCCGTCTGTGACGGTGCCCTGCTGGGCGTCTGGGGGGCCGACGGTGCCGCGCCGGTAAAGCTGGTTTCCGACGATGGCAGCCTGCGGGGCGAGAAGCGCTATGCCTCGGGGCTGGGTGTCGTGTCGCGGGCTGTTGTAACGGTCGATTCCGGGCCTGACGTGATGCTGTGCCTTGCCGACACATCGGATCCCGCGCGTCAGGACGATGCCCGCTGGTCGATGCAGGGCATGCGCGCCAGCGCCTCGGGAACCTACGATTTCGACGACCTGCCGCGCGATGCCTTCACGTTGTTCGGCGCGCCCGGCGATTATCTTGCAGAACCCGGTTTCGTCACCGGCGTCTGGCGGATCGCCGCGCTTCAGCTTGGCGGCACCTTCGGGCTGCTCGAGGCGACCCGCAAGCGCCTGTCGGGATTACAGAGGCTGGAGGCAGAGCCGCAAATCGCGCGCCTGACGGGCATCCTGCAACGCGCCATTGCGGCCATCGGACTGGTCGAACGCGCGGCCGAGGTTGCCGAAGGCACAGAGGGCCGCGACGATCCCGACCGCTCCGTCGCACTGTCGATCTTCGCTCGGCTCGAAACCGAAGCGATCGGCCAGTCGGCCATCTCGGCGGCGGAACGCTGCGTCGGTCTGGAGCACTTCGACGACATGAGCGAAACCGGCCGCATTTCCCGCGACCTCGCCACCTACATGCGTCAAATCTCCCGCGATGCATTCCAGCAGCGCGCCGGGCGGATCGCCCTTCTCGGGTCCGCCCCCCTGCTGGACCTCTGGCATGGCTGAGGTGATGACGCGCACGGCCAGCGTACCTATCCGTTCCCTTGACCAACTCACCGGCGGCCGGCCAATCCTCGTCCTCGCGCCGCACCCCGACGACGAAAGCCTCGGTTGCGGCGGCCTTCTGGCCGCCTGTTTCGACACCGTCGGCGCGCATGTGGTCTGCGTCACCGATGGGCGGCGGTCTCATCCCGGTTCGCGGGCGTGGCCGGGCGACCGGCTTGCCGCCCTGCGCCAACGCGAATTGGAGCAGGCAGTGCAGACGCTGGGCGGATCGATCAAGGATCTCACCTGCCTCCATCATCGCGATTGTCAGGCCCCGGTTTCGGGTCTGGCACACGATCACGCTGCCGACGTGATCCTGTCGCTGTGCAGGACCCTCAGGATCGGCACCCTTTTCGCGCCGGCTGCCGAAGACCCGCACAAGGATCATCTCGCGGTGGCGCGCCTTGCGCGGACCGTGCGCGACACGCTGCCGGGCCTGCGGCTGTTCGACTATTCGGTCTGGGCCCGCTGGCACCGCCACTGGGACGATGTCGGCGGCCTGGTCCAGTTCGACACCTTGCCGTGGCAGAGCCGCAAGTCCGCCGCCATCGCCGCCCACCGCAGCCAATGCGGCGCGGTCATCACCGATGATCCCGACGGCTTCGCCATGCCACCCGGTTTCGCCCGGTTCTTCGCCACCAGCCCCGAGCTCTATCGCGAGGTCCGGCGATGAGCGCCGTGGACATGGCCCACCTTCGCGGCCTTTACGCAACCACCGACGATCCGTGGAACTTCCGAACCAGCCGGTACGAGCAGGACAGGTTCGCCGCGACGCTGGCCGCGCGGCGCCGCGACCGGTACGCCGGGATCCTCGAGATCGGCTGCGGCAACGGCGAACTTGCCCGCCGGCTGGGCGCCATCTGCGACCACTATGCCGGTCTGGACGCCGTCGACCGGGCCATCGAAGAGGCCCGCGAGGCCTTGCCCGGGGGCGCGTTCACCTGCGCGTACTTTCCCTGCGCGTTGCCGGACGGGGCGTTTGATTTGATCGTGGTGTCCGAGTTTCTCTATTACCTCGACCCCGCTGGCATCGCCGACCTCGCCGGTCAGATCGGGGCGCGATGGCCGCAGGCCGAGATCCTGTCTGTCAACTACCTCGGGCCCACGGGACACGCGCTGCAAGGCGACCCCGCTGCCAACCTCTTCGCGTCGGCCCTGGCCGCCACGCATACCCTGGACACGCCTGAGCGCAGACCGCGTTTCCGCATCGACCGGCTGGTTCCGACGCAGCAGAGCGACGGCCGGCGATGAGTGTTCGCAGCCTGCAACCGTTAAGCGACATCTGTGCCCGCCTGCCGATACCCTGCGACCTGGTACAGGTCAGAACCGCCGGGCGCCCGATCGCACATCAAGCCACCGCCGTGGTGATCCCGGCGATGAACGAGGCACGGCGCATTGCATCCTGCCTTGACTCGCTGGCCGACAGCGCCGGGCTGGCCTTCGCCGTGGTCGTCGCGAACGATTGCACCGACGGCACCGTCGATGTTGCGTGCCGCGCCGCCACGGCCGTGGGCCTGCCGCTCTGCGTGCTTCAGATCGATTTTGCCGGGCGGGGCAATGCCGGTCTGGCCCGTCGCATCGGAATGGCGGCAGCCTGCGTGCTGAACCCCGAGGTCGCGCATCTGCTGACCACCGACGCGGATTGCACCGTCTGCCGCCACTGGGCCAAGAACAGCATCGCGCATCTGGCCCGCGCCGATGCGGTCTGCGGCCATGTCATCGCGCACCCGCAGGAAGTGACTCGCCTGCCCGGCCCTTGCGTCGACCGGCGCGCCGCCGAACGCGCCTACGGCCTGCTGACGCGCGAGTTCGAAAGCATGCTCGGCCCGGACCCGCTCAACCCCTGGCCGCATCATGGGCAGGCCCCTGGCGCCAGCCTCGGCTTCACCCGCGCCGGGTACGACGCGATCGGCGGCTTCGCCAACATCGACTGCGGCGAGGACCGCGACATCATCCAGCGCCTGCGCATAGCCCGACGGCCCGTGATCTATGCGCGGGATGTGGCCGTGGTGGCCTCTTGCCGGCTGACCGGACGGGCGCGCGGCGGCATGGCGGACACGATCACCCGCTACATCGCCGATCCCGACAGCCTCGCCGATGAAAGCCTGATGCCGACCGCGGACCTTATCAAACGCGCCATCCGTGCCCTGCGCGCCGGTCGACCGTTCCGGCTGATCTCTCCGGTGCCGCGTAGGCTCCGGCTCAGGCCCGCGCAACTGCCCGCCGAGGCCGCGCGACTCGAACAGGTCAATGCCAGTCTGCGTGTCACGCCGGTCCACGCCCGCGCGGCGGCATTGTCGTATCTGGTGGACAGCCTCGGCCCGATCCGGGTGTCGCCGGACGAGTTGCACCCGGCGCAATACGCAGCGGAGTAAGAGGCTGCTAGAACGACAAAGGGTCCCGCATGGGGACCCTTGATCAATTGGTCGGAGTGAGAGGATTCGAACCTCCGGCCCCTGCCTCCCGAAGACAGTGCTCTACCAGGCTGAGCTACACTCCGACCGTGTCGGGCGGATTACATCGGCGTTTCCCGCTTGGCAAGGGGATTGTCACGAAATCAGTGCTCTTTCCAGCGCCGCAGGATCGCCGAGGTGCGCAGGCTGCCCGGGCTGAACCCGCGCGAGCGGTTGCGCAGCACCGGGGTGTTGGACGATTTGCCGCCGCGGCTTTCGCGATAGACGATGTAGAGCCCCGACAAGATGATCAGTCCGGCGCCGTAAAGCGTCGGCCGGTCGAGGCTTTCTCCGAACAGCAGGAAACCGAAGACGGTGGCCCAAAGGATTTGCGAATACTGCATGGGCGCCACGATGGCCGCCTCGCCAAAGCGGTACGCAGCGATGATGCACATGCTGGCGGTAAACCCGAGCAGAGCGATGATGCCGAGGGCTCCGAGGTCCATCACCGGCATCGCCACGTAGAAGGCGGGCAGCGCCGCGCCCATCAGCACGAAGGTCCCCACCAGCGGATAGAGCAGCAGCACCACCGGGCGCTCCTCCTGCCCGATCTTCCGCACCACGATCGACGACATCGCGTTGCAGGCGGCCGAACCCAGGGCCGCGAGGTGGCCGAGGCTCAGCTCTTCTCCGCCGGGGCGCAGCACGACGATCACGCCGGCGAGGCCCACGATCACCGCCCCCCAGCGGTGCGGGCCGACGCTTTCGCCCAGCATGGGGATGGCCAGCACGGTGATCAGCAGCGGTGCGGCGAAGAGCAAGGTATAGGTCTGCGCCAGCGGCAGCACCGAGAAGGCGTAGAACGCCATCAGCCCGGCACCAAGCGCCGTCAGCACCCGCACCAGCACCCACCATGGATGCACCGGGCGCAGGTTGTCACGCGTGGGATCGGTGATCAGCACGAAGGTCAGCAGCGGAAAGCTGAACAGCCCGGCGAAGAAGATGATCTGCACCGGCGAATAGCTGCCGCCGAGGTATTTCACCACGACGTCGTGTACCGAAAACATGGCAAAGCCCAGCAGGGCGTACAGAAGGCCTTTGATGTTCATGGAGTCTCGCAGGGATTGCCGCCCCTCGGGACGATTGCGTATGCCGACCCTTAGGTCGAGACCCCCGCGAAAATCAAGTCCTCCGCCGTTCTAGCGGCCATGCGTCCAGTGCAGACCTGTGAACAGCGGAGGCGGGGATGGGGGCCGAGCCCCCATCCCACTGATCACAGCGAGGCGTCGAGCTTGGCGAGGATCGCGTCACCGGCCTCGGAGGTCGACACTGGGGCCGCGCCCTCGGCCTGCAGCAGATCGGCGGTGCGCACGCCGTCCGCCAGCACGTCCTCGACGGCTTTCTCCAGCCGGTCGGCTTCGGTGCCTTGATCGAAGCTGTAACGCAGCGCCATCGCGAACGACAGGATGCAGGCGATCGGGTTGGCCTTGCCCTGCCCTGCGATGTCGGGGGCGGAGCCGTGCACCGGCTCGTAAAGCGCCTTCGGCCGGCCATTTGCCATCGGCGCACCCAGCGAGGCCGAGGGCAGCATGCCGAGCGAGCCGGTCAACATGGCAGCGAGGTCCGACAGCAGGTCGCCGAACAGGTTGTCGGTCACGATCACGTCGAACTGCTTGGGCCAGCGGGTTAGTTGCATTGCGCCAGCGTCCGCATACATGTGCGACAGCTCGACATCGGAGTACTCCGCCTGATGCACCTCGGTCACCACGTCGCGCCACAGCACGCCCGATTCCATCACGTTGGCCTTCTCCATCGAGCAGACCTTGTTGCCCCGCTTGCGGGCCAGCTCGAACGCCGAGCGGGCAACACGGGCAATCTCCGACTCGGTGTAGCGCTGGGTGTTGATGCCGACGCGCTCGTTGCCTTCCTTGTGGATGCCGCGCGGCTCGCCGAAGTAGACGCCCGAGGTCAGTTCGCGCACGATCATGATGTCGAGGCCCGAGACCACGTCGGTCTTCAGCGACGAGAAGTCCGCCAGCGCGTCGAAGCACTGCGCCGGGCGCAGGTTGGCATAAAGGTCCATCTCCTTGCGCAGGCGCAGAAGGCCCCGTTCGGGCTTCAGCGAAAAGTCGAGGTTGTCATACTGCGGTCCACCCACGGCGCCCAACAGGACGGCATCGACCTCCTGCGCCTTCGCCATGGTGTCGTCATGCAGCGGCACCCCGTGCTTGTCATAGGCGCAGCCGCCAACGAGGTCTTCGCTGACCTCGAATTTCAGCCCACGCTTGTCGCCGTACCAGTCGATGATCCGGCGCACCTGCTCCATCACTTCGGGGCCGATGCCGTCGCCGGGCAGGATCAGGAGGGAGGGCGTGCTCATTGGGGCGGTTCCTTTGTCAATCAGGGTTCCGGCAAGGCCCTAGCCAAAGGCTGCCTTGGGGTCAAGAATATGCGGTCGGGTGACCCCGCGCACGATCGGTTGCGCGCGTCATTACAGGGCAAAAACCTTGGGACATCGTCCGCCGGACGGCAGTTCTCACCGCGCGGGCGGCCAGTCTAGATCGACCCAGACGATAGCATGCCGCGAGGCTTCGGCGGCAACGCTTCCCGGCGCCGGCCAGAGCGTGCCGCTGTCCAGCACCGGCAACGTGGATGAAGGCAGCACGTAGTCCACCCGCAGGTTGCCGGGCACCGGATCGTCCCAGTCGGCGGTGTCCGTCGCCGGATCGCCGGTCTGTCCGGCGTTGGCCGCTTGGGCTGCGGCCGCATCCGTCGGGCGCGTGTCCTGCACCCTCGGGTCGTTCAGCAGGGCGCGGATCGCCTCGTGCCGCCCCTCGCCGTCCGCCGGGTCGAGGTTGGCATTCCCAAGCAGCACGAATTCCTCCGGCACCGGCCCATGCGCCCCGTCCAGCACTAACCGCCACAGCGCCACCTCGTCGTGATTGCGCCGCCCGTTGCGGTCCTCGGGACCGTCGAAGACCGGCGGCGTCGCCGAGAAAGCCATCAACGTCAAGCCGGCCTCGGGCAGCAGCACCGGCACGATCCAGTGCCCGGTGCTGGACAGGCGAAAGACGTCCCGTGCGGCGGCCGGCACCTCTGCTCCGTCGATCAGGCTGCCCGGCATGTCGCGCCACAGCAGGCCCGAGAGGTCGCGTGCCCCGCTTTCATCAAGGGGAAATCGCGACAGTAGCGCGTTGCCCCCCTGCCCGGTGAACCAGCCAAAGCCCAGCGCGTCCTCCGGCTCCATCAGGCGTCCGTCGCCATCGAGGTCGTGACCCGAGTCGCGTCCCGCGTTCTGCGGCGGCGCAAACAGGTGGGGATACTCCGGCCCCGTCTCGGCGATCCGGTCACGCAGCGCCGTCAGCGTGGACAGGCCGGCGTCATGATCCAGATCGGTCAGCAACAGGATATCGGGCCGTACTTCTGCCAGCACCGCGGCCACGGCGGCAATCTGCGGATCCTCGCCTCTGAGGATGTCGCGCAACAGCAGCCCCGGTCCCTTGCGGCTGAGTTCCACGTGCCACGTGGCCACCCGCAAAGGCTCGGCCGTGGCCGGCAGCGCAAACGTCAGACACAGAAGGATCAGCCAGCGTGCTGGGCGCGGGCATAAGCGCGGCGGCGCTTTTCCTCGATCAGATCGGCGACCCGGTTCATGGCGATACCGCGCATGATCATGCTGGCGGGAATGAAGGCCCATGCGACCATCGTCCATACAAAGCTCTGCGAGTCAAACAGGGTGAAACTGTCGAACAGCCCCGAGGCGATCCGGATGAACGCCGGGATCAGAAACGGCAGCACGACCCCGGCCGCGATGTTGAGATAGCCGTCCCGGCGCAGCCGCGGCAGCACGTCGCCGCCGGTGGTCGGATCGAACAGCGGCAGGTTGGTCCAGACGTTGAAGGCGCCGTTGCGCGACGGCCAGTCATAGATGTGGATCAGCAGGCAGAAGGTGCCCAGCGCCGTCAGCGACAGCGCATAGACCAGCGCCGCGGCGTCACGTGCGCGTTCGATCATCGCAAGACTGGAGTCCGGCGGCAGGCCCAGCACGAAGATGCGGACCGGCGAATACGGCAGGTCCAGAAGTTCGCCCATGGCCGAGGCGCCGCGCGCCACGATGCCGCCCAGCAATCCCGACTGGCCTCCGGGCGCAGCCAGGAACGTGAGGCAGACGACCATCAGCACCAGCATGACAAAGCGCATGCGGTTGAACGGCGGTGCCTGCCGGAACTCGACGAAGCTGGGATAGGAGGATGCGTATTCCACGAACACGAACAGCGCGGCCAACAGCGCGATCAGCACCGAGATCTGTGCCCCGTCAACGCCGGTTGTCCCGAGCATCAGCGCAGGCAGAACCACGACGCAAAACGCCAGTAAAGCTCTGATTGCCGCACCGATCATGCGTGAAAACACCGCCCGTCCCCCTTAGTCCGGCCGGGCGCGGTACGATGCCGTGCCCTTGTATCTGTCTGGTCCCGCGTGAGTGCCGCGGCCTGCCTCATTGTTGCCCAAATGTTGCCCCTTTTTGGCCAATGCCTCAACCTGCCTTTAAGGTTAACGCAACGTTTGCGGCAATTTCGTGGGAGGGGTGGTGCCGGATTGCATCATTGACAAGACGAGAAAATGTCAATGAAAACAGAACCCCCAAGATGTTGGGGATGCGGGCTCGGCCACTACTAGAGACCGTAACATACTGCAGATGCGGCGCTTAGCGCCGGATCGCCTCACGGTGGCGTCGCAGGGGGCCAGGCGGGGCGGAACGCCACGGCGCGGGGTCACCGCGCCGTAATCATGCCCGGAATCAGACCCAGGGGCGGGCCTGTGCGGCCTCGGCCTCGTACGCGTCGATCGCCGCCGCCTTGTCCAGCGTCAAGCCGATGTCATCCAGCCCGTTCAGCAGGCAGTGCTTCTTGAAGGCATCGACCTCGAAGGTGATCTCGCCGCCGTCGGGGCCCTGGATGGTCTGGCTTTCCAAATCGACGGTGATGACTGCGTTCGATCCGCGCTCGGCATCGTCCATCAGCTTGTCGACCTCTTCCTGCGGCAGCACGATCGGCAGGATGCCGTTCTTGAAGCAGTTGTTGTAGAAGATGTCGGCGAAGCTGGTGGAGATCACGCAGCGGATGCCGAAGTCGAGCAGCGCCCAGGGCGCATGTTCGCGCGACGAGCCGCAGCCAAAGTTGTCGCCAGCCACGAGGATCTGCGCATCGCGGTACTGCGGCTTGTTCAGCACGAAGTCGGGGTTCTCGTTGCCCTGCCGGTCATAGCGCATCTCGTCGAAGAGGTTCACGCCCAGGCCAGAGCGCTTGATGGTCTTCAGAAAGACCTTCGGGATGATCATGTCGGTGTCGATGTTGACCAGCGGCATGGGGGCCGCGGTGCCGGTCAGCTTGGTGAATTTTTCCATATCGGGGTCCTTTCGGAGGATCGCGGAACTGTGGCGCAGGGGCCGGCGTTGACCGCGGGTAATCAGGAGATCAGAGCATGTCGTACCAGACGGGCACGAAGGTTGAATGGGACTGGGGCAATGGCACCGGGACCGGCAAGGTCGTCAAGAAATACACGCAGAAGATCACGTTGACGCTGCAAGGCAACGAAGTGACCCGTGACGCCTCCGACGACGAACCGGCCTACCGGATCGAGCAGGACGACGGCGACGAGGTGCTGAAGTCCGAAAGCGAACTTCGCAAGGCCTGATCGCCGTATCCCGGTCACGCCCCTGACCCTCACATCATCTCGCGCACATCGGTCAGGTGACCGGTGATCGCGGCGGCGGCGGCCATGCCGGGCGACACCAGGTGGGTGCGGCCCTTGTACCCCTGACGGCCCTCGAAGTTGCGGTTCGAGGTCGAGGCGCAACGCTCGCCTTCGCTAAGCTGGTCGGGGTTCATCGCCAGGCACATCGAACAGCCCGCCATGCGCCATTCGAAACCGGCCTCCTTGAAGATATCCGCCAGCCCCTCTTCCTCGGCCTGGGCCCGCACGAGGCCGGACCCGGGAACGACCATGGCGCGCATGCCTTCCTTGATCTTCTTGCCCTTCAGGATCTCGGCCGCGGCGCGCAAATCCTCGATCCGCCCGTTGGTGCAGGAGCCGATGAAGACCGTGTCGATCTCGATCTCGGTCAGCGGCTGGCCGGGCTTGAGGCCCATGTAGTCCAGCGCCCGCTTCGCCGCCTCGACCTTGCCGCCCTTGAAGTCTTCCGGGGAGGGCACCTTGCCGGTGATCGGCAGCACGTCCTCGGGCGAGGTGCCCCAGGTCACGACCGGGGCGATATCCTCGCCGCGGATCGTCACGACCTTGTCCCAGTGGGCGTCGTCGTCGGAATAGAGCGTCTTCCACCAGTTCAGCGCGGCTTCCCATTGCGCGCCCTTCGGCGCATGCGGCCGGCCCTTGATATAGGCGAAGGTGGTTTCGTCGGGCGCGATCAGACCGGCACGGGCCCCGCCTTCGATCGCCATGTTGCAGACCGTCATGCGGCCTTCCATCGAAAGGTCGCGGATCGCCTCTCCGCAGTACTCGATGACATAACCGGTGCCGCCGGCGGTGCCGGTCTCGCCGATCACGCTGAGGGTGATGTCCTTGGCGGTGACACCGGGGCGCAGCTTGCCGGTGATCTCGACCTTCATGTTCTTGCCCTTGCGCTGGATCAGCGTCTGGGTGGCCAGAACATGCTCGACCTCCGAGGTGCCGATGCCATGCGCCAGTGCGCCAAAGGCGCCGTGGGTGGCGGTGTGGCTGTCGCCGCAGACCACGGTCATGCCCGGCAGGGTCCAGCCCTGTTCCGGTCCTACGATGTGGACGATGCCCTGACGGACGTCGCTGACAGGGTAGTAGTGGACGCCGAAATCCTTGGCGTTCTTGTCAAGCGCCTCGACCTGGATGCGGCTTTCCTCGTTGTCGATACCGTTCACCCGGTCGGGCGTCGTGGGCACGTTGTGATCGGGCACCGCGATGGTCTTTTCGGGCGCGCGCACCTTGCGCCCGGCCATGCGCAGGCCCTCGAAGGCCTGCGGGCTGGTCACTTCGTGGACGAGGTGGCGGTCGATATAAAGCAGGCAGGTGCCGTCGTCGGCTTCATGCGCGACATGCGCATCCCAGATCTTGTCATAGAGCGTTTTGGGGGACATGGCTGGTCCTCTCCCGTTTGATTGTCAGAATGTCAGTGTGCGTCGCGGGGCGGATTGGCGTCAGGGCCGCTCATAGGCGGGCGAGCACCGTGTGGGTCGCGCCGAAGAACCGCTCGCGCAGGCGGGCACGGTCCTGGATATCCGTCAGCATATGCATGGGCTGCGACTTACAGGCTTGGTGAGAGTCGCGCAAGGGTTCCGGTATGCGGCTCGGACAATCGTGATGGGATGGAAAAGAGCCGCGCCGCCATGCCACGCGACGCTTGTCTGCTCCGCGAGAACCGTGCAAGCCTGTGCCGACACCGGTCAGGAGCGTGAATGGAGCCACAAGACGACGTCGCCGAAGGTCTCGACCTCGTTCAGCAGTTGCTGGTCAACCTCTGGACCATGGCGGAATTCTATATAGGCAGCCTGATGCGGCCCTGGAACGCCTACCAGATAGGTATCGCGCTGGCGCTTTTCGGGCTCGCCTGGGGCCTCGCGGTTCTGGCCCGCCCGCGGCTGCGCGCCTGGCTGCAAACCCGCGACGGCTGGCCGATGTGGCGCATCCGGTTCGTCCTGACCATCCAGAAACGGCTGCGGATGCTGTTCTACGTCGTGCTGCTGTGGATCACCGTCCTGATCATGCGCGAGGTGACATGGCCATCGCGCTCCTACCTGCTGTCGATAATCGCCAACCTCGCCACGGCCTGGGTGTTCGTGATCTTCGCGACCCGGCTGATAGACAACGCCTTGCTGCGCACCATCGTCCGTTGGGGCGCCTGGACCTGGGTCACGCTGTCGATCCTCAATCTTACCAGCCACACCCAGCGCGTGCTGGAAGGCGCGGCGGTGACGATCGGCGAGGCGCGCTTCTCGGCCTGGCTGCTGGTGCAGGCGCTGGTGATGCTGACCGTGACCATCGCGCTGGCGCGGTTCATCGCCAAGACCACCACGGACCGCATCCGCAAGAACGAGGATATCTCGCCCTCGATGCAGGTGCTGGCGGTCAAGTTCCTGCAGGTGGTGCTTTATGGCGCCGCCCTGTTCATCGGCCTCAACGCGGTGGGCGTCGACCTGACCGGTCTGGCCTTCCTGTCGGGCGCGATCGGCGTGGGGCTGGGCTTTGGTTTGCAAAAAGTGGTGTCGAACCTCGTCTCCGGCATCATCATTCTGCTCGACAAGTCGATCAAGCCGGGCGACGTGATCTCGCTGGGCGAAACCTTCGGCTGGATCAACGCGCTGGGCGCCCGCTATGTCAGCGTCGTCACCCGCGACGGCAAGGAATACCTGGTGCCGAACGAGGATCTGATCACCGGGCAGTTGGTGAACTGGTCGCATTCCTCGGATTTCGTGCGGCTCGATATCTTCTTCGGCACCTCCTACGACGACGACCCCCACAAGGTGCGCGCCCTGGCCATCGAAGCCGCCGCCGGCGTCACCCGCGTGCTGACCCACCCCAACAAGCCCGTGTGCCACATCGTCGGCTTCGGAGACAGCTCGGTCGACTATATCCTGCGCTTCTGGATCAAGGATCCCACCGCCGGGCTGACCAACATCCGCGGCAATGTCTACCTCGCGCTCTGGGACGCCTTTCAGGCCAACGACATCTCGATTCCGTTCCCGCAACGCGAGGTCCGCATGCTGGGGGATGCGGCAGATGGACCCCAAACCGGCGATATCCCGCAGCCGTGATCGGGTTTCATTGAAAAATCTCGAACAGATTGCTACCTTGGGTATAACCCGGCGCCGGGGTTCAGCGGCGTGAAACCAAGGAGGACATTGTCCTGACACCTACCATTGCAGCGGCAGACCCTGCCGTTCAAGCCGCGTCCCGCGCGGGCGCACATGCGGAAGTCTCCAGCGAAGAGCTGCTTTCGCTTATCCTCACTTCCCTTTCCGACAGCAAAGCCGAGGAAATCGTGCAGGTCGACCTGCGCGGCAAGACCGCCATGGGCGATTACATGGTGATCTGCCAGGGCCGGTCGTCGCGCCAGGTGGCGGCGATTTCGGAAAAGCTGGTGGATGTGCTCAAGGCGGATCTGGGCCGCTCGGCCAAGGTCGAAGGCAAGGATGCCGGCGACTGGGTGCTGATCGACACCGGCGACGTGATCGTGCATGTGTTCCGCCCCGAAGTGCGGGACTTCTATCAACTGGAGAAGATGTGGTTGCCTGCCGACGAAGCGGCCAAAAGGGCCACGCCCAGCAACTGATCCGGATAGATGCGCGTGCATATCTGCGCCGTGGGCCGCCTTCGGGCCGGCCCCGAGAAGGCGCTCATCGACGACTATACGACACGTTTCGACAGAACGGGCCGGGCCTTGGGGCTTGGCCCATTGTCGTTTGCCGAGGTCGAGGCGAAGAAGGCTGGCGGCATGGGCCCCGAGGCCGCCCTGCTGCGCAGGGCGGTGCCCGAGGGTGCCCTGCGCATCGCGCTCGATGAACGCGGCAAGGTGATGTCCTCGCCGGATTTCGCAAGCCTGCTGGCGCGCCACCGTGACGACGGCCGCCAGGACCTTGCCCTGATCATCGGCGGCGCCGATGGAATCGATCCGGCGCTGCGGGCCGAATGCGACGCGGCCCTGTCCTTCGGCAAGATGGTCTGGCCGCATATGCTTGTGCGGGTGATGCTGACCGAGCAGTTGTATCGCGCCGCCTCGATCTTGGCGGGCAGTCCCTATCACCGGGTGTGACGGCGATCCGCCGACGGCGGACCTTGGCGATTGTCACCGGACGTAATGACAGTGCCGCAGCCGAATCGATGCCCGGCTGAGGCCATCGCACCGCCGTTGCCCGTCACACGCCTGCGACACTCCACATCACCACCCCTTCCCCCTGCCCCCCCTTTCCGCTATCCCCGCAGCCGCAGACAATTCGGCACGGCGGAAGCACATCATGAAATTCACCCTGTCCTGGCTCAAGGATCACCTCGACACCACCGCGACGGTCGACGAGATCGCCTATGCGCTCACCGACCTCGGGCTCGAGGTCGAGGAAATCTCGAACCCCGCCGAACGTCTGAAGGACTTCACCATCGGCAAGGTCGTCAGCGCCGAGAAGCACCCCGACGCCGACAAGCTGCGGGTCTGCCAGGTGGCCACCGCCGATGGCGAGACCCAGATCATCTGCGGCGCCCCCAACGCCCGCGAAGGCATCACCGTCGTCATCGCCAGCCCCGGCACCTATGTGCCCGGCATCGACACCACCATCGGCGTCGGCAAGATCCGCGGCATCGAAAGCTACGGCATGATGTGCTCGGAACGCGAAATGGAGCTCTCCGAAGAGCACGACGGCATCATCGAGCTGCCCTCGGGCGAGGTTGGCCAAAGCTACACCGACTGGCTGGCCGAACATGACCCCGCCAAGGTCGACCCTGTTATCGAAATCGCCATCACCCCCAACCGCCCCGACGCGCTGGGCGTGCACGGCATCGCCCGCGACCTTGCCGCGCGCGGGCTGGGCAAGCTGAAACCGCTCGACCGCCACCATGTCGAAAGCCAGTTCCCCTGCCCCATCGCCGTCAGCATCGACGAGGACACCCGCGGCAGCGGCTGCCATGTCTTCGCCGGCCGGGTGATCCGCAATGTCGAGAACGGCCCTTCGCCGCAGTGGCTGCAGGACCGGCTGCGCGCCATCGGCCTGCGCCCGATCTCGCGGCTGGTGGACATCACCAACTTCTTCACCTTCGACCGTAACCGCCCGCTGCACGTCTTCGACGCCGACAAGGTGCAGGGCGGCCTTCGCATCCACCGCGCCCGAGCGGGCGAGACGCTGACCGGGCTGGACGAGAAGGATTACACCTTCGATGACGGCCACGTGGTGATCTCCGACGATACCGGTATCGAATCCATCGGCGGCATCATGGGCGGGCTGGCCACCGGCGTGACCGCCGAGACCACCAACGTCTTTCTCGAGGCCGCGGTCTGGGATCATATCCAGATCGCCATGACCGGCCGCGCGCTCAAGATCAACTCGGACGCACGCTACCGCAACGAACGCGGCATCGACCCGGCCTACAACATGCAGGCCATGGAGGACGCGGCACAGATGATCCTTGATCTCTGCGGCGGCGAGGCTTCGTCCATCGTGACCGCCGGCGAGGTGCCGAACGTGGCCCGCGCCTACGAACTGGACCCCCGGCGCCTGCAATCGCTGGTCGGCATGGAGATCCCCGAAAGCGACCAGCGCCAGATCCTGACCTCGCTGGGCTTCCGTCTGGAAGGCAACCTCGCACAGGTGCCCTCGTGGCGGCCCGACGTGATGGGCACCGCCGATCTGGTCGAGGAGGTCGCCCGCGTCGCCTCGCTCACCAAGCTGCCCGCGAAACCGCTCAATCGCCCGTCCGAAGGCGTCCCGCGCCCGATCCTGTCGCCGATGCAGAAGCGCGAGGCCGCGGCACGGCGCACCACGGCGGCGCTCGGCTACAACGAATGTGTGACCTACAGCTTCATCGACGAAGCCTCGGCGCAGCTGTTCGGCGGCGGCGAGGACACCACCCGGCTGGCCAACCCGATCTCGTCTGAAATGAGCCACATGCGTCCCGACCTGCTGCCGGGCCTCTTGCAAGCCGCCGCCCGCAACCAGGCGCGCGGCTTCATGGACCTTGCGTTGTTCGAGCTGGGTCACGTCTTTTCGGGCGGGGAACCGGGCGAGCAGCGCAACGAAGTGGCGGGCCTTCTGGTCGGCCGCACCGGGCCAAAGGACGTGCACGGCGCGTCGCGCCCGGTCGATGTCTTCGACGCCAAGGCCGATGCCGAGGCGGTGCTGGCCGCAATGGGCGCGCCGGCAAAGATGCAGCTGCGCCGCGACGGCGCCGGCTGGTGGCATCCGGGTCGGCACGGCGTGCTCTGCCTCGGGCCGAAAAAGGTGCTGGGCGTGTTTGGCGAAGTGCACCCCAAGGTGCTGCAAGCGATGGACGTGAAGGGCCCGGCGATGGCCTTCACCCTCTGGCCCGAGGAAATCCCGCTGCCCCGCAAGTCCGGCGCCACACGCTCGGCGCTGGAACTCAACGACCTTCAGGCTGTGGAGCGCGATTTCGCCTTCGTGGTGGATGCCGACGTGGCCGCGCTCGACGTGACCAACGCCGCGGGCGGCGCCGACAAGGCGCTGATCTCCGATGTGCGGGTGTTCGACGAATTCATCGGCGGCGCGCTGGGCGAGGGTAAGAAATCGCTCGCCATTACCGTGCGCCTGCAACCCTCGGACAAGACCCTCACCGAGAAGGACATCGAGGCGGTGTCGCAAAAGGTGGTCGAAAAGGTCGGCAAGGCGACGGGCGGCGTCCTGCGGGGCTGAGGCCCACGCAAGAAAACTTGCCTCTGTCACGAACCGCAGCCCCGGACCTGATCCGGGGCCTCCTGCCCAGCTTGCCCAAGAGGTCCCGGATCAGGTCCGGGACCACGTGGCGTTACCGGGCGACGGCCGCGATTGACCGTCGCCGCCCGAACGGCTCAAGCCGCCTTCACCAGCTCCCCGGCCGAGGTCACGTCAAGGCCCAGCGCCTCGCCCACGGCATCGTAGGTCAGCTTGCCCGCGTGCACGTTCAGACCGGCCAGCAGGTTCGGGTCATCCGCGCAGGCCTGTTTCCAGCCCTTGTCGGCCAGAGCCAGCATGAACGGCATGGTGGCGTTGCCCAGCGCGATGGTCGAGGTGCGCGCCACCGCGCCCGGCATGTTGGCCACGCAGTAGTGCATGATGCCGTCGACCTCGTAGACCGGATCGGCGTGGGTGGTGGCCTTCGAAGTCTCGAAACAGCCGCCCTGGTCGATCGCCACGTCCACCAGAGCCGCGCCGGGCTTCATCTCGGACAATTGCGCGCGGGAAATCAGCTTCGGCGCCGCCGCGCCGGGGATCAGCACCGCGCCGATCACCATGTCGGCCTCGCGTGCCAGTTCCGCGGTGTTGCCGGCGCTGGCGAACATCGTCTTGAAGGTGCCGCCGAAGACGTCATCCAGATAGCGCATCCGCGGCAGTGAACGGTCGAGCACGGTGACATCCGCGCCCATTCCAGCCGCCACCCGCGCGGCATGGGTGCCCACCACCCCGCCGCCGATCACCATCACCTTGGCCGGGCCGACGCCGGGCACGCCGCCCATCAGAACGCCGCGTCCTCCGTTGGCCTTCTGCAAGGTCCACGCGCCCATCTGCGGCGCAAGCTTGCCTGCCACCTCGGACATCGGCGCCAGAAGCGGCAGGCCGCCCTTGCCGTCGGTCACGGTCTCATAGGCGATCGCGGTGCAGCCGCTGTCCAGCAAGTCGCGGGTCTGCTCCAGGTCCGGCGCCAGGTGCAGGTAGGTGAACAGCAACTGGCCCTCGCGCAGCAACTTGCGTTCGCCCGCCTGCGGCTCCTTGACCTTCACGATCATGTCGGCCTCGGCAAAGACCTCCTCGGCGGCGCCGGCGATCTGGGCGCCCACCGCCTCGTAATCGGTATCCTCGAAGCCCGCGCCGGTGCCGGCGCCGCTCTGCACCACGACCGCGTGGCCATGGGCGATCGCCTCCTGCGCGGCGTTGGGCGTCAACCCGACGCGAAACTCCTGCGGCTTGATCTCGGTGGGGCATCCGATCTTCATGTCTGGTATCCTTCCTGTCAGCGTTTTGCCCAACATGAAGCGAAACGCGGCGCAGGTGTTTGACATTATTCCTTGGCCTCGTGGCCATCTTCGACGATTATTCGATAAAACCGGACCGTGAACGAAGAATCCACGCCATATATGCAACTTGACCCGACAGACCGCCGTATCCTGACCGTCCTGCAGAAGCATGGCCGGATGTCCAACGCCGACTTGTCCGAGCGTATCAACCTGTCGGCCTCGGCCTGCCACCGCCGCGTGCAGCGGCTCGAGGACGAAGGCTTCATCCGCAATTATGTCGCCATGCTCGATCCGCGCAAGCTGGGGCTGCCCTCGACCGTCTTCGTCGAGATCACCCTCTCGGGCCAGTCCGACGAACTGCTCGAGGCCTTCGAGACCGCGGTGCAGCGCATTCCCAATGTGCTGGAATGTCACCTGATGGCCGGCACCGCCGATTACATCATGAAGCTGGTGGTCGAGGACACCGACGATTTCGCCCGCATCCACCGGCAATACCTGACCCGCCTGCCCGGCGTCACCCGGATGCAATCAAGCTTTGCGCTGCGCACGGTGTTCAAGACAACCGCGCTTCCGGTCTGACCGTCAGCCGGACACCGCCGGGGTAGGGACATTGCCGCCGCGACAAGCGCCGATATAGCATGGGATGGCGGTCGTGCGGGCTGGGATGAAAGCGACGGTTGCACCGGACAGGCCGCACCATTGACGACGAAGGAGCACGGTATGAGCCAAGACGAAGACCACGGGCTGGACTGGCTGGAGGCCGAGCTTCAGGACAGTTTCGACGAGGACATCGAGATCGAGTTCTCCGAGCCGATGCTGACCCAGGAAATCCGCCGAATCTACGAACGCGAGCATCCCGACATGCTCGACCGGCGCACCTATTTCCGCAACCTGCTGCGGCTCCAGGCCGAGTTGATTAAGGTGCAGGACTGGGTGCAGCACACCGGCGCCAAGGTCTGCATCCTGATGGAAGGCCGCGACAGCGCCGGCAAGGGCGGCGTCATCAAGCGCATCGCCCAGCGCCTCGATCCCCGTGTCGCGCGGGTGGTGGCCCTGCCCGCGCCCAACCGGCGCGAACAATCGCAATGGTATTTCCAGCGCTACGTGCCGCACCTGCCGGCAGGGGGCGAGATCGTGCTGTTCGACCGGTCGTGGTACAACCGCGCCGGCGTCGAACGCGTGATGGGCTTTGCCACCGACGACCAGGTCGAACAGTTCTTCCAGGACGTGCCCGAGTTCGAGCGGATGCTGGTCCGCTCCGGCATCATCCTGCTGAAATACTGGTTCTCGATCACCGACCAGGAGCAGCAACTGCGCTTCCTGATGCGCATCCACGACCCGATGAAGCAGTGGAAGCTGTCGCCCATGGATCTGGAAAGCCGTATCCGCTGGGAGCAATACACCAAGGCCAAGGAAGAGATGTTCGCCCGCACCAACATTCCCGAGGCCAACTGGTACATCGTCGAGGGCAACGACAAGAAACGCGAGCGGCTGAACTGCATCGAGCATATCCTGACCAAGATCCCCTACGAGGACGTGCCGCACGAAAAGGTCACCCTGCCCGACCGCGTATACAACCCGAACTACGAACGGCAGGTGCTGCCGGATGAATTGTATGTGCCGAAGATCTATTAAGACCGGATAATATGGGGAAACTTTGCGTCAGAGTGCGAGCCGCGCATCGCCGGGCCGAGGTGCGGCGATGCGCGGCGGCCTGCGGCCGCTGTTAACGCGCTTGAAGCAATTGCGAACCGAGGCTTCCGACCGTCTGGACTTGCCTTCCGACCGCAGACCCTAAACCGCCCGCCTTCGCGCCACCGCCAATGACACCGCCGCAACCACATAGGCCACCGCCACCAGCACCGCCGCCCCCGCAAGGTAAAGCGCCAAGGCGGCCCCCATACCGGCTTCGTCCGGAAGCATCGGCACCATCGCCGCCACCGCCGCTGGCAACGCCCCCGTCACGGCCACCGCGCCCACCGTCACCGCCAGCCACGCGACCACCGCCAACGTCGCCACCACCAACAGACCGCGCACCCGGCCCGCGCGGAAGCGCCAGCCGCGCCGCAGGGTCTCGGTCATCCGGCCCATGTCCTTCTGGATCGCGATCAGCGCCGGCACCACCAGCAGCACCAGGAACATGCCGAAGCCTAGGCCATAGACCAGCGTGATCACCGTCGGCTTGAGGAACTGCGCCTGCGACGAACGCTCGAAAAGCAGCGGCGCAAGGCCCAGCACCGTCGTCGCCGTGGTCAGGAACACCGGCCTCAGCCGGTCCGCAGCGCCGTCGATGATCGACGGCACCAGACCGCGATCCTTCGCGTATTCGTCGATCGTCGACACCAGCACGATGGAATCATTGATGATTATCCCGGTCATGCCCAGCATTCCTACGACCGTGAACATGCTCAGCGGCACCTCCCAGTAGTGGTGGCCATAGATCGTGCCCACCAGCCCGAAGGGTATGATCGACATTACCACGAACGGCCGCGTCCAGCTGGCAAACACCCAGGACAGCACAAGGTAGATGCCCAAAAGCACGAGGATCAGCCCGGTGCGGGCATCGTCGAGGAATTCGTTCTCCTGCTCACTGAGCCCCGAAATCCGGTAGTCCACCTGCCGCTCCGCCGCGATCCGTGGCAGGATCTCGGCCTCCAGCACCGCCTGAATTTCCTCTGCTCGCGCCGGATCGTCCTCGGAAACATCCCCGGTGACCGAAATCAGCCGGATGCCGTTCTCGCGCCGCACGGTGGAAAAGCCGGTCCGCCGCGACACGCTGACGATATCCGCCAGCGGCACATAGGACCCCGAGGCCGCGCGCAACTGCGTCCGTTCAAGGAAATCCGCCGTCAGCTCGCCCTCCGGCAGCTCCACCCGGATCGCGGCGCTGCGCGGCCCGTCGGGATAGGTGGCGGCTTCGATACCGCCCAACCGGTGGCGCAGCACTCTGCCTAGGCCGTCTATGGTGAAGCCCAGCGCCTGCCCCTGCGGCGTCAGTTCAAGGATCAGCTCTTCCTTGTCATAGGCGAGGTTGTCCTCGACCGCCGAGACCTCGGGAAAGCGCTCCAGCGCGGCCTTCAGATCTTCCGACGCGCTCTTCAGCACATCGGAGGACGCGCCATAGAATTGCACGTCCAGCGCATCGCCGCCCGGCCCCGACCGCCAGCCCCGGAACGAGACCGTCTCCAGCATCGGGTGCCGCCCCACGGCCTCCTGCAGATCGGCCACGAACTGGAACGAGGAATAGGGCCGCAGGTCGGGCTCGATCAACTCGATCGAGATCGCGCCCAACTGGAAGCTTTCCTTGGTGTCGGTGCCGGCCAGCCCGCGCCCGGCATTGCCGCCGATCTCGGCGATCACGTAGTCCAGCGGGTTCAGCCCGTGCTCGGCCTCGTACTCGGCCCCCAGCGCCTCGGTGGCGCGCTGCATCTCGCGCATCATCTCCAGCGTGTCGGCCCGGGTGGCACCGGGCACCATGGCGAAATTGCCGGTCACCGATGCCCGTTCGGGCGCGTTGAAGAACCGCCACTGCACCTCGCCGCCGATGAACAGCGCCACCTGCGAGGCCAGCAGCACCACGGCCCCCGCCACCACCGCATAGCGCGCCCGGACCACCAGCATCATCACCCGGCGGAAGATCACCTCGCGCACCCAGCGGAAGCCCCGGTTCACCACCCGCGACGGCATGTCGTACCAATGCTCGCGGCTCTGATGGGTCAGCGCATGGGCCATGTGGTTGGGCAGGATCAGAAAGCATTCCACCAGCGAGGCCAGCAGAACCACGATCACCGTGAACGGAATGTCCGAAATCAGGTCGCCGAACCGCCCCGAGATCACCACCAGCCCGAAAAAGGCGATCACCGTGGTCAGCGTCGAGGCAAAGACCGGCATCGCCATCCGCCGTGCCGCGTTCTCGGCGGCATGGACCGGCGCCTCGCCCAGCCGGCGATAGCGGAAATCGGCGTGTTCGCCCACCACGATGGCATCGTCCACCACGATCCCCAGCGTGATGATCAGCGCAAACAGCGAAATCATGTTGAGCGTCAGCCCGGCAAGGAACATCAGCGCGATGGTCGCCGCCATCGCCACCGGAATGCCCGCCGCCACCCAAAAGGCGGTGCGCGCATTGAGAAAGAGAAACAGCAGCAGCAGGACCAGCCCAAGCCCCATCGAGCCGTTGTCGAGCAGGATGTTCAGCCGCCCGGTGATCGCCTCGGCGCGGGTGCGGATCAGGTCGACCCTTGTGCCCTCCGGCAGCGTCGCCTGCAACGCCTCTGCCACCTGCTCGACGCTTTCCTGGATACCGATGGCGTCGCCCTGGTTGGACCGGTCCACTCTGACCGAGATCGCCGGGTTCTCGCCCACGAAATAGCTGCGGTCGCGGTCGATGCCCTCGACCCGGACGGTCGCCACGTCGCCCACCGTCAGCTTCGAGCCATCGTCGTTCGAACGCAGCACGATGGCCTCGATCTGGTCCGCCGAGCGTTTCTCGACCCCGGTCCTGACCCGCGTGTTCGCGCCCGTGACGTCACCCGCCGGATCGGCATCGACCTCCGAGCCGATGGCAGAGGCGATCTGTTGCATGGTCACGTCGTGCCGGATCAGCGCAACCGAGGGCACCTCGACGATGGTCTGCGGCGCCGCGACGCCCCGGACCGTGGTGCGCGTCACGCCTTCGGCGAACAGCCGCACCACCAGTTCGTCGGCAAAGCGCGCCAGTTGATCGACGCCCACCGGGCCGGTAATCACCACGTCGGTCACCCGGTCGCGCCAGCCGCCGCGCCGCACCTGAGGATCGTCGGCCTCCTCCGGCAGGTTCGAAATCGCGTCCACCGCTGCCTGCACGTCGTCGGCGGCGCGCGCCATGTCCCATCCCGGTTCGAACTCAAGCCCGATGTTGGCGCGGCCCTCGCGGCTGGTCGAGCTTGCGCTCTCCACGCCCTCCACCGCCAGAAGCGCCGGTTCGAGGATCTGCACGATGGCGGCATCCACGTCCTCGGCCCCGGCCCCGTCCCACGCGACCGAGACGTCGACCTCGTCGATGATGACATCGGGAAAGAACTGCGCCCGCATGTTGGGCGCCGCCAGAAGACCTGCGGCGACGAGGATCACCAGGAGCAGGTTGGCCAGCGTGCGGTGACGGGTGAAGTACGACAGGATGCCGCCCGGCCCAGGCGCGATGTCGCGGGTCATGTCCACCCCTCCAACGCCTGCAGGGCCACACTGCATCCCCCGACTGGACCGCACAGCGCGCATGCGCGCTCGGAGGCTGATGTCGCGTGCAGCATCACCCTACCCCCCCATCCGCGCTTCGATCCTTGCGACCACCTCCGCCGGCACCTTGTCCTCTTCCAACTGCGCCAGTATCCGCGCCTTGGCCTCCTCCGGCATCCGCTGACTGGCCTCCACGAAGGCCCGGATCTTCGCCTTCCGCTCTGCCGACAACTCCAGCATCTCCGGCTCTGCCGGACCTTCCGCCGCATCCGGCCGCAAGGGGCGCACCTTGATCCCGGCGCCCAGCAAGGGCGTCCGCTCCGCCACCACGTCGCGCCCGGCCAGCCCCGGTGCGCGCACCAGCACATCGTCGCCCTGCCGCCGCAGAAGCTCGACGGCGACCTCCTCCAGCCGGTCGTCCTCGCCCAGCACCAGCACCTCATCCGCCGCATCCAGCGCCGAGGATGGCAGCCGCACGATCCGCTCCAGCTCAGGCTCGTCGATCTCGACGGTGACAAAGTCGCCGGGCTTCAGCCCCTTGGCATCATCCAGACGCGCGAACAGCAGCCGGCCGGTCTGGCCCTCGCCCACGGCAGCGGAATCGCGGACCAGAACGCCCTGGCTCTCCAGCCCGGTGCCGAAAACATCCAGCGTCACCGTCACCGGCGCCTGCGTCAGCCCGCCGTCGTCACGCAACAGCCGCGCGTATTGCGCCGTCGACACCCGGAACGACACCTCCAGAGCCTCGGGATCGACAAGCCGCGCCAGTTGCTCGTTGTTCGACACCAGCCGCCCCAAGGTCGCGTTCACATCGGACAGCATGCCCGGGAACCGCGCCGTGATCCGTGTGTCGTCCAGCCGTCGCTGCGCCTCGGCCAGAGCGATCCGCGCGCGTTCCAGCGCCGTCGCCGCCTGGCTCACCCGGCTTTCCGCCTGCGCCAGCGCCTGCCGGCGCGTCAGCACCGCCGCCCGCGCCGAGGATGCCGCCAGTTCCGCCGTCTCGACGCTGGCCGCCGTGCCGACCCCGCGCCGCTGCAGATCCTCGGCCCGCACGAAGGCACTTTCGCGCAGGTCCGCCTGCTCCTGCGCCGCCGCCAGTTCGTCCTGCGCCAGCACCACGGCGGCCTCGGCCTCGGTCTGCTCGGCCTCGGCGTCCAGAATATCGGATTGCACCCGGCTCAACGCCAGCTCGGCATCGCCGGGGTCGATCTGCACCAGCAGCTGGCCTTCCTCGACCCGGCCGCCTTCCTCGAAACCCTCGGCCAGTTCGACGATCTGCCCGGCGGTGGCGGCGCGCACCTCAAGCTCACGGCGGCTTTGCACCTCGCCAAAGGCGGTCAGCACCGGCACCACGGTCGCGGCCTCGGCCCGAACCACGTTGACCGCGAACACCCGCTCGCGCGCCTGCGGCACCCGGCGTTCCTGCGTCATCCGCGTCTCGACCGCATCGCGCACCAGCGATCCGGCATAGACCAGAAGGCCCAGCGTCACCGCAAGCAGGAACAACCCCATGAGACTTTGGCGAAGGAACCGCATCAAGGACAGCCTTTTGACGTTCAGAAACAACAGCTTGACCGCGCGCAGACAAGACCCTGCCGCGACCCGACCTTCATGATACGCAAGTATCGGTTATTTCCGGCGCTGATGCTCGTCCAAACGGGGCATTATCTCAACAAAGTTACAGGGCCGGTGGCGATAGTCGAGTTGCTTGCACAGGATTTCGTCCCAGGCGTCGCGGCAGGCGCCGGGACTGCCGGGCAGCGCGAAAAGGTACGTCCCCTGCGCCACGCCCCCGGTGGCGCGGGACTGGACGGCGGAGGTGCCGATCTTGGCCATCGAGACATGGGTGAAGACCGTGCCGAAGGCGTCGATCTCCTTTTCATAGACGTCGCGATGCGCCTCGACCGTCACGTCGCGCCCGGTCAAACCGGTGCCGCCGGTCGAGATCACCACGTCGATGCCCGGATCGGCGCACCAGTCGCGCAACTGCGCCGCGATCCGGTCGCGCTCGTCCGGCAGGATGGCACGGGCGGCCAGCAGGTGACCCGCTTCCTCGAGCCGCGCCACCAGCGTATCGCCCGAGCGGTCGTCGGCAGCCTGCCGCGTGTCGCTGACCGTCAGCACGGCGATGCGCACCGGGATGAAGTCGCGGCTGTCGTCGATCCGGCTCATGCGCCCCACCCCACGTCGAACCAGTTCGGGGTCGGCCCAAGGTTGACCACCTCGGTCTCTCCGATACGCCCGCGCTGGCCCCAGCTGTCATGAATATGCCCGCAAAGCGCCAATCCCGGCTGGATCCGCTTGATCGCCTCGCGGATCGCGATCGAGCCGACGGAGTCGCCCCGGCTGGTCACATCCGCCACACCCTTGGGCGGCGCGTGTGTCACCAGCACGTTCACCCCGTTACACTCGGCAAGCATGGCCTCGGCCTCTTCTTCGCTCAGGTCGCAGGACCACGCGCCGAAGGGTGTCACCGGCACCCCATAGCCCAGCCCGAACAGCCGCAGACCGGCGATGTCGCAGCCCTCGCCATGCAGCACCGTGACATGCTCGGGCACCACGGCGCGCAATTCGTCGGCGCTCTCGGCATTGCCGGGCACCACGACGAAGGGCACTTCGATACCCTCGAGCAGCTTCCACGCCTCGGCCAGCCCGCGCCGCATGTTGCAGAAATCGCCCGCGCCCACCACAAGGTCCGCGTCCTTGCTGGCGGCGACGATATCGCCGGCGGCCTCGGCATCGGCATGCAGGTCAGAAAATGCCAACAGTCTCATGCAAGGCCCTCCAGCCGTGCTTTCAGGCTGAGCAGATCGGCCCATGCCTCGCGTTTCAGGTGCGGCTGCCGCAGCAGGTAGGCCGGGTGGAACATCGGCAGCGCCGGCTTGCCGTAGGCCTCGGTCCAATGGCCGCGCAGCCGGGTGATGCCGCGTTTGCCCAGTCCCGCGTCGCATGAAATATTGCCCACCAGCACCAGCACCTCCGGTTTCGCCAGCGCCACGTGCCGCGCCACGAAGGGCCGCATCATGGCGATTTCCTCGGCGGTGGGGTCGCGGTTCTGCGGCGGCCGCCAGGGCAGCACATTGGTGATATAGACGTTCTCGTCACGCGTCAGACCGATGGCCGAAAGCATCCGGTCGAGCAGTTGTCCGGCCCGCCCAACGAAGGGTCGCCCGGCGCGGTCCTCTTCGCGTCCCGGCGCTTCGCCCACGATCATCACCCGCGCCCCCGGCACCCCGTCCGAAAACACCGGATTGCGCGCCCCGCGTTTCAGATCGCAATGCGCAAAGCCTGCCAGTGCCGCCTTCAGCGCCGCCAGGTCCGGCGCGCCGCCCGCAAGCCGCGTGGCGTCTTCCACCGGGTCCACGGCAGCCTGCACCACCGGCCCCGCCTGCGCAGGCGCCTTCACCTTCACCGGCTCCGGCGCGGCATAGCGGTCCACCGGCGCCTCGCCGATACAGTCGAGCACCCCGGCCTCGATCTGCCATTCCAGTGCCGCGCGCAGGGCGATATGTTCGTGATACTCCATCGCAGCGGACCATAGCCGCGCCCGGCGCAAAGGGAAATGTCCCCCGGTCCTTCTCCTCCGAAAATACGCATATCCCGACGCTTGCCCCACGCGCGCCCATTGAACGCCCCCGCGCCCCCGCCTATAACCGCCCCGACCCGGACAGGAGCAGGCATGACCTTCACCCAAGCCCACCTTCTCGGCATCGAGCCGCTGCACCCGTCCGAGATCACAACCTTGCTGGATCTGGCCGACGATTACGTCCGCATGAACCGCGCCAAGCAGCACGGCGACGCGCTGGCCGGGCGCACCCAGATCAACATGTTCTTCGAAAACTCGACCCGCACGCAGGCCAGCTTCGAACTGGCCGGGCAACGCCTCGGTGCCGACGTGATGAACATGTCGATGCAGGCCAGCTCGATCAAGAAGGGCGAGACTCTGATCGACACCGCCCTGACGCTGAACGCCATGCATCCCGATCTGCTGGTGGTGCGCCATCCGCACTCCGGCGCGGTGGATCTGCTGGCGCAGAAGGTCAATTGCGCGGTGTTGAACGCCGGCGACGGGCGGCACGAACACCCCACGCAGGCGCTGCTGGATGCGCTGACCATTCGCCGCGCCAAGGGCCGGTTGCACCGGCTCAACATCGCGATCTGCGGCGACATCGCGCATTCCCGCGTGGCCCGGTCGAACATCCTGCTGCTCGGCAAGATGGAAAACCGGGTGCGGCTGGTGGGGCCGCCGACGCTCTTGCCCGCCGGCATCGGCGACTTCGGGGTCGAGGTCTATGACGACATGCGCGAGGGGCTGCGCGACGTCGACGTCGTGATGATGCTGCGCCTGCAACGCGAACGCATGGACGGCGGGTTCATCCCGTCCGAGCGCGAATACTATCACCGCTTCGGGCTGGACGCCGAAAAGCTTTCCCATGCCAAGCCGGACGCTATTGTCATGCACCCCGGCCCGATGAACCGCGGCGTCGAGATCGACGGCGAGATCGCCGACGACATCAATCGCTCGGTGATCCAGGAACAGGTCGAAATGGGCGTGGCCGTGCGCATGGCGGCAATGGACCTGCTGGTCCGCAACAGGGCGAGCGACCCCAAGGAGAGGATGGCATGAGCGACAGACTGGAGATCCCCGCAGGCGAGCACGGGCTGGTGCGCGTCTTCACCATCGACCTCGAACTTCACGAGGCCGAGGCGCTGATGGAGCATGACGCCGCCGGGCTGAAACAGATGACTGGCGCCACCGCGCTGGATGCCGACCACATCGACCTGTTCGACCTGAACGATCTGGGCGGCATGCCGCTGGCCGATTACCTGTCCGATGGCCACGGCATCCCGCAGGAAGAGATGGCCCCGCATCGCGCTCAGCTGGACCGGGTGAAGGGCCGGGTGATCGTGATGCGCTCGTCCGCCTTCGAGGGGCTGGGACAATCGCTCAAGGTGACGCGTCCGCTGCGCTGGCTGGCGACCTTCGGCGAAGCCAAGGACGAAGTGCCGCTGGAAAAACCCCGCAGCGAGGCAGCCACCCCTGCGGCCGCATCCCCGTCGGCTGCCGTCGTGCCGCCGTCCGGGTCGGGTCCGAAACCGGGGCTGATCATCGGTCTGGTGGTGCTGGGGCTCGCGCTGGCGCTGCTGCTGGTGCTGCTCTGATGCAGGAACCGAAAGACCCCCGGATGTCCGGTCGCGTGGCCACGGTGGCCTTGCTGGTGCTGTTTGCGCTGGTGGGCGTGATGGTCTGGGTGGCGGGATGACCAATTCCACCTGCTCGCTCCTGATCGCTCCGGGCGCCTCGCATGCAATCCGGCGCGCAGGCGCTCTGCCCGACCTCCCCCCCGGGAGGGCAGACTCCAACAGAGGTCACGCGCGCAACCTTCGGGGTTTCTTCAAATCAGATGCCCGACCAGGCCGAAAGGCCCTCCCGAGGTCGGGCAGACCGCATGCGCGCCTCACGTCAGCGATACAGGCGACCCAGCCATGACCCTCCTGCTCACCAACGCCCGCCTGATCGACCCCGAGGCCGGGACCGACACCCATGGCCACCTCCTCATCGAGGGCGGAAAAGTTACCGAAGTCTTAACACAAGATACTGATATCGTTGACAGGTTTCGCACGCGAAACCCCGAGACCCTCGACTGCCAGGGCAAATGCCTCGCCCCCGGCATCGTCGATATCGGCGTCAAGGTCTGCGAGCCGGGCGAGCGCCACAAGGAAAGCTATGCCTCCGCCGGCCGTGCCGCGGCTGCCGGCGGCGTGACCACCATCGTCACCCGTCCCGACACCACGCCCGCCATCGACAGCCCCGAAACGCTGGAGTTCGTCGCCCGCCGCGCGCAGTCCGACGCCGCCGTCAACGTCCTCCACATGGCCGCCCTCACCAAGGGCCGGCAGGGCCGCGAGATGACCGAGATCGGCTTCCTGCTCGACGCCGGCGCCGTGGCCTTTTCCGACTGCGACAGCGTGATCACTAACACCAAGGTGCTGTCGCGCGCGCTGACCTATGCGCGGTCGCTGGGCGCGCTGGTCATGCTGCATCCGCAGGAACCGGTGCTATCGGACGGTGCCGTTGCGACCTCGGGCAAGTTCGCATCGCTGCGCGGCCTGCCCGCCGTGTCGCCCATGGCCGAGCGCATGGGACTGGACCGCGATATCGCGCTGGTCGAGATGACCGGCGCGCGGGTCCACTTCGACCAGATCACCACCGCCCGCGCCCTGCCCGCGCTTTCGCGTGCGAAACGCAACGGGCTGGACGTGTCCGCCGGGATCGGCGTCCACCACCTGACACTGAACGAGATGGACCTCGCCGATTACCGCACCTTCTTCAAGCTGAAGCCGCCGCTCCGCTCCGAGGACGACCGGCAGGCGGTGATCGAAGCCCTCCGCGACGGACTGATCGACGTGATCTCGTCCATGCACACGCCGCAGGACGAGGAAAGCAAGCGCCTGCCCTTCGAAGAGGCCGCCTCGGGCGCGGTGGCGCTGGAGACGCTACTCCCGGCGGCGTTAAGACTTTATCACTCGGGCGAGCTGACCCTGCCGCAACTCTTCCGCGCGCTCAGCCTAAACCCGGCGAAACGCCTCGGCCTAGACGCAGGCAGGTTGGCGCCCGGTGCCCCGGCCGACCTCGTGTTGTTCGATCCCAACACGCCCTTCGTGCTGGACCGCGCGAAGCTGCAATCGAAATCGAAGAACACCCCTTACGACGGCGCGAGGATGCAGGGACGCGTGCTGGCCACGTTCCGCGCCGGGCAACGCATTTTCGGAGACGCCTGATGCCACTCTCGGAAACCGCCGTTCCGATCCTGCTGCTCTGGGGGCTGTTCGGCTACCTGCTGGGGTCGATCCCCTTCGGCATCGTCATCACCCGGATGCTGGGGTTGGGCGACCTCCGCCAGATCGGCTCGGGCAATATAGGCGCGACCAACGTGCTGCGCACTGGCCACAAGACGGCGGCGCTGGCGACGCTGGTGCTGGACAGCTTCAAGGGCGCCATCGCAGTCATCATCGTCCGCGCCATGACAGCCGAAGACGCCGCGCAGATCGCGGGGCTCTGTGCCTTCCTCGGCCATTGCTACCCGGTCTGGCTGCGCTTCAAGGGCGGCAAGGGGGTGGCCACCTTCCTCGGGCTGCTGCTGGGGCTGGCCTTCCCCATGGGCCTTGCCGCCTGCGCCACATGGGTGGTGTTCGCGGCGATCACCCGCATCTCATCGGCCGCCGCGCTGATGACCGCGGCGCTGACGCCCTTGCTATCGTGGCTGCTGGGCTATCCGTCGCTGATGCTGCTCTGCTTCGTGCTGGCAGTGATCCTCTGGGCGCGCCACCATCAGAACATCGCGCGGATCGTGAAGGGGCAAGAGCCGCGGATTGGCAAGAAGGGCTAGCGGAAGAATGCCGTCGGACGCCGCCACGCCGTAGGCCGGGCTTCAGCCCGGCATGTGCGACGCCGAGCTGAAGCCCGGCCTACGGGTCAACCTCCCCGCTCACACAGGCTCCGCCTCCAGCCACACCCCGCCGTCGGGCCGCAGCGTGATGATCATCACCGGCTCCGGATCGCGCCCCTTGACCTGAGAGAACCGGAACCGCGACAGCAGCGTGGCGAGTATGATCACCGCTTCCTGAATGGCAAAGCTGGCGCCGATGCAAATGCGTGGCCCGTCGCCGAACGGCAGATAGGCATAGCGCGGCACCGCCTTGCGGTCGGCGAAGCGTTCGGGACGGAAAGCATCGGGATCGTCCCAGAGCAGCGCATTGCGGTGCAGCGCGTAGATCGGCACCATCACCGTGTCACCCGGGCGGATCTCGCGGTCGCAGAGCGTGTCGGCCTTCTGCGCGGTGCGCGAGATGATCCCGGCGGGCGGATAGAGCCGCATCGTCTCGTCGATGATCTGGCGTATGAAGGGCAGCTGCGCCACGTCCTCGCCACCGGCCGCCTCGCCCTGCAACACGCCCTGCGCCTCGGCTCGCGCGCGGTCCTGCACGTCCTGATCGAAGGCACAGAGGTAGAGCGCCCAGGACAGCGCCAGCGCCGTGGTCTCGTGGCCCGCGACGATGAAGGTCAGCAGGTTGTCGCGCAGCTCCGCCACCGACATCTTGCGCCCGGTCTCCGGGTCCTCGCCCGCCAGAAGCAGGTCGAGCAGGTCCGGCACGCCCTCATGGGCCCGTTCTGCCCGCGCGTCGATGGCCCGGTCGGCCACCTGCTTCATCTGCCTGACCGCCCGGCCCGAGAACATCCGCCCCGGACGCGGCACCCAGTCGGGCATCCCCAGCATGTCGAAGAGCGAGACCTTGCCGGCCTCGGAGATGTAATCGTCAATCGCGCGGTGAACCCCCTGCCGGTCGAACACGCTGTCGCCGGAAAAGGTCACGTCCGAGATCACGTCGAAGGTGGTGGTCACCATCTCGTCGTAAAGGTTGACCGCCCGGCCCGGCTGGCCTGCGATCCGGTCGCATGCGCGCAACGCCGCCTCCGACATGATCGGCGCGAGGTTCATCACGTTGCGGTGCGAAAACACCGGCGCGGCGGTGCGCCGCTGCCAGCGCCAATGCGCACCTTCGGCGATGAACAGCGATTCGCCGATGGCGGGGCGCAGCAGGTTCTTGGTGACCAGCGACTTGGGGTAATCGTCCAGCCGCTCCAGCAGCATGGCGCGGATTGCATCGGGGTCCATCACCATGTGCCAGCGCACCCCGGTCTTGCCCGAGACCATGGGCTGCGTCGTCGCGATCTTCGGGATGATGGTCAGCAGGTTGCGCCGCGCCGCCGAAAGCGAGGCCAGAAGACCCAGCGGCCGCGTCCCCAGGGGCACGTGGACCGGCAGCCGCGGAGGCAGTGTGGTGTCTGGCATGGGTGCGCTCCTTCTGCCACAGGATATAGGGTGCGCCCGGCGCAGCGCAATTGCGCCACCCGGAGCGGTAGGATAGGTAGGACCAGCCTCATCGCCCAGACCGAAGGAATTGTGCCCCATGCGCGCCTTGCTTGCCCTCCTCGCCCTTGTCACGCTGGTTTCCTGCGGCACCGGGCGCGATCTGAACGAGCCGCCGGCGGACCTTGGCGATTTCAAGCTGGGCCATTCTATCGTGATCGCGCCGAACCTGGTCAAGGCGCCGCTGTCGCGCGAAGCCACGGCCGAGCAATGGACCGAGGCGATGGACAAGGCGGTCGAGGCCCGCTTCCGCCGCTATGAGGGTGAGGGCAAGAAGCTCTATCACTTCGGCATCTCTGTCGAAGGATACCTGCTGGCGCCTCCCGGCGTGCCGCTGGTGGTGAACCCGAAGTCGATCCTGATCTTCCGCATCACCGTCTGGGACGACGAAAAAGGCATCAAGCTGAACGAGGAACCGCACGAGATCACGGTGATCGAGCCGGTCACGCCCGAGACCTTCGCCGGCTCCGGACTGACCCAGAACGCGGACCAGCAGCTCGACAACCTTGTGACCAAGGCGTCGAAGCGGATCGAGATCTGGCTGGATGTGCAGATGCAGCGCCACGACTGGTTCGGGCCGAATGCGCGGGTCGAAAAGGCCGCCGAAGGCAAGAAGGCGAACGCGGCGGCCAAACCGGTCAACTGACGCTTGATTTTCCTGCCCAAAGTCAATATCTCGCCCGCGATGTGAAACGGGCCAATTCCGGCCCCCCAAAGCACGAGGCGCCAGAAGA
>NZ_JBXEQG010000011.1:0-102017 GCF_056858395.1 Litorisediminivivens sp. KMU-197 | reverse complement strand
GTGCGGCGCGTGTTCTTGGAGACCACAGGGCAGCATGAACAACTTGATGGCCCCATCCAACTCGCCCTTCAAGATGTAAAAAGATTCCAACGCAAAACGACCTGACGCTTTCAGGACCTTCGCTCGAAACGGATCACGATCTGCGCCATGTTTCTCCTTGTCGGAGCGCTCCTTCGCAAACCCTAACTTGCTGAAGGAAAAGACAGATGAAGATTGCAGACGACCGCAAGACCTTGGCCACACGCGCAGACCTCAAGCGCCTTGGCATCAACGTGAGCAACACGACCCTGCTGCGCTGGGAGGCCCGTGGGCGTTTCCCGCGACGTATCAGGATGGCCGGGACCAGCGTTGCTTGGTTCCTGTCAGAGATCGAGGACTGGCTCGCTGAACGCGCTGCCGAGCGCGCCCGCACCTACTACGCCGAATACTGACCGGCAGTTCCCCTGACACCCACCACTGATGTGCAACGCGCTTTAGCGCGCGCCTCATGGTGTGCCTTCTCGAAAGACACGACAATGGAAAAGCACAAGAAAAAGTCTGAATACCCTGCCCTGATGGCCGAAGGCGCAACAGAACGCGCCGTTCTGCAAGGCCAATACGATTTCCTCTGCGACCTGTGGTACGACCCGGCGGTTCTCGCACCCGATGCTTTCGGAAACCTTTGTTTCCGCCGTAGGGGCACCACGAAGATGATCGACAAGTTCGTTACCTTGCGGGGAAAAACCAGGATCGACCGCCTTCTCCGTCGCTATGATCGCCATCGTTTCGATCAGTTTTTCAGCCCCAATGTCTATGCGCGCCCGAGCCGAAAAGTCGGTTGCGTCCAGATCACGCGCCTTGGCTGGTGCGACGTGGACGATGCCGACCCGTTCGCCTTCGATCCGAAACCGTCTGTGGTTTGGGCGACCTCGCCGGGACGCACGCAGGCGCTGTGGTTCTGGGATAGACCACACACGCCCGCGCAGGCGTCGGCCTTCTCGAAGGCGCTCACGTATCGTCATGGCGGCGACAAGGGCGGAAGCGCGCCGAACAAGCTGCTGCGGTTGCCGGGATCATTCAACCACAAGCCGGATTACGATGCGCCGTTCATTCCTCTGGTACATTTTGATCCTGACCCGATCACGGCCCGCCCCAAGCTGCTGACGGATCGACACGGCGTCGGCGCGGCAGAACCCGAGTCGCTGGACATGAACCCCCATGCGTATGAACGGCTCGCCGTCCTCAGGAAGTACCGTTCGAAGCTCACGGCCTCGACGCGGTCACTGATCCGGCACAACCGCGTGATGGCACCGAACCGTTCCAGCAGGATCTTTGCGATAGTAGCTGGCCTGCACGAGGCCGAGGCGTCGCTCGATGAAATCGCCAGCGTGATCTGGTCCAGCCCATATTTCCGCGACAAGTACGGCGAAGACCAGAACGCGCTGGAAACCGAGGTATCGCGCATCGTCGCGCGAGTGGGAGGGGCGCAATGACCAAACGGCATTTACCGAAAGGCAGCAGAAGCCAAAACCCGAAGACCACACCGCGCGCACCGAAACGGAACCGTCGCACGGCGAAGCTGGCATCTACGTCTGCGACGGGTGACGGAATTGCGACGATCACGGCTAAAGCTCTTCAATCAAAGGATTTTCCTCCTCTTCGATATGCCGTGGACGGCTATCTTCCCGAGGGCGTGACCCTGCTCGCGGGCAAGCCGAAAATCGGGAAGTCGTGGCTGGCGCTGGACTTCGCAATGGCCGTCGCCACAGGGGGCTCGGCGCTGGGAAGCGTCAGATGTCGCCAAGGCCCCGTCCTGTATTGCGCGTTGGAGGACAACCATCGCCGTCTGAAACGGCGCATGAACCAGCTCTACGGCGATGTCGAGCACTGGCCACCGGGCCTGCACTTCGCCACGCAGGTCAGGCGTTTGGGCGACGGGCTGGTTGATGATTTGAGCGACTGGATCGAGGCACGCCGTCCGAAACTCGTCATCATCGACACCTTCGCTGGCGTTCGCCCGCAGTCGCGACGCGAGGGCTACGACGCCGATTATGCGGCTCTGTCGCCCTTGCAGGAAATGGCCGGTCAGATGGGCGTGGCGATCCTCGTGATCCATCACCTTCGGAAAATGTTGGGTGATGACCCGTTCGACATGATTTCCGGCACCACCGGACTAACAGGCGCGGTCGATACCGCCTTCGTATTGCATCGTGGCAAGCAGGGGATCACGCTCTACGGTCGAGGCCGGGAAATCGAAGAGATGGAACAAGCTGTCGAGTTCGTCGGCGGAATGTGGAAGGTGCTGGGCGATGCTGCCGAGGTTCGGCGGTCGGATGAGCGCAGCGCGGTCCTTGAAGTCCTCGAAGGGGCTGATGAGCCGATGGGACCAAAGCAAATCGCCAGCGCCTTGGGCTGGAAGGCGGAAAACGTGAAGCAACTGCTGTTCAAGATGCACAAGGACGGCGAAATCCAAAAGCAGGGACGCGGTCGGTATTGCTTCGCTGACGAAACATGGCGAACCCGGTAACCTCGGTAACCTGATAACCAACGGCCATGCCCAAGGTTATCGCGTTACCGAAGTTATCGATGGTTGACGGTTTCACGGCTGGGGGCCGAAAACCTCGGCAGTATGTATGACCCCTTGTCCGTCCGTAGGGCGCGCGCCGATAAAAAAAACGCCTCCCCCCATCCCCCTGTGGTCGCCCTGTGCCAGCGCCGCGCGGAACGCCTCGGACCGACCCGTTGACTATCTATCAGTCTGTCGGACGCGAGCCGGACCCGAATTGCTGAGTCTTTTCATGCGGTCCGCATTCGCACTGGGTTCCGGCACCACGCGCCGGGTTCCACGTGGGTAGCAATCTGCCATTTTGGATGCCCTCGCGATCATTCCTGCACCCAGCCTTTGCGGTGAAAGTGGCGGAGCACGATTGACCGGTTGTAGAGCGGGAATCCAATCCAGAGGCCGTTGAGCGTGAAGAACGACAATATCGCCCACAGCCACATTCCCTTGAACAAGTAATACAGTGGCCCGAACAATAGGCACCACAGCCGATGACAGTTGCCGAGTATGATCTTGGTCTCGCCGTTGAAGCTCCATGTTGCGCGTATCGTCATGTTTGATGTCCTCATAGATGAAATCGACATCAGCTGATTAAGATTGCCGCGGATGGCACGTCAGGGTATTTCCCGACGATCCGAAGATCCAAACTATCCGCAGCTTCTTCCAATTTGGGCGATGTCAAGAAAGGCATTGCGAGCCGCAGTGTTTCAGCTCGTTGCAGGCCATCTCAGACGCTACGGCGAAACCAATCAAGCAAGATTCTAGTCATGGACCACCAATACTGGAGGTCCAAATCGTGGTTCACACTACACTGCCATTCTACCTACACTCTGCTGATCAAGAATTCACGAATGCTGTCCGTGATGTGGCGCGCAGGAAAAGCGTGCTCTTCCACGGAACAAGCCTTGGAAGCCTGATCGCCCGAACGGATACATTGCTTTATCCTAACGTGGGTGATCCCGCGGTCAGCTTCACACGTTCCCCGGAAACGGCCGTACACTTTGCGACCCTGCCCAAGGATTTCGACGATGGGCTACCAACGGTGTTCGTTTTCGACCGACAGTCCTTGCGGTCGAGATTTCGGATCGAGCCATACCAGTACCCACCTCCCGAGAACCACAAGGGGGGAAAATTCGAAATGGAGGAAATGATCTGGCATCGGGATGTGGAGCAAGTATCGCGACACCTCACGGCGATTGTTTATTGCGTGATGAGCGATGTGTTCGTGGAAACAGACATCTCTGAAATGAGGCGTTCTTACAAACAAATTGCCGCAGCATGCTCTGAGACAAGCCTCGAAATAAGGTCGGGGCGGTTCGCAAGCTGAATTTCTTTGCGCGCCTCAGCGCGGCGTACAGCGCGCCAGCCGGGATTGCGACGGGATCACCATGCCCGAGGCACGCTGCGGCCTTGCTGGCTCAATACAACGCCGCCGCACGCGCGTATCGCCGTGTGCCAAGGAGGTTTGTTAGGGTTGCTCCTGACATACCAGCTGACCTCGTCTTATCGATCTGCATCGGAAACTTTGGAGATCGACATGCCCGACATCATCACGCTGAAAGCCCTTTGCGAAGAACTCAAGGTCGACCCACGCGAAGCCCGCGAAAAGCTGCGCTCTGCCACCAGCGACGCCAAGGCAAACCCCGAACTGGCGAAAGCACGCAAACCACGTACCCCGTGGCAGTGGGTGAAGGGATCGCCTGCAGAGAAGGAGGCTCGGCAAGCATTGAAAAAGTGAACTGTTCAACTTGTTGGGGGCACGTTGGCGGCAATCCTATCTTGCTTGCCAAGGTCGTTGCTGATAGGAACAAATGCAGAACTAGAGGCCAAATGTTGCTGACATATTGCTTGCAGCTGGTACAAGTGATTGTATGGGAAAAAACGAAACGACCAAGATGCTGACATTGTGTGCTAGTTTTGTAGGTCGACGGCAAATCAGAGGTTCAAAATGAGACGCCCTACCGTGATCGATCTGTTCTGTGGTGCTGGCGGCCTTTCGGAGGGCCTTCGCCAAGCAGGGTTTTCGATTCTGGCAGGAAATGACGTAGATGAGCACGCTGGCAATACCTTCGCTGCCACGCACCCAGAAGCAGCGTTCCTCCCGGGATCGATCTACGACATCACCGCCCAAGATTTCTTGAAGGCCACTGGTCTTAAGAGAGAGGAATTGGACTGCCTCGCTGGAGGGCCCCCTTGCCAGGGTTACTCAGTGTACAACCATCAACGTGGTATGCATGATGAACGCAGTCACCTTTTCAAAGAGTATTTGCGGATCGTTGAAGGCCTGATGCCCAAATGGCTGGTGATGGAAAATGTTACAGGCATTATGTCCGCAGGTGAAGGTGAGGCATTCCAAGCGGTCTTGGCCGGAATTCGAGGCCTTGGCTACAATGTCGAGGCTAAGATACTACGGGCAGAGGATTATGGAGTTCCGCAAGAGCGTCGTCGCGTAGTTTTTATTGGAAACCGAATTGGATCGCCAATCGTATGGCCGCAGAAGACACATGGCGAGGGCTTGAAGCCATTCACTACGATCAAGGATGCTTTGAGTGACCTACCCGAGTTGTTGAACGGAGAGGATAAAGGCGTTGTCAAGTATAGGACTCGCCCAACTTCGGAGTATCAACGCAAGTTGAGGAAAGGTTCTCAATTAGTTCACAATCATTCGGCTTCCAAGTTAGGCGCCATAAACATCGAGCGGATGCGGCATATTCCGCAAGGTGGTAGCTGGCGTGACGTGCCATATGATCTCCTTCCAGCGGGTATGAAGCGTGCAAAACGAAGCGATCACACGAAACGATACGGACGAATGCAATGGGATGGCCTATCCTGCACGGTCTTAACCAAGTGTGATATTCACTGGGGTGCGTACATCCACCCGGAGCAAGACCGCAGTATTACCGTTCGTGAAGCCGCCCGTATTCAAGCATTCCCAGATTGGTTTCACTTCACAGGGCCACGCACTGAACAATTCGTACAGGTTGGCAACGCCGTGCCACCGCTTTTAGGGAGGTGCATTGGCGCTGCATTGCTCGAAGCAGCCGAAGCACAAGACAGTCAACACGAATTGACCGCGGCCACAGCCTGACAAGAGTATTCGCAAAAGGGCTTAAAGGTTCTTCTTTCTGCTCAAAGAACTTAGCTTAGCTGCAAGTGTATCCTGATAGATTCCGAGGGGTGGTAGGTTTTGCGGTGAAACGAACGCAAAGGCAATCTGTTCGACCGTTGTGGTAAATTCAGTTTCTGGGACCAATTGCCGTTCCGTACCATGCCATTCTTCTGCGAGCTGATATGAATGAAATGTAATCGTTCCGGGGCCTTTGGGATATTCTAGCAGAGAACTACCGATCCGGGTCCTAATCTTCTGCAATACCGGATCAGGTAGAACGAAGAACAGCCCGTGCTTAGCCAATTTTTCTCTGCGTAGCGCATGGCCCTTATAGATGATTTGGGGCAAAATTCGTTTTGTAACATTCTCCCAGTTGAACCCAGCGTTAGTTCCACCTTCTCCCCACTTGCTGGGATGCGGCTCTTCTGCGTAATAGCTCGTCGAGGCTTGTTTATAGCTATTTGTGGTATCGATGGTCTGTACTTCTACAGCCACGATAGACTGAGGCTCCAAATCTGTATTTACTTTGGTCAGCAAGAAATCAACCTTAAACGAACCCGTTTCCCCTTCAGCGGCGGGTGCTTTGATCCCAACCTCGCCGCTATAGCCTTGACCGAAAACGACAACCTCGCGCCCGTTCAATGCACCGCCCCGTCGTCTAGTCTCAGCTTCAATATCAGAGATCATATCGCAATCGGAGCCAAACGCCTCTCTGGCAATCCGACTGATTACCTCGAATTGATCTCCATAAAGGCGGTTTGGGCAAATAATGACCGGCGGCGCTGATGGCGCTTGTAGAGAGCAAGCACCACCACTCTGACCCTTTTTGCACTTCACATCAACAAATGGGCACCATCTACGTGATGCAAAGTCCACACTTTCTTTCGAGAGCGGTCTGAACCCGTGAAATTCAAGAATCCTTGTCGGCATTTTCCAACCTTTAGATCAAGCGGGCATCTGCAAAGAGTGGCCTCCGATGCTAAGCTACTCCGTCAAGACTTCAAGTGTAAGGCTGCGGACTTCTTCATCGTAATTTGCGATTTTCGACTTATCCAAGTAATTTTCGAAGGCACCAACTATCCTCGCTCTGTCGAAGACGAACCCCGCTTCCCGAGAACTCTCAATCAACACAGCATCGACTATGTGAAACGGTGTCACGAAAAGTCGTACAGGATCAACAACTGCCGCATCGAACCACTTGAATAGTTTCTTGAGGTTCAAGTCGTCGAATTTTGTATCCCAGTCATTTCCACAGGCACATTGTCCCAAAAAAAACTGTTGAGCTATAGATCGGTTGTCCAACAGCGGCGGCCAGAAGACGAAATCTACGCCTTGGTCGCCAGCATTTGCAGGATCAAGTCCATTGTTCGGTTTCCAGATGAACTCATTTGTCTGCTCTGCAAGAAGAGCAGCGGCGTCAGCGAATCCCGCCGGGCCCTCTGGTGTGCGAGGTGAGCCAAAATGCAAACAACGATTGTCTGGACCAAAGTAGCTTGCCGAAACGTGCCCAACTATTCGTTCAAAAAGCCTCGGCAGGCGGACATATCCACCTTTTGTGATTGATGGTGCAGTACAAATGCAGAGCAGAAACTCGTATATTCCGAATCCATCGCCAATATACCGAAGTGTATTCCCCTCAATTTCAAAAGGATATAAGTACCCGAGTAACTGACCGCGCCGCAACAACTCTTCATGCGTGGCTCCAATTAGGGTATCGACCGCAAGATCATCCGCCTGCCAGGATTCAAGGGAAACGTCCATTTCGCCAGCATCGCCTGGTGAAAAACTTTCAACTGCCCCTGCAAGACGATCATCGGATACTGCCTGATCGATGGATGAGGTTCCATTCCGATATGCTTCTTTCTCGACCTGATCGGCGTCGACGGTAGTTCTCTGATCTCGCCCCCGATAACGATAACTATTCGTCATCTTCAGCGAAGTCCTTGATAGAAGATATTTTTTTAGCAAGCTCGATCGCTTGACTGCGGACACCTTGAGCTGCAGGAAAAATTTCTTCCGCAACTTCCACGTCTATGCTTTTTTCTGCCAACTCATTGTTAAGCTCGCGTAATTCTTTTCGAATGGCAGCCAGTCTTTTTGTCAGCCGTTCCGATATTGGTATTAGTATGTCAAGTGCAGTGGTTACTGACTCTCCTGAAATGATCATGCTTGCCGTTTCAGGATTGCCAAATGCGCGGGCTAGATCACCCAACTCACGAGAGTCACTTATACTGGCACTTCTTCCCCTCGAACCATCTCCGAACATTGCCCGAAAGAGGTTGCCAGCGCGATCAAGATTTTCATCGCCAATCGGATTTGGTCCAACCGCTTGATCTTCCAATCTCAAATAGTCGCGAACCGCCCTATAGCCGAGCATGGTGTAAACCCACGAGAAAGGATAATAGGGGAAACTTCCTCGCCCTCGTTTAACGCTGATTTCAGGTGCGAATTGTCCTGTGTCTGTCATCTGCTCGACGAGATAATAGCCTTCCAAGAGCCTGTTCACAGTCTGATGGTTGTCACCAACCATCTGTGTGATCTCCTTGACGGATAGAGTGGTGTCCGAAACCACTTTCGCCACCCAAGCGGCTTTAGCGTAAGAGTCCCAAGGCTGCGAGCTGGCTATATGGCGGACGCCGAGATAGGGAAGCAGCTCAGCTTCTTGAGTTGCTCGATCAAAAAGAAGGAATGGCACTGGCTCAATCGCTTTTGAGCCATGTTCTCGCCATATCGCTTGGTATTTCTCAACCTTAGCTTTTTGGTTCTTTGCTCTGGGGTCTCCAGAAAGGATAATGCATGCCGCTAGTCTACGGTTTCCTTCCAGTACCAAGAACGTTCCCGCTGTTTCTCCTTCAACGCAAACAAGCGGCTCTGCATCAAAAAAGCCATTTACGGACATAGAGCTTAGAAGATCAAGCACACCAAAATTGTCGACAATATGATCAAGGAGTTCCGTTTGATCGCCGGATCTTGCGCCAGACCCAAAACGAGGATTGTGCGGGTCGAGAAGCAATTGAGAGACAGCTACTTCCGATCTAGCGCCACCTTTGGGTGCAATGTTCATACCCCGACCTGCCTTTCAGATCTCTACGATCCTATTTCTGTAGATTTTTCTGACATATAATGCCCTCTAGCGAGAAGTGGCAAGTTTTCAGAACTGTCACCCCAGATTTTGAACCTATCGGTGCAAGTCAAACGAAAGCTGGAATTTTTTGATACCCAAACGATACCCAAGGCACACGACGAACCTGACGTGAAGCACCTTGATGGCTTTAAGTTATTGTTTTTGTTTTGTTAAAGTGGTGCCCGGGGGCGGAATCGAACCACCGACACGAGGATTTTCAATCCACTGCTCTACCCCTGAGCTACCCGGGCACGGGAGAACGCCAAGCGTTCGGGTGGGGGCGTTCTAGGGGAGGCTCGGGGGAGTGTCCAGTGGGTTTGTGCAAAAAACCAGCCCCAATCGGCGCAGATAAATCACGGCGACGGCGAACGCCAGATCAGGGCCTGATCGCCACCCAGTTTCGAACTGCTCAGAGGTGCGTACAGGGCGGCGATGACCTTCAGCTCAGGAGAAGGGACCAGCGACAGGTAGGCTTCGAGCCAAGCCAGGTTGTAGCCCGAGATCTCGCGGGTGCCATCGAAGTAGGATTGCTCCACTCCTGTTATCTCTCGGGTGCGGCTGCCGTCCGTCAAGTCGCCCACGGTGAAATCGACAACCCGCGTCAGCGCGTCCTCGCAGCGGGCCCCGGGCGACAGGCCGTGGTCGCTGAGCAGGCGCGCGGTGACCACGAGCGGCGCAACGGCATGCAATTGGTAGTGATAGGCAAGGCGACCGCGGGACATCTCTTGCGGCAGGGCACCGGCCTCGTCGGCGGTGCATAGCACATAATCGGCGGACCAGGCCGCCCAGCCGCGGAGGATGCCGTCGCCCGTCAGATCGGCGACAGAGGCACCAGCCAACGCGGCCCAGGCGCGCAGGTTGCCTTGGCTCGCGCCATCGGGGGCGTCCCTTTCCCAGAAGGTCATCTGATCGACCATCAGCGAGGCCAGCCAAGCCCGAACGTCAGCAAGCGCATCGGTGTCGTTGCTATGAGGCACTATCTGGCGCAGAACCAGCCCCAGACCTGCAATGCGCGAACCGACGGTCAGGCGTGCGGTTGGCGACGCGATATCACGCAGGGCGCCGGCGCGCGCCCACGCGGCGATCTGGCCCAGCACGCAATCAGAAATCGCCACGCGGTCTGCGTCTGGGTCGTAGACGCCATTTGCCGTGTCCGCGAGGTCGCGGATGAAATCGTCGAGGGGATCCAGCGCGTCTTCGGCCTCAGCTTCTGCGGCTTCGTCGATCTCGGATCGGGTGGCATCGCCATCGCTGTAGCGACTGCCGTAGTCCAGCGTCATGACCGGTTCGGGCGCGGGGGGGCAGTCCATCGCCTCGGCCGCTCCGGCGAAAAGGGTCAGCGCGACCGCAGTCGCAGCCGCCGTGCCAGGTCCGCGGCGTCGCCGTTGCCGGCGGTGGCAGCCTTGTCGAGCCATTCAAGAGCCTCCGTATCATCACGTTCAGGTCCGACGCCAAGCGCCAGTGTGCGGCCGTATTCGGCCATCGCCGGGATCGAGCCTGCGTATGCGGCGCCGCGCAGCACGGCAACCGCGCGGGTCAGCGTCTGGGGGTCGTTCGCGCGCTGCAGCAGAAGCTGCGCATTCCGCCACATGGCTTCGGGGTCGCCGGTCTCGGCGATTTGGGCGATCAGCAACGGCACATCAAGCGCATCGTCGATCGCGCGGCGCAACGCTTCGGGTGCAGCAAGATATTCTTCAAAGGCCAGCGGCAGGTCGGCGCGGTTGCCCGCAAGTGCCTTGAAATGCGCCGCAGCGGCCTGGGGGTCATAGCTGGCCAAGTCCGACCTGGCGGTCAGATGATAGAGCCTCCACCGCGCGGCCGTATCATCGCTCTGATCACGAGTCACGACGACCAGCGGTCCGGGTGCGGCGCGGGTGTCGAAATCTTCCATCTGGGTGTCGGTGAGGCGCAGTTTGGACAGCACGTTGTGGCCCTCGATCGCCAACCCGACGCGCCGCCAGTGATAGGACATCCGGTCATTGGCGAGCATCGCATGGGCCTCGCCCATTTCGTCCGTGTCCTTGGTCGAACAGTTCATCTCGCTTGCGGCGCGGTCAAAGTAATCGTCGCGCTTGGCCTCTGCCACGAAGGGCAGTGCAAACATCAGGGCGAGGAAATCGCCGCGGTCGTCGATAATCTGGGCGAACTCGGCAAAGATCTCCGGCTCGGCCTCCTCAAGACGTGCAAGCAGCCGGATCGCGGCCCCTTCGCCCCGGTTGCCGGCCTGTCGCAGCAGACGGCGGATTTCCTTGGCAATCTCAGGGTCGTTGCCACTGTCGTTGACCATCGCGACAGACAGATCAAGCGCGGTGGTGACACCGTTGTTCAGGTAGACGCGACGGAAAAATTCAAGCGCAAGCGCGCGTTCGGCGGGATTGGTCGCAAGCTCGAACTCAAGCTTGGCGAATTCCTCCAGCGTCTTGTCGGAATTGTCGACGCGGTCGGCCCAGAGCCTTTGCCGGCTGGCTGTGGCCACCGGATCGACCTGCACCAGTTGCAGGTAATCGGCCAGTGATGTCGGTCGTCCGTCCAGCGCCTGAGTCTGCAATTGCGCCAGGGTCCAGGGTGTCTTGTAGGGGTCGAGGCCGATCAGGTTTGTGGCACTGACCGAAACCGAAGCATGGCTGGTGGCGTCATAGGCGCGCGCCCATGGCGCGGCCTGCTCCAGCAGCGGGGCATCGGGAGCCTGACAGCGATAAAGAGCGTCCAGAGCGTCGAGCGCCTGGGCATCGCGATGCCGGGTGGCGGCCAGGGTAAGAAGGTCGGCGGCGCGGTCCAGTTCCTGCGGGTCGTCACGGTAGCGGATCAGGCGTTGGGCGAGAAAGCGCATGCCTTCGGGATCGTCACGCGTGACGGCGATCTCAAGGTGGCGCAGGATCTCCTCTTCACCGGCCCAGCGGCCACGCCGGACCGATATCTCCTGCGCCAACTGTGTGAACACTGCGCCGGGGGCCGAGGGGATGGCGGCAATCTCGCGCAGGTATGTCAGGTAGGGGCCTCCCGTGCTTGCCTCCATCGCGTCGACGTTGACGTCCATCTCGAGCAGGGCGGTCAGTGACGGCCGGCGGCGTCCGCGATCCTCGGCCTGGTTGTGGGCAAGGATTTCGCGCAGCGTCTCGGTATCGACACCGCCCTTCTCCAGCTGACCCTGCGCGCCGTCATCCACCGCGATGCCGCGCGCAACTGCGCGTCGCAGGTAGCGCAGCATCTCGGCGTTGTCCTGCTGGTCGGTGGGCGCGGTAAGGTGGTGTTCGACCACCCGCCACGCGGCCTGCGCCGACCCCAGATCAGCCGCGAACTTTTCCCAGGCGAGGGCGATCTCGGGATTGCGCTGCACGAACCGGCCCGAGCGATAATGCGTGGCGATCCGCAGCGCGCGGTTGCAAACGCCGCTGTCCATCTGCCCCAGCAATCCGCCGAAGGCCATGGTGGCGGTCAGGTCGGTGGGTGCATCCCAGCCAGGCACCGGCCGGTCTTCGGCCAGACGGCGGGCGATGAACAGCAGCGCATCGGCATGGCCTCCGAAGCCCGCGTCGCGGATCAGCTCATAGGCCGCCGCGTCATCTGCCTCAACACCGATGCCGTTCAGGTAGTAATGGGCCAGCATCATCAGCTGGTTGTTGTTCAGGGTGTCGCGGGCGGCGATCAACTGGCTGACGAGCCCAGCGATCTCAAGCTCGGCAAACCGTCCGGCGTCAATGTGCAGCCCGATCAGATCAATCGTTTCCGCAAGGCCGCCACTGGCCTCGTCAGCGGAAGACAGACGCTTGCGCAGCGCGGTGATGAAATCGAAGTAACGGTTGGGATCGGATGACTGGTATCGGCGTATGTCGCGGCTGAGGTAGCGGGCCCGTTCCTCCTGGGTCAGCTCGTCTTCTTCGGTGCCGACGTCGTCGCGCAGCGCCGGCGCACTGGATTCGCGGCCACAGAGCGACTGCTCTTCGACCGGCGGGGGAAGAAACGCGATATCGAGTGTCGCCGCGACGACAGGCGTGGCAAGGCCTTGCGCGGCAAATGCAAAGGCAAACAGGCGGTTCATCGCAGACATGCGCGCACCTCCACCTTGTCGCCCATCGCGACGTCAAGGCTGACGGTCACGGATTGCGCGCCGCCCGGCCAGAGACCGCTGATCGGCAGATAGAACCGACCAGTGGGCAGTTGCGCCGGGTGACGAACAATCTCGCGCTGTCGGCGCCGGCCCTCATCGGTTTCGAAGGCAAAGACCGCGCGGCGGGCCGGGGCATTCCCGGTATCGACAAACAGCGCATAGTCCGTATCCGGATCCAGCGGTGTGAGATCGACGCTGACCTCTTGCGGTGCCCTGTCGTCCCGGGTGACGTCGAGCGTCAGTGCGCAGTTATTGCGGGCAGCGGCGATCAGTTCCTGCATCGGTTGGTCGTCGTAGGTTCCCGGTGCCTCTGCGAGCGGCAGCTCCCAGACCAGTATCGAGGGCCGCGATTGCTGGAATTCGGCCGATGTCAGATAGGTCGATATCGCCGCGAAGGCCCCGCCGTCCGGCACCGAGTACTGGATCACGTCCAGACTTGTCTCGTCGGCCAGAAAGCCTGCAAAGTTGCTTTCGGGGGTATCGGAATGCTCACTGCCCACCAGCGCGATGATCCCCTGCGGTCCGTCGCCGGTGAAAATGCGCTCGGTCTCGTAGGTTGCGGTCTCGGCCTCGGGCAGCGGCTCGTCGCAGTACTGCTGACGCACCAGCCGGGCATGCGATGGCACGATGGCGCTGCCGGTCGAGGCGGTCTCGAACCGGTTCCGCGCCAGTGCCTCGACGCCCGGCACCTCGGCGATGGCCTCGGCAATTGCGCGCGCCACGCCGCGTGCTCCATCGGCGCTCAGGCGGGGGTCGGTGCGGAAATACGGTAGCGGGCCGTCTGTTGGCATCTTGCTGCGGCCATCGACAGCACGCACGCCCGCCTTCCGTAGCCGGTCCAGCGCGTCCAGAAAAACGGTGTTTGCCAGCGAAAAATCGAAGCCAAAGTCCATCGTCTCGGGCGACAGATGGCGCGGCATCGCCAGCGACTTGGTCGGTATCGGCGCATAGATCAGCGCCGTCCCCTTTTCCGCCAATGCCCGGGTCAGGGCGGCGAGGTCCGCGACCGTTTCCGGCGTCATGGGGTGGTAGGTGCGCAGGTCCGGATCGATTTTGAAGAACACGCCGTCGCGGCCTTCGACCGATGCCATGTAACCTGCCGAAGACAGCCCATCGCAGCCATAGAGCGATCCGGCCGCCGCAGGGCCGGCCAGCGCGGAGCACAACAGCATTGCTGTCATCAGCCGCGGCATCATCCGCTCTCCGCCAGAGCGTCGCGCCGGGCCTTCACGCTGGGCATCAGGGTCTGCGCCATGGTGCGGATTGCCAGGTCGCCGCGGTTTTCAACCACCTCGAGGTAGGAGATGACCTGCGTAAGTCCGGCCCGGTCCAGGTCGGGCCGCGCGAGGTCCTTCAGCGCGAGGCTCAGCACCATGCGCCCGCTGCCTGCCGAGACGATGCGGCTGCGGGTGGCGTTCGACATCGGCCCGAACAGCATTCCTTCACCGTTCAGCGCGATCATTGCATCCTGCGCGCGGGTGTTGCCGGCCCATCCATAACCGTAGAGCACCCTTATATACTGCGAAATTCGCGCCCTTGGCTCGGTGGCCGGGTCCAGCTTGTGAAGCGCGTGGATCATGTCGCCCAGCATGCCCTTGCGGCCCGCACCGGCGGCAACCGCGGCGTAAAAGGCCATGTCGGAGGGGTCCGCGGCTGAGCCCCTTTGACGAAGGATCTTGACCAGCTTCAGCGCGGCCAGAGAATCCCTTCGGTCGGCCAGCGCACGCAGGTCGGTCTCGGTCATTGCGGCGCCGCCGACCATGCGCTTGCGCACTGCGCGCAGCGACCGGGGCAACTGGTTGGTATGGGTCACACCCCGGTCGACGACCACCACGATCTGGCGGCTTTCCGGGCTTGCGGGCAGGACCATGGTCTCGGCCGCGACCATCGGCGCGGCGCTCAGCCCTGCCAGCAGTACGACTGTCCATAGCCTGCGTTTCACCGGTTCAACCTCCGTTTTCGCAATGGCGCGGAAGATCGGTGATCTCGACCGGGCCGGCCGCGTCCAGCGCAATGGGCGCGACGCCTTTCATGTCGGCGGCCACAAAACGTCCCTGACGGCCGAGGTCGCCGGAAAGAAACCTCGGAAACTGCGCCGAGAAGTCGTTGCCTTCCAGCACGATGGCGGCCGCGGTCGCGGTCGCGACGCCCGAGCCGTTGGATTCGAGCACATTGTCCTCGATCCGGGTGACCGCGCCTTCGGGTTGGCCTGAAACCCAGATCCCGGCGCTGCGGTTGCCGACCAGAAGGTTGCTGCTGAGCAGCGCCTCGAGACTGCGTCGCACCTCGATCCCCTTCTGGCGGTTTCCAATCAGGATGTTGCCACGGACCTCGGCACAGCGTGCGTGATCCAGCTTGATGCCACTGCCGTCTCGGTTCCAGACGATATTGCCTTCCACGACCGTGCCCTTGGCCGCATCCTTCACCAAGATGGCCACGCGCTCGCCGCCCAGGATGGCGTTGCCGGTCAGCCGGGTTCCGGTCGCGCCATCGAGTACCCGGATCGCGTTGGTCTTCGACCCGCCGGAGATCAGGTTGGCGGTCACGGTGGTGTCGCGGCTGTGCTGGATCACCAGCGCGGCGCTGCCGGCATTGTGGATGCGGTTGTTGTCGACGGTCAGCCCCTGCGCCGACTGGACCGAAATGCGGCGGACGCGCTCGATCAGCGATCCGGCAATAAAAGACGGCGCGGCGGGCCGATCGAGCGCGGTACGCGCCACCGACACCCCGGAAAATTTGACCGAACTGCCGAAGCCGAGGTCCGACACCTTGCTGTCGCGGATCTGGATCGTGCCCGGGCCGGAGGTGGTGAGGAACGGTGTGAATTCTTCGTTGTGTGGGCTGGCCGGGCCAGTGCCGCGCAGATCGGCCCCGTCGATGATCAACCGGCCGAAGTTGAGGATAAAGGCGCCATGCGTGCGGCTCAGCTGCAAGGTTTCGCCCGGCGCGATGCGCAATTCCGCGTCGTGCCACAGCACCAGCGGCGCACGAAGTTGCACAACGCCTTCGCCCGACACGGCCCCGGCGCCCATCACCTCTGCCAGATCGGTCAGGTTCAGGGTGCCGCGGTCGACCAGCAGGACCTGATTGCCATTGGCGGCCTGTGCCTCGAGCACCGCGCTGTTGTCTTCATGTCCGAAGGCCTGTGCCAGAAGCCCCAGCGCGATGCGCAGATCAAAGCGGCGTGTCTCGACCGGCTCAGGATTTCGGGGGGGCAGGGGGCTCAGGTTGGCCGGCGGCGGCAGGACGAAACCCGCCTCTCTCAGCAGGTCGCGGGCACGCCCGTCGCCCTTGGCCTGAACCGTTTCGGCCAGTTCCTCCACCGCCAGCTTCTGCGCCTGCCCTAGGCTGTCAGACGCTGCAAGCGCCGGCAGGCCAAACCCGGCCAGGGCCAGGCAAGCCGCCAGCCTCAGAGTCCGGAAGAGGGACCGTTCACGAGGCATATCGCGCGCTGCTGGCAAGGTCCTGCGGCTTGGCCTGCAAGGCGATGGTCATCACCAAGACCTCGATCGGCTCATCCGTGGGGTTGGCCAGCGTTGTCGGCGTGGTCTCGCACAGGTTGCGGCGACACCCTTCGCCAAGACGGGCCTGCGTACGGCCATTGGTCAGCAGCACCTCGCCCGACGATACGATGGCCTCGCGCCCCGGCGCGGGGTCCAGCCGCATGGTGGCCCCTGCCTTCACGGTCACGGTGCACAGCGACATGTGATCGCGCGCCACCATCTGCCGGATCGAGCCCCATTCGAAGTCGCTGCGCTGATGCCGGTCAGCCTCGATCCGTTCGGCGGACTTGAGGTGCTCGGCGATCTTCTTGACGCTCTGACAATGGCCCACCTTGGTGACCAACAGGGCGTCGGCGGTGTCGACAACGATGATGTCCTCCAGCCCGACGCAGGTCACCAGCCTAGTTTCCGACCGCACCATGCAATTCTTGGTCTCGACCGCGACCACATCGCCCTGGATGACGTTGCCTTGCGGATCGGCGTTCGAAATGCCGTACATCGCGGTCCAACTTCCGACGTCGCTCCATTCCACGTCCAGTGGGCAGAGCGCGATGCGCCGCGTGCGTTCGAAGACCGCCTTTTCCGTCGGCTCGTTGTCGGCTTGCTGAAACTCGGTCCCGTCAAGCAAAAGGCCTTCCGGCGTCTCCTCGGCACCGCTGAGCGCCTGCACCACGTGGGCAAGCGTCGTCGGGTCGTACTTGGTGTATTCCTCGATGATGGTCGAGGCCTTGAACATGCTGATGCCGCTCGCCCAGTAGGCGATGTCGCTTTCCACCAGCAGCCGCGCCTTGCGGGTGGGCGGCTTCTCGACGAAGCGTTCGACCTCGCGCAGGGTGGGGTGTTCGACGATCGGTCCCCCGTCGGTGATATAGCCGAAGCCGGTCTCGGCATAGCGCGGCTTGATCCCGAAGGTGATGATATAGCCTGCCTCGGCACCGGGCTGCACCGCGCGTATGGCGCTGTTGATATCGCCCTCGATGACGTGATCGGCAGGCACCACCAGCATCAGCGCGTCCGGATCCTTCGCCGACAGTTTCAGCGCCGCCGACAGGACGGCCGGACCGGTGTTGCGGCCCATAGGCTCAAGGATCACGTCTGCGCCTCGGCCGATCTGGCGCAACTGCCGGTGCAGCGCGCGGCCGTGTTTCGAGGATGATACGATCAGCGGTGTGTCAAAGCCCTCACCCGAGTGCCGCTCGACCGCGGACTGAAAGAAGGTCAGCGACGTCGGATCGCCAATACGTTGGAATTGTTTTGGGCTTTGCGTGCGCGAGATGGGCCACAACCGCGTGCCATTGCCACCACAGATGATCAGGGGTGTAATCTGGTTCATTGGCTTACGGTCCCACTCTCGAAGGGTTTGGAGAAATATCCCTTGGAAAGACGCACGCGGGCAGACTTTCCGATGTCTTCGGCAGTCAGCATGCCGGGTTGAGGATCCAGCCGCACCGGCAGGAACAGGTCGCCCTCCTCCGCCGCGGCGCTGGTTGCAGATGTCAGGATCACCCGCGCGGGGATCGCGCGGCCGTCATCCATGTAAAGATGCACCTGCTCGCCGCTCATAGCGCGCGACAGGCCCTCTGTGCTCATCTGGGTCTGCACGCTGACCGTCTTTTCGTCCTCGAACAGCGTCAGGATGGAATCTCCGGGCAGCACAGTGGCGCCTTCGAACATGCCGTCGGTCAGTGCCACATCGCAGTTGCAGGGAGACTGGAAGTTCAGCACGTCGCCCGTGGTGGCTGAAAGCGAATAAAGCACCTCGCCCTTGGACGCGCCGGGGTTGAGATAGATGATCTGGCCGCCACTGGTGGCGCGCATCTCGTTGCCGGCGCGCATGATGAAGACCGGGCGCATCTCGTAGGACGTGGTGTAGCGGACATAAAGCGCGTTGAGCGCCAGCATCACCAATCCGGCCGACATGATGGCCACAGCGATGCTTTTGACCCGGCGGCGGGTATCGTCGGCGGCGCCGGCGGTGCCCTTGGGTTCTTTCGGCTTGGTCGGACCGGTATAGGCCATCATCGAGCCGAGGCTGACCACGTCGCCCGCGATATATGTGTTCATGATATAGCGCAGCTGCGGCAGGTGCGGCCCTGTCGGGTCAATGAATTGCAGGGTCAGCTCGTCCCCGGTGGCGTTGGCGGTGATGCGGGCCTCGGGAAACAGCATGATGGTGAAGCCGCCGAAGTCGAAGCGCAGCCGCACCGCCTGACGCGCGCCGATCAGCACCGGGGGCACCGGGCCCTGCGGCTCGACATAGGCGGCGGTTATGGAAATGCCGTTGCCGGTGAACTTGGTGTCGCCGACCTGCGCGGTGAACGGGACAGGAAGGACAGGGTGTTCGGTGTCGAAGCCGAATTCCACAGGAACTTTCCGCGGTTGCTTTGCACCGCCCTCGTTTTTTCCAGTTGTGGTTTCGTCGAGCATCTCGTGCCTCAGACCTTGGTAAAATAAAGAATTGCAACGGTCAGCCAAGCCAGCGCCAGCACATGGTGGGCCGCCGATTCCATCGCTTTCAATCGTTCACGGAACGCCAGAACGACCCCACCGGAGCCGCTGCCCTGCCGGGTCCATTTCTGCTTGTCCATACGGAACATAACGTAGGTTTTCACTGCCGCGCCAACGACCTGGCTGAAGTACAGGATCGGCGGATGGGTGACCGGGAACCATGTGCCGCGGAACAGCGCGATGATGACGCAGAACACGTAGCGCGTGATCATCACCCAGGCGATATAGAGCGGGATCACCGAGGGCGTGACCATCAGCGCCGCCAGCGCCACGGTTGTCGGGCCGACAAGGGTGGTCCACATCGAAACGCGCTGGTCGAGGATCGACCACCAGGTGAAGCCGCCGATCACCGTGGGCGACAGCCGCAGAGCCCGGCCGTTGGTGCGGATCATGTTACCGAACCAGCGCACCATCAGCGTCTTCGAGCTGTCGAAGAAGGTCGGACGCGGCTGGAATTCGTAGCTGACCGAACAGACGTCGGGCAGATAATGCATCTCGTAGCCGTTCTTGAGAAGCCAGAACCAGGTCGACTTGTCGTCGCCGGTCAGGAACTTGACGCGACCCAGCCGCCAGTGATCGAGGAAATCCTCGCTGATACCCTCGATGAACGTCGGATCGGTCGCCAGATCGGCGCGAAAGACGCTCATCCGCCCGGTCAGGGTCAACACGTGCTTGGACAGCCCCATTGAGCACATCATCACCTGTCGCTGGTTGAAGCGCAGAACGAACCAGTCCTTGAAGAGGCTGTCGCGACCAACCTCGACGGCCTCGTCGGTGGTCAGCGCGCCCACCTTGGGGTTGGTGAACACCGGGGCACTCTCGTACCAGATATCCTCGGGCACCATGGTATCGCCATCGACGAAGACAAGGATGTCGCGGTGGGTGGGCGAGTGCGATCCCAGGATGCGCAGTGTCTTGGCCAGGGCGTCGCGTTTGCCGTTCGCCTTGATGCGGTCGATGATCAGATGGACATTCGTCATGTCCTCGGCCTGCGTATCGTAGATCGAGCGGATCAGCCGCTCGTCCGCACCATCCACGACCGAGGCCACGATGGTCGCGCCGTCCCGCGCGCGCGACGCCGCGCGAAAGACGCTGCGGTAGACCGGCAGCGTCACGTGTGGCTCGACCATGTAGGAGGTGACCAGCATGTACATATGCGACTGGCCGGCGCGCTCGGCAAACCGCCGCCGCGCGCGCCGTTTTCGTTTCGGATGAACGATACGGCGGAAGATCACCGCGCGAGTAAAGTTGATCGCTGCCCAGCTGTAGCGCCAGGTGCCCAAAAACCCCATGATGAAGATCGTGTTGGTCGCATAAGAGATTTCCCCCAGTGCCGTTTTCGGCACCAGGGTCACCAGCAGAACCACCACTGAAAAATACGCCATATGGGACAGGGCAAGCATCATCGGCTTACCAGCAGATCCCTTCATAGGAGCCGTCCGAGACCTTGGCGCGATTCATCCGCGTCAGGTCCAGCACCGGACGATCCTTTGAAGCCGCCTCGAGCGTCTCGACCGTATCACGGTAGAAGTTGCCCACCAGAATGGCGCCCGCATCGTTGATCATCGCGTCCAAATCCGGGGTCATCCGGTCCTTCAGGTCGGGAATCACGTCGTTGCCGCGGCCAGCGGTCGAGTTTTCGTTGGCATAAGCCTCATGCACATATGGGTCGTAAATATCGACCTGCACGCCGCTCTTGATGAGCCGGGCCGCCAGCTCCGCCAAGGGGCTCTCGCGAAGGTCATCCGTGCCCGGCTTGAACGAGATGCCGACAAAGCCGACCTTCTTTGCGCCGGTGCGTTCGACCATTTCCTCGGCACGGCGTATCTGCGCTTCGTTTGCTTCGAGCACTGCATTGAGCAGATGCGCGGGCGTGCCCTGTTGCGACGCCAGGTGGCGCAGCGCGCGTACGTCCTTGGGCAGACAGGAACCGCCGAAGGCGAAACCGGGCCGCATGAAGTAGGACGAAATGTTGACCTTGGTGTCCGAGCACAAGATCTCCATTACCGTCTGACCGTCAAGTCCGGAGGCCTTGGCTATGTTGCCGATCTCGTTGGCGAAGGTCACCTTGACTGCCCGCCATGTGTTCGAGGTGTATTTCACCATCTCGGCGGTGCGCACGTCGACGACCTTGATTTCGCAGGGCAGGCCCTCGTTGATCTCGGTCAGGATGTCCGCGGTGCCTTGATCCAGCGCGCCAAAGACGATCAGGCCGGGATCGTAGTAATCCTCGATGGCCGTGCTTTCGCGCAGGAACTCAGGGTAGTACCCGACGCCAAAGTCCTTGCCCGCGGTCTTGCCGCTGGCCTCTTCGAGGGTCGGGATGCAGGTTCCCTCGGTCGAACCCGGCACAATGGTCGAGCGAATGACAACTGAATGATATCCGTCCTTGTTCGCCAAGGCTTTACCGATGTTGCGGCAGACGATCTCGACGTATTTCAGCCCGACCGACCCATCCGGCGCGCTTGGAGTGCCGACCGCGATAAAGCTGGCGTCCGAGTTGTCGATGGCGTGTTGCACATCGTCCGTCGCGGTCAGCTTGCCGTCCTTGACCACCTGTGCGATCAGCTCGTCGAGACCGTTCTCGACGATGGGGGAAAGTCCGGAATTGATTGCTTCGATCTTGCCGGGGTCGACGTCGACCGCGATCACCTGATGACCGTCACGGGCCAGGCAGGCCGCGGAAACCACGCCTACATACCCAATGCCAAAGACACTGATTCTTGCCATATCTGCCTCTCGTTCACGTTCTTGACGAACGCTTTTTTACCCATCGAATTGTGTTCGATTTTGGGATTTTTAAAGCAATGTTAAGAATTTGGAGCGCTTTGGTAAAGTAAATTGTTAACCTTTACGTGGTTCTAGGCAGGGGTTGCAATTTGGCTACAGCCACGATCCGAGCATTCGGGGGACTCAAGATCGCCCGGTCACACGCAGGGTACAGCCCGGTTCCCACCGCCGCCAACCCGGCGGCTCGCGACACCCGCCTCGACCTTGGAATGCCGCTAATCCGAGCGTGTCGTCGTCTGGATTTTCGGCCACGCGGACCCTCGGAAACGCACGCAGTTGTGTTTCGTGCCGGCCTCGCCACCTGATTTCGCGGCTTGACGGGCCATTGCGCTGCCACCACTTTCCGCGCCAAAAGGACAGATGATGAGCAGACCCCGCACCCCGGCGCCCTTTGCCGCCTTCGAATGGATGATCGCCTGGCGCTATCTCAGGGCAAAGCGGGCCGAGGGTGGCGTGAGCGTCATGACGTGGATCAGCCTGATCGGCATCACGCTTGCTGTCTTTGCGCTGATTGCCACGCTGGCGGTGCGCTCGGGCTTCCGTGAGGAATTTGTCGATACCATCCTCGGCACCAACGCCCACATCACGGTCTACTATCACCCCTCGATCACCGAGTCCGGCCAGATCGACCGGACCATTCCGGACTACATCGACCTTGCCGAACGGGTAAAGACGCAGGGGTTCGTCACCCGCGCCGCGCCCTTGGTGCGGGGACAGGTGATGGCCACCGCCAACGGCCGCAACGCCGGGGTTGAGGCTTTCGGAATTTCGGCGGCAGACCTTGCCACCATCCCCCGCGTGGTGAATCCGGAAGAAAAGCAGGGCGACCTCGATCGGTTCGGGGAAGGCGTTGCCATTGGATCGGGTGTGGCGCGCGAACTGGGCGTCACGATCGGCGACCGCATCCGGCTGATCTCGCCGGACGGGGTGAAGACGGCTTTCGGCACCTCGCCACGGGTGCAGGCCTTTGAGGTGGTCTATATTTTTACCGCCGGGCGCTATGATATCGACCGCACGCGTGTCTACATGCCGTTCGAAGAGGCGCAGGTCTACTTCAATCGCGAAGGCGTGGCCGACGAAATCGAGGTCATGGTTGATGACCCCGATGCCGTCGACGCGCTGGCCTTGCCGCTGTTGCATGCGGCGGGGGACCGGGCGATGGTCTGGACATGGCGCGACGCCAGCGGGGCCTTCCTGCGGGCGCTCGAGATCGAGGACAACGTGATGTTCGTGATCCTGTCGATCCTTGTCTTGATTGCCGCGATGAATATCGTTTCCGGGCTGATCATGCTGGTCAAGAACAAGGGGCGCGACATCGGCATCCTGCGCACGATGGGGCTGTCGGAAGGCTCGGTGCTGCGGGTATTTTTTATCTGCGGGGCCTTTACCGGCATTCTTGGCACCGTCTTCGGCGTCACTCTCGGCGCGCTTTTCGCGATATATGTCGACCAGATCTTTTCGGTGGTGAACTACTTCGCCGGTGGCGGCGTCTGGGACCCGTCAATCCGCGGGCTCTATGCCGTGCCGGCCAAGCTCGAACTTGGAGACGTGCTGTCAGCGGTGGTCCTGTCGCTTGGCCTGAGCTTCGTGGTCACCATATTCCCGGCCCGCCGCGCGGCGCGGCTGAATCCGATCGAGGCGCTGAGATATGAATGAACCGGTGCTGGAACTTCGCGGCGTCACCAAGGCCTACCGCCAAGGCAAGCGCAGCACCGTCGAGGTGCTGCGGGGGGCCGATTTGGTGCTGCAACCGGGCGAGGTGGTCGCGCTGGTGGCGCCCTCGGGGGCGGGCAAGTCGACCTTGCTGCACATAGCCGGGCTTCTGGACACCGCCGACGGTGGCTCGGTCCGGATCGCGGGGCAGGACATGGCGGGCCTCTCGGACCGCAAGCGCACGGCGGCGCGGCGGCGTGACGTCGGCTTCGTCTACCAGTTTCACCACCTGCTGCCCGAATTCACGGCGGCCGAGAACGTGGTGCTGCCGCAATTGGCGAACGGCTTCCCACGGGCCGAGGCCGAGGGCCGGGCGCAGGCTCTGCTTGACAGCGTCGGGCTGGGCCACAGGGCGGATCACCGGCCCGGCGCCCTGTCGGGCGGTGAACAGCAGCGGGTGGCGTTCTGCCGGGCGCTGGCCAATGCCCCCCGCCTTTTGCTGGCGGACGAACCGACCGGCAACCTCGATCCGGCGACCTCGGACACCGTGTTTGACGGTCTGATGCGTCTGGTGCGCGATACGGGGCTGTCGGCGCTGATCGCGACGCACAACCTGGATCTGGCAGCGCGGATGGACCGGCGGGTTCGTCTGGCCGATGGGATGTTGCTTGCGGGATAGGACGGTTCCGTCAATCACCGGCGCCGTTCCTCGCGCAGGCAGCTTGCCGGAAAACGTGACCTGACAGCCGGCGGTAATGCGCTAGACTATTGCTTGCCATTTCAAGTAGCGAGGTGACCGATGTACCATCGTTCGCACGACCGCCCCGTCGGACGGGCGCCGGACTATACCGGCGCCTGCGTTGCGATGTTCGGGGTCAACCTTGTATGGGTACTGATCGCCCTGCTGGCCGTCTTCGGGCTGGTGGCGGTGATGCTCGCGGGCCTTGCAGTCAACCTCTGGATCAGGTGGCTGGGCGCGCGGCGTCGCTGATCACCCGCGACGCCACCTGGATGCCTCCGGCACGGTGCGGGATGTCCAGCGCGGCGAGGCCGGCCTCGACCGATCCCAAGAGCCCCAGTATCATGTGCGTGTTGACGTGACCCATGTGACCAAACCGGAAATAGCCATGGCGCTCCTCGCTGTCGGGCGGCGCCATGCCCAGCCCGATGCCCAGTGTCACGCCGGCGTTGCGCTCGCACCAGTCGCGCAAGCGCTGACCATGCGGCGCCCCGATCCTCAGCGCGGTCACGGCATGGCTGCGATGCGCCGGAGCGGCAATGTTGAGCTTCAAAGGACCCTCGGATCCCCAATGGTCGACCGCAGCCCAGATCGCGCGGGCGAGGGTCTCGTGGCGAGTCCAGATCGCCTCCAGCCCCTCTGCCATCATCAAGTCGAGCGCCGTCCGCAATCCGTAAAGATGATGCGTGGGCGCGGTGCCTCCGAAGTACTGGTAATACATTTCCGGATTGGCCCGCGGCGTCCAGTCCCAGTAGCGCGACACGCGGTCTGGCCGGTGCTTCGCGGCCTTGGGCGAGAAGAAAACGAAGGCCATGCCCGGCGGCACCATCAGCCCCTTCTGCGAGCCCGTGATCATCACGTCGACGCCCCAGGCGTCCATCTCGAAGCGGTCGCAGCCCAGCGAGGCCACGCAATCGGCCATCAGCAATGCCGGGTGCCCGGCGGCGTCAAGCGCCTTGCGCAGCCCGTGAATGTCGTTGCGGGCCGAGGTTGCAGTGTCCACGTGAACGCCCAGAACCGCCTTGATCTCGTGGCCCTTGTCGGCGCGCAGCCGCTCTTCGACCTCGGCCGGATCGAACGGGCTTTGCAGTCCGTAGTCTATGATTTCCGCCTTGATGCCCAATCCCGCGGCCATTTCGACCCAGCCGTAGGAGAACCGTCCGGTCGCCGGCACCAACACCTTGTCGCCGGGGTTCAGGACATTGGCCAGCGAGGCCTCCCAAACGCCGTGTCCGTTGCAGATGTACATCGCGACGCGATGCTCGGTCCGCGCCACCCGGCGCAGGTCGGGGATCAGGCTCTCGGTCAGCTCGACGATCTCGCCCTCGTAGATGTTGACCGAGGTGCGGTGCATGGCGCGCTGCACGGCGTCCGGGGTCTCGGACGGGCCGGGGATCGAGCGGTAGGTGCGGCCGTTTGACAGGGACATGGATATTCTCCGGGATACCGAAATGGCAGCTAACCCGGGCAAAGTGTCGCCGTCAATCAGTGCGGGCCGCGCTTGCCTAGAGAGCGCCACTCGCCTAAACCGCGCCATGCAACCGCCTGACAACCCTCGAGGGGCCGGCATGATCAGACAAGCGATGAGCTGGATCGAAAAACGCGAGCGGCGCTGGCGGAACTCCTTCGGCAAGGACATCTCGACGCCGCGCGGCCGCTTCTGGGGGCATGTCCACACCCACGTGGTGGATCACGCCTTCCTGCGGGTCTACTGGACCAACTTCTTCGAGATCGCGCCGGGCGTCTATCGGTCGAACCATCCCAGCCCGGGGCGTCTGAAACGTTACAAGGCACTTGGCATCAAGTCGGTGGTGACGCTGCGCGGCGAAGAGAAGTTCGCGCATTACAAGTTCGAGAAGGAAGCCTGCGAAAAACTGGGCATGACCTTCCATGTCACCAAGCTTTGGGCGCGCAACGCCACCAAGCGCGAGCGGCTGATCAAGGTGATCGACACCCTCCGCGAAGTCGAGAAGCCCTTTGTCTTCCATTGCAAGTCCGGCGCGGACCGCGCGGGCATCGTCTCGGCCATGTACCTGATGATCTTCGAAGGCGTCCCGGTCGAGGAAGCCCGCAAGCAGCTGGGCATGAAATACCTGCACATGAAATGGACCAAGACCGGGGTGCAGGACTACATTCTCGACGTCTATGAGGCGCGAAAGAACTGGGAGCCGATCGATTTCGAGGAGTGGCTGCGCACCGAGTACCGCGCCATGCGGATCGAGGGCTTCTGGGACCGCAAGGAGCCGCCGATCGCGGCCGCCCGCCATCTGCGCGACCTGGCGCAGACGGAAGGGTGAGCAAGCAAGCCCCCAACTCCAAGGGCCTCGCGCGCTGGCTCTGGCGGTCGTACCTGCGGCGGCACGTCTGGCTGTTGCTGGTGGCGCTGGTGTTCATGGCAATTGAAGGCGGCATGTACGGCGCCATCAGCTACATGATGAAGCCGATGTTCGATCAGATCTTCATCGGCGGTCAGGGGGACAAGCTGATCTGGGTGGCGCTGGCGATCCTCGGCATTTTCGCCCTGCGGGCGGGCGCGTCGGTTGTCCAGAAAGTACTGCTGACGCGGCTTGGGCAGGTGACGGCGGGTGAGATCCGGCAGGATCTGGTGACCCACCTGATGACGCTGGAAGGACAGTTCCACCAGACCCACAGCCCCGGCTACCTGATGCAGCGGGTCGAAGGCGACGTCGGCTCGATCAACAAGGTCTGGCGGACTATCGTCACCGGCACCGGGCGCGACGTGATCGCGCTTGTCTCGCTTTTCGCGGTGGCGCTGGGCATCGACTGGCGCTGGACCGCGGTGGCGCTGGTGGGTGTGCCGGTCATGGTTGTGCCGGTGGTGGTGCTGCAACGCTACGTGCGCAAGCACGCGCGGACGGCGCGCGACGTAGCTGCCAGCCTGTCGGTCAGGCTCAACGAAATTTTCCACGGCATCGTGCCAATCAAGCTGAACCGGCTGGAGAGTTACCAGTCGAAACGCTTCCGCAAGCTTACCCGAAAACGCATCGACGTCGAGACCAAGTCGGCGCTGGGTCAGGCGCTGATCCCCGGCATGGTCGACCTGATGGCCGGCGTCGGCTTCTTCGGCGTGCTGCTCTACGGGGGGCGCGAGATCATCGACGGCACCAAGACCGTCGGCGACTTCATGGCCTTCTTCACGGCGCTGGGGTTGGCCTTCGAACCGCTGCGGCGGCTCGGTGCCGTGTCGGGTGTCTGGCAGGTGGCTGCGGCGGCAATCGAGCGGTTGCGCGAGCTCTTGGAAACCAAGCCCGCGCTGAAATCGCCTGCCTCGCCCAAGCCGGTCCCGCAGGGGGCGCCCGAGATCGTGCTGGACGACGTGCACCTGGCCTATGGCGACGCGCCGGTGCTGCGCGGCGCGTCTCTGGTGGCCGAGGCGGGCAAGACCACGGCGCTGGTCGGGGCGTCGGGGGCGGGCAAGTCGACCGTCTTCAACCTGATCACCCGGCTGGTGGACGTGCAGTCCGGGCGTGTGACCATCGGTGGCACCGACGTGCGCGAGATGGACCTGACCGAGCTGCGCGGCCTGTTTTCGGTGGTCAGCCAGGAGGCGCTTCTGTTCGACGAGAGCCTGCGTGACAATATCGTGCTCGACCGGCAGGGGGTGGACGAGGCGACGCTGCGCGCCGCGCTTGAGGCGGCGCACGTCAGCGACTTCCTGCCGCGGCTCACCGACGGCATCGACAGCCCTGCCGGGCCGCGCGGGTCGAACCTGTCTGGGGGACAGCGCCAGCGGGTCGCCATCGCCCGCGCCGTGCTGCGCGACACCCCGATCCTGCTGCTGGACGAGGCGACCTCGGCGCTGGACACCGCCTCCGAAGCGCTGGTGCAGGATGCGCTGGACCGATTGTCGCGTGGGCGTACCACGCTGGTCATCGCCCACCGGCTGTCGACGGTGCGAGGCGCCGACAAGATCGTGGTCATGGATCAGGGCCGGGTGGTCGAAGCGGGCACACACGACGCGCTGATCGCGGCGGAGGGCGCCTATGCCCGGTTGCATCAGTTGCAGGACGGGGCAGGCTGATCCGGCGGAGCGATGATGCGCACAGGCCGGTTTGCGTTCGGGCCAGGCAGGCCCCGGGGGGCGATGCCCCCGGACCCCCGGGAAGTATCAACCCGAAGAAGGATCTCGCGAATTGTCGTAGCTGCGCGCCAGCGCGTCGGGCGACGCGCCGGCGAGGTAGCGGGCGAGGGTGCTTAGGTTGCGCACGCCACGCCTGATCCAGCCGTCGCGGCCATATCGTGTGGCAGAGGTGACGGCTGTGGCGTCAAGCAAGGTCAGACGGCGGCCGAGGGCGCGGGCAATGGCGACGTCCTCCATCAGCGGCTGGTCGGCAAAGCCGCCGACCCGGTGATAGAGTGCTTGCGGGATCAGTAGGCCCTGATCGCCGTAGGGCAGGGCAAAAACCCGTGAGCGCAGGTTGGCCCAGCCGGCGGTGACCCGCGCCATCGGGTGGCGGCTATCGAAGGCGAGGCGGAAGCTGGCGGCCTTGTCACTTGTGAGATGCGCGAGGACCGCAGCGGTCCAGCCCGGGGCAGGTTGCGTGTCGGCGTGCAGGAACAGCAGCCAGGCGCCTTCGGCGGCCTCGGCTCCCCGGCGCAGTTGCCCCCCGCGGGAGGCTCGGCCGGTGACGATGCGGGCACCGGCGGCCTGTGCCACCGACAGGGTCGTATCGGCAGAGCCGCCGTCGCTGACGATCAGCTCACGGATCAGCCCCTCGCTCAGACCCTCGCCAAGCGCCATCAGGCATCCGGGCAGCTCTGCCCCCGCATTCAGCGTCGGAATAATGACCGAGATCGGCGCGCGCATCTTTGGGCCTGTTGGTTGCGTCGGTCGTGTCTATATGTGACCACGAAGCAGGAAGGAAACGCCAAATGACTTATGCCGAAAGCCGAATGGTGCTGCGCCTGTCCGGGCCTGATGTACGCGAGTTCCTGCAGGGGCTGGTGACAAACGATGTCGCGCGGATCGAAAAGGGGCTGGTCTATGCCGGGATGCTGACACCGCAGGGCAAGCTGATCGCCGATTTCTTCCTCCAGGCCGACGGGGACGACGTGCTGCTCGATGCGCCAGCCAAGGTCGCGGGCGAGCTGTTGCAGCGGTTGCGGATGTACAAGCTGCGGGCCGCGGTGGATGTCGAGGAGACCGATCTGCAGGTCTCGCGCGGGACCGGGCCGCGCCCCGAGGCTGCGCTCGACGATCCGCGTGACCCGCGGTTGGGATGGAGGTTGATCGGACCCGAGGCGATGGCCGACGGCGACACCGACTGGGACGCGCGGCATGTCGACGCGATGGTGCCGCGCTGGGGCCGTGAACTGGGACCGGACAGCTACGTGCTTGAGATGGCGTTCGAGAAGCTGTCCGGCGTCGATTTTCGCAAGGGCTGCTATGTAGGGCAGGAGGTGACCGCCCGGATGAAGCACAAGACCGAGCTGCGCAAGGGCCTCGCGCAGGTCTCTGTCGAGGGCAGCGCCCCGGTCGGCACCGAAATCACCGCCGGCGGCAAGCCGGTGGGCGTGCTGGGAACGCAGGCGAACGGGCGCGGGCTGGCCTATCTGCGTTTTGACCGGGCCGACGGCGAGATGCGCGCCGGAGAGGCTCGCGTAACCCGGGTGCCGGGCTGAAGCCCGGCCTACGGAGCATGCTCAACCTTGCTTTCCGACAGGAAGCGGCGGCGCAACCTGCGACCGATCCCGCGGCGGCGCCAGCCGGGCGCCACGTAGAGCTGTTTGACAACCGGATCGTCCTTTGCCCCCGGCAGCCACAGAAGATAGCCACGCAGCACGCCTTCGGTACGATATGCAATCATTTGGGCGCCCTGATCCAGCAGCGCCGCGATCTGTGCGGCCCTTTGGTGATCCTCCGGGTGAAGCGCGGCGACGCCGGGCAAGTCGGGATGAGTACAGGACATGAAAAAGGCCTCCTTGGCTGATGCCGGAGGCCTTGTCTGTCTGTTATCGCGCCCCCGGCTGTCCGGGGGATATGCGCGCGAGCCCCGAGGTCAGGCGCGTTCGGAATACTCCATGGTCTCGGTGTTGACGACAATGTCCTCGTCCTGCCCCACGAAGGGCGGGACCATGACCTTGACGCCATTGTCGAGCACGGCGGGTTTGAAGCTGTTGGCGGCGGTCTGGCCCTTCACCACAGGCTCGGTCTCGACCACCTTGCAGGTGACCTTCTGAGGCAGAGAGGCGTTCAGCGCCTCTTCCTCGTGGAATTCCACGACGATGGTCATGCCGTCCTGCAGGAAGGGGCGACGTTCGCCGAGGATCTCGGCATCAAGCTGCACCTGATCGTAGGTCTCGGTGTCCATGAAAATAAGCTGGCCGGCATCCTCGTAAAGGAACTGCATGTCCTTCTGCTCCAGTCGAACACGCTCAACCTTGTCGGCGGACCGAAATCTTTCGTTCAGTTTCGAGCCATTGCGAAGGTTCTTCATCTCGACTTGCGCAAATGCACCACCCTTGCCGGGTTTTACATGGTCGACCTTGACAGCAGCCCAAAGGTGGCCGTCGTGCTCCAGGACGTTGCCGGGGCGAATTTCGTTTCCATTAATCTTGGGCATGTGGCGAAACTTTGTCAGAAGGTTGATGTTTGTTTGACCGGTCCTATATCTGGCGTTCGGTTGCAGCGCAAGCTTACCATATCTCGTGCTGCAGGTGCAGAGAGCCATGCCGAATACGCATAGGTGCTATGCTTTTGCAGGGTATCCGAATCAATCAAAACCGGTCATAAGGGCCTTCACGCCGGAAACACAAGAGCAAGAACAAAGGACGTTACATGAAAGATTTCGTTGATGGTACAGCCTTTAACAGTGAGCAGGGCAGCCGTGCCCGGAAACTGTTTGCTGCAGTGGTTCTTGCTGCACTCGACGATGCCATCGCCGACGACAAGAAGTATGGCAACGGCCCCGAGCAAATCGCTCGCTGGGCGCGGTCGCGCGACGGGCGTGAAGTCCTGTCCTGCGCCGGGATCGACCCGAACGAACGTGTGGTGCAGGGTTTGATGGACTTCGTGTCCAAAGGCGTCCGCACATCGGTGGCGCTGTCGCGTGAAGAAAGCGAACGTCGCAACGCCGCGGCTGCTGCAGAGCAGGCCGAAGCCGCCTGACGACCCAGATTACCGACTTGCCTGAAGCGCGCCTCGATCAGAGGCGCGTTTTTTTTTGACTAATCAATTGCTGTAACCTGGCGCAGGGCGTGCCCTGCAACGGCTCAATCCAGATCGTGGCTCGCCAGGGCGCGGTGGATTTCGCGGCGCACCAGCCGGCGGACGTTGCGGGTGATGCGTTCGCCCAGCGCCCCTTGCAGTTCTTCGCGCACGATTTCGGTCACCATGTCGCGCAACATGGCCTCGTCGATGGTCACCGGTTCCCCGGCTTCCTCCTCCGGCGCTTCCGGCCGGTTGGTCGTGAAGACAAGGTCATCGTTGTGCAGGGCAAGCTCGGCCTCCAGATGCGACGCTTCAGGCTGATCGGGCTCGCTTTCCTCGGTAGCATATTCGGCGGATTGCAGTTCGACGGGGGCGGCAGGCGCCTCGGAGAGGTCTTCGCCGGTTTCCGAGGGCATCACGGCCTCGGCGAGGTGATCTTCCCAAGCCATCGTCTCGGGTTCTTCCTCCACCGCTTCCATCGATGTTTCGGAGGCCGTGTCGGGCAAAGCCACGTCGTCGGCGGGCTGGGGTGTCGGGACGGCCTTGCGCCGGGTGTCGATGCTTCCTGAAATCAGTGCCTCCAGCGCAGCGATCTTGGTCTCCAGCGTGGGCGTCGCCGACGGGGGCTCGGGCAGGTCTTCATGTGCGATCTCTTCCCGAAGGTCTTCTGCCGCGGTCTTGGCGGTGGGCTCCGGCTCGGGAACGGTTTCAATCGCCTCGATTGCCTCGGCCTCTGCCAGGGCTTCGGGTACGTCGTCGATCGGTGCGGCCGTTTCCGCAGCGGCGGATTCCAGCGGTTCTGCCGGCGTTGATCGACCGCCTTCATGTACCCGCAGGGACGGGGTCAGCACCAATGCCTCCGAAGAATCTTCGTCCACAGGCTCTGTCTGCGGCGGACTTTCCTCGGCGGCGGGCTGCCGACGGACTGGCGTTTCGTTGCGCGCCTCTTCGGATACAAGCCTGCGAATCGACGCAAGCACATCCTCGATTTCCGAGGATTTGACAGGATCTGACATTGATTTCACCACTTTGCCTCGTGGCAAGAATAACCCGAGGTCGGCAATCACACAACAGATACAGACAATTGCAGCTGACTTGTTGCTTTTGCGTGTGGGTCGGTCAGTCGCCGATGCGACGCAAGATCCGATCCAGCTTTTCGCCCTGTAGGCTTTTCACCGGCGCTTTCTTGATCAGGCGGTAATACTCGGTCGGGTCGTATCGCTGCACGTTCAGCCCAAGATGTTCCGCCGTCAGCAGCCCCATTGAGGCCAATACCTGATAGGCGGCAATCGTCCGGTCTGCGAATGATGCGGCAAGAGCGGTCTGGGCGTCAAGCAGGTCCTGCTCGGCGGTCAACACGTCCAGAGTGGTGCGTTGGCCGAGGCTGGCCTCTTCGCGCACGCCTTGAAACGCAACCCGAGCGGCACGGATCTGGCGCTGGTTGGCTTCGATCGAGGCAATTGCCACGCGCAGGAAGGCAAGCGCATTGCCGACGTTTTGCCGAACAGTGTGCTGCACCACGTGCAGGTTTCCGCGTTCGGCATCGGCGCGGGCCTTGGCCTGACGCGCCAGGGCCGATAGTTCGCCGCCGCGATAGATCGGTCCGCCGAATTCGAGCGCGATCGTTCCGCTGCGGCTGTACGCCTCGGAGTCGAAATCGCCCGTGGTATTGACGCTGCCCCTCAGCTTGGCTGTGGGCTTCATTGCCGCATGTGCCCGGCGCACGTTGATATCGGCCGCGGCCACTTCGTGCTGGGCCGCCCGCATATCAGGGTGAGTGCGCACCGCGATTGCCTTGGCCTGCGCCTCATTGTTCTCGACCGCCGGCAGCTTGCCCACCGGTTGCAGGTTGCGCGGTTTGTGCCCGATGGCAGCGGTGTATTGCTCGATCGCGCGCAGCAAGTCGCCTTCGGCTGCGGCAAGGTTGGCACGGCTTCCCGCCAACCGGGCCTCGGCCAGCGACACGTCCGTCCGGGTGACTTCGCCGACTTCAAAGCGGTCACGAGCGGCCCGAAGCTCGCGGGTCACAAGCCGGACGTTGTTCTGCCGCAGTTGCACGGTCTCGGACAGCAGACGCACGTTGACATAGGCCTGCACGGCATTGAACAGCACCTGCTGCTCCACGGCGACCAGGCCGTGCCGGGTGGCCAGCACGGTCTCTTTCGCGGCGTCGATTCTCAGGCGGGATGCGCCGAAATCGTACAGCAGCAGTTCGGCAAGGACGGAAAAGCTCGCTTCGTTGGACTCGAAATCCGCACGCACGAATTCACCCGCCGCGTTTGAGAAGGCATTGCGCACTCCGGATTGGTGTTGAAAAGACGCAGACCAAGACAGGATGGGACGCAATGCAGCCACTGCGATGGCGACATTCTCGTCCGCCGCTCTCAGAAGGGCGCGGTTCTGATCCAGCAGGCCCGAATGCTTGTAGGCTGCCGCCAATGCATCCGCCAGCGTCTCTGCCGTCGCGACCACCGGCGCCAGTGCCAGCACCCCCGCCAGCGTGGTCCGCGTCAGCGCGCGCCGCACCTTGTTGAAACCCATCATCCGAAGACTCCTGCCTCGTCGATTTCCATACAACCATCGGCCCGGCACCCTCGCGGTGCTGGAACAGTCAATTCAAAGCGCGAATTCCGCCGCCTTCTCGAACCCGGGAAGGACCGGGGCCGCCGCGTTGAAGGCAAAGCGCCAAGTGATGTTGCCGTTCTGCTTGTAGCCGACGCGCACGGTCCCAAGCTCGCCCTCCATGAACAACGCGGCGATGCGCCCGTCTTCCTTAAGCTGATCGGCAATCGCCTGCGGCAGGACTTCGATGCCGCCCTCGATAACTATGACATCGTAAGGCCCATGCTCAGGCGCGCCTTCCTTCAACTCGGCCTGCTGCATGATGACACCGTCCGCGCCGTTGTCCGACAATGCGCCCTGCGCCTCCGAGACGCGGTCTTCATCGTCCTCGACGGCCACCACGGCCTCGGCCATGCGCGCGATCACTGCCGCCGAATAGCCATAGCCGGCGCCGATATCGAGCACCAGTTCGCTGCCGGTGATGGCCAGCGCATCCAGCATCTTGGCCAATGTGCGCGGCTCCAGGATGACACGGCCGGGCGCGATTTCGATGTTTTCGCCGACATACGAGACCTCGCGCCGGTCGCGGGGCACGAAAACCTCGCGCGGGACATGCAGCATCGCGTCAATGATCGGGAACTTGGTCACGTCGGAAGGACGGACCTGGGTATCGACCATGAAGGTCCGGCGGCGGGCATAGTCGGGCATAGCTAAACTCGTCGGTACAAGGGCGTTCTGCCTCTCTTGCCACAACTGCTGCGCCCCGGCAACGTCTCGGTTCGCGTTTTGGCGGAGGTGCGCGCTGGGCGCATCGGTTGTCGGCGTCCGATTGGCGCGCCCCGCGTCAGAGCGTCTCGCCGTGGCGATGCATGCTATACTTTCCGCTCAACAGGGCGTATGGCGCATGGCTTGTCTTGGCTGAACGGTCGGGGCGCAACGCGCGACAGCGCCTCAAGAGACCAGACAGATTTCACTCATGATCCAGACCCTCGCCGATGCGCTGACCGAGCGCGGCTATGACACTCTCACCGCCGTTCAGGAGGCCGTCACCGACCCCGACCTGACGGGGTCCGACCTGCTGGTCTCGGCCCAGACCGGATCGGGCAAGACCGTTGCCTTCGGCCTCGCCATTGCGCCGACCTTGCTGGCTGATGCCGATACGCTCGGCCCCGCAGGTGCGCCGCTGGCGTTGATCATCGCGCCCACGCGCGAATTGGCGCTTCAGGTGATGCGCGAACTGGGCTGGCTATACGGCAAGGCTGGCGCACGTGTGACCACGTGCATCGGCGGCATGGACATGCGCGATGAACGCCGGGCGCTCGACCGTGGCGCGCACATCGTCGTCGGCACCCCCGGCCGCCTGCGCGATCACATCCAGCGCGGTTCGCTCGACATGGGCGACCTCCGTGCCATTGTGCTGGACGAGGCCGACGAAATGCTTGACCTGGGGTTCCGCGAGGATTTGGAGTTCATGCTGGGCGAAGCCCCGGAAGATCGCCGCACCCTGCTGTTTTCCGCCACAGTGCCGCCGCTGATCGCTAAGCTCGCCGAGCAATTTCAGCGCGACGCGGTGCGTATCAACACCGTAAGCGGCACCAGCCAGCATGCTGACATCTCCTATCAGGCGGTGCGCGTGGCGCAGCACGACGCCGAGAACGCGATCATCAACCTGCTGCGTTTCCACGATGCGGAGAATTCCATCGTCTTCGCCAACACCCGTGCCATGGTGAACCGGTTGACCGCGCGGCTGACCAACCGTGGCTTTTCCGTCGTGGCACTTTCGGGTGAACTCAGCCAGCAAGAGCGGACCCATGCCTTGCAGGCCATGCGCGACGGTCGCGCCCGCGTCTGCGTGGCGACCGACGTGGCGGCGCGAGGCATCGACCTTCCGAAGCTGGAACTGGTGATCCATGCCGAGCTGCCGTCGAATGCCGAGGGTCTGCTGCACCGCTCTGGCCGCACCGGTCGGGCCGGGCGCAAGGGCATTTCGGCACTAATCGTGCCCCCGAAGATCACCAAAAAAGCTGAGCGCCTGCTGCGCTTCGCCAAGATCACTGCCGAATGGGTCACCGCGCCCTCCGCCGATGACGTGGTGCGCCGTGACGAAGAGCGGCTGCTGTCCGATCCGGTCTGGACCGAAGAGGCGACGCCTGAACAGCAGGCATTCGCCGAGAAGCTTCTGGCGCTGCACGGCCCCGAGAAGATTGCCGCCGCCTACCTCGCGCTGCACCGCGCGCGTTTGTCGGCGCCCGAGGACCTGGCCGATCCCGACACCCGCCCCGAGCGACGTGAACGCAAGCCCTTCGGTCCGTCAGCCTGGGTCGCGCTGTCGGTAGGCCGGGACGACCGGGCCGAGCCGCGCTGGCTGCTGCCGCTGTTGTGCCGCGCCGGCGATGTGGACAAGGACGCCATCGGCGCGATCCGTATCCAGCAGTCCGAAAGCTTCGTCGAGATCACCGAAGAGGCGCTGCCGGGGCTGATGGGCAAGTTGGCCGCCGACGGCGAACTGGAGCGCGGCGTCAAGATCCGCAAGCTTGACGGCGCGCCCGACATGGCGCCGCCTCCGCGCAAGAGCGGCCCCAAGAAGCCGCATCGCAAATCCGACGACGCGTCGCGCCCGAAACCACCAGCCGAGAAGAAGCCGGACCGCATGGCCGAGGCGATCTCGGACGGAGCGGTCAAACCGTTCCGCAAGCCCGGCGCGCCGGACAAGCCAGCGAAGCCCGCCAGGGCGGAGAGCGCCAAGCCCGCAGGCAAGCCCCGCGACGACCGGTCCAAGGACGCAGCGCCGGGCAAGCCCAAGCCCAAGCCTTTCGGTAAGTCGCCTTCGAAAGAGACTGCGCCCAAGGGGAAATGGGCGGCCAAACCGGGCGGCGGCAAGGGCAAGCCGTCGGGAAAGCCGGCCACAGGCGAAGGCAAGCCTGCCGCCAAGCCCGCCCCGGCGCGGGCCAAGGCCTCAGACACCTCGAAGCGTTTCACCCCGCCGGGGGCCAAGCCTGCCAGGCCCGGCAAGCCGAAACCCGGCGGAAAGCTTCGCAAGGGCGGTGACGGCCCGCCGCGACGCCGCTGACGGTAGCGCAGGGGTCGTACCCGGTGCCTTGCATCGTGCTGCCCCTGTGCGATAACCCGCCGACATGAGAGGCCCCCGTTACACCGATATCGTCGCCGCCCTGCCGGCCACCGTGCCCTTCGTCGGACCCGAGGCGATGGAGCGCGACCGCGGTGCGCCCTTCGCGGCCCGTCTCGGCGCCAATGAAAGCGTCTTCGGGCCATCACCCAAGGCGATCGCCGCGATGCAGGACGCAGCGCACGAAATCTGGAAGTACGGCGACAGCACCAGCCACGATTTGCGCCATGCCATCGCCGGGGATCTCGGCATCGCGCCCGAGTGCATCGTGATCGGCGCCGGCATCGACGGGCTGCTCAATTCGACCGTGCGGCTGATGGTCGGGGCGGGCGATCAGGTGGTAACCTCGGCTGGGGCCTATCCCACCTTCAATTATCATGTCGCGGGCTATGGCGGCACGCTGCACAAGGTGCCCTATCGCGACGATCACGAAGACCCCGAGGCGTTGCTGTCCAAGGCCCACGAGACCGGGGCCAAGCTGATTTACCTCGCCAATCCCGACAATCCCATGGGCACCTGGCATGACGCAGCCACGGTGCAGGCGATGATTGATGACCTGCCACCGGGCTGCGTGCTGGTGCTGGATGAAGCCTACGCCGAATTCGCCCCCGATGGCACAGTGCCGCAGCTCGATACCTCGGATCCGGGTGTGCTGCGCTTCCGCACCTTTTCAAAGGCGTATGGCATGGCCGGTGCGCGGGTGGGCTATGCCATCGGCCACCCGGAGGTGATCGCCGCCTATGAAAAGGTCCGCAACCACTTCGGCATGAACCGCAGCGCCCAGGTCGGCGCGCTTGCAGCTTGGCAGGACCGCGATTGGCTGGCGCATGTTCAGTCCGTAGTGGCGCAGGCCCGCGACCGCATTGCCGCCATCGCCCGCGACAACAACCTTACGCCACTGCCTTCGGCCACCAACTTCGTCGCCGTGGACTGTGGCCGGGACGGAGACTTCGCCCGCCGGGTGCTGGCACGGCTGGTGGCCCGCGGCATATTCGTCCGCATGCCTTTCGTTGCACCGGAAGACCGCTGCATCCGCATCAGCGCCGGAACGCCAGAGATGCTCGACGCCTTTGCCGAGGCCCTGCCTGCGGCCCTTTCGGAGACAGATAATGACTGACATATCCCTCGACCGCATGGAAGACGTGACCCACACGGCGCTGACCCGGCATGGCGCCTCGGACGAGGTTGCGGACCATGTTGCCCGCGCGGTGCGCCGGGCCGAGGGCTACGGCAACCGCATCTGCGGGTTGTACTACGTCGAAAGCTACTGCCAGCAATTGCGCACCGGCCGGGTGAACGGCACCGTTCAGCCGCAGGTCGACACGCCGCGCCCCGGGCTGGTGCAGGTCGACGCGGGCTTTGGCTTTGCGCAGCCAGCCTTTGCCGCCGCGTTGGAGCCGGCGCTCGAGGCCGCCCGCGCCAGCGGCATCGCCACTCTGGCGGTCTCGCATGCGCACACCTGTACTTCGCTCGGCTACTTCACCGAACAGATCGCGCAGCACGGCATGATCGGGCTGGGTTTCACCAATGCCTCGCCGATTGTCGCCGCACCGGGCGGCAAAACGCGCGTCATAGGCACCAATCCGATCGCTTTCGCCGTTCCGGACGGCAAGGGCGGTGTTGCCGTTCAGTTTGACCAGTCCACCACCGCCGTTGCCCTTGGCCGGATCACCATGGCCAAGGCCGCAGGCGAGCAGATCCCCGAGGGCTGGGCGCTGGATGCCGAGGGCAATCCGACCACCGACCCCGACTCGGCACTGGCCGGATCGCTGGCCTCCGCCGGCGGACACAAGGGCTGGGGCTTCGGCGTAATGGCCGAGGTGCTTGCCGCCGCGCTGACCGGCTCGGTCCTGTCGCGCGACGTGAAGCCGTTGAAGGCGCCCGAGGGTGCGCCGCATGACCTCGGACAGTATTACATCCTGATCGACCCCACGGCGGCGCCCGATTTCCACGACCGCATTGCCGCGCTGGCCGAGGCGATCACGGCCGATCCCGGCACCCGTCTGCCGGGGCAGGGGAAGGCGCAGCGCGACCCGGTGGACGTGCCGGAGGCGCTCTGGCAGCAAATGCTGGCCCTGGCCGGGAACGACGCTAGTTAGGACGGGATGCAGATCCTCATCCTTTATATCGCCACCGCAGTGGTGTTCCTCGGCCTCGACGTGATCGGGCTGCGGTTTCTCATCCGGCCGGTGTTCGAAAACCATGTGAACGACATGCTGGTCGACAGCTTCCGCTTCGTGCCGGCACTGGTGTTCTACCTGTTTTACGTGGTCTGCCTGATATGGTTCGTCAGCCTGCCCGCCCTGAAGGACGGCGCGCCATTGCAGGCGCTGCTGGCCGGTGCGCTGCTGGGCGCGATGGCCTATGGCACCTACGAGTTCACCAATCTCGCCACGCTCAAGGGGTGGTCATGGCAGATGGTCGCCGTAGACCTGAGCTGGGGCACATTACTAACCGGCTTTGCCGCTTGGGCCGGGGTGACGATCACGCGCTGGCTGGTCTGATCACCTCAGCCACGCCCCCAGGGGCCACGGCGCCGTTTGCCTGATTTCGGGATCGAGGTACGCGCAAGAGCATAGGTCGCCTCGGCATGTGGCGGATGGCCCTCCGTCTGGCGCCAGTACTTCGGTCCGCCCAGGCGCAGCCACAGTGGCAGGCTTAGCCCGATCCCGGCAAGAAAGCCGCCCGCGTGCGCCCAATAGGCCACGCCGCCGCCGTCGCCGGGGGTGCCAAGCCCGCCGAAGATCTGCAATCCGAACCACAGCCCCAGCATGATCCAGGCCGGTACGGGGATGATCCGGAAAAACACGATGAAAAACAGAAACACGTCCACCTTCGCCCGTGGATAAAGCAACAGGTAGGCCCCCATGACCCCGGCGATCGCCCCCGAGGCACCGACTACCGGAACCATCGACCCCGGCGCGGTGATCCATTGCAGCAGCGCCGCCGCCAGCCCGCTGGCCAGGTAGAACAGCAGATATCTGACATGGCCCATCTCATCCTCGATGTTGTCGCCGAAGATGAACAGGAACAGCATGTTTCCGGCCAGGTGCATGAAGCCGCCGTGCAGGAACATTGACGTGAAGAGTCCTGCGAAGCCTTCGCCGGCGCTCACCCGCGCCGGGATCAGCGCGTATTCCCAGAAAAACAGCGACAATGCACGCGGTTGATCGAACAGGCCATAATATCCCAGAAACACAAGGATATTCACTGCCATCAGGGCGTAGGTGACATAGGGCGTCCGCCCTGACGGGTTGTGATCGCGGATCGGGAACATGGGGGGAAGCTGTGGCCTTCCCCCCGGAAGGTCAAGACATGCCCGACAGAAGCGCCGCATTCCCGCCCGAAGCGGTGGTGTCGACGCAGACATGCCGTTCGTGCACCACGTGACCTTTGTCGGGCCTGCCGGTGATCAGCGGCAGGATCGGGCCCTCGCGCTTGGCCAGTGCCTTGGCATAGGCACGCGCGGTACTCTCGTCGCCCCACCAGAGCGCGCCCGAGAAGTGCTTTAGCGTTGTCAGGCTGTCCGGCTCCAGTGCGCCGCCCACGCGGACCGCCACGCCGCCCAAGGCTTCGACGGCCTCCTTCTGCTGTGCCGCCGCCGCGTCCCCGGGCCCCAGGCAAAGCAGGGGCGACCGGGGCAGGGCTGTTAGCCTATTGGATTCGCCGGTCGGCCCGGGCAGCGACAGTGGCGGTTGCTGCGTGGGCAGCGGTTTGGCTTTCAGCGTTTCTTCCAGCGCCGCCGGGTCGACCTTTGCGCCTGCATCGGCCTCGACCGGGTTGACCGTGTGGCGGCAGAAGCGGCTGAGATAGTTCGGCCCACCGGCCTTCGGCCCGGTGCCCGAAAGCCCCTCGCCGCCAAAGGGCTGGCTGCCCACGATGGCGCCGATCTGGTTGCGGTTGACGTAGATGTTGCCGGCATGAATGCGCTCGGACACGTGCTGCACCCGGTCGTCGATGCGGGTTTGAAGCCCGAACGTCAGCCCGTAGCCAGTTGCGTTTATGGCGTCGATCACCCGGTCCAGTTCATCGGCCTCAAAGGTGGCGATATGCAGGATCGGCCCGAAGATCTCGCGTTCCATGTCCGCAATACCGTCCACGCGCAGCAGGGCGGGGGCGATGAAATGCCCCTGTTTCGGGACCGAGATCTCCTTGATCACCCGGCCGGCTTTGCGGGCCTCGGCCACGTAAATTGCGATCCCTTTCTGCGCCTCGGCATCGATCACCGGGCCGAGGTCGGTCGAGATCTCCCACGGCAGCCCCGGCCGCAGCGTCTCCATCGCGCCCATCAGCATCTCGGTGAAGTGCCCCGCGATATCGCGTTGCACGTAAAGGCAGCGCAGCGCCGAACACCTTTGCCCAGCCGACTGGAAGGCGCTCTCCACGATCGCCTGCACCGCTTGTTCCGGCAGCGCGGTCGAATCCACGATCATCGCGTTCAGCCCGCCGGTCTCGGCCAGGAAGGGCGCGCCCGGCGCGAGGTTCTCGGCCATGGCGCGGCGAATGATCATCGCGGTCTCGGTCGAGCCGGTGAAGGCCACGCCACCGACGCGAGCGTCCGAAGTCAACCGACCGCCAACCTCGCCCGCGCCAGGCAGCAGTTGCAGCACCTCGCGGGGGACACCGGCCTCGTGCAGCAACTCGACCGCGCGATAGGCGATCAGCGATGTCTGCTCGGCCGGTTTTGCCAGCACCGCGTTGCCCGCCGCCAGCGCCGCAGACACCTGACCCGAGAAGATCGCCAGCGGGAAGTTCCACGGGCTGATGCAGGTGAAGGTTCCCACCGGTTCGGTCTCGGGCGCATTTGCGCCGTAGTAGCGCAGGAAATCCACCGCCTCACGCAGTTCCGCCACCGCGTCAGGCAATGTCTTGCCGGCCTCCCGCGCCACCAGCGCGAAAAGCTCGCCGTAATGCGCCTCGTAGAGGTCGGCGGCGCGGCGCAGCACCGCGCCGCGTTCCTCGGGCGATGCGGTCCAGGTTTTCGCCGCCGCCAGTGCTGTCTTGCAATCGGCGACGCTGGCGAAGCGGACCTTGCCCACGGTCTCGTCCGGGTTTGCCGGGTTGGTCACGACAAGGGCATCCTCGGGGGCGGTGTCGCCTGCGATCAGCGGAGCGGCCTGCCATTGATGGTCACGGAACGGCGCGCGGGCGGCCTCGATCGCCTTCAGCGTCGGACGGTGCGCCAGGTCCCAGCCACGCGAGTTGAGGCGCTCAGGCTTGAACAACTCCGGGCCGGTGGGCAGGTGGGGCGTGTTGTCCAGCAGGGCCTCGAAAGGATCGCGGGCCACGACTTCGGGCGGTACGTTCTCATCGACGATCTGGTTGACGAAGGACGAGTTCGCGCCGTTCTCGAGCAGTCGTCGCACGAGATAGGCCAGCAGGTCGCGGTGGGCGCCTACCGGCGCATATATGCGGCAACGGGTGCCTTCGCGCTTCAGCACGATGTCGTGCAGCGCATCGCCCATTCCGTGCAGGCGCTGGAATTCGAATGCATTTTTGTCGTCGGCCATGTCGAGGATGGCAGCTACGGTATGCGCGTTATGGGTGGCGAACTGCGGATAGATGCGGTCGGTCATGTTCAGCAGCCGTCGAGCATTGGCGATGTAGCTCACGTCGGTAGCGGGTTTCGAGGTGAAGACCGGGAAACGCTCCAGCCCCTCAACCTGTGCCAGCTTGATCTCGGTGTCCCAGTAGGCACCTTTCACCAGCCGCACGGCGATGCGGCGATCGGTCTCTACGGCCAGCGCGTAAAGGTAGTCCAGCACCGCGCCGCAGCGGTGTCCGAAGGCCTGCACGACGATGCCCAGCCCGTCCCAGCCGGCTAGCCCCGGATCACGCATAAGCCGTTCAATCAGGTCCATCGAAATCGACAGCCGGTCGGCCTCTTCCGCGTCGATGTTCAGCCCCATCTTGCGGTTCCGCGCCATCAGCGCGAGGTCGCGCAGGCGCGGGTAAAGCTCGGCCGCGACACGGTCCTTCTGCGCCTCTTCATAGCGCGGATGCAGCGCCGAGAGCTTGACCGAGATGCCGGGGTTCAGCCGGACGTCGTCATTTCCGCACCCCTTGGCGATTGCCTCGATCGCGCGCCCATAGGACGCGTGATACCGCATGGCGTCCGCATCTGTCCGCGCGGCCTCGCCCAGCATGTCGTAGCTGTAGGTATAGCCCTTCTGCTCCATGTTGCTGGCGCGTTTCATTGCGGCGCGGATGTCCTCTCCCAGAACGAACTGGCGGCCCATTTCCTTCATCGCGCGGCCCACGGCGGTGCGGATAACCGGCTCGCCCAGACGCTTCACGGCAGCGCGCAGGTGGCCTACCGGGCCGGGCTCGGCATCTTCGCGCAGCACCCGGCCGGTCAGCATCAGCGCCCAAGTCGAGGCGTTGACCAAGGGCGAGGTCGAATGGCCCATATGACGGCCCCAGTCCGATGGCGCAATCTTGTCTTCGATCAGGGCGTCGATGGTCTCGGAGTCGGGCACCCGCAGCAGCGCCTCGGCCAGACACATCAGTGCCACGCCCTCGTCCGTCGACAGGCCATACTCGGCAAGGAAGACCTCCATCAGCCCCGGCTCGGAATGCTCGCGGATGCGCCGCACGAGGTCCGCTCCGGCGGCAGAGATACGCGCGCGGTCGGCTTCGGACAGCGCGGCGGTCGCGACGAGGCTGCGAATATTCTCGGCCTCGTCGGCATAGGTCATCTCGTCGATCCGGCTGCGCAGACCGGTCAGGGTGTCAAGAGGCATGCGACTCTCCAAGGGTAAGGTTGTGGGCACCATATCGCGATTTCGCTGGCCATATTTCCCGAACTTTGCAAAAACACGAGGCATATGAGTTGAAGTTATGAGGTGAACCTGTGCAACTTGACCAGATCGAACTTGACCGTTTCGATCGTGCCATCGTCACCGTTCTGGCCGAAGACGGTCGCATCTCGATCACCGACCTCGCCAAGCGCATAGGGTTGTCTAAATCGCCGACGCAGGCGCGGTTGAGGCGGCTGGAAGAGGCTGGGGTTATTCGCGGCTATCGCGCGCTGCTCGACCCGATCAGGCTGGGGCTGGATCACGTGGCCTTTGTCGAGGTGCGGCTCGCCGACACCCGTGAAAAAGCGCTTGCGGCCTTTGCCGAGGCGGTCGCGAAAATCCCAGAGATCGAGCAGTGCCATCTGATCGCCGGCAACTTCGACTACCTGATGAAGGTGCGGACTTCGGATATGCGGGCCTACCGACGGGTGTTGGCAGACAAGATCTCGACCTTGCCGCATGTGTCGAACACCTCGACCTACGTGGCGATGCAGGCGATCAAGGAAAGCGGACTGGGCGACGTGACCTGACCCATTTTGCGGTTTTCCCCGGCGCGGCACCGGCCTATGGTCGCGGCGCCCGCCCGCGTGGTGGAATGGTAGACACAGAAGACTTAAAATCTTCAGGCCGTATGGCCGTGCCGGTTCGAGTCCGGCCGCGGGCACCAGAACCCATTGAAGTTACCCCTGGTCCGGCACGGCGGCCGAAGAGACCTCTCAGGGGCGTCTTCTCAATCCCGCCGCAAGTTCGGCCAAGGCCAGCGCGGCCTCGATACTGTCGATCACCGGCATGCCGTGCCGCGCCGAGAGGGCCGGGGCGCGACCGGTCAACCCGCCGGAGCCGAGGATTATCGCCCCGGCGCCGTCGAAGTTGCGCGCATCCTCGATCGTCTGATCCAGCTTGCGGTCGATCTCGTCACCACCCGCCGCTGCCGAGGCGACGCCGATGCCCGCCGCACGCACCGAGCAGATTGCACCTGCACCGAGTGAATCCACCAGCGCGCGGATGCCGGGCACCATGCCCTCGACCGTGGTGACGATGGCGATCCTCGGCGCGAAGAGCCGGGCGACCGAGATCGCGGCTTCGGCGGCGCAGACGATGGGGGCGTCCACAAACCGCCGCCCGCCACTGATCGCGATGTCGTCGAAACAGGCCATGACATAGGCGTCGTAGCCCGGGTGCCGCGCAAGCAGGTCGATGGCCAGCGGTTCGGCCACGTCGCGATCGGCGCGGCTTTCGATCGAGCGGGGGCTGCCCTCGGGATGCAGCACCCGGACCGAGGTGGCCGGACCCAGCACTCCGATTGCGGCGTCCGAAACGATGCGCGTGACCTCGGGATTGCTGTTTGGATTGACGACGAGGATGCGTCGCTCGGTGGTTTGTGGCGTGGCGCTGGTGGAAAGCAGGGTGTCCATCTCAGCGCCCCGCAGCCATGTCGGGCAGGAACAGAGCGATCTGCGGCACGGCGACCAATAGGCCGGCGAAGAGGATCATGATCACCACGAAGGGCGTGGCGCCGCGGATCACATCGTTGAAATCGCCGCCGCCCTTGCGCACGCCCTGTACCACGAAGAGGTTCATGCCGACCGGTGGCGTGATCAGACCGATTTCGCACATCACCACCACAAAGACACCGAACCAGACCGGATCGACCCCCAGTGCCGTGACCATCGGCACCGCAATCGGCACCGTCAGCACCAGCATCGACATCGCGTCCATGAACATGCCGAGCACGACGTAGAACGCCACCAGCAGAAGCAGCAGCGTGGTCTGCGACAGGCCGAGGCCCGTCACCCAGCGGGTCACCGCCTGTGTGCCGCCAGTCATCGACAGGGTCACGTTCAAGAGCAGCGCGCAGACGATTACAAGGATCACCATTCCGGACGTGCGCGCCGACTGGATGAAGCAGTTCTCAAGAAGGTCCCAGGTCAGCCGTCCGCCCTTCCAGACAAAGTAGAAGGCGGCGATGACGCCGAGGGCCGCGCTTTCGGTGGGCGTCGCCAGCCCGCCGTAGATCGAGCCCATGACGATGCCGAAGATCACCGCCGGCGGGATCAGGTGACGCAAGAGCCGGCGCTTTTCGGTCTTCGAGACCTCCGGCACGTTGGAATTGCGTCCCGCGTCCGGATAGCTGAAGGCGACATAGGCCGAAAACAGAAGCGTCAGCATGACCCCTGGGAGGATGCCGGCGATGAACAGTTGCCCGACCGAGACATTGGCCAGCGAGCCGTAGACCAGCAGGTTGACCGAGGGCGGGATCAGGATGCCCAGCGTGCCGCCCGCGGCAAGCGTGCCGAGCGCCGGGCGCACCGGGTAGTCACGTTCGCCAAGCGCGGGCAGCGCGATGGTGCCCACAGTAGCTGCGGTTGCGACGGAAGAGCCGGAGGTGGCCGAGAACAGCGCACAGGTGCCGATATTAGTGTGGAGCAGCCCCCCGGGCAGACGCCCGAGCCAGACTGCCAGAGTGTCGAACATGCGGTCGGCGATGCCGCCGCGCAGGAGAAGCTCGCCCAGTAACATGAATAGTGGGATCGCGGTCATGACCGGGTTGTTCAGTGTCCCCCAGATGACGCCGCCCATGGTTTCCACCAGCGGCATGCCATAGGCCATGTAGCCGCCAACGCCGCCGACCGTGAGGATCGATACCGCGACCGGCATCGAAAGGAACATCAGCAGCAGCATGAACATGAAGCCGGTGAAAATGACTGTGATGCTCATGCCCGTGCCTCCAGATCGGAAAGTTCCGCTTCCAACTCGTCCTCGACCGTTTCCGGCGCGAAGTCGCGGGTCAGGGCCGACATGTTGCGGCGGATTGCCAGCCTCAGGGCCTGGACCGCCAGCAGCACGCAGGCGATGGTGAAGATGCCCATGCCGACCATCCACGCCAGCTGCGGCCAGATCAGCGGCGTCATCCACGGTGTCTGCGCGACCGATCCGAACATCTGCGTTTCCTTCACCGTGCGCACGGTAAAGACCGCGAGGAAAATCGCCAGCGCGGCGAGGCTGACGGCGGAAACGAGGTTGAGTGCCGCCTGAAACCGTTCCGGCATCCGCATGTGCAGCAGGTTGATCCGGATGTGGCTGCGCTCGACCGCGGTGACGGCAAAGCAGAGGGGCGCACCGATGGCAATGGCATAGCCGGACAGCTCGTCCACCCCCGCGAGCGAGTGGTTGAGCAGCTTGCGCAACACGGTCTCGACCGCGATGACGACGCAGAGCGCCGTCATCATCAGGCCGAAGACGATCGCGCATATTCGCGAATATGTCTTCATCGGTGCATCCCTCCCTTTTGCCTCAGAGGCCCAGCTTCGTGCCGACCGAGGCCATCCAGTCGGCCTCGCAGCTTTCGTTCACCGCGTTGCACTGCTTGGTCCAGGCCGGCAGCGACGATCCGACCAGTGCGTCGGAAACCGCCTTGAGGTCGGCGTCGGAGACCGGGACGCTCTTCAAGGAATACTCGGAGCCGTGTTCGCAGGGCTGCTGGCCGGTGTTGCAGTTCATGGCGTCTTGATAGAGTTCCTCGGAATAGGCCCAGACATCGTCCACCAGCGTCTCGATCGAGGTTTGCAGGGTTTCCTGCTGGCCGGCATCCAGCTTGTTCCAGCTGTCGAGGTTGATGGCATAGCCGTTCACCGCCAGTTGCAGGGCAATCGGCAGCACGGTGGTGGTCACCTCCGGCCAGCCTGCGGAATTGGCCGAGGACGGCCCGGTGATCGCGCAGTCAACCACGCCGCGCGCCAGCGACTGCTGCACTTCGCCAAAGGGCAGCGGGATGCCGGTGGCACCGAACTGGCCGACGAAGGCGGCGGCGGACTGGTCGCCGACGCGGACCTTGAGGCCTTCGAGGTCGGACAGACCACCAATTTCGGGCTTGCAAAAGATCACCTGCGGGCCGGCAGGCCAGACGCCCAGCACCTTGGAATTGAACCGATCCTGCACGGCAGCGTCGACGGTGGGCAGGAAAGCTTCCGTATGGGTCTTGCCGCTCTCGTAGGTCGGGTTCAGACCGACAAGGTCGAGGCCCAGCATGGTGGGCTCGTCCCGGCTGACCTGCGGGCCGCGGAACGAGACGATGTCGAACAGGCCGGTACGAATGACACGCATGCCGTCGTTGTCGGGGATGCCTGCGACGTCGACCGGCAGATATTCGATCCGCGCGTCGAGGCCGGAGCTTTCCGCAAGGTTTTCGAAGAACGGCTGTTCCTTCTGCTGCTGGATCAGGCCGGAACCGACTGGCTGGCCGAGAACCCGCAGCGAAACGGTGTCGGCGGTTGCGGCCTGGGCCAGGCAGATAAGGGCAGTGGTGGCAAAGAGCGAACGCATGGCGGGGGTCCTTTTCGCGTAAGACGGTGACTGCCATATATGAAAACAGATTTTCATGAAGTGGAATAGACATTTTCGCAAGCGAAACGCAACTTTCGTCGCCGCGCTGCGGCAACGCCCGGTTTTTACGCATGGTTTTAAAGGATGTGAGTGGCCCGCGCGGCCGCGTAAGGTCAGAGTTCGCGCAACATGTCGTTGTAGCCCTCGATCCGCTGCAACCTCTGTCGGCCCGAATCATAGGCCAGTTCGATCGTCCGGTTGGCAACCAGGTTGACCAGCCCCATGACCCCGACGTGGCTGAACAGCGGCCCCGAAGAACGGGTGGCACATCGGAAATGCCATTGTACCTCGCGATTGACGGCCAGGCCTTCGTCGCTGATCAGGCAGACCCGCGCGCCGGTCTCTCCTATGGTTTGCAGCAAATCGGAAAAGCCCGCGATACGACGGCGCAGGCCGAACAGCACCACCACATCCGAGGCGGCCATGCGGGCCACGTGTTCGCCCATGGTCTGGCCTCCGCCGGGTACGGGAACCGCGTCCTCGATGGCCTGAAGAAGCTGCCATTGCAGATAGTTGGCCAGCGGATTGGCAGCGCGGTAGCCGACGCACCAGGCTTTACGCGCCCCGAGCAGGGCTTCGGCCAGCCGGTCGATCTCCTCCTGCGAGACATCGTCGAGCGTTTCGCGAAGATTGCGGATGTCGGTGTCCCGGAAGCTTTCGGGCGCAGCGCCCTCGGCCTGTCCGGCGTGCTGGAGATAGAGCCGCGAACCACTGCTGGCCTCGTCCCGCGCATCGCGTCGCGCGTCTTCGTAGGAATCGTAACCCAAGCGCCGCACGAAGCGTGTCACCGTCGCGTTCGAGACGCCAGCCAGGGCGGCCAGTTCCGAGGCCGAGTAGCTGGCCAATTCGCCAGGGAAGTCGCAGACCAGTTCGCCCAGCCGACGCTCGGCCGGGTGCAACTCCGGAAGCTTGCGCCGCACACGGGCGAGAAAGGGCTGGTCCGACATGGCGGCCTCCATGAAAATGCATTTTCATGTTTAGGCTTCGCGACGCCGCTTGCCAAGCATCCCGTTTCCGGAAAGCGATCGACGATCCTGCGACCGCAGAACCTATTGCGCGGCTTCCTGTCCGGTCGTCTCGGCCCAAAGACCGACCAGACGGCAGGCTTCCTGACCGGCACGTTCCAGATGTGTCTGCCAGACCTCGCGCGCGGTGGCAGCGTCGCGGTCGCGGAGGGCCTGCATCAGGCAGTCGTGATCGTTCACCGAAAGGTCACGGTGGTCCGGTGTGGCGACAGAAAGGAACCGCGCACGTTCGACGTGCAGCGCCAGACTGGTCCGCACGCGGGTGAGATCAGGATTCTTCGCCGCCGCGACCACCAGATTATGAATCCGACGATTGAGTTCGAAATAGCTCTGAAGATCGCCGGCCGCGTTGCTTTCGTGCATCTGGGTGTGAAGCGTTTCCAGCTCTTGCAGTTCGTGGTCGGTGATACGCAGGGCGGCCAATTCAGCGGCAAGAGCTTCGAGACGCGAGATCACTTCGAACAAATTGCGCGTGCCGTCGACGGTGATGTCGGAAACCCGCGCCCCGCGGTTGGCCATCAGTTCGACAAGGTTCTCATTGCCGAGGATCTTGAGCGCCTCGCGCATCGGGGTCAGCGAGACATCAAGAACCTCTGCCAATTCGTTCACCTTGATCTTTTCGCCCGGCGCAAGCTCTCCGGTGACGATCATGTGACGGATTTCCTCCGCCACCTGTTCGTGCAGAGGCGTCCGGCTGATCACGACCTTGCCTCGTGTGTCGACCCGTCGGCGCGGATGATCTGATCTGCGTGTCTTCACGTTCACTCTACCTCTGCTCAGGCGCCTTGACCTTACAGCCATGGAAACCGGTCCATCCCCGGCAATCACGCTTGCGACCCATGGCATGCCAATTTAAAATTAAGATGAGTGTATCAAATTGAAAGCCGGAAAAAAATGGAAAGTGTCCTCAGTGGCTCGCAGACCTCCCTTCTTGCAGGAGCATTGATCCAAGCGCGTCAAACCGGTCGTCCGGTGGCCGCTGCCGACCTGACGCATGGCGACCTGTCGATCGCAGATGCCTTTCGTGTCCAGCAGGAGGTCGTCCGCGCGACTGGCTCGGTCGGCGGTTTCAAGGTCGCCAACAAGCCGGGCGCCGACAGGATCATGGCACCGATCCTTGCCGGTGACATCCTGCGATCGCCGGCCACCTTGACCGTCCCTGCGGCCGAGGACATCGGTATCGAGCTCGAGATTGGCTTTCGCGTCGACGAAAACCTGCCCGGGCCGGACGTCGCGGACCGGCGGCAGGCTGTCGCCGACTGTCTGTCGGCGGTTGCGGTGATCGAAATCGTGCGCACGCGGCTGCCGGCAGATGCGTCGGCGATGCTGAAGCTGGCCGACAACCAGATCAATGGCGGTCTGGTGATCGGGTCGCCGGTCAAGGACTGGCAGGCCCTGCCGATGGGGCAGGCACAGGCATCGCTGACTGCCGGAGAGGATGTGCTGCTGTTCGGTGAGGCGCAGGTTCCGGGCGGAAACGCCTTCGAGAACTTCCTGGTTCTGGAGGCGATGGTCGGCGATCATTGCGGCGGGCTTCAGCCGGGGCAGATCGTGATCACCGGATCGCTCAACGGTTTGCCCTATGTACGGGCCGAAACCGCAATCCGGGGTCGGATCGACGGTCTCGGCGAGGTATCACTGGACCTGAAGGCCAAGGTCTGAGACTTCGGCAAGGGCTGGCCAGCGCCAGCCCTCCGCCAACTGCACGGCAAGGCCGATCAGCCGGTCCTCGGCGCCCATGTCTCCGATCAACTGGCAACCGATGGGCAGACCGGCGCGGTCGAAGCCAGCAGGTATCGCCAGTGCGGGGTGTCCGGCAGCATTGACCCATCCGGTATAGACCGCGTGGCCGCGCGGGCCGACAGCTTGGCCATCGATGATCCCGGGGTGGCTCTGGTTGGCGGGCCAAGGCTGGGCGGCGGCGGTGGGCATCAGGATGACGTCGATTTCTGAAAACAGCCGCGCGGTGTCGGCGCGCAGCCGATGCACCGCGGCAATGGCCGCAAATAGATCGCGGGCCAAGACGCCGTCGCCTGCGTCGGCCATCCCATGATAAAGGGGCGAAGACCTGTGCCGCATGTCGGGCACCTCGCTGCGTATATGGCTGAGCCCGATTTGCGCGAAGCGTCCCCAGAATGCGTCGATGGTGTCGAGATCCAGCGGAAGGTGGCCTTCACGGACGTCGTGTCCATGGTCCGCCAGTCGTTCGGCCAGAGAGCGGGTGGCCGTCAGGATCTCCGGATCGCAGGGATTGCTGCCGAGGGTCGGGACGGAAAGGATGCGCAGTTGCGCATCCTTTGGCGGTGCGGCGGGCAAGGCCCGTGATACGGGATCACTGCGGTCGGGGCCGGCGAGCGTGCGGTGCAGCAGGTCCAAATCGCGGATGTCCCTGGCGAAGCTGCCAATAACTTCGAAATCCATCAGGATCTGCGGCAGTCCGCCACCGCGCGGGATGCGCCCGATCGAGGGTTTCAAACCGTAGAGCCCGGTATGCCCGGCCGGGCGGCGGGTCGAGCCGCCGCCGTCGGTGCCGATGGCCAGCGTGGCAAGGCCGGCGGCCACGGCCGCGACCGAGCCGCCGGACGAGCCTCCCGGTGTCAGCGCAGGATCCCACGGGTTGCGGGTCACGCCGAAGCGGGCATTGGCGGTATAGCCCTCGACCGCGAACTCGGGCGTGTTGGTCTTGCCGACGAGGATCGCCCCTGCGGCCCGAAGGCGCGCCACCGGCAGTTCGTCGGCTTCGGCCACCGTGTCGAAGGTGTGTCCGCCCCACGTGGTGCGCAGACCGGCGACATGCAGGTTGTCCTTCACTGCCACCGGCACGCCGTCCAGCGGCGACAGCGGCTGACCGGATTGCCAGCGTTTGCGAGACGCCTCGGCTTGTTTCGGCAGATCCTCCGCCAGGGTGACATAGGCGTTGAGCTGCGGATTGAGTGCGGCGATGCGCGCTTGCAACTCCGCAATCACGGCGCTCGGCTGGGCCCTGCCATCGGCATAGGCGGCCGAAAGCTCGGCCGCCGAAAGTTTCCAGTAATCGCCCATCGCTCAGCGCCCGCTCATGGTTTCGGGCAGCCAGGTCACGATTTGCGGCACGAAGATCAGCAGAATGGTGAAGGCCACCATCATCAGCGCATAGGGGATCGCGCCCAGTACCACGTCGCGGAACGGCCCTCCGTCGGTGCGCACGCCCTGCACCACATAGAGGTTCATGCCCACCGGCGGGGTGATCATGCCCAATTCGCACATCAGCACGATGAAGATGCCGAACCAGATCGGGTCGATGCCGACTGCGGTGACGATGGGCAGTGCGACCGGAATGGTCAGCACCTGCATCGACAGCACGTCCATGAACATGCCAAGGAACAGGTAGAACACGATTAACGCCATCAGCAGCGCCGCCGGCGACAGCCCGAAGCTGGCGACCCACTGGGTCATCGTCTGCGCGATGCCGCCCAGCGCCAGCGTGACGTTCAGCATGAAGGCGGCGGTGATGATCAGCAGGATCATTCCCGTGGTTTTGGCGGTCTGGCGGAAACAGTTGTCGAAGAACTCGAGGCTCAACTTGCCTTCGCGGGCGGCGAAGGCAAGCGCCACCACGACGCCCAGCGCGGCGGATTCTGTGGGCGTTGCGATACCGAAGTAAATCGACCCCATGACCACGGCAAAGATGATAGCCGGGGGGATCAGGTGCTTCAGCGCGGCGATCTTGTCGGCCAGCGGCACGCGGATCTCTTCGCCGCCGCTGGACGCGGGGATGAAATAGGATTCCGCCGCGATGTAGACCATGAACAGCAGCGTCAGCGCGATGCCGGGAATGATGCCGGCGATGAACAGCTGGCCGATCGATTCATTGGCCAGCGAGCCATAGATCAGCAGGTTGACCGAGGGCGGGATCAGAATGCCCAGCGTGCCGCCCGCCGCCAGCGATCCCAGCGCCTGCCGGGAACCGTAGCCGCGCGCCTTGAGGTTGGGCAGCGCCACCGTGCCCACCGTCGCCGCGGTGGCGACCGAGGATCCCGAGGTCGCGGCAAACAGCGAACAGCAGCCGATGTTGGTGTGCAAAAGCCCGCCCGGCAGCCGGTTCAGCCAGATCGCCAGCGCACCATACATCCGGTCGGCGATACCACTGCGCAGCAGCAGTTCGCCCAAGAGGATGAACAGCGGCACGGCGGTGAGGATGTTCTCGTTCTGCACCCCCCAGATCACCGGCCCCATGGAATTGAGCAGCGGCCAGCCGTACAGCATCACCCCGCCGATCACCCCCAGAACCACCATGATGACGGCAATCGGAAGCGACATGAGCAAAAGCCCCATCATTCCGAAAAAGCCCGTGAATACGGCACCAACGCCCATGCTTCCTACTCCCTGTGTCGGGGCCGATGGCCCCTGTTCGATTGCCGGTCCGGGGTGGCCTAGCGCCGCCCCAGATCCTCCATTTCTTCCTGCAGTTCCTCGATCGCGCCTTTCGGTTGAAATTCGGCCGCGACCTGGTCGAGCCGTCCGTTCACCACCTGCACCGTGGCGCGCACCGCCATGTAGATCGCCGCCAGCGCGAACAGGCAGAGCGCGGCGTACCAAGCCCCTTGCGGCCAGATCAGCGGCGTCGCCCAGGGCGTCGGCGCGGTCGAGCCATAGGCCAGCGTGTCGGCGATGACGATGCGGCCGACATAAAGGATGAAAAGCCCCAGCCCGGCGATCGAGACGATGGACAGCCAATCCATGATGGCTTGCAGCCGTTTCGGGAACCGCGCGTGAAGCACATCGATGCGGATATGCGCCCGATCGACCAGCGCCACCACGAAGGCGAGCGACGATCCTACCGCAAGCACGTAACCGCCCAGCTCGTCCGCGCCCTCGAACGAGAAGTTGAAGAGCTTGCGGGCCAAAGTCTCGACCGAGACGAACAGCGACAGCGCGACCAGCGCGATGCCGAAAAGCCGGGCGGCGAAGGCGGCGAAATGCTCCATGGCGCGACCTCCTGACAGGTGTCCGGGCGCGGCGGAGGACGGGGCCGCAGGGGCCCCGTTGGTTGTCTGATCGGTCATTGTCCGACCGCCGCCTTCCAGTCTTCCGAACAGGTCGCGTTCTGCTTGTCACAGACCTCGGCCCAAGTCGGGAAGGAGATCTCGGTCACGGCGTTGCCGATGATGTCCTTGTCCGCGTCGGAGATCGCCACCGGCTTCAGGTCGTACATCTTGCCGGTTTCGCAGGGGGCTTCGCCGATGTTGCAGCGCACCGCGTCGTCGAAAAGCTCTTCGGAGTAGGTCCAGATTTCCTCAACCAGATCGTCAAAGCCGGCTTCGAGCTTGGCCTGATCCTCTTCCGACAGCTTGTTCCACGCGTCGAGGTTGATGCCGTAGCCGTTCAGCGCCAGTTGGAAGGCCACCGGCAGCATGTAACTGGTGACTTCCGGCCAGCCGGCAGAGTTGGCCGAGGACGGTCCGGTAATGGCGCAATCCACCACGCCGCGCGCCAGTGATTGGTGCACGTCGGGAAAGCCGATGGGCACCGGCGTGCCGCCGACGGACGACACGAAATTGGCGAGGTTCTGGTCGTAGACGCGGACCTTCTTGCCTTTCAGGTCGGCAAGCTGGGCGATCTCGGGTTCGCAGAACAGCACTTGGGGCCCGAACGGCCAGACGCCCAGCAGCTTGGTGTTGAACTTCTCCTGCAACTGCGCGTCGACCTTGTCGGAAAACGCTGCCACGGTCTTGCGTCCGGTGTCGTAGTCGGGATTCAGGCCCACCAGGTCCAGGCCGAGGATGGTCGGCTCATCACGCGAGATCTGGCTCATGCGCAGCGACACGATGTCGAACAGCCCGGCCTTGAGGATGCGCAGCTGCTCGGTGTCCTTGATGCCCGTCACATCGAGCGGCTTGTAGTCCACGGTGGCGTCGATGCCGGTTTTCTCAGCAAAGTTCTCGAAGAACGGCTGCTCGACATTCTTCTGGATCAGCCCGGTTGCGACCGGCTGGCCCAGCGCTTTCAGCTGATAGGTCTCCGCCTGCGCCGTCGCCGTGGCGGCAATCAGCGCCGAGGCGGCGAGGGTCATGATTGATCTCATGGATGGTCTCCTTGTTGGGGTGGCTCAAAGGCCGGAGTTACGCCGTGACCGGCGCGGTGCCGCTGTGCTCGGGTAGGGCGCAACGGAATATCTGGCCCCACTCCGCCAGCGCGGCGGTGTCGCGGCCGGCAAGGCGAAGGGCATGCCAAAGGGTGACGGCGATGCTGTCGAGCACCGGGATGCCGGTGTCACGCTCGATGCCGGGCGCGACACGCGGGCCGTCGAAGTTGGTGCAATAGACGGCGATGGCGCCGGGCTTGGCGCTGGCAACCTCGCGGATCAGGCCGGCGATCTCCTCCTCACTGTACTGCGCGAAGCTGAAGTTGCCGGGATCGCCCAAGTGGCGTTCGGCAGCGCAGGTGAAGCCGAGTTCGGCGAAGTTGCGGGTAATCGCCTCCTGCACCTCGTCGAGATAGGGGGTGGCCAGCGCATAGCTGTCGGCACCCAGGGCGCGAAACGCATCAAGAGTGGCCAGCGTCGAGGTGGTCGCAGGAATGCCTGTGCGTTCGGTGATGGCGCGGCACAGTGCCTCGTCATTGGCCGCCCCCAGCCAGCCGCCGGAGGTTCCGCCCCAGGCGATGACATCGCACTTGGCGTCGGCAAGCAGCTCGGCGGCGTCCAGTTGCGGCGTGAAGCTGAACTGGCCCAACGCCTCGTCGCTCATCGCGATCCTGACGACCCGGAAACGGGCGAAATGCGCGGATACGCCGCTCTGGCCGGCAAGGATCTCGCAGGTGCGCGGTTCCATGACGGTGTTGGACGATGGTGTGAGCATGCCGATGCGGCAGGTCGAACTCATGCGGGTCTCTCCCTGAATTTGGTAGCCAGATGGTGTGAGGTGGAGGAGAAAATATCAAATAAAAAATTAAAAACTGTACAACAAACTGATAATACTCATATATTTACATGGTAAACGTTGACAGCCTACGGACTAAGATGCTCGAATCGCCACTGCGGTCAACGCTGCTCGCACGTGTCGGCAGAAGCCGCCCGTCTTGGGTGCAGAGGAACCACTAAGACGGCGCAATGGCCTGAAAGATCACTGTAGTTGGATATAAAAATAAAATAGAACCAATATATTACAGGAAATATGATTATTTATAAAAAATATACTTGTGTTTCGGCCCGCCTCCATGGACCTTTTAAGGCGTCGCAGCCGGACGGGTGTACTGCCTGCCCCCTGTCGATCCGAAACATCGTTCATCCACACGGGAGACACTCCGAATGAAACCGATCCTTGCCTTGGCCACCGCCCTGTCGCTGACAGCCGCGATGCCGGTCTTTGCCGATACCTTGCGCGTGGCCGGGAATTTCCCGGTCGATCACTCCAGTTCTCTCGCCATGGAGCGCTTTGCCGAGGCGGTTGCCCAGAAGACCGACGGCGCGCTGGAGATCGCGAACTTCCCCGCCATGCAATTGGGCGGCGCCAAGGAAAACGTCGATCAGGTGCGCTCGGGCGTTGTCTTCGCGACGTGGATCGGATCGGCCTACCTGTCGCGCACCGTGCCCGAACTGGAGGCCGTATCGCTGCCCTTCGCCTATCCCGACCGCGAGACCGCCTTTCGGGTGATCGACGGTCCCGCCGGCCAACAGATCGAGGCGAAACTGGCCGAGCGCGGCTTCGAGCCGCTGGGCTGGATGGAACTGGGATCGCGCAACGTCACCAACGGCGTGCGTCCGATCACCAAGGTCGAGGATTTCGAAGGCCTGAAGATCCGCCTGCAACCGAACGAGACCCATCTCGCCACCTTCCGCGCGATCGGCGCAAACCCGGTGTCGATGGGCATCTCCGAGGTCTACTCGGCCCTGCAGCAGGGCGTGCTGGACGGTCAGGAAAATCCGTTCTCCATCATTGCCTCGCGCAACTTCAACGAGGTGCAGGGCCACCTGTCCGATAGCGGCCACTTCTTCGACTACATCGTGCTGGTCGCCAACAAGAAGAAGTTCGACCGTCTGCCCGAAGACCAGCAGCAGGCGCTGCGCGATGCCGCGGCCGAAGCAGTGGCCTGGCAACGTGAGACCGCGGCCGCCGAGGACGAAGCCGCCCGCGCGGCGCTGGTCGAGGCCGGCATGACCTTCACCGCGATCGACACCGAGACCCGTGCCAAGCTGCGCGAGATGAGCCAGCCGGTGATCGGCGAACTCAAGGCCCGCATCGGTGACGACCTGATCGACCTCGTGCTGCAAGAAGCCGGCGCAAAATGATGGCTGCGGCGCAGATTGCCGGATCTCTGAAAGGAGGCCCGGCGCTGGTCCGTGCGCGCGACATGCTCGCGCGGCTGGACCGGGTGACGGGCTGGGCGGTGATCGGCGCCATGGCGGTGATGGCGGGGCTGGTGGTGACCCAGGTGGTGTTCCGCTACGCCTTCGCCAGCGCCATCGACTGGTCGGAAGAGGTGGCGCGGCTTGCCTTTGTCTGGGCGATGTTCCTGGCGATCCCGCATGGCGTGCGCCGCGGCGTGCACGTCGGCATCGACGCGCTGGTGGTGAAGCTGCCGGAGCAGGTGCAGGAGCTCCTGTTCCGGGTTTCGGCGGCCCTGGCCGCGGTCCTGATGGTGGTGATCTTCGCCTACGCCTGGCAGGTCGCGGCCTATACCTGGCCCGAGATGATGCCGACCCTGCCGGTCACGGCGGCGGTCTATTACATCGCCGTCCTGCTGGCTGCGGTGCACACGGTGCTGCACCTGCTGCTGCTGGCCTGGGGCGGGCGAGACACCTGGCCGCAGGAGGCGCAGCAATGACCCTTGTTGCCATCCTTGTTTTCTTCACGTTGGCGCTGCTGGGCATGCCGCTGGCCTTCGCCCTCGGCCTTGCCTCGCTGGGCGGTCTTCTGGCGGGGGGGATCGAGCTGAGCGTGATGCCGCAGCGCATGATGCACGCCGTCGACAGCTTTCCGTTGATGGCCATCCCGCTGTTCATGCTGGCGGGCGAATTGATGGTCCGGGCCGGCATCATGGCGCGCATGATCCACTTCGCCAACGCATTGGTCGGCCGGGTGCATGGCGGGCTGGCGCACGTGGCCATTGTGGCCGGTATGATGCTGGCGGCGGTCTCGGGCGCGGCGGTGGCCTCGGCCTCGGCACTGGGCTCGACGCTGGTTCCGGCGATGCGCAAGACCTACGACGACGGCTATTCCAGCGCCGTGGTGGCCTCGGCCGCCAACCTGGGCGCGATCATCCCGCCGTCGAACGCGATGATTGTCTATGCCCTGATGGCGGGGTCCGCCGTGTCGGTGGGCGGGCTGTTCATGGCCGGCGTGGTGCCGGGCATCCTTCTGACCCTGGGCTTCATGGCGGTGGCTTCGCTGCTGTCTGTGCGGCGCGGCTTCAAGCTGACCGGCGACAGGTTCTCGGCGCGCAACGCGGCTGTCGAAGCATGGCGAGCGCTGCCGGTCCTCGCGATGCCGGTGGTGGTGGTCGGCGGCATCGTCGGCGGCGTGTTCACCCCGACCGAAGGCGCCGGGATCGCCGTGGCCTATGCCGTGATCGTGGGCTTTCTCGTGACCCGCGAACTCAAGGTCTCGGACCTCGCGCCTGCGCTGTTTCAGGCGGCAGTGGGGGCCGCCATGGTCGGCGCGCTGATCGCCTTTGCCGCCGGGGTGACCTTCCTGTTCACCATCGACATGGTGCCGGCGGCGATGGCCGATTTCCTGCAGGGGCTGAGCGAGAACCCGAAGGTGTTCCTGCTGCTGGTGATGTCGCTGCTGATCGTGGTGGGCATGTTCATAGAATCGAATGCCGCCTACATCATGCTGGTGCCGCTCTTCGCGCCGGTGGCGGGCAGCTTCGGGATCGACCCGCTGCTCTTCGGCTTCCTCTTCGTGTTCAATCTGGTGATCGGGATGATGACCCCGCCGGTCGGCGTGGTGCTCTTTGTCATGAGCGGTATCACACGGGTGAAGATGGCGGAGCTCATCCGTAACGTCTGGCCCTACGTCGCGGTGCAATACGCCGTTCTGATCCTGTGCCTGATCTTCCCCGACATCGTGACCTGGCTGCCCCGGGCGCTGGGATATTGATCGAAAGACGAGTGACAACAATGAAAATACTGCTGATCAACCCCAACACGACCGAGGCGCTGACCGACCTGCTGACCGGGGCGGCGCGCTCGGTCCTGCCGCCGGACGCCACGCTCGACAGCGTCACCGCGGCCTCCGGCGTGCCCTATATCTCGACCCGGACCGAGGCGATGGTGGGCGGCATGTCGGTGCTGGAGATCCTTGCCGAACGCCATGCTGATTACGATGCCGCCATCGTCGCTGCCTTCGGCGATCCCGGTATCGGCGCTGCGCGCGAACTGTTCGACATCCCCGTCGTCGGACTGGCCGAGGCCGGGATGCTGACAGCCTGCATGCTGGGCGGGCGGTTCTCGATCGTGACCTTCGCACAGGCGCTGGGGCCGTGGTATCGCGAATGCGTCGACTGGCACGGGCTGGGCGGGCGCTGCGCCAGCATCCGGATGCTGAACGGTGCCTTCAAATCGATCTCGGAGGTGCAGAGCGAGAAGGCCGACCTGCTGGTCGATCTTGCCCTCAGCGCCGTTGAGGACGACGGCGCGGACGTCATCGTGCTGGCCGGAGCGCCGCTGTCGGGACTGGCGCCGCTGGTGCGCGACCGTATCCCGGTGCCGGTGGTGGATTGCGCGCAGGCCGCGGTACGGCAGGCGGCTACGCTGGCGGCACTGCGGCCGGTGGGCGCACGTGAGGGCAGCTTCGCGCGTCCCGCCGCCAAGCCTTCGGTCGGACTGTCGCAGGCACTGGCGTCGCGCATCGCACATGAAGACCATGCCTGAAAGGGACGGCGCCATGAACATCGCTGCCAGACCTGCGCTGCGCGGCAAGACCCGGCTCATCCGCGCCCATCTGCACGAGCGCGTGGCCGAGAACCTGCGCGACCGGATCATAACCGGGGCGCTGGCGCCGGGCGAAAAGCTGGCCGTAAACGCGCTGGCCGAGGAAATCGGGGTGTCGCTGACCCCGATCCGCGAAGCGCTCAAGCTCTTGGCGACCGAGGGTCTTGTCGATCTCACGCCCAACCGCGGTGCCACGACAAGCCAGGTGACGGTGCGCCAGACCCGCGCGCTCTTCGAGGTCATTGCCGGAACCGAGGCGCTGGCCGCGGAACTGGCCTGCAAGCGCATGAGCGCCGAGGAACTGTCCGAGCTTCACGCCCTGCACGCCGACATGCAGCGTTTCGCGGATTGCTCGGATCGGGCGCGGTATTTCGACATCAATCGCCGCATCCACGACCGCATCGTCGAATTCGCGCGCAACCCGATCCTGAGCGAGCAGCGCAGCCGGCTGGCGCAGCAGGCCGAGAGGGTGCGCTTCATCGCTCTGCGCAAGGACGCCCGGCGCGATGCGGCGGTACAGGAACATCTCGACCTGATGGCGGCCTTCGATGCCCGCGACGCCGACCATGCGCGGCGCATCTGGCGCGGGCACCTGATCGCCTCTGGCGAACAGACTATCGACTATCTCGAGTGCCGGAAGGCGCCCGACCAACAGACGGAACCGACATGACCACAGAGTACGACCTCGTCATTCGCGGCGGCCGGATCGCCACCGCGTCCGACATCTTCAACTCCGACATCGGCATACGGGACGGCCGCATCGTCACCCTCGGTCAGGCGCTGGCCAAGGGCGCCGAGGAGATAGACGCCAGCGGCAAGCTCGTGCTGCCCGGAGGCGTTGACGCCCATTGCCACTTCGACCAGCCAAGCACCGACGGTTCGGTCATGGCCGACGATTTCGACAGCGGACCGCGCTCGGCGGCCTTTGGCGGCACCACCACGGTGATCCCCTTCGCCTGCCAGCAGAAGGGCCAGAGCCTGCGCGCGGCGGTCGACGACTACCACGCCCGCGCGGACGGCAAATCGGTGATCGACTACGCCTTTCACCTGATCGTCACCGACCCGACACCGCAGGTGGTCGGGCAGGAACTGCCGGCGCTGATCCGCGAGGGCTATACCTCGTTCAAGATCTACACCACCTACGACGACCTCAAGCTGAACGACCGGCAGATCATCGAGGTGCTAGCACTGGCCCGGCGCGAAGGCGCGCTGACCATGATCCATGCCGAGAACGCAGATGCCATCGCCTGGCTGACCGAGGCGCTGGAGCAGGCCGGCCAGACCGCGCCGCGCTTTCACGCCGACGCGCGCCCGGCGATTGCCGAGCGCGAGGCGACGCACCGGGCGATTTCGCTGGCCGAAATCGTCGACGTGCCGATGCTGGTGGTGCATGTCTCGGGCGGCGAGGCGATGGAACAGATCGCCGCTGCCCGCGCCAAGGGGCTGAAGGTTTTCGGCGAAACCTGCCCGCAGTACATCTTGCTGACGGCCGCCGACCTCGATCTCGACGGTTTCGAGGGCGCCAAGCATATCTGCTCGCCCCCGCCGCGCGACATGGCCAGCCAGGACAGCGTCTGGCGCGGGCTGGCCAATGGCACCTTCCAGGTGTTTTCCTCCGACCACGCGCCGTTCAAGTTCGACAGCGCCACCGGCAAGAAGCTGCGGGGCGAGGGCGCGAGCTTCGTGCATGTCCCGAACGGCATCCCCGGCGTCGAGACCCGGCTGCCGCTGCTGTTTTCCGAAGGCGTGGGCAAGGGCCGGATCTCGCTCAACCAGTTCGTTGCGCTGACGGCGACCAACCCGGCGCGGCTCTATGGGCTCTACCCCCGCAAGGGTACCATCGCCGTCGGCGCCGATGCGGATATCGCCATCTGGGATCCGGAGCGCGAAGTCACGATCAGCAACGACCTGCTGCATCACAACGTGGATTACACGCCCTACGAGGGGCGGCAGGTCAAGGGCTGGCCATACATCGTCCTGTCCCGCGGCGATATCGTGGTGAGGAACGGAGCGCTCGCTGTTGCGAAGGGCAGGGGGGCATTCCTGGAATGCGGCGTGCCGGACACGTCGATCTAGAAGCCGGTTCTCATCGGGGCGAAGGGCGAACTCTTGCGGCGGTTGATCTTTCGCTCCGGTTCCGGGAAGGATGCCGGACAGACACCCGAACACTATCGAGAGAAGGAACACCGATGGGCGCACTCTGGATCGCACATGTCACTGTCACCGACGCGGAATCCTATGCGAAATACGCTGAAGGCGCGACCAAGGCGATCGCCGACCACGGCGGTCGCTTCATCGCGCGGGGCGGACGGTTCGTGCAGTTGGAAGGCAAGGAGCGGCCCCGCAATGTCGTGGCGCGCTTTCCCGACGTCGAGACGGCGGAGCGGTGCTATCATTCGGAGGCCTATCAGGAGGCGCTGAGCCATGCCCGCGGCGCGTCGGAGCGGGAGCTCATGATTATCGAAACCGACGAGTAGCGCTGACCCGGCGGTCGGTCAGGCCGGTTCGGCCATCCAGTCGGTGCGGCACTGAAGGTGGCCCCGATCGCCGCCGAGGATCCCCATCGAGACCCGCAGCCAGGCGGTCATCACCGCGCCGAACATCAGGCCTCCGCCCGCGATCACGCCCTCGACGCTGGAGTGCATGACACCCTGGGCGAGCTGCCAGCTTGCGGCGGTGAACAGGGTGAAAATGGCCGTGAGGAGAAGCCAGGATGCTGCAGTTCTTGCTTTGTTGAGGGTCATTCTGATCTCCCGTTCTGAGGCCCTCGGTCAAGGTGGTGCCGAATTGCGGCGAAACATGGGCCGGGATGGGGAAAAGTCGGACCGGGATTTCGGCAGCAAGCATGTGCGAAGGTCAGAGGTCGCTCCGGTCGTGATGCAGCACCTCTAGCCCGAAGTCGAACATGATGTCCCGGGTCAGGCCCGCTTCGGCACCGGTCAGGCGGAAGGGCGTGGCAGACCCGTCAGTCGCTCTTGCGGCGCAGGCGGATTACCACGTCGACCTTGGCAATCTCGGCTCCATCGGGCGCGTCGGGCAGAGCCACGATCTTGAGGTCCTCCGCGGGTGCGTCGGTCAGGTGGCCGTCGTCCTCCCAGAAGAAATGCGGGTGGTCGTGGGTATTGGTGTCGAAATAGCTTTTCGCACCGTCCACCGTGACCTCCTGCATCAGCCCGGCATCGCAGAACGCGCGCAGGGTGTTGTAGACGGTGGCCAGCGACACGCTTTCACCTGCGTCCTGCACCTTGGAAAACAGGCTCTCGGCGGTGACATGGCGGTTCTTGCCATCGCCCACCAGAAGCGAGGCAAGCGTCAGCCGCTGCCGGGTCGGGCGCAGGCCCGCACCTGCAAGCCAGTCGGCGCCGCGCTCATTCGCCTGGGACGTCATTGTCATGCCTCGCTTTCACACCTGCCTTTCCAATATAGAGCCTATCCCTTGTGCATTTCAATGTCCGCCAGAGCGGGAAAATCCAAGCCGTGACAATGCCATGGTGAAAAGGCAGTGCTCTTGCACGGGCGGGCGCGGGGGTGCTAGACGGGTTCAGATATATCTGTCCTACCCGAGGAAGGCGTCCGAATGGCTGATTACCCCACCAGTTTCGACAAGGAAGACCTGCTGAAATGCGCGCGGGGCGAGTTGTTCGGGCCTGGCAATGCGCAGCTTCCGGAACCGCCGATGCTGATGATGGACCGGATCACCGACATCTCGGGCGATGGCGGCGCGCATGGCAAGGGCCACGTGGTGGCCGAATTCGACATTACCCCCGACCTGTGGTTCTTCGACTGCCACTTTCCCGGCAACCCGATCATGCCGGGCTGTCTCGGCCTCGACGGGCTGTGGCAATTGACCGGCTTCAACCTCGGCTGGCGCGGCTGGCAAGGGCGGGGCTATGCGCTGGGCGTGGGTGAAGTGAAGCTCACCGGAATGGTGCGTCCCGACCGCAAGATGCTGACATACAAGGTCGATTTCACCAAAGCGGTGCAGACCCGCCGGCTGACCATGGGCGTGGCCGACGGCATCGTCGAAGCCGACGGCGAAGTTATCTATCAGGTCAAGGACATGAAGGTCGCGCTCAGCGAAAGCTGAGGCTCACTGGCGTGGGAAGATGATCGTCGGTTTCAGTGGTAATCCGGCGATATGTAATCCCCCGAACATGACGCGAAAAATCGAAAACGCCGGGGCCGCCGCTCCGGCGTTTCGTGTTTTCCTCGTACAACGCATGACTTCGATTCATGGTTATGAAGAGGTCGCATAACCGCTGCCGCCGGGGCTTCGGCGCCTGACGACGCGGCATTGCATTCAGGGCACCGCCCAGCCGGCACGATCAGCAAGGGACAGACTGACATGGTGGACAAATCGCTCATCGATATTTCGTGGGACGCCTTCGACGAACATCGCGATCCACGTCCGGCAGTCAGCCAGTTCGATGCGGTCGTGGATCGCGCGATCTCGCGCCGGGGCGTCCTTGGCGGGGCGCTGTCTTTCGGCTCGGGCGCGGCCGTTTTCGGGACCGGCCTGTTGTCCTCCACCACGGCGGCGCGTGCCGGCAGCGGTTTCCCGTTCCAGCCCATCGGCATCGCCACTGACCGCGCGGTGCATGTGCCAGAGGGATACAGCCACAAGGTACTGGTGCGCTGGGGCGATGCGCTCTGGTCCGAAGCCGATGGGGCCTATTCCGCCGAAGGCGGTGTGCCGATTGAAATGTCGGACAAGGTCTTCGGCGAAAACACCGACGGGATGGAGCTGTTCGTCGTCGATGGCCGTGAAGTCATCGTGGTGAACTCGGAATACGCTAATTTGTGGATCAACCTGCCCGCTGCGTCGGAAGGTGTGCCGCAAAGCGCGGACGAGGTGACGCTGCTGAAGAACCTGCAGGGCGTCACCGTGATGGAAGTGGCCAAGGCCCGTTCCGGCTATGAAGTGGTCAAGGACAGCCCACTCAACCGCCGCATCACCCACGAGACCGAGATGACCCTCGCAGGCCCGCTGGCCGGTCACGATCTGGTAAGGACCGGCGCCGACCCCGATGGCCGTACCGTCAAGGGCACCATGAACAATTGCGGGTGCGGGCGCACGCTCTGGGGCACCTATCTAACCTGCGAAGAGAACTTCAACGGCTACTTTGGTGCCACCGGCGACGCACCCGGCGGAAAGGGCTATGCCCGATACGGTATTCGCGGCAGAAGCCGTTATGCCTACGAGAAGTTCGACCCGCGCTTCGATATCTCGACCGAGCCCAACGAACCGCACCGCCATGGCTTCGTCACCGAGATCGACCCGTCGGACCCGAACGCCACCCCCGTGAAGCGTACCGCTCTGGGCCGGTTCAAGCATGAGAACGCGGCGATGGTGCAGACCTCGGACGGCCGCATCGTCGTCTACATGGGCGACGATGAGCGCGGCGAATTCCTTTACAAATATGTGTCGCAAGGCGCCTGGGAAGAGGGCCGGGACGGTGGCGATCTGCTCGACGACGGCACGCTCTATGTGGCGAAGTTCAACGATGACCAGACCGGCGTGTGGCTTGCCCTGACGCCCGAGACCACCGGGATGGATGCGGCAGAAATCCTCGCATTCACCCGCATGGCGGCGTCGGCGGTGGGGGCCACAACGATGGATCGTCCCGAATGGGTCGCCTGCAATCCGCTCAAGCCCGAGGCCTATTGCGCACTGACCAACAACAAGAACCGCGGCGTCGCCTCGGACGCGGGCGACATCAAGTATCCGGTCAACGGGCCGAACCCGCGCGAGGCAAACAGATACGGCCAGATCGTGCGCTGGACGCCGGCAGGCGGCAATCACGCGGACGACGCCTTTGGCTGGGATCTCTACGTGATGGCGGGCAACCCGACGGTTCACGACAATGCCTATGCCGGGTCCGACAACATCAATTCCGGCAACATGTTCAACGCACCCGACGGGATGGCGTTTTCTTCCGACGGACTGCTCTGGATTCAGACCGACGGCAACGACGGCAACGAGGGCGAATTCGCCGGTATGGGCAACAACCAGATGCTGGTGGGCAACCCCGAGACCGGGGAAATCGTCCGCTTCATGACCGTACCCAAGGGGGCAGAGGTGACCGGACTGTGCTGGTCTCTCGACAGGACGGTCGCCTTCGTCGGCGTCCAGCACCCGGGCGGTTCGTGGCCGGACGGTCATGGCAAGCCCCGTTCGTCCATCGTTGCCGTTTGGCGCGATGACGGCGCCACGATCGGCTGAGGCGGCCTGACACACGGATGGCGCCGCGCCGCATCTCGTCTCGGCGGCAATTCCGTTCAGTGCGGGCCGTCCCGCCGCGGGACGTGCCCCAATCTGCTTGCTCCGCAACCCCCGCCTGTCCTAAACAGGGCGCCAACAGGCCAAAGGGAGTGCGTATATGCGCCGCGTCGTCGTTACAGGAATGGGGGTCGTGTCCTCCATCGGGAACAATGTCGAAGAGGTTCTGGCCTCGCTCAAATCCGGCAAGTCCGGCATCACCGCCAGCGAAGAGATGAAAGAGCACGGCTTCCGCAGCCAGGTCGCCGGCACGCTCGATATCGACGTCGCCCAGCACGTCGACAAGCGCACCCTGCGCTTCATGGGGCCGGGCGCGGCCTATGCCCATATCGCGATGGGCCAGGCGATCGCCGATGCCGGGCTGGAAGAAGACGACATCGTCAACCCGCGCACCGGGCTGGTGGCGGGCTCCGGCGGGCCCTCGACCAGTGCCATGCTGGCCGCTCATCAGACCGTGCTGAACAGTGGCGCGACAAAGCGCATCGGACCCTTCGCGGTGCCCAAGACCATGTGCTCGACCGTTTCGGCCAACCTGTCGACCGCCTACAAGATCAAGGGCATAAACTACTCGATCACCTCGGCCTGCTCGACCTCGCTGCACTGTATCGGCAATGCGGCCGAGCAGATCGCCATGGGAAAGCAGGACGTGATGTTCGCTGGCGGCGGAGAAGAACTTGACTGGACACTGTCCTGCCTCTTCGACGCAATGGGCGCGATGTCGTCCAAGTTCAACGACACCCCCGAGAAAGCCTCGCGTGCGTTTGACAAGGACCGCGACGGCTTCGTCATTTCCGGCGGCGGCGGCATCGTCGTTCTGGAAGAGCTTGAGCGGGCCAAGGCACGCGGCGCGAAAATCTATGCCGAGATCACCGGCTATGGCGCCACTTCCGACGGCGCCGACATGGTGGCGCCTTCGGGCGAAGGCGGCGAACGGGCCATGCGCGTGGCGCTTTCGACCCTGCCTGACGACCGCAAGGTCAGCTACATCAACGCGCACGGCACCTCGACCCCCGTGGGCGATGTCGGCGAGATCGAAGCCGTCCGCCGCGTCTTCGGCGAAGGCTCCACGCCGCCGGTCAGCTCCACCAAGTCGATGACCGGCCACAGCCAAGGCGCGACCGGCGCGCAAGAGGCGATCTACTGCCTGCTGATGCTGGAACACGATTTCATCGCGCCGTCGATCAACGTCGACAATCTCGATCCGGCGCTGAAGCCCGAAGAAATCGCGACCGAACTGCAGGAGAATGCGGGTCTCGACTCGGTGATGACCAACTCCTTCGGCTTCGGCGGCACAAACGGGTCGATGATCCTCAGCAAGTACAATGGATAACACCATGTCGCAGTCACTGAAGGGCAAACGTGGTCTGATCATGGGCGTTGCCAACGACCGCTCGATCGCCTGGGGGATTGCCAAGGCCATGCATGAGGCCGGGGCCGAGCTGGCCTTCACCTATCAGGGCGAAGCCTTCGGCAAGCGGGTCGAGCCCCTGGCAGCCTCGGTAGGGTCGGACTTCCTGGTCGATGTGGACGTGACCGACGATGCCTCGCTGGACAGGGCCTTCGAACAGCTGGGCGCACGCTGGCCCACCATCGACTTCCTCGTGCACGCCATCGCCTTTTCCGACAAGACCGAGCTGACCGGCAGGGTATTGAACACCTCGCGCGGCAACTTCAAGAATTCGCTCGAAATCTCGGCCTATTCCTTCATCGATGTCGCCCGCCGCGCGCATCCGCTGATGGTGGACAATGGCGGCACCCTGCTGACGCTCACCTACATGGGCTCGAACCGCGTGACGCCGAACTACAACGTCATGGGCATCGCCAAGGCTGCGCTCGAAGCTTCCGTGCGCTACCTCGCCAACGACCTCGGCCCCGAGGGCATTCGCGTCAACGCCATTTCTCCCGGCCCGATGAAAACTCTGGCCGGCGCGGCGATCGGCGGGGCGCGCAAGACCTACAAGCATACCGACGTGAACGCCCCGCTGCGCGCCAATGCAACGCTTGAGGCGGTCGGCGGCACGGCGGTCTACCTCGCCTCGGACGCCGGCGCCTGCACGACCGGGGAAATCATCCGCGTCGATGGCGGCTTCCACGTTCTGGGAATGCCCCAGGCCGAGAACCTGTGACCTCCGAAAACCGCTGAAGCGCCACATCCCGGACTGTATTGTGCCCCGCTCCCGACACGGAGCGGGGCTAGTCTTTCGCCATGACACCGGATCAGGATCTCAAGGCCGCCCTGCTGGGCGATGCCACACCGAAAAGCACCAAGGCCGCCACCCCCCGTCGCGCACCACGACGTCGCCCATCGCGCGCGTTTCGATGGTCGGTGAAGCTCCTGATGGTGGCCCTGACCCTGATGGTATCACGTGGGCTGATGCGCACGCCCGAGGCGCAGGCGATGTGGGGCGACGTGAAGACCGCGATCATCGCCTTTGTCGAGAATGAGCGCGCCGCCCGCAGGATGGCCGACGCCGGTGCGCAGGTCGACAGTCTGCAAGGTGCCGCGCCGGCGGGATCGAACATGCCGGAGAACCGCGTCACCGTGCGCCGCGTCACGGCAACTCAGGCCCGGGTGCTGAGCGGACCGGTCGAAAGGGTGTATGCCGGGAATGCCATGATGGTCTCGGGCATTCCGGTGGTGATCGACGGCCTGACCTGTGCCGCGCCCGGATCGGAACGCGCCAGCCGCGAAGTGGGCCGCCTGCGAGAACTGACCCGCAGCCGCACCCTGCGCTGCGAGGTGACCGGCAGCGCCGGGACCGAGGCGGTGACCGCCAGTTGCGCCCTGCAAGGTGTCGGAGACCTGGCCAGCGCGATGCTCGCGGGGCAGCACTGCCAGTCGAGCTGACGGTTTCCGGCTGACAGCGCGCCGAAGCTGATCGTCCGTGCGCGCCGAAGCGATGCACACCCTTGATGGACAGTCCCGCGCACCCGATATAGTCAGGTCCAATGGCAAAGAAAAAGTCCCAGACCGACCCGAACTACAAGGTGCTCGCCGACAATCGGCGCGCGCGCTACGATTATGCCATCGAGGACGATATCGAATGCGGCATCATCCTCACCGGGTCCGAGGTTAAATCCCTGCGCGAGAACAACTCCAACATCGCCGAAAGCTACGCGGCGGTTGAGGAGGGAGAACTCTGGCTGGTGAACTCCTACATCGCGCCCTACGACCGTGCCATGTTCGGCCACGAAGAGCGCCGCCGCCGCAAGCTGCTGGTGTCGAAGAAGGAACTGTCGCGCCTGTGGAACGAGACCCAGCGCAAGGGCATGACGCTGGTGCCGCTGGTGCTCTACTTCAACCACAAGGGCCTCGCCAAGGTGAAGATCGGCATCGCCAAGGGCAAGAAGACCCACGACAAACGTGCCACCGAGGCCAAGCGCGACTGGTCCCGCCAGAAGCAGCGCCTGTTGCGCCACGACGCCTGACCCGGACACACACCGCTTCAGGCTTCATCTTGCCCGGTAAACTCCTGCCGGAGGCTCCCGCACATTGGTCAGGCGCGACGCCGGATGCCGCGTCTGCGGTCCGCCACCGGGCCTGCCCGCGTCCCGGCCCCCGCGCCGGGACCTCTCGTGCAACCAGGCCGAGGCCCCACTTGCCACCCCTGCGCCCCTTGATTACAGAGGGCGCAGGCTTGAACAGGGGGCATGTCAATGGCTGAGGACGATCCCAGAACGCTGGTCTCGACCGACTGGCTGGCGCGGCATCTCAAGGATCCGGATCTTCGTATTCTCGACGCAAGCTGGCACATGCCTGACGCCGGGCGTGACGCCAGGGCCGAGTACGAGGCCGAACACATCCCCGGCGCCCGGTTCTTCGACATCGACGAGATCTCGGACGCGCGGTCGGACCTGCCGCACATGGTCCCCCCGGTCGAAAAGTTCATGTCCCGTATGCGGACCATGGGGGTCGGTGACGGCCACCAGGTGGTGGTCTACGATTCGGTCGGCCTGTTCTCGGCCGCCCGCGTCTGGTGGCTGTTCCGTCTGATGGGGCAGGAGAACGTCGCCGTGCTCGACGGCGGCCTGGCCAAGTGGAAGGCCGAGGAGCGCCCGGTCGAGGACATGACGCCGATCGTCCGTGACCGGCACATGACGGTGCGCGTGCAGAACAGCCTCGTGCGCGACGTCACGCAGGTCTCGGCCGCTGCCAAGCTGAAAAGCCATGTCATCGTAGATGCCCGCAGTGCCGCGCGTTTCAGCGGCGACGCGCCCGAGCCGCGCGAGGGGCTGCGCTCCGGCCATATCCCCGGTGCGCGGAACGTGCCCTATGCGAGCCTGCTGAACGGTGACGGCACACTGAAATCCCCCGCCGAGACCCGCGTCATCTTCGAGGACGCCGGCGTCGACCTCACGCAACCCGTGATCACCTCCTGCGGCTCCGGTGTGACCGCCGCGATCCTGTCGCTGGCGCTCGAGCGTATGGGGAAGACCGATCACTCGCTCTATGACGGCTCCTGGGCCGAGTGGGGGCAGTTCCCCACCTTGCCAGTTGCCACAGGAAAGGCCTGACCCTGATGCTTTCGAACCTGAAGAAGCAACCCGAAGACAAGATCCTCAGCCTGATGAAGACCTACCGCGAAGATCCGCGGCAGCAGAAGATCGACCTCGGCGTCGGCGTCTACAAGGATGCCGATGGCAAGACTCCGATCTTCCGCGCCATCAAGGCTGCGGAAAAGCGGCTGTGGGAGCAGGAGGACACCAAGTCCTACGTCGGGCTGATCGGCGATCCGGCCTATCGCGACGCGCTGGCCGGCCTGATCCTCGGCGACGCGGTCCCTGCCCAAAACATCGCCGGCGCGGCCACCCCCGGCGGCACCGGCGCAGTGCGCCAATGTTTCGAGCTGGCGCGGATGGCCAACCCCGACGTGCGGGTCTTCGTCTCGGATCCGACCTGGCCTAATCACCTGTCGATCCTCAAGTTCATGGGCCTGCCCACCGTTTCGTACCGTTATTTCGACAGCGAGACCCGCGCGGTCGACTTTGACGGCATGATGGCGGATCTGGCCGAAGCCAAGGCCGGCGACCTGGTGTTGCTGCACGGCTGCTGCCACAACCCAACCGGCGCCAACCTTAACCTGACGCAATGGCAGCAAGTCGTTGACCTGCTGCTGAAAACCGGCGCCACCCCGATGATCGACATCGCTTACCAAGGCTTCGGTGACGGTCTCGACAAGGACGCCGCCGGCACTCGCCTCGTGGCCAAATCCGTCCCTGAACTGCTGATCGCCGCGTCGTGCTCGAAGAATTTCGGCATCTACCGCGAACGGGCCGGGCTGGCGATGGCGATCTCGCAAGACACCGACCGCCGCGACATCCATGAGGGCGGTCTGGCGCACCTCAACCGCCAGAACTTCTCGTTCCCGCCCGACCACGGCACCCGCCTCGTGACCATGGTGCTGAACGACGAAGACCTCCGCGCCGACTGGCAGTCCGAACTGGAAGACATCCGCGTCGGCATGCTGAAACTGCGCGAACAACTGGCCTCCGAGTTGCAAAAGGCCAGCGGATCGGACCGGTTCGGGTTCATCGCCGATCACCGCGGCATGTTTTCGCGTCTCGGCACCACGCCCGAGAAGGTCGAGCGACTGCGCCAGGATCACGCGATCTACATGGTGGGCGACAGCCGGCTGAACATTGCCGGTCTGAACGAACACACCGTGCCGGTGCTGGCCAAGGCCATCGTCGACGTCGGTATCTGAGCCGCCCGCGATGACACGTATCGACTATGACCAGATCAGCGCCACCCTCGCGGCGCTGACCGAGGGCGAGACCGACGAGGTCGCGCTGATGGCCACCATGGCCTGCGAACTGCACCATGCCGACGATCGTTTCGACTGGACCGGCTTCTATCGCGTCACCGCGCCCGAACTGCTGAAGATCGGTCCGTATCAGGGCGGCCATGGCTGCCTGCAAATCCCGTTTTCGCGCGGGGTCTGCGGTGCGGCGGCCCGGACCGGCGAGGTGCAACTGGTCGAGGACGTCGATGCCTTCCCCGGCCATATCGCCTGCGCCAGTTCCACTCGGTCCGAAATCGTCCTGCCCGTGCATCGCGGTGACGGCACCCTGATCGGCGTGCTGGACATCGACAGCGATCAGCCCGCGGCGTTTGACGCCGAAGATGCCCGGCGGCTGGCAGAGCTGCTTGAGCAGACCTTTTCCAAAATCCAGACGGCTGACAAAAACAACGACCAAATGCCGACACCGTAGGCCGGGCTTCAGCCCGGCATCGCGGGTGCCGGGCTGAAGCCCGGCCTACGCCTGGAAACAGACCTACCCAATTTTCACTTGCAAGAATCCCCATCACGCGCCACCGTGAAAAAACCAAGAATAATTTCACGGACCGCCCGTCGTGCAGCACCAGCCCCACAGCCAGAGCCTTGGCGCCGATCTCCGCGCCCTGCGCCGTGCGCGCGGACTGACGCTGGCCGGGCTGGCCAGACGGCTCGGGCGTTCCGTCGGCTGGATGAGCCAGGTCGAACGCGACCTCTCAGAACCCTCCATCGCCGACCTGCGCCAGATCGGCGCCGCGCTTGATGTGCCGATGTCGATGCTCTTCGGCCAGGCCGCCGCGCCCGCCGAGGAAGCCGGTCACATCGTCCGCAAGAAGGCGCGCCGCCCGCTGGGTTCCAGCGCGGCCGGGCTGGTCGAGGAATTGCTCTCGCCTGACCTGACCGACGATTTCGAGATGGTGCATTCCACCTTTCAGCCGCACAGCGCACTCGCCGAGCCGGTCACCCGCCCGACGCAAGAGGTCGGCTACCTGATCTCCGGCCAGCTCGACCTGCATATCGGTGAGCGCCATTTCACCCTTCATCCCGGCGACAGCTTCCGCATTCGCGGTGAGCCGTTCCGCTGGGCCAATCCCAACGACACACCGGCCATCGCGATCTGGGTGATCGCCCCGCCGGTCTACTGACGGTAACAGGAGTCCCGCAGATGGCAGATTTCCCCACTAAGACCCGCGTCGTCATCATCGGCGGCGGTGCCGTCGGCGCGTCCTGCGCCTATCACATCGCCAAGGCGGGCTGGGATGTTGTGCTGCTGGAAAAGAACGAACTGACCGCCGGCTCTACATGGCACGCCGCCGGCAACTGCCCGTCGTTCTCGACCTCATGGGCGGTGATGAACATGCAGCGCTATTCGCTGGACCTCTACCGCCGGCTGTCGGACGAGGTCGACTACCCCATGAACTACCACGTAACGGGCTCGATCCGCCTTGGCCACAGCAAAGAGCGTATGATGGAGTTCGAACGCGCCATGGGGATGGCCAACTACCAGGGCTTGTCGCTCGAAATGTTGCAGGTCTCCGACCTCAAGGACCGCTATCCCTTCCTCGAAACCCACGATCTCGCCGGTGCGCTCTATGATCCAGACGATGGCGATATCGACCCGGCGCAGTTGACGCAGGCGCTGGCAAGGGGCGCGCGTATGGCCGGCGCGCGCATCGAACGCTTCTGCCCCGCGACCGGCGTCACCCGCAAGGACGATCGCTGGATCGTGCACACCGAAAAGGGCGATATCGAATGTGAAAAGGTGGTGAACGCCGCCGGCTACTATGCCCAACGCGTCGGCGAATGGTTCAAGCCCTACGGCGGCCGTACCGTGCCGATGACGGTGATGAGCCACCAGTATTTCCTGACCGAGCCGGTGGCCGAGTTGGAGGAATGGAGCAAAGAGAACGGCAAGCTGCCGCTCCTGCGCGACGTCGACAGCTCCTACTACCTGCGGCAAGAGAAATTCGGCCTCAACCTCGGCCCCTATGAGCGCAACTGCAAGGCGCATTGGGTCACGCCTGACGATCCCATGCCCGAGGACTTCTCGTTCCAGCTTTATCCCGACGACCTTGAACGGCTGGAATGGTACATCGAGGACGCCATGGCGCGCGTGCCGCTGCTGGGCCAATCCGGCGTCGGCCGCGTTATCAACGGCCCGATCCCCTATGCCCCCGATGGGCTGCCCCTCTTGGGGCCCATGCCCGGCGTGCCGGATGCCTACGAGGCCTGCGTCTTCACCTTCGGTATCACCCAGGCCGGCGGGGCGGGCAAGGTGCTGGCGGAATGGGTCACCGAAGGCCAGACCGAATGGGACATGTGGGCCGTCGATCCGCGCCGCTACACCGACTACGTCGATCAGGACTATGCGGATGCCAAGGCGGTGGAAACCTACGGGCACGAATATGCAATGCACTTCCCGCATCACACCTGGCCCGCCGGTCGCGGCAAGCGGCTTTCGACGCTGCATTCGCGGCTCGAAGCGGCGGGCGCACAGTTCGGCGCCTACAACGGTTGGGAGCGCGCGAATTGGTTCGCGAAGACCGGCGACGATACGTCGGAGGAAGCCACCCAGACCTGGCGGCGCAACGGCCCCTGGGCGGCCCGAGTGAAAGAGGAATGCGAAGCCGTCCGCGACCATTGCGGTATCCTCGCCATCTCCGGCTTCACCCGCCTCAAGGTCGAAGGTCCCGGCGCGCGGGATTTCGTCGACGGCCTCACCGCGTCGCGCCTGCCGAGTGAGGGCCGCATCGGGCTGGCGTACTTCCCCGATGACCGCGGCCGCATTGTCACCGAGATGTCGGCCATGGTGCATGGGGACGACGAGGTCGGCCTGATTACCGCCGCCACGGCCCAATGGCACGACGCCGAGCACCTGTCGCGTCAGGCCCCGGACGGCATCACCGTCACCGACCATACCGATGAAGCCGAATGCCTGCTAGTCACCGGCCCCAAGGCGCGCGACATCCTCGCACCGCTGACCGACGGCCATGACCTGTCGAAACCCTGGCTTTCGGTCAGCTTCGAGGGGACGGTGTCAGGCAAACCCTGCGCCCTGATCCGTGTCTCATTCGCCGGCGAACTCGGCTGGGAAATCCACTGCGCTCCGGACGATGCCCCCGCGATCTGGGATGCCGTCACCGACGCCGGAGCAAGACCCTTCGGCATGTACGCCCTCAATGCGCTGCGCCTCGAAAAGGGCTACCGGGCATGGAAAGGCGACCTCTCCACCGACTATTCCTTGCTCGAAGGCAGTCTCGACCGCTTCATCGACTGGTCCAAGGACTTTCCCGGCAAGGCCGCGCTGGAGGCCGAGAAGCAACAAGGCTCCGCCAAGCGCTGCGTGCCGCTGAAGATCGACGCGGGCGACTGCGACGCGCCCTACATGGCCACCGTCTGGAGCGGAGACGAAATCGTCGGCGAGGTTACCTCCGGCGACTGGGGCTACCGTGTCGGCGGCTCCATCGCCCTGGCCATGCTGCGGACCGATCGCACCGATCCCGGCACCCCGCTCGAGGTCGACATCTACGGCCAGCGCTGCAAGGCAAAGGTGCAATCCGACGCGCCGCTTTGGGACCCCGGCAACGAACGGCTCCGCGCATGACCGATCCAGTCCTCCTTCTGTTCGCAACGACGCCCGGGGGCAGCCGAAGCCCCCACTCTACGGGAGCCATGAGATGACCGAGATCACACTGCTTGACGGTGGCATGGGGCAGGAACTCGTCCGCCGCGCTGGTGACAAGCCGACCGCGCTGTGGTCCACCCAGATCATGCTCGACCACGCCGGTCTGGTGGCGGAGGTCCATACAGATTTCTTCAACGCCGGCGCGACCATCGCCACCGCCAACACCTACGCGATCCTCCGCGACCGCCTGCGCCACGCAGGTATCGAGGAAAAGTTCGCCGAGCTTCACGACAAGGCCCTTTCCGAAGCCGAAGCCGCCCGCAAGGCCCATGGCTCCGGCCGGATTGCCGGCGCCATCGGTCCCATCGGCGCGTCTTACCGCCCCGATCTGCACCCGGACAAGGACACGGCGCAGGCCATCTACATCGAAATCGGCCAGATCCTCGCACCCCGTGCGGACCTCATCCTTTGTGAAACCGTGGCTTCGCTGGCCCACGCCCGCGACATCCTCACGGCAACCGTGCCAATGGGCAAACCGGTCTGGCTCGCCTGTACGGTCGATGACGAGGAGGGCACGATCCTGCGCTCCGGCGAACCCCTGTCCGAGGCTGCGGGCATCGCCGCCGACCTCGGCGCCTCTGCCGTCCTCGCCAACTGCTCCGCGCCCGAAGCCATTGCCGCCGCGCTCGACCCTCTTGCCGGTGCAGGTCTGCCCTATGGCGCCTATGCCAACGGTTTCACCCAGATCACCAAGGACTTCCTCAAGGCCAACCCCACCGTCGATGCGCTCTCTGCCCGCCGAGACATGGGCCCGGAAAGCTACGCCGACCACGCCATGCAATGGGTCGCACACGGCGCCACCATCGTCGGTGGCTGCTGCGAGGTCGGCCCCGCCCATATTGCCAAGATCGCCAACCGTCTGACCGCCGACGGCCATACCATCACCTGATCCTAAGGTTGCTTAATAACCATCCGGAAACCGGCGACAGTGCCACGCAGGTGCCGGCCTTGGCTGGCGGCGCCGGCATGGCTTAATCAGGGCCCGAAAATTTCCGGCGCGGGGGTCATGCAATGCTGCGTAATCAAGACCCACGACCATCCGGTTATTTTCGCAGTATTTATTAATATCGAATCGGAGAAGAATCGGCGCTAACTCAAAATCGTGGAAAATACCTCGATCGTGTTCCTGCATTCGTAGGGGATATTTTCTCATCCCACTGTATAGATTATGAAATCTCCGCTCGATCGCCGCACGTCTTAAAGGCGTATGGTGGGATTGCCGGATACAACATCAAACTCGTAAAATCAAATGCTTGCGCGAATCAGCGTTGCGCTGACCCTGCAATCTCATTCCCGGATATCCAGCAATCCGCAATGCTGATGTATGGGCTCGTTCACCTGCCGTCAATAAGGGTCGGCACTGAATTGCGTGATTTAGAACGCCAATTAACGCAAGTTTCACACTGAATAAGAAGTGTCGATTTTTTTTATCCGCGGCAGTCGTTTTTGGTTAATGCGCAAGGCCCTGACCCTGCGGTCGCCCACCCCATGCGAAACGGGCATTCTTGCAATCCGCAGGCCTGCATGAAACCCTTTGCCCATCATGGTGACACTCGCGCATATCCTTGCGGCACAGGCAAAAATCAGGGGCCTTGCGGACGCCACGCCGCTGGTGCCGTCGCCCGTCATGACGCGCGTCACCGGACAGGATTTCCTGCTCAAGCTCGAGATCACGCAACCCATCGGGGCCTTCAAGCTTCGTGGCGCGCTCAACGCCATGCTTTCCTTGCCCGACGGCGTCGCCGGCGTCACCTGCTGCTCGACCGGCAATCACGGGCGCGGCGTCGCTTGGGCCGCGGCACGGCAGGGACTGCGTGCGGTGATCTGCATGTCGGCGCTGGTACCCGAATCCAAGGTGGGCGGCATCCGCGCGCTGGGCGCCGAGGTGCGCATTTACGGCCGGTCACAGGATGACGCCCAAGCCGAAAGCCTGCGGCTCGAAACCGAAGAAGGCCTCGTCGGCATCTCGCCCTTCGACGACGCTGCGGTGATTGCCGGGCAGGGGACCATCGGGCTCGAGATGCTCGCCGCGCGGCCCGATCTGGAAACGCTCCTGATCCCGCTCTCGGGCGGCGGTCTGGCGGCGGGAATCGCGGTGGCTGCACGCGCCATCAAGCCGGACATCCGGCTGGTTGGCGTCAGCATGGACCGGGGCGCCGCTATGCAGGCCTCGATCCGCGCAGGGCAACCGGTCGAAGTCACAGAGGTCGCCAGCCTCGCCGACAGCCTCGGCGGTGGCATTGGCCTGGACAACCGCCTGTCCTTTTCGCTCTGCCGCGACCTGCTGGACGAGGTCGTGCTTGTCACCGAGCCAGAGATCTATCAAGCCATGCAGACGCTTTACCACGAGGACCGTCTGGTGGCCGAGGGCGCCGCCGTCGTGGGCCTCGCGGCCTGCCTGTCCGGCAAGGTCTCGCCCAAGGGGCCAACCGCGACGGTTCTGACCGGGCGCAATGTCGATATGGCGCAGTTCACCGCCGTCGTGACCGGGCAGGACGTGCGCTTGGGTGACCTGCTGGTGAAGGGACGAAGATATGAGCCGTGACATCCGCATCGTGACAGAACCCGAGTTGCGCGAAGTGGTACGGCTGGACCTCGCGACCATCGACGTGGTCGAATGCGCCTTCCGCGCCTTGGCGCAGGGTGGGGTCATCATGCCGCCGGTGCTTTCGATGGAGTTGACGGAGGCCCACGGCGAGGTTGACGTCAAGACCGCCTATATCCCCGGCTTCGACGGTTTCGCCATCAAGGTCAGCCCGGGCTTCTTCGACAACCCCAAGCTGGGCCTGCCATCGCTGAACGGGTTGATGATCCTGTTCTCCGCAAGGACCGGGCTGGTCGAGGCCGTCTTTCTCGACAATGGCTATCTCACCGATATCCGCACCGCTGCCGCAGGTGCAGTCGCCGCCCGCCACCTCGCGCCGGCAGAGGTCGGGACTGCCGGCGTGATCGGCACCGGCGTGCAGGCGCGTTTGCAGATGCAGGCGGCGTATCTGGTGCGGCCCTTCAAGAGGGTGCTGATCTGGGGCAGGGATGCTGCAAAGGCGGAGATCTGCGCCGCAGACCTCCGCAAGGCGTTGGATGTCGAGGCGTCAGTGGCCGAAACACCCGAAGCCGTCGTCCGAGAAAGCCAGCTTGTCGTCACCACGACACCTTCGCGCGAGCCGCTGGTTCAGGCGGATTGGCTCCACGATAACCTGCACATCACCGCCATGGGGTCGGACCAGGCCGGCAAATGCGAAATCGCGCCCGGGGCGCTGGCCGCGGTCGGTCTCTACGTCTGCGACCGGGTCAACCAATGCGCGGCGCTGGGCGAACTTCGCGCCGCCCACGCCGCAGGTCTCTGGATCAAGGGCGACCCGCCCGAACTGGGCGAAATCATTGCCAAGCCCCTTGCGACGCGCCCCGCGACGACCATCTGCGACCTGACGGGCACCGGCGCCCAGGACACAGCCATCGCCACCCACGCTTTCGCCCACCTCGGCGCGGCCGGCACCATCGTGCGGGCCTGACCGATGGCGCTGGACCCCCGCGACATCGACATCCTCAAGGTGCTTCTGCGCGAAGGCCGCATCTCCAAGGCGGCATTGGCCGATCGGGTGAACCTGTCACCGACGCCGTGCTGGAACCGCCTGCGCAGGCTGGAAGGCAGCGGCGTGATCGAAGGCTACACAGCCCGGCTCGACCTGCGCCGCATCGCGCCCTATGCGCGCGTCTTCGTGGTGGCCGAGCTTAAGGATCACACCGCTGCCAGCTTCCAGCGCTTCGAGGCCGCTATACGTGACGTGGACGAAATCACCGGCTGCTGGGCGCTGGGCGGCGGCTACGATTATCTGCTTCAGATCACCAGCCGCGACGTGGACGGTTTCCAGCGGCTGATGGACGATCTGCTGGAGCGCGAGATCGGGCTGGCGCGGTACTATTCCTACATCGTGACCAAGGCGGTGAAGGGCGATGCGCCGCCACCGCTGGATGTGCTACTGGGCAAGGAATAGGTCGTCACGGCTGTCCGCCTCGGCGCGACTGGGCGTCCGGGCGCGAAATCCTTAGAACCACTGCCCCGGTTCCATCAGCCCCAAGTCCAGCAACTGCCGTGAATGCCACTCGAACGGCACCGAGTTGTGCCATGTGAACGTCGGGATGTCGTAGGTCGACCCGGGGTTCAGCTTCAGCGCCTTCGCCGTCCGGAACGAGGCCACCGCCGCCGTCAGGTTGTGGTGCCACGGGCAGGAGTAGGTATTATATTCCTCGTCGGAAAAGGTGTAATCGGCGCGCATCTTCAGCCCCGGCCGCGCCCGGAACAGCGAGATCCGGTCGATCTTGCGGCGTGCCGGGGGAACATGCTCCTCGTAGCGCCAGCGCAGCCCGCCGTGAAAATCAAGCTGCCGCTCCTTGGGGTGGTTGTGGTTCGCTGGGTCCGGCCGCGCCAAGGCATAATACCCGGTCCGGTCGATATGCGCCTGATCCAGCGACACGGCATTGCCGAAGCGGCCAAGGTCCCGCGCATAAAGGTCGATCACGAAGCTCAGCATCGCGTCGCGCCGTTCCTCGGTGTGAAAGGCCAGCATCTCGCCGATCGTGCGCGTTTCGCAGAACGGATAGAACAGGTACTCGGCGTTGTAGCAATAATACAGCCAGATCGGCCCCGACGCCGGGATCACCGCGTTGACGATGGTGTCGATGCCGCCGTCACGCACGTGTGAATGATCGACGCGGTGGACCATGTCGAGGTCGTCAGGCAGGGTGAACCGCTCGGGCATGAAGGCCACCACCGCCTTGAACCCCTGGTAGGCATGGTGGCGCAGGGTCGAGGCGACCTCGGCCTCGTCCTCGCACAGGATCAGTGCCACGGGCCCCTTGACCAGCGCCTCCTTGCCGCGGGCGAGGAAATCGGAAAGCGACGAATACTGCATCTCTGCCCCTGTTTTGCGCCAGACTCGGTGAATTTTGTGTGCATTGCAAGACGCACCCGTTTTGATGTACCCAGCGCCCTCGAACCCGCCTGAGGAATCCCTGCCATGTCCGAGCCCAAGAAGCTTTTCATCAAGACCTACGGTTGTCAGATGAACGTCTACGACAGCGAACGCATGGCCGAGGCGCTGGGCGGACAGGGCTATGTCGAAACCCAGACACCCGACGACGCCGACATGATCCTGCTCAACACCTGCCACATCCGCGAAAAGGCCGCCGAGAAGGTCTATTCCGAACTCGGACGTTACAAGGGCCTCAAGGCGGACAAGCCCGACCTCAAGATCGGTGTCGCCGGTTGCGTCGCCCAGGCCGAGGGCGAAGAGATCATGCGCCGCCAGCCGCTGGTCGATCTGGTGGTCGGCCCGCAAAGCTATCACCGCCTGCCCGAAATGGAGGCCAGGACCCGTGAGGGCGTCAAGGCGCTCGACACCGACTTCCCCGAAGAGGACAAGTTCGAACAGCTGAAACCGCGGCCCAAGGCCAAGCGCGGCCCCACCGCCTTTCTCACCGTGCAGGAAGGCTGCGACAAGTTCTGCGCTTTCTGCGTGGTGCCCTACACCCGAGGGGCCGAGGTCTCGCGGCCGGTCAGCCAAGTGCTGACCGAGGCGCGCGACCTTGTTGAACGCGGGGTGCGCGAAGTCACCTTGCTGGGCCAGAACGTCAACGCCTACCATGGCGCGGGGTCGGACGGCGACTGGTCGCTGGCACGGCTGATCGAGGGGCTCTCCGGCATCGACGGGCTGGAACGCATCCGCTACACCACCAGCCACCCCAACGACATGTCCGATGACCTGATCGCCGCACATGCGGACTGCGCCAAGCTGATGCCCTACCTGCACCTGCCCGTGCAGGCCGGGTCCGACAAGATCCTCAAGCGCATGAACCGGCAGCACACCGCCGAAAGCTATCTGCGCCTGATCGAGCGTCTGCGCGCCGCACGTCCCGATCTGCACCTGTCCGGTGACTTCATCGTCGGCTTCCCGGAAGAAACCGAAGAGGACTTTCAGGCCACGCTCGACATCGTGCGCGCCGCGCAATACGGCACCGCGTTCTCGTTCAAGTACTCCACCCGCCCCGGCACCCCGGCCGCCGAGCGCGATCAGGTAGCGGAAGACGTCAAGGCCGACCGGCTCCAGCGCTTGCAGGCGCTGATCACCGAGCAGCAGCGCAGCCTGCAGGACGCGATGGTCGGCCGCGAGGTCTCGGTCCTGTTCGAAAAAGAGGGCCGCCATCCCGGACAGATGGTGGGCAAGTCCGAATATCTCCACGCGGTGCATGTGGCCGACGCCGACAAAGCGCGCGGCGACATTGCGAAAGTGCGGATCATCGACAGCGGCACCAACTCGCTCGCGGGCGTGCTGGTCTGACTCGGCAATGAAAAAGGCGGGCCGAAGCCCGCCTTTTCAGTTCTGACCCGACGACCGGCTTAGCGGTTGTGACGCCGGTGCGACGCGCGGTCGTTGTAGATCTGGCGCATGGTGGCCTTGAGGGCCTCGGAATCGCCGACAAGCGCCTTGTCGCGGCAAACTCGCTCGCCGATCGCATGCGCGGTCGAAAAGTCATAACCAACCGACACCAGGCTGTCGATGAATACGGCGTTCGGACGGTCCCAGATCACCTCGGTCCAGGGGCCGCGGAAGCAGCTCACCACGATCTTGTTGCCAGTCGCACCATAGGCGCCGTGGTCCCGGTGCTTGTGTTTGCCGCCAGCAAAGGCCGGGGCCGCGAGAGCCGCGCAGAGCGCAGCGAGTACAATCGTTTTTTTCATGTCATTACCCTAACCCAGGATCCTGGCCAATTCTTCGGCCCGCACGCGCCAAATGCCGCCAGGCGCAGACACGCGGTGGCACGACATTGGCGAGACTCCAGTCAGAATAGGCCGAAGCCGATGCTTTCCAAAGAAGATTCGTCTACTGTCGCTGATCTTGCGCCAATCCGGCCGGGTTTCCGAAATTGTCCCTGCGCGATAGGCAATATTGCCCTTTTCGGTTGCGCGAATGCATCCCGGTGATGTTTCGCGCCCCGGATAACCGCCTGAAAATTTGTGAACTCTTCAGGCCGGTCCTGTCGCAAAATGGGGCGGATATAGCGTGGGACCCGCCAAGTGCCCGCAATATCTGGTTTTCCTCCTTCACAGGTCGCGAATGTTTGCTAGAGTGCCGAAAGTAACAAGAGTTGAACTCGACCGTTCCGATTCTTTCGGTCGGGGGGACGGGGACCAATTGGAACAAGGGACAGAGTTGTGGGGACATTGAAGACCAAGGCTTTGCGCACCGCTGCCACCGGTTGCGCCTTCGCGGTGATCGCAGCGCTGGTATCCGCCGGCGCCGCCGACGCGCAGACCTTTTCACGCGATACGCCGTCGCAGCAGGGGCGTGACCGGGGCCAATACGTGCCCGAGATCGTGCTGACGCCGGACGGTTGTGAAGTCTGGGCCGCCGATGACGGCGCCGAGGGCTATGCCTCGAATCGGCTGACGCGCAAGGGCACACCTATTTGTCACGACGTGACCCCCTGCGGCCTGGTCAACACCGATCAGTTCTTCGCCACCGACAGCTATCGTATCCATGCCAACGGCAAGGCCCGCCTGCGCGAGTTCTTCCAAAGCTCGACCGCCTTCGCCTATACCATCGTCGGCCACACCGACAGCCGCGCCAGCCACGAATACAACATGCGCCTGAGCCACAACCGCGCCAATGCGGTGGCCCGGGTCGCGCAGTCGGCCGGCGCCAAGATCGTCGATGTGCGCGGCATGGGCGAAACCGCCCCGGTCGCGTCGAACCGCACGCGCGAGGGCATGGCCCGCAACCGCCGTGTCGAAATCCTGTGCTTCCAGTGAAGGGACAAGCAGACATGAAGATCGTCAAACTCGCTGCCGCCCTGTCGCTGGGCTTCGTAGTCTCGGCCTGTGACGAGGGCCTGCGCGGCTATGGCCCCAACAAGTCGATCGATCGCGGCATCAACGAACACTCGCTGAAGACCCTCAAATGGGGCGTCTACGTCGATCCCGATGGCTGCGATCACTGGATTTCGGACGACGGGGTCGAAGGCTATCAGGTCAACCGTCTCGACCGATACGGCAAGCCGGTATGCTCGGGCGTCGCGCCGCCCACCTATACCGCCGGTGACTTCAAGGGCGGCTCGCCGATCCGCGACCCCAACTGACCGCCCGAAACCGTGCAGGACGCAGCCGCGGTGCAAGCCGCGGCTGTTTTTCGTGACACGGGCCCGAGAAACCGCAAGGTGCCCCTTGCCAAGCCACGCCGTCTGCGTTTTGCTGGGCTCAATATATAAGAGGGAGACCTCCTTGGCCGCACCGCATCTTGATGACCCGATCGCGCCTGACACGCTTCAGGAAACGGTGCTCGAATTTCCGGACAACAGGCTTCTTATCGACCTCTGCGGAGAGTTCGACCGCAACCTCGCCGCCATCGAATCACGGGTGTCGGTTCAGATCCTGCGCCGCGGCAACCAACTGGCCGTTCTCGGCGAACCCGAGGCCCGCGCCGAAGCCGCCGAGGTGCTGACCGCGCTTTACGAACGGCTGGAAGCGGGGCGCCCGGTGGAAACCGCCGATATCGACCGCGAACTTCGCATGGGCTCCGAAGAGGAAGGCGCCCGCGACGGCGACCAACTCGACATGTTCCCGAAGGGCCAGGTCGAGATCAAGACCCGCAAGAAACTGGTCGAGCCGCGCACCGACGCGCAGAAGGCGTATGTCCGCGCGCTTTTCGAAAACGAAATGGCCTTCGGCATCGGCCCTGCCGGCACCGGCAAGACCTATCTCGCGGTCGCGGTGGGCGTGAACATGTTCATCAACGGTCACGTCGACAAGATCATCCTCAGCCGCCCCGCCGTGGAAGCCGGCGAAAAGCTCGGCTACCTGCCCGGCGACATGAAGGACAAGGTCGATCCCTACATGCAGCCGCTCTACGACGCGCTGAACGATTTCCTGCCCGCCAAGCAGCTGGGCAAGCTGATCGAGGAAAAGAAGATCGAGATCGCGCCGCTGGCCTTCATGCGCGGCCGCACGCTGGCCAATGCCTTCGTGGTCCTTGACGAAGCGCAGAACGCCACCTCGATGCAGATGAAGATGTTCCTGACGCGGCTGGGCGAAGGCTCGCGCATGGTGATCACCGGCGACCGCACGCAGGTCGACCTGCCGCGCGGCGTGCAGTCGGGCCTCAAGGACGCCGAGCGTCTGCTGAACCGCATCCCCAACATCGCCTTCAACTACTTCACCGCCAAGGATGTGGTGCGCCACCCGCTGGTCGCCGCCATCATTGAAGCCTACGACAAGGACGCCGAGACACCCTAGCGGCTTCTTCTGGCCGAAAATATCCCGGGGTCCGGGGCAGAGCCCCGGCGATCAGCCACATGCTCACAGACATCATCTTCGAAGACTCCCGCTGGCAGCAGGCCGGTCTCGACACACTGGCCGAGACCGCCGCCCAAGCCACGCTCGCCCACCTCGGTCTCGCGCCGAGCCACTACGAAATCGCCGTCCTGGCCTGCGACGATGCCCGCATCGCCGCGCTCAACGCCAACTTCCGCGGCAAGCCCCGGCCCACCAACGTGCTGTCCTGGCCCGAAGAGGACCTGTCGCCCGAGACCGGGGGCGACACGCCCGACCTGCCGTGCGAAGGCGACGAAGCGGACCCGCACCCTCTCGGCGACATCGCCATCGCCTTCGAAACCTGCACCCGCGAGGCCGAAGCGCAGAACAAGCGAATTGACGCCCATGTGACGCATCTGATCGTCCACGGGGTGTTGCACTTGCTCGGCTATGACCATATCCGCGACAAGGATGCCACTGTCATGGAGGCGCATGAGCGTGCCATACTTGGCAAAATGGGTATTCCCGACCCATATTGGGAAGATTAGGGCACACCCCGCCCGCGACGGACAGGACAATGGACGACACAGACCCCGGCTCTAACGCAGCGCAGAGCGCGCAGGACGGATCAGAACCTTCGAGTACATCCGGTTTCTTCGGCCGCATCCTCGCGGCCTTCGCCCCCTCCGAGGACACCACCGACAGGCCCAACGGCAGCAGCCCCCCGGCGCCGCCCCCGCAGACCCACGGCATGATCAACCTGCGCCGCCTGACGGTCGAGGACGTGGCGATCCCGAAGGCCGACATCATCGCGGTGCCGATCACCATCACGCGCGACGATCTGGTGGATGTGTTCCGCGAAAGCGGGCTGTCGCGCCTGCCGGTCTACAACGGCACGCTCGACACGCCGATCGGCATGGTCCACCTCAAGGACTTCGCGCTCAAGCACGGCTTCAACGGCCGCGGCGGACGGTTTTCGCTCAAGGCGATGCTACGGCCGCTGGTCTACGTGCCGCCGTCGATGACCATCGGCGTGCTGCTCACCAAGATGCAGGCCGAACGCCGCCACATGGCGCTGGTGATCGACGAATACGGCGGTGTCGACGGGCTGGTGACCATCGAGGACCTGATCGAACAGGTCATCGGCGAGATCGAGGACGAACACGACACCGAGGACGACAAGTTCTGGACGCTCGAGAAGGGCGGCACCTACCTGGCGCTGGCCAAGACCCCGCTCGACGAGTTCCAGTCCGAAATCGGCATGGACCTGACCGCCACCGAGGATGTGGATGCCGAGGAAATCGATACCCTCGGCGGGCTGGTCTTCGTGCTTGCCGGTCATGTGCCGGCGCGTGGCGAAATGGTGCCGCATCCCGACGGGCCCGAGTTCGAGGTCGTCGACGCCGACCCCCGCCGCATCAAGCGCCTGAGGGTGCGGTTGCAGGGCACGCCGAAACCCGCGGGCCATATCGCGGCAGACGCCAAGGCCGGTTAGGCCGGGGATGTTGCAGCGGTCCCTCGACCGGCTCCGGCAACGGGCCTGGCCGTCGCTGGTCGCCTGCGTGCTCTGTGGTGCGGTGCTGGCTGCCGGGCAGGCGCCGCTGGGCTGGTACGTCCCGGCGTTCGCGGCATTGATCGGACTTTTCGCGCTGTTCAGCCAGCCCCTGACACCGCGGCGGGCTGGCTGGATGGGCTGGCTCGCCGGGACCGGCTATTTCGCCGCCGCGCTCAACTGGATCGTCGAGCCCTTCTTTATCGAGCCCGAACTCTACGGATGGCTCGCCCCCTTCGGGCTTGTGGGTCTCGCCGGAGGACTCGCCTTGTTCTGGGCGCTGGCCTTCTGGGCCGCCGCACGCGTCCGCGGCGGGCCGCTCGGGCTGGCCCTGACGCTCGGCCTTGCTGAATTGGCGCGGGGATACGTGCTGACCGGATTTCCCTGGGCGCTGGTAGGCTATGTCTGGACCGACACCGTATTGGCCCATCTCGCCGCCTGGGTCGGCCCATACGGGCTGACCGCGCTGACGCTGGGCACGGCGGCGCTGCCGGTCTGGCTCTGGCGCGGGTCCGATCCCTCGGCGCCCCTGCGCAGGGCGGGCCGCGTGGCGGGGGCAACCGTCGTAATCGGGACACTGCTCTGGAGTGCCGCGATCCTGCAAAAGGCGGACGGAGACGGGGCGGCGACCCCGCCGGCGGATGCGCCAATGCTGCGTCTGGTGCAGCCCAACGCTCCGCAAGATCAGAAGTGGGATCCGGAGATGATCCCGGTGTTCTTCAACCGCATGGTCGCCTATTCTGCCGAAGGCCCGCGCCCCGACCTGATCCTCTGGCCGGAAAGCGCGGTGCCGGTGCTGCTGGAAAACGCCGGGCCGACACTGGCCTATATCTCCGAAGAAGCGCGCGGCGTGCCCTTGCTGCTGGGCATCCAGCGCTCCGAGGGCCGCAGCTATTTCAACTCCGCCGCCTATGTCGATGCCGCCGGCCGGGTGGGCCAGGTCTACGACAAGTTCCACCTCGTGCCATTTGGCGAATACATGCCGTTTCCCGGCTTCTGGCAACGGCTCGGCATCTCCGGGCTCGCCGCGCGGGTCGACACCGGCTACAGCGCCGGGCCGGGTCCGGAGGCGATCGACCTCGGCATTGCCCGCGCCCTGCCGCTGATCTGCTACGAAGCGGTGTTTCCCGCCTACGCCCGTCACCCGGACCGCCCCGACATGCTGGTGCAGCTTACCAACGACGCATGGTTCGGGGCGCTGACCGGCCCCTACCAGCACCTCGCGCAGGCCCGGATGCGGGCCATCGAAACCGGCCTACCTATGGTGCGGGTGGCCAACACCGGCGTCTCGGCGGTGATCGACGCCAAGGGCCGCGTCACCGCTTCGCTGCCCTTGAACGCGGCGGGCTATCTGGATGCCGCGCTGCCACCAGCGCTGCCGCCAACCCTTTACGCCCGCATCGGGGACCTGCCGGTTTCGGTGTTGCTGATAGCGCTCTGGCTGGGCGCATTCTGGCGCCGTCGCCGCGTATCCGGTTGACCTCGGTCCGGGTGAAGCGTAGCGCCAAGCCATTCGGGCGTCACAACGGCTTCCTGGCGTGACGCCTTCAATTCAACGGAGCACTTCCCACATGTCACGCGATAATTACGTCTTCACCTCCGAGTCGGTTTCCGAAGGCCACCCGGACAAGGTCTGCGACCGCATTTCGGACGCTGTCCTCGACGCGCTTCTGGCCGAAGAGGCCAATGCCCGCGTCGCCTGCGAAACCTTCGCCACCTCCTCGATGGTGGTGATCGGTGGCGAAGTCGGCCTCAGCAGCCAGGAACGGCTGAAGGACTACATGGGCCGCATCGGCCAAATCGCCCGCGACTGTATCCAGGACATCGGCTACGAGCAGGAGAAGTTCCACTGGAACACCTGCCACGTTCTGAACTTCCTGCACGAGCAATCCGCCCACATCGCCCAGGGCGTCGACCGCGACGGGGCCGGCGATCAGGGCATCATGTTCGGCTACGCCGTCAGGGAAACGCCCGAGTTGATGCCGGCGCCGATCCAGTATGCCCACAAGATCCTGCGCCGGTTGGCCGAAGTGCGCAAATCCGGGCAGGAGCCGACACTGCGCCCCGACGCCAAGTCCCAGCTGTCGGTACTCTATGAAGACGGCAAGCCTGTCGAAGTGACCTCGATTGTGCTCTCCACCCAGCACGAAAGCGAATACCAGTCCTCCGACGACATCCGCGCCATCGTCGAGCCCCACATCCGCGACGTGCTGCCGTCGGGCTGGATCACCGACAAGACCGAATGGTGGGTCAACCCGACCGGCACCTTCGTGATCGGCGGACCGGACGGCGACGCCGGCCTCACCGGGCGCAAGATCATCGTCGACACCTACGGCGGCGCGGCCCCCCACGGCGGCGGGGCGTTCTCCGGGAAAGACCCGACCAAGGTGGACCGCTCGGCGGCCTATGCGGCCCGCTATTTGGCCAAGAACGTCGTGGCAGCAGGCATGGCCGAGCGCTGCACGCTGCAGCTGTCCTACGCCATCGGCGTCGCCAAGCCGCTGTCGATCTACGTCGACACCCATGGCACCGGCGAGGTCTCGGAAGCCGAGATCGAGAAGGCGGTATCGAAGAGCATGGACCTGACCCCGCGCGGCATCCGCGAGCACCTGGATCTCTGCAAGCCGATCTACCAGCGCACCGCGGCCTACGGGCACTTTGGGCGCGAACCGGAGGCGGATGGCGGCTTCAGCTGGGAAAAGACCGATCTGGCCGAGACGCTGAAGAAGTCGGTGTAACCAAAGCGATTTCGTCACGCCTGCGCGTGCCGACAGGTTGGGGGGGCGCTGCCCCCCAGACCCCCCGGGATATTTCCGGCCTTATGTATCAAACGCACCAAGATCAGAGCTGCATATCCCGCCCATGTGAATTATCTAGCCACTGATGCGGTCTGGCTTCAACCTCTGGAGTTGAAACATTAAACAGCACGCTGCCAATACCCCGTCCACTGGCGGCTGACCGGCGCGGCCATTGAGTTCGACACCATGATCTGCGCCAGCGTGCCGTTGTCGGTGCGTCGGTTATCTTCCAGCCATGCGGCGTGGTTGGCGTACTAGTAGAGGTACTGCGGCGAAACGTGGTGGTGCTGACCAACCACCATGCGGCGCAGGCGGGAGAAGTAGCTTTCCACCATGTTGGTGTGCTTGCCGTGGTCGCTGTAGACCTCGGAGTGGTTGACGCGATCCACCGCCCAACCGGCGAGCAGCAAGACCCAATGCGAGGCTTCGTCTGCCGACATGGTTGCCATGCGGTCAACGTTCTCGTTTGCCAGCGCCACGCCTTCGGCTTCGCTTGTGCCGACAAACGGCAGGGTGCGTCCATATATGAGGTTTGCCATGGGCGCACGAAAGGATGATCCGGTAACGCAAGAGTACGAGACCAAGGCAAAGAACCTGTTGAAGGGTGAGCTGAAGCGCAGGGGGATAACCTACGCACAGTTGGCGGAAAAACTGGCCGAAATCGGCGTTCAGGAGAACGAGCGAAACCTGAACAACAAGATCAGCAGGGGCGGGTTCTCAGCGGCCTTCTTTCTTCAGTGCTTGGTTGCCATCGGTGATAGGGAACTTTTCATAAAATTCTGAGGTCAGTAATATTGATGCTGCCTTAGCCTCTTTAAGTTGGCCGTTGACGCTGTGCTGAAACAGAAAGTCGCATATCCCCTTTGCCGCCGCGACGCGCAACTCGATATCCTGTCGTATGGTTACGTCACTCAAGCTAGGGACAAAGACACCCAATTTTGATAGGTCTGCCTCTAACGCCGCGTATGCGCCCGCGGTATCAGCGGGCCACTGTCCAATTTGGTGGCGCGGCGCATAACTCCATTCACTAACCAATGTCGTCAATTTTCTCGCCACCAATGCAAGTCGTCGGTCCAGCGAATGGAAAATTTCTGCTTTCGTGGGGGTGCGTCGATCTTTTGCTAGTGCCAAATAGTGCAACCAGACGCCGACACCAACCCCCAATACGGCGGCAGCGACCCATGGGAACGCTGCTTCACCAACGATGCGCGCCAGCCAATTCACGACGGCGCCCGCAATGCGTTCAGGGTTGTCGTGCCACCCCCATCTCTCGAACACTGCAATGACCGCCGGCTCGAAAATTGCTGTGAGCACGAGCAAGACAAAAAAACTTGAAAGATATCGCAAGATTCGCGCCATAAATTAATGCTGCGCGGATACACTTACCAAGTGGAGTCATTTCTTAACCCCGCTCGCTACCGGCTTGATGCGTTTGATACATAAGGCCGGATATTTCCGGCCAGAAGAAGCGCAGGCTGTGGCGGCCTTGCGCGCGGGCTCAGCGTCCGCCGAAGAGGTCGCGCAGGACCTGTTCCACCAGGGTTTCCACCACCGGGCCGACCTTCTGGCCCTGTCGCTGCTTCTGGCGGGGTTGCTGCTGGCTGACCTGCGGCGCGGGCTCCGGCTCGGGGCGGACGGGTGCCACCATCGGCAGGTCGCGGACCGGCAGACCTTCGTGGATGCGGATCATCGCCTCGCGCCAGATCTCGGCTGGCAGGCCACCGCCGGTGACGCCGGTCAGCGGCGTGTTGTCGTCATAGCCCATCCAGACCCCGGCCACGTAATCGGCGGTGAAGCCGATGAACCAGGCATCGCGCGCCGCCTGGGTGGTGCCGGTCTTGCCGGCGGCCTGCCGGTCGGGCAGGGCGGCGCGGCGGCCCGAGCCTTCCGAGACCACCTTCTCCATCATGTAGATCAGCTGACCGGCCGCCTGTTCCTGGATCACCCGTTCGCCGATGCCCCCGGTGGCGTCCATCATCGGGGCGTCGTCGCCCAGAAGCTTGAGGTCGACCAGCCCGTAGGGCGTGACCGAGGAGCCGCCGTTGAGGATGCCGGCATAGGCGCCGACCATCTCGATCAGCGTGGATTCCGACGCGCCGAGCGCCATCGCCGGCGTATCGGCCAGCGCGCTGTCGATCCCAAAGTCATAGGCCACCTTCTGCACCAGGTCGCGGCCCAGCGCTTCGGAGATCTTCACCGCCGGGATGTTCAGCGAATGCTTCAGCGCGTCGGTCAGCGTCACCGTGCCCTTGAAGTCGTTGGTGTAATTCTTCGGACACCATTCGCCCGACCCGGGGATGTTCATGCAGAAGGGCTCGTCCCGGACCGCGTCGAGCGGCGAATAGCCCATCTCCATCGCCGTGGCGTAGACGAAGGGTTTGAACGACGACCCCGTCTGGCGTTGCGCCTGCGTCGCGCGGTTGAACACACCTGAAACCTTCGTCTTGCGCCCGCCCACCATGGCGCGCACCGCGCCGTCGGCCGACATCACCACGATCGCCGCCTGCGCCTTCGAGGTGTCCTTGACCTTTTCCTCGAAGATCACCTTCAACGCATCTTCCGCGGCCTTCTGGATGCGCTGGTCCAGCGTGGTGGAAATGATCACGTCTTCGGTGGTGTTGCGGGTAAAGAACTCCGGTCCCGAGGCCATGACCCAATCGGCGAAATAGCCGCCGGCCTCGGCCTCCGCGGCCTCGGACAGCACCGCCGGGTTGGCCTGGGCAAAGTCAGCTTCTCGGTCGGTCAGGTAGCCTTGTTCGCGCATCAGCCGGATCACCGTGGCCGCGCGCCGCTGCGACCGTTCCAGGTTGTTGGTCGGCGCATAGCGCGTAGGCGCCACCAGCAGCCCTGCCAGCATCGCCGCTTCTGCCGGTTCCACTTCGTTCGCGGACTTTCCGAAATAGCGCTGGCTGGCCGCTTCGAAGCCACGCGCTCCTTCACCCAAAAAGGCACGATTGAGGTAGATCGTCAGGATTTCGTCCTTGGAATATTTGACCTCAAGGGCCAGCGCATAGGTGGCCTCCTTGATCTTGCGCCAAAGCGATCCCTCGCGGCATTCGGATTCATAGGCGCGTTCGGTCTTCCAGATGTCTTCGTCGTAGGGCTGGCCGAGGCACAGCAGCTTGGCGGTCTGCTGCGTGATGGTCGAGCCGCCGTGGCCCGAAAGCGGACCGCGGCCCTCGCTGAGGTTGATCTTGATGGCGCTGGCCACGCCGCGCGGCGAGATGCCGAAATGGCTGTCGAAGCGCCGGTCTTCGGTGGCCACCACCGCGTTGCGCAGATGGGGCGAGACCGTGGCCGCGTCGATCGCGCCGCCGAACTGCTCGCCGCGCCAAGCGAAGACCTCACCGCCGGTGTCCAGCATGGTGACCGATCCGCGCGCGCGCCCGTCAAGCATTTCCTGCACCGGGGGCAGGGTGGTGTAGTAATAGGCGACCCCCGCGCCGACCAACAGCGCGATCACCGCCGCCACCGTCAGCCCGGTCCGCCAGATCAGCCGCAACACCCAGCGCACCAAAGCCGCTAGATAGCCGAGCGGACCGCCGGGCTTGCGCGCGGCAGGCTTCTTCCTTCGGCGGGGCGGAGCCTTCTTTGGCGGCTGCGCGCCGGTTTTGCTGGAGTACCGCTTATCGGCCACAAGGCGGGATTTCCGACCTTTGGAATCACTCATGTCACGAACCTGCTCGGGCGTTTGACTTTTGCCATACCTAGCCCTTTCGACAGGAAATGTAGAGTGCGACCGGTTGGCGCTCCGGTTTATTTGATGACTGATTATTAGGCAGGGACCGTATTTCGCCCAAAAATTAGGCGAATGCTCGGCTTTGCCCGGTGGTTTCCGCGGCGAAATCTTCACGCACGGCCCTTCCCGGCGTTTTTCTGCGGGTGCGAAATCAGCGCGCCTCGGGGGTGCGCCTACCGAAAGGGAAGACAGTGAAGCTCATCATAGCGACGATCAAGCCGTTCAAGCTTGAAGAGGTGCGCGAGGCGCTGACCGGCATCGGTGTCCGCGGCATGATGGTGACCGAGATCAAGGGCTTCGGCTCGCAGTCCGGCCACACCGAGATTTACCGCGGCGCCGAATACGCCGTGAACTTCGTGCCGAAGATCAAGCTCGAGATCGTGGTCAGCGCGGCCATGGCCGACCAGGTCGTCGACACCATCACCACCACCGCCCAGACCGGCAAGATCGGCGACGGCAAGATTTTCGTGCTCGACGTGGCACAGGCCGTGCGGGTGCGCACCGGCGAAACCAACGACGACGCGCTGTGACGCGACCGGACAAGGGGACAGACCAATGAAAACACTTACCAAACTTGGCCTTGCAGCTGCGCTGATCGCGCTGCCGAGCCTCGGGCTGGCGCAGGACGAAGGCCCCGTCGCGGGCGTCAACGCATCGACCGACAGCGTCTTCATCTTTAACTCGCTGCTGTTCCTGATCGGCGGCTTTCTGGTGTTCTGGATGGCGGCCGGGTTCGCCATGCTCGAGGCCGGGTTGGTGCGCTCGAAGAACGTCACCATGCAGCTGACCAAGAACGTGGCGCTGTTTTCCTTCGCCGCGATCTTCTACTACCTGATCGGCTACAACCTGATGTATCCGCTGGGCACATGGATGGTCGACGGCGTGCTGTCGGGCGTCTGGGGGCCGGGCGTGCTCGAGGCCGTGGGCGTGACCGCCGATGCGGCCGACGATTACAGCTATGCCTCGACCGGGTCGGACTTCTTCTTCCAGCTGATGTTCTGCGCCGCCACTGCCTCGATCGTGTCGGGCGCGCTGGCCGAGCGTATCCGGCTCTGGCCCTTCCTGATCTTCACCGTGATCCTGACCTCGGTCATCTATCCGCTGCAGGCTTCGTGGAAATGGGGCGGCGGCTTCCTCGACGAGATGGGTTTCCTCGATTTCGCGGGGTCCACCGTGGTGCACTCGGTCGGCGGCTGGGCCGCTCTGGCGGGCGCGCTGATCCTCGGGCCGCGCATCGGCAAGTACACCAAGGATGGCCGCACCGTGCCGATCCCGGGTCACAACCTTGCGCTGGCCACCCTCGGCACCTTCATCCTGTGGCTGGGTTGGTTCGGCTTCAACGGCGGCTCGCAGCTGGCGATGGGCACCGTGGGTGACGTCGCCGACATCAGCCGCATCTTCGCCAACACCAATGCCGCCGCAGCCGGTGGCGCCGTCGCCGCGCTGATCCTGACGCAGCTGATGTACAAGAAGCCGGACCTCACGATGATCCTCAATGGTGCGCTGGCCGGTCTGGTGTCGATCACCGCAGAGCCGCTGACGCCGACGCTGGGTGTCGCCACGCTGATCGGCATGGTCGGCGGCGTGATCGTCGTCTTCGCGGTGCCTTTCCTCGACAAGCTGAAGATCGACGACGTGGTCGGCGCCATCCCGGTGCATCTCCTTGCCGGCATCTGGGGCACCATCGCGGTGGTCTTCACAAACGGTGACGCCTCGCTCGGCACCCAGCTCTACGCGATCCTCGTCGTCGGCATCTTCGTCTTCGTGGTCTCGGGCGCGATCTGGTTCATCCTCAAGGCCGTGACCGGCATCCGCGTCGGCGAAGAAGAAGAGATCAACGGTCTCGACATGGCCGAGCTTGGCATGGAGGCCTACCCGGAGTTTTCCAAGGGGTGATCCTGACCTGAAACGAACCAAGGAGGCCCGGGCTGTCACGTCCGGGCCTTCCGCGTCTGCGGACTGCCTGTCACGAGATCAGAACAGACGCGCTTCATCGCCTGACCGCACACCCGGCGCGCATGCGCCCTGCCCGACCTCCCCCCCGGGAGGGCAGACTTCCACAGAGGTCTTGGTCGGTGCGGTCGGAGCGGCCAGGCAACAGAAGCCCTACGAAACTGAAAGGCCCTCCCGAGGTCGGGCAGAGCGCATGCGCACCTTCCGGGCTGGGGTTGCGCCTCAATAGGACAGGCGCAGGCGAACCCCGCTCGGCCATCCGAAAAGCCAAGCCCTGATCCCATTCTTTCCCCCTCGCAGAATCAAACACCCCCATGCTAGGTTTTGCGTCATGAAGGACGATCACCCCAATATCCGCGACCGCGAGGCGCCCGAGATCCGGCAACTCGATGAGTCCGCCGTCAACCGCATTGCAGCGGGAGAGGTGGTCGAACGGCCAGCGTCGGCGGTCAAGGAACTGGTCGAAAACGCCCTCGACGCCGGTGCCACGCGGATCGAGATCGACGTCGCCGCCGGCGGCAAATCCCTGATCCGGGTGCGCGACAACGGCTGCGGCATGTCCGCCGCGCAACTGCCTTTGGCGCTGTCGCGTCACGCCACCTCCAAGATCGACGGCTCCGACCTGCTGAACATCCATTCCTTCGGTTTCCGGGGCGAGGCGCTGCCCAGCCTCGGCGCGGTCGGCCGCCTGACGATCACCTCGCGCGCAACCAACGCCGAGGCCGCCACCATCCATGTCGAGGGCGGCGATCATGCCCCCGTCAAACCCGCCGCCTGCAACCGTGGCACCACCGTCGAATTGCGCGACCTGTTCTTCGCCACCCCGGCACGGCTCAAGTTCCTGCGCTCGGACCGGGCCGAGATGCAGGCGATTTCCGATGTCGTCAAACGCCTCGCCATGGCCGAGCCCTTCGTCGGCTTCACCCTGCGCGACGTCACCGGCGACAGCGAGCGCACCAGCTTCCGCGCCGAGCCGCAATCGGGCGAGCTGTTCGATGCACTGAACGGCCGCCTTTCGCAAATCCTCGGCCGCGAGTTCGCGGACAACGCGGTGCCGCTCGATGCCGAACGCGAGGGGCTGCACCTGACCGGCTTCGCGGCGCTGCCCACCTATTCGCGCGGCTCCGCCGTGGCGCAATACATGTTCGTCAACGGCCGTCCGGTCCGCGACAAGCTGTTCTACGGTGCGCTGCGCGGGGCCTATGCCGATTTCCTGTCTCGCGACCGGCACCCTGCCGTGGCGCTGTTTCTCGACTGCGATCCGCATCTTGTCGACGTCAACGTCCACCCGGCGAAGTCCGAAGTCCGCTTCCGCGACCCCGGCCTCGCCCGTGGCCTGATCGTCTCGGGCTTGCGTCACGCGCTGGCCGGGGCCGGGCACCGCGCCTCGACCACTGTCGCCGGGGCCACCCTCGGCGCGATGCAACCGGAACAGACCCAGCCCCGCGTCTACCAGATGGACCGTCCCGGCCCGCAGGCCCGCGCCGCCGCCTATGCCGCGCAGGCGCCGGGGTTTGCCGAGATGACCGAGGCCTACAGCGCCCGCGTCGAACCCACCACCGAACCGGACACGTCGCAGCCCGAGGATCAGCCCGTCCACCGTCCCCTCGGTGCCGCACGGGCGCAGGTTCATGAAAACTACATTATCGCCCAGACCGAGACCGGCATCGTGCTGGTCGACCAGCACGCCGCGCACGAACGGCTGGTCTACGAAAAGCTCAAGCGGCAGGCGGCGGAGAACGGCATCGCGGCTCAGGCGCTGCTGATCCCCGAAGTGGTCGATCTGTCCGACACCGACCGCGCCCTGCTGATGGAGCATGCCAGCGAGCTGCACGCCCTCGGCCTGACCATCGAAGCTTTCGGCGGCGGTGCCGTGGCGGTCCGCGAGACCCCCGCCATCCTCGGCGCGGTCAACGCCGAGGCGCTGCTGCGCGACATCCTCGACGAGTTGCACGACATGGGCCAGAGCGCCCGGCTCAAGGACCGCATCGACGCCATCCTGTCCCGCGTCGCCTGTCACGGCTCGATCCGCTCGGGCCGCCGGATGCAGGCAGACGAGATGAACGCGCTGCTGCGCGAGATGGAGGCGACGCCGCATTCCGGTCAGTGCAATCATGGTCGCCCGACCTACGTGGAACTGAAGCTGAGCGATATCGAACGTCTCTTCGGACGCACATGATCCAGCTGGGCAAGACCACCCTGGACCTCACCGATCCGCAAGCCCTCGCCATGCTCGGCGGGTGCCTCTTGCTGGTGATGGTCCTCTGGCTGCTCATCGCGACGGCTCGCGCCGCCGGCCGCTCGGCCCGGCTGGCCGAACCTCTGGCGCTGCAGATCGGCGCCCTCAGCCAGCGCGTTCAGGCGCTGGGCGACGGGCAGGAGCGGCTCTCGGGCGGTCTGCACCATGTCAGCGAGGCGCAGGCGCAGAGCCAGATCAAGATGCTGCACTTGATGGAGGAGCGCCTCGCGCAGGTCCAGCAACAGATGCAGGAGAACCTGCACGGCTCGGCCCGGCGCACCGCCCACAGCCTTGGCGAACTGCAGGAGCGGCTGACCGCCATCGACAAGGCGCAGGACAATATCACAAGGCTGTCCGGCGACGTGCTGTCGCTTCAGGACATCCTGTCGAACAAGCAGACCCGCGGTGCCTTTGGCGAGATCCAGCTCAACGACATCGTCACCAAGGCGCTACCGTCGGACAGCTACACACTTCAGGCCACGCTGTCGAACGGCCGCCGTGTCGATTGCCTGATCCACCTGCCCAACCCGCCGGGGCCGATCGCGGTGGATTCCAAGTTCCCGCTCGAAGCCTACGAGTCGCTCCGCCGCGCCGACAGCCCCGAGCGTATCCAGCGCGCCGCGCAAGCGCTGCGCCAGTCGCTGCGCAAGCATATCAAGGACATCGCCGAGCGCTACATCCTCGACGGCGAGACGGCAGAGGGCGCGCTGATGTTCCTGCCCTCCGAGGCGGTTTATGCCGAGCTTCACGCCAACTTTCCCGAGGTGGTGCGCGAGGGTTTCGACCGGCGCGTCTGGATCGTTTCGCCGACCACCTGCATGGCGACGCTCAACACCATGCGCGCAATTCTCAAGGACGCCCGGATGCGCGAACAGGCCGGCGCCATCCGCCGCGAACTGGGGCTGCTGTTCGCCGATGTGGAACGGCTCGGCACGCGGGTGGAAAACCTCGACCGGCACTTCGGGCAAGCGGCCAAGGACATCTCGGACATCAAGATCAGCGCCGACAAGGCCGGGCGGCGGGCGCGGCGGCTGGACAACTTCGATTTCGAGGAACTGGCCCCCGAGCCCGGCGAGACTGTGGTGCCGCTGACTCATCGCTAGCCAGAAGCGAAAAGTGGAGACCCACGGGTGGCTTGGCTTAGAGCGGACCTTGGGGTTGCCGCTGGACGCAAAGCCGCGCATCGCCGGGCCTAGGTGCGGCGAGCCGACGCTTGTGAATGCCACTTATGCCGGCAGCATCCTTGGACCCTCAATCCGTTATGCGTCGGGCAGCCATATCGCCGTGCCGGAGGGCGGCCCGGCGATGCGCGGCGGCCTGCGGCCGCTGTTAACGCACTTGGTGTGCACCCCGGACGTCCGCTTCAGGTCCGTAGCACCCAAACGCTGCCAAACTGCGATACCAGACGATCCTTCTCGCCAAGTCCTCAAATAAGGAGACTTCCTCTCCCCACACCGCACAAACAAGGCCGATCCGCCTGCCTGTCGCTGCCATCCTGACCGCGAACCAGCAGGAGGCCGCCATGTCCCATCACCCCGTCCGCATCACCGCCGATCTCGAAGACGTCCGGCTGATCCGCAGCTTTGCCTATGTGAACGGCAAATGGGTCTCGGGCGACCAAGGCGCCATGATCGACGTCACCGACCCCGCCAGCGGCCAGACCGTCGGCGCGGTCGCCAGCCTCTCCGCCAGCCAGTCCCGTTCTGCCGTCGACGCCGCGCAAGAGGCCTTCTCCACATGGTCCCTGACCCTGCCGCAGGACAAGGCGCGCCTGCTGCGCCGCTGGTACGAGCTGATGCTCGAACACCGCGAGGATCTGGCCCGTCTCATGGTCCTCGAACAGGGCAAGCCCATCTCAGAGGCACGGGGCGAGATCGAATATGCGGCGTCGTTCGTGGAGTTCTACGCCGAGGAGACCCGCCGTCCCAACATCGAGGGCGTCACCAGCCATTTGCCCGACGCCGAGGTCGAGCTCTGGCGCGAGCCGGTCGGCGTAGCTGCCCTGATCACTCCGTGGAACTTCCCCTCGGCCATGCTCACCCGCAAGGCCGCCGCCGCGCTCGCCGCCGGCTGCACCGTGGTGGCGCACCCCTCGGCCGAGACACCATTCTCGGCGCTGGCGCTGGCGGAACTGGCCGAGCGCGCGGGCTTCCCACCGGGCGTGTTCAACGTGGTGACGGGCGACGCAGCCACCATCGTGGCGCCCTGGACCGAAGACCCACGCGTCCGGGTGCTTTCCTTCACCGGCTCGACCGAGGTCGGGCGGCTGCTCTATCGCCAGTCGTCCGCCACGGTGAAGAAACTGGTGCTAGAACTGGGCGGTCACGCGCCGGTGATCGTGTTCGACGACGCCGATCTCGATCAGGCCGTCGCAGAAACCATCAAGGCCAAGTTCGCCACCTCCGGGCAGGACTGTCTCGGCGCCAACCGGATCTTCGTGGAACGCGCGGTCTATGACGCTTTCTGCACGAAATTTACCGCCGCGACCGAAGCCCTGACCGTCGGGCGCGGCATGGCGGACCCCGATATCGGCCCGCTGATGAACGAGAAGGCAATTGCCAAGCAGGAGGCGCATGTCTCCGACGCCGTCGCCAAGGGCGCCAGGGTGCTGACCGGCGGCAAGCGCCACACACTGGGACCGCTGTTCTATGAACCCACGGTTCTGGCCGACGTGCCCGTGGATGCGGCGATCCTGCGCGAAGAGACCTTCGGCCCGGTCGCGGCGATCCTGCCGTTCGATGACGAGGACGAAGTCGTGGCCCGCGCCAACGACACCGAATTCGGGCTGGTGGCCTATGTCCATTCGCTGGACCCGCGCCGCATCTACCGGGTCAGCCGGGCGATGCAATTCGGCATGGTCGCGGTCAACCGCACCAAGGTCACCGGTGCGCCCATTCCCTTTGGCGGCATGAAGCAGTCCGGGCTGGGGCGCGAAGGGGCGCGGCAGGGGATGGAAGCCTTCACCGAGATCAAATACGTCTGCCGCGACTGGGCCTGAGGCCCGGGTTGCGCGAAAGCGCCGGCGGCACCGTGGTGCAAGACTGCGGGAGCCTCCGGCGGGAGTTTGTCGGGCAAGATGAAGGAGCGGGACGCGCTTCGGGCCCTGAAGGAAAGGACTGGACGAGATGCTGAGAAACGACATGCTGGAGCAATGGGACCGGGAGAACTTCTTCCACCCCTCGACCCACCTGGCCGAGTTCGCCCGCGGCGACGCGGCGCACCGCGTCATCAAGACCGGCAGCGGCTGCCACATCGAGGATCGTGACGGGACCAAGCTTCTGGATGCCTTCGCCGGTCTCTACTGCGTCAACGTGGGCTACGGCCGGCAGGAGATCGCCGAGGCGATTGCCGAACAGGCGCGCGAACTGGCCTATTACCATGCCTACGTCGGGCATGGCACCGAGGTCTCGATCACGCTGGCCAAGATGATCCTCGACCGTGCACCCGCGCACATGTCGAAGGTCTATTTCGGCCTGTCCGGGTCGGATGCCAACGAGACCAACGTCAAGCTGATCTGGTATTACAACAACATCCTCGGCCGGCCCGAGAAAAAGAAGATCATCTCGCGCTGGCGGGGCTATCACGGCTCGGGGCTGGTGACCGGGTCGCTGACCGGGCTGGAGCTGTTCCACAAGAAGTTCGACCTGCCGCTGGCGCAGGTGGTCCACACCGAGGCGCCGTATTACTTCCGCCGCGCGGATCAGGGCCAGAGCGAAGAGCAGTTCGTGGCGCATTGCGTGTCGGAACTGGAGGCGTTGATCGCACGCGAGGGCGCGGACACCATCGCCGCCTTCATCGGTGAGCCGGTGCTGGGCACCGGGGGCATCGTGCCGCCGCCGGCGGGTTACTGGGCGGCGATTCAGGAGGTGCTGCAAAAGCATGACATCCTGCTGGTGGCCGACGAGGTGGTCACCGGCTTCGGGCGTCTGGGCACCATGTTCGGGTCGGAACACTACGGGCTGAAGCCTGACCTGATCACCATCGCCAAGGGGCTGACCTCGGCTTATGCGCCGCTGTCGGGCTCCATCGTGTCGGACAAGATGTGGAAGGTGCTGGAGCAGGGCACCGACGAGAACGGCCCCATCGGCCACGGCTGGACCTATTCGGCGCATCCCATCGGGGCGGCGGCGGGGGTGGCCAACCTCAAGCTGATCGACGAGCTGGATCTGGTGACCAACGCGGGCGAGACCGGGGCTTATTTCAACAAGGTCATGGGCGAGGCGCTGGGCGCACACGCGCATATCGGCGAGGTGCGCGGCGAGGGCATGCTCTGCGCGGTGGAATTCGTCAGGGACCGCGAGGCCCGTACCTTCTTCGACGCCTCGGACAAGGTCGGTCCGCAGGTCGCGGCGGCGCTGCTCGGGCAGGGGGTGATCGCGCGGGCCATGCCACAGGGCGATATCCTCGGCTTCGCGCCGCCGTTCTGCCTGACCCGCGATGAAGCGGACGAGGTGGCCGGCAAGACCGCCAAGGCCGTGGCGCAGGTGCTGGGGTAGGCGCTGCTCCGGCTATGGAGCTTCGTCGCGCCGGCCTTGAGCCGGGGCCTCATGGCCAGCCCGGCACTTGGACGATCCCCGGAGGCGAGACATGGAAAAAGCCCGGCAGAGGGATACTCTGCCGGGCTTCACTTT